>CAKZOU010000066.1 GCA_937138255.1 uncultured Paracoccaceae bacterium
TTCGCAAGATCGGTGAGCCGTGCGATCTGGGCCTCTTCGCGGACCGGATCGGACGGGGGCAGGGCGTGTTCGGCCTTGAGGCGGCCGACCGACTGGGTGTGTTTGAAGCGCTCGGCGAGCGTGAAAACAAGGATCGCATCGAGCCGGTCGATCGACTCGCGGTGCGATTTCAGAAGCTCGGCGGCGCGGGTGGTGGCGTCGGTCATGGCGGGCCTCAGACCTCAAACTCGGGGCGGGGATAGCGATAGGCAACGCTGCCATCGATATCCGACGCGGCATCGCGCTGGGCGCCAAGGCGCTCGACCAGCTTGATTGCGCGGGCGTTCTCGGGGTCGATCCAGCTGACAAGCGTGTCGCGGTTCAGCGCAAAAAAAGCGCTGTTGCGTGCGGCTTCGCCCGCCTCGAAGGCATAGCCCTTGCCCTCGTTCTCGGCGGGGAACAGAAAGCCAAGCTCCATCTCGGGATCGCCGGTCTCGTGGTTGAGAACGACAAAGCCCACCCGCTCGCCAGTGGCCTGCAACTCGACCGTCCAAAGGCCGGCGCCGCGCAGAACCCAGCCCGCAACCATCTGGATGAAATCAAGCCAAGCGGCCTCGGGCGTCAGCGGCCCGCCGATCCAGCGGCCCCGCTCGCCCGTGACGATGGATTCAAAGAGCGGATAGTCGTCGAGATAGGGCGCCCGCAGGATGATACGGCCCCGCGCAATACGCGGCAAAGAGGCGCAAATCCGGTCGACAGCCACAGCGGCCTGACCCTTCATCGGTTTCTGCCAGGGTTTCACTTTCATGCGCGGGCCTCCGGTCCGGGGTGACGCCAAAGTTCGTCGGTTCCCATGTTGGGGTTGTCATAGGTGCGCTCGTAGACCGCGCCCATCTTGCGGGCGAGCGCCTTGGAGCGATCATTCGAGGGCAGGATGTTCGAGCTCATCGTCGTCATGCCCAGCACGTCATAGGCATAGTCGCGCACGGCCTTCGCGGCTTCAAAGGCATAGCCCTTGCCCTCGCCGTTCTCGAACATGACCCAGCCAAGCTCCGGCTCGGGCCAGCCTTCGGGATTCCAGATCCCGACGATCCCGACGATTTCTCCGCCCTTGGTCTCGACTGTCCAGAACCCATAGCCATGCAGGCACCAATGCCCGACCGACAGCGCAAACCAGCGCCAGGCATCGTCGCGCTTCAAAGGGCCACCAAAACCGGCCGAGCGCACGGGATCGGCATAAAAGGCGATCACCGGCTCGATATCCTGCGGCGCTGGCCCGCGCAGGATCAGACGTTCGGTTTTGAGAACGGGCACATTGGGAAGCATCGTTGCCATCACGCGGCCTCCCCAAAGGGGTGGCGGAAACGGATCACTTCGGCGCCCGACGGATAGGTGTGGCGCCCCTCTTCGGTGCAGCCCAGGCGCTGGGCGAGGCGAACCGAAGCACTGTTCTCTGGCGCGACCAGCGACATCAAAGGCGCCATGCCTTGCGCCGCCGCCCAGTCGCGAACCGCACGAGCGCCTTCGGCCGCAAATCCTTTGCCCTCGTAGCCGTCAAACACCATCCAGCTCAGTTCCGGCTCATCCAGCGTGATCGGATGCCAGATCGAAACCCGGCCCGCCGGTTTGCCCGTCGCGGTCTCGGTCGCAAAAAACGCGCCATAACCCCGCGCCTGCCATTGGCCGAGGTGGATCATGCAGCTATCCCATGCGTCGCGCCGATCAGTGGTCGGCCCACCAAGGAACACCGATCGCTCAGTCTCGCAAAACGCCGCGAACGCCTCGAAATGCGCCATCGAAAATCGCCCCAGCGTCAACCGCGCCGTCCGCAAAACCGGAATCGCCCGCACCTCTCCGAGGCCCGGAAATATCCCGGGGGGAGTCCCGCTCGCGGGACGGGGGGCAGCGCCCCCCTCTTGCCTATGCGCCCGCGCTACGCTCACTTCTTCTTGCCAAAGCCTGCAAGGTTGCCCGGAAGCTGCATCCCGCCGCCAAGGCCCGGCAGATTGCCCGGAAGCTTCGCGCCCATCGCCTTGGCCGCTTCTTCCAGAGCCGCCGGATCGTTGAGGTCGGGCATGCCGCCGCCCTTGCCCATCATCCCCTTCATCATCTGCTTGAGCGCGCCGCCTTTGCCCATCTTGCCCATTTTCTTCATCATGTCGGCCATCTGCTTCTGCTGCTTCAAGAGACGATTGAGCTCCGACACTTCAAGCCCCGCACCGGCGGCGACCCGCTTCTTGCGGCTCGCCTGCATCAGGTCGGGATTGGCGCGTTCTTTCTTGGTCATCGAGTTGATGAGGGCGATCTGGCGCTTGAGCATCGTGTCGTCGAGGCCCGCGGCGCTCATCTGCTTGGAGGCCTTGGCCATGCCCGGAAGCATCCCCATCATGCTCTCCATGCCGCCCATCTTCAGCATCTGCTCAAGCTGCATCTTCAGATCGTTCATGTTGAATCGGCCCTTCTGGAACCGCTTCATCATCCGCTCGGCCTGTTCGGCCTCGATCGTCGCCTGCGCCTTCTCGACGAGGGCCACGATATCGCCCATGCCGAGGATCCGGCCGGCGATGCGGCCCGGCTCGAAGGTCTCGATGGCGTCCATCTGCTCGCCGAGGCCGACGAAACGGATGGGCTTGCCGGTCACGGCGCGCATCGACAGGGCCGCACCGCCGCGGCCGTCGCCGTCCATTCGGGTGAGGACAACACCGGTCACACCGATCTTGGCGTCAAACTCGGTGGCGACGTTCACAGCATCCTGACCGGTCAGACCGTCGACCACGAGAAGCGTCTCGCGCGGCTTGACCACATCGCGCACATCGGCGGCCTGCTGGATCAGCTCGGCGTCGATGTGCAGGCGGCCCGCGGTGTCGAGCATATAGACGTCATAGCCGCCAAGGCTCGCTTGGGTCTTGGCGCGCTTGGCGATCTGGACCGGGGTCTCGCCCTTGACGATCGGCAGGGTATCGACGCCGATCTGTGCACCAAGGATCTGCAACTGCTCCATAGCCGCAGGGCGGTTGGTGTCGAGCGACGCCATGAGCACGCGCTTGCCCTCGCGCTCCTTGAGGCGCTTGGCGAGCTTGGCGGTGGTGGTCGTCTTGCCCGAGCCCTGCAGGCCGACCATCAGGATCGGCGCGGGCGGGTTGTCGATCTTGAGCGCGCCCGGATCTTCCGCTCCGGTCAGGACCGAGACCAGCTCGTCATACACGATCTTGACGACCTGCTGGCCCGGCGTGATCGACTTGGTGACGGCTTGGCCCGTGGCCTTGGCCTGAACCGCGGTCACGAAATCACGGGCGACAGGCAGCGAGACGTCGGCCTCGAGAAGCGCCACGCGCACTTCGCGCAGGGCGGTCTTCACATCATCTTCCGAAAGAGCGCCTTGCTTGGTCAGCCGGTCGAAGACACCTGACAGGCGTTCGGAAAGTGATTCAAACATGCCTCGGTCTCCTTCAGACCCGTTTCCACCAGATCCCAGATAGGTCGGGACCGCTCATATCACAAACGCACCGGAATGCGTTCAGCCGAAAAACGCGCCCAAGGGCCACGTTCCAAACGAATTGCGCGCCCACGGGCGCGACGCGCTGGTGGACGGCGATCCCCGCAATTGGGCGAGGACCGGAAGACAGACTGCTTCCGGAGATTGGGGGCCGTGTATGCCTGTCGAGGCGAGGAGTCAAGCGCTGCAAGGCGCTCAGCCCTTGCGTTCCCAACAAAGTCCGTGAATGGAATTGAGGCAAGGAGGCGGGCCATGAATGATACCTTTTGGGAAGATCTGGCGAATATTCCCACCCTGTCGGAAGCAGAGGCGATCCATCGGCCAGACGGCGGGCGGTTCTACCCAAGCCTGATTGCCGCCGAATTCGACGGGTTCCGCCCATTGATGATCGACTTGACGCTGCCGCCGGGATCGGGGCCGCATCCGGTGGTCCTCTACATTCATGGAGGTGGGTGGGTGATCGGCTCGCCCAAGATCACCAACGCGACCTTGCTGCGGTTCGATCCGTTCGAGCGGATTGTCGGGGCTGGCTATGCGCTGGCGCGGGTCAGCTACAGGTTGGTCAACGAAGCGCGGTTTCCGGCGCAAATCCATGATGTGCTGGCCTGCATCCGGTATGTGCGCGCCAAGGCCGATCGGTTCGGCCTTGATGCCGCGCGGTTGGCTGTTCTGGGCGAAAGTGCCGGGGGGTATCTGGCCTTGATGGCCGGCCTCGCGGGAGAGGCTTTTGGCGTGAAAGGACAATCGAGCGGGGTTCAGGCGGTCGTCAATTGGTATGGCGTGACAGATCTGTTGACGATCGCAGAGCAGGGTCACGCGGATGGCCGCCCCCAAGATCCGGGGGCTCGGCCTCCGGCAGAGCGGCTGCTTGGTCGCGCGAGCGATCCCGAAATTGTGAGATATGCATCACCAATCAGCCATATCAGCGCAACCGCTCCGCCTGTCCTGACCCAGCATGGCACTGCCGACCGTCTCGTGCCATTTGCGCAGGCTTTGCAACTGCACAAGGCCATGACCGCGGCAGGCGCTCGACACCACCTTGATCCGATAGAGGGCGCGGATCATTGCTTCTGGAATGCGCAGGACACGGGTCTGACGAATCGGATGCTGGGTTTTCTTGGAACGGCCCTGTCCTGAGGTCACGCCTATCTGCGATGAGTAACTTGCGTTGGCGAACGCAAAGGGTAGGCTTGGCTTGATGAATGTGAATCTGTGCACAGAGGGCCGCCTTGGAGCACTGGGACGAGATCAGAACCGCCTATCAGGTGGCCAAACAAGGGACCGTAAGCGGCGCGGCTGATGTCTTGGGCGTTCACCACGCAACAGTTATCCGCCATATAGACGCGCTCGAGGCGCGGCTTGGCGCCAAACTCTTTCAGCGCCACGCGCGCGGCTATACGCCGACCGAGGCGGGGCACGATCTTTTGCGCGTTGCTGGCGCGACTGATGACCAGTTTCAGCAGCTGGCGGGGAGGATACGCGGGCAGGGCGAGGGCGTGATCGGTGATCTCGTGGTGACCTCGTTGCCCTTGGTCAGCCACGTTCTGACGCCGATCCTTGTCGGGTTCCAACAGGAAAACCCGGGCCTTCACATCCGCTATCTGACTTCGGATCGCTTGTTCAGGCTGGAATATGGCGAGGCCCACGTTGCCTTGCGCGCCGGAACAACTCCGCAAGAACCCGACAATGTGGTTCAGCTGTTCGGACAGTTCCGCGCGGCACTTGTGGCCTCGGATGCCTATGTCGCTCGATATGGTCTGCCAAAGGATGCGGAAGACTTTGCCAACCACTGGTTTGTCGCCAATGACGCTACGGGTGGACGGGCCCCGTGGAGCGACTGGATCAAATCTCTCGTCAGTGTCGAACGCATCATCTTTCGCACCAGCGACGACAAGGCAATGCGCAGCGCCATCCAGGAAGGTGCGGGGATCGGCTTTGTCGCCAACTGGGAAGCCGAGAACGATCCAAGCCTCCACCGTGTCTTGCCATGCCGCGAGGAATGGTCGGTCAGGCTTTGGCTTGTGACCCACGTCGATCTGCACAGGACACCGAAGGTTCAAGGCTTTCTGCACTATCTCAAGTCGCGCGCCCATGAGGTGACGCTTTGATCCCACGCGCCTATCAGGGGCATCTCGCGATGTTCCTGTTCTCTGCGCTGGTCGCTGGGTCTTTTTCTCTCGGGGCCAAAGCGGCCGACCTGATCTCGCCCGCCGCAATCAATGCCGTGCGCTTCTGGATCGCCGCAGCCATCATCGCCGGGATCGCCTTGGCGCGGGGCGGAATACCGGCCAAGACCTTCCGCGCCCCGTGGCGATATTTGGTGCTCGGCGGGCTCTTCTCGATCTATTTCGTGATGATGTTTCAAGGTCTCAAGACGGCGGCGCCGGTCAGTGCCGCAGCTGTCTTTACCCTCACGCCGATCATGTCCGGTTTCTTCGGCTGGCTCCTCTTGCGGCAGGTGATGACCCCGCGCATCGCCTTCGCTCTCGCTGTCGGCGGCACAGGGGCGATCTGGGTCATCTTCCGTGGTGACCTCGCGGCGCTCTTGTCGCTCGATGTCGGCAAGGGCGAGCTGATCTATTTCTGGGGTTGCGTCTCGCACGCGATCTATACGCCGATGGTTCGCAAGCTGAACCGGGGCGAGAGCGCCCTGCACTTCACCTTGGGGATGCTTCTGGCGGGTGGCCTGATCCTGACGACATGGGCCTGGGGCGATATCCGCGCGACCGATTGGGCGCATCTGCCCGCCATCGTCTGGATCACGCTCTTCTATACGGCGATCTTCGCCAGCGCCGCGACCTTCGTTCTCTTGCAGTTCGCGACCCTGCGGCTGCCCTCGTCCAAGGTCATGGCCTATACCTATCTCACGCCAAGCTGGGTGATCCTGTGGCAACTGGCGCTGGGCGAGGCTGCGCCTTCCGCGATCGTCCTCATCGGCTTTGCCGCGACGATCGGCGCGCTACTCCTTCTCCTCAAGGAGTGAAGGATCAGCCAGCTCGGCATCAAGGAACCGCTCAAAGGCATCAAGATCGAGCCCGTCCATCATGCCAAAGCCCTGCATCCAGACGCTCGCCTCGCGCAGTGCGTCGGGTTCGAGCTTACACCATTTCACCCGCCCGCGCCGTTCCTGGCTTATGAGGCCCGCGCCCGAGAGGACCGTCAGGTGCTTGGAAATCGCGGCGAGCGACATCTCGAAAGGCTCGGCCACATCCGTCACCGCCATGTCGTCTTCGAGAAGCATGGCAAGGATCGCCCGACGGGTCGGGTCGGCGAGGGCGGAAAACACGGTGTCGAGGGATGCGGCCATGGCGAAGATCAACGTGGGCAGCCGCGAAATGTCAACCAGTTGGTTGAATATGCGAATTTGCCTCGATTTTGCTGGATCGCGCTCGACAGGGCGCCCGGCCAAACTGTGCGGAGATGTGAAACGTCATATATATCAGTGTGTTGAGCGCAATGTCGTGGCGCTTTCCCGCCGCTTGACTCATAACCTCCCTCGAAATAGCAAGGCGCAGGATTCATGAGGGGGCCCAAGCCCGTGTCTGACCCGCATTCGAGCACCGACGCCGACCCGATCAAGGCGCTGGAGGCCCGGATTGCTGCGGCTAGGCTGACGGACGCTGAAGAGCACCACATGAAGAAGGATTATTCTCAGGCTCAACTGGCCTGGCGAATGGTCATCGAGCTTGTGGCCGGTCTGGGGATCGGTTTTGGCGTCGGATACGGACTGGATATCCTTTTGGGGACCATGCCGATCTTTCTGGTGCTGTTCATATTTCTGGGCTTTGCCGCCGGCGTGAAGACGATGCTGGCCTCGGCGCAGGAGATGCAGACGAAACAGCTGGCCAAAGAGGCCGGCAAAGACGAGGACGAAGAACGTGGCGACTGAAGCGCATGAAGAAGGCACCGGCCTTGTTTTCCACCCGCTTGATCAGTTCATCGTAAAGCCGCTTTTCGGCGATGGCCCGATCCATTGGTACACTATTACCAATGCGACCCTGTGGATGGCTCTGTCTGTTGTCGCCATCGTCGCCCTCTTCGTCCTTGGCAGCCGCGGCCGCGCGATCATTCCGACCCGCACCCAGTCGATCGGCGAGCTGATCTACGGCTTCACATACAAGATGGTTGAAGACGTTGCCGGCAAGGATGCGATCAAGTTTTTTCCCTATGTCCTGACGCTCTTCATGTTCGTCCTGTTCTCGAATTATCTCGGCCTTCTGCCGATGAGCTTTGCGACCACCTCGCACATCGCGGTGACCGCCGTTCTCGCCATGGCCGTGTTCCTGACCGTAACGATCGTTGGATTCGTGAAGAACGGCAGCAAGTTCCTCGGGCTTTTCTGGGTTTCGTCGGCGCCCTTGGCGCTGCGGCCGATCCTCGCTGTGATCGAGCTCATTTCCTACTTCGTGCGCCCTGTCAGCCATTCGATCCGTCTTGGCGGCAACATCATGGCCGGCCACGCCGTTATGAAAGTGTTCGCGGGCTTCGCCGCTGTTGCTGTAATCAGCCCGGTTTCGGTCGGAGCCATCAGCGCGATCTATGGCCTCGAGATGCTGGTTGCCGGCGTTCAGGCCTACGTTTTCACCATCCTGACCTGCGTCTATCTGAAAGACGCGCTCCATCCGGGGCACTAGGGCCAGGACATCTATCACCGCAATTCCATCGTAAGGAGAAAATCATGGAAGGCGATATCGCTCAACTCGGTCAATTCATTGGTGCTGGTCTTGCCGGCATCGGCTCCGGCGCCGCCGCTATCGGCGTGGGCCACGTCGCTGGCAACTACCTTGCTGGCGCCCTCCGCAACCCGTCGGCAGCTGCGTCGCAGACCGCCACCCTCTTCATCGGCATCGCCTTCGCCGAAGCGCTCGGGATCTTCTCGTTCCTCGTAGCACTTCTGCTGATGTTCGCCGTCTAAGACCAAAGACGTGTCCTTACGGTCGGGGAGCGCGGGCCAGATCCCACGCCCCCGATGACACTTTCAGGTCCGACGGAGAGACGAGATGGCAAGCGGAACGACATCGGTCGAACATGCAGCTGACGCTGCCGCACATGGGGCTGAAGCCTCGGGTGCAGGCATGCCGCAGCTCGATTTTTCGACCTTCCCCAACCAGATTTTCTGGCTTCTGGTCACGCTTGTCGTGATCTACTTCGCGCTCTCGCGCATTGCGATCCCGCGCATCAGCGCGGTGCTTGCGGAACGTGCGGGCACGATCACCAACGATATTGCTGCAGCCGAAGAGCTCAAGCAAAAGGCCGAGGCCGCCGAAGCCGCCTATCAAAAGGCGCTCGTCGATGCCCGTGCCGAAGCCTCGCGCATCGTCGCCGAGGCCAAGGCCGAGATTCAGGCCGAGCTTGATATCGAGCTGAAAAAGGCGGACGCGGCGATTTCCGCCAAGACCGCCGAGAGCGAGAAGGCGATCGCCGAAATTCGCGCCGGTGCCGTCAAGAGCGTGACCGCGGTGGCCAAGGATGCCGCCAAGGAAATCGTCTCGGCGATGGGCGGCAAAGCTGACGCCAAAGCTGTCACCGCGGCTGTGACCGCCCGGATGAAAGGCTAATCAGATGAAAAAGCTCGCAACCACCGCGCTTCTTTCGCTGGCCGCCTCGCCCGCATTCGCGGCGTCCGGCCCGTTCCTGTCGCTGCACAACACGAACTTCATCGTTCTTCTGGCCTTCATCGTTTTCGTGGCCGCCCTGATCTATTTCGGGGTTCCCAGTCTGATCGGCGGGCTTCTTGACAAGCGCGCGGACACGATCCGCGCCGAGCTTGAAGAAGCCAAGGCGCTTCGTGAAGAAGCCCAGACGCTTCTTGCCTCATACGAGCGCAAGCAGAAGGAAGTTCAGGCTCAGGCCGAGCGGATCGTAGACTCCGCCCGCGACGAGGCCGTGAAGGCCGCCGAGCAGGCCAAGGCGGATATCAAAGCTTCCGTGGTGCGCCGTCTGGCCGCTGCCGAAGACCAGATCGCCAGCGCCGAGGCCGCTGCCGTTCGCGAAATCCGCGATCGCGCCGTGAACGTGGCCGTGGGCGCCGCCCGCGATCTTCTGGCCGCGCAGATGACCGCGACCGAAGCCAACAAGCTGATCGACGAGTCGATTGAGACCGTCGAGGCTCGCCTCCATTAGAAGGCCGGTCAGGCAAACAGAATGGCCCGGCGCCTTGGCGACCGGGCCTTTTCTTTTCAGGATGTCAGCGATTCAGCTCATGTTCGAACCGCTTGCGGGCGATGGCCTCGTTGCGGTCGGCCTTTTGTTGTTCGAGAAGTGAGCGTTCGACGAAATTGAGATGCGCGGCAACGGCATCGCGTGCGGCCTCGGGGTCGCGGGCCTGTAGCGCATCGTTGATCACCCGGTGCTGGTCGAGCAGGGTCTGCCGCGTGGTCCGCTGTTTGAACATGACCTGACGGTTGTAGAACACGCCCTCGCGCAGAAGCTGATACATCGACCGCATCATATGCAGCATGATGACGTTGTGGCTCGCTTCGATGATGGCGAGGTGAAAGTCGGCGTCGAGCGAGGCCTCGTCCGCTGGATTGCGCTTGGTGTGCGCGGCTTCCATCTTCTTGAAGATCGTGTCGATCACTTTCAGGTCGGTGTCAGACCCGAGCCGCGCGGCTCGTTCGGCCGCGAGCCCCTCCATGTCGCGCCGGAACGAGATGTAGTCGAAGAGCGCTTCGGGATGGCCGGCAAAAAGTTTGACCAATGCCTCGGAGAAGGCAGAGCCGAGCACATCGGCCACGAAGACCCCGGCACCGGCCTTGCTGACAAGCAGGCCGCGATCTTGAAGATCCGAGAGAGCCTCGCGCAAAGACGGGCGAGAAACCCCGAATTTTTCGCTTAATTCACGCTCGGAAGGCAGCCGTTCGCCGGGGCGAAGGATACCGCGCAGGATCAACGCTTCGATTTGTCGAACAACGCTGTGCGAGAGTTTTTCGGGCTGAATCTTCTCAAACGGCATGGCGGCTCCTACCAATTGGTCAAAACATAGGACCAGAACCGCAATGGCTCAACAGGAAAGGGCCGCGCTGATGGCGGCCCTTTCCCACCGGTTGAAACCGCGTGATCAGCCGTTCGGCGTAATGATGATCTCGACCCGACGGTTTTGGCGGCGGCCCTCGGCGGTCAGGTTGGTGGCAATCGGCTGATCCTCGCCGCGGCCGAAGGCAACGATCCGATAGGGTGATACACCGCCATCCGTAAGCACCGAAGCCACAGCGCGTGCACGGCGTTCGCTGAGATCTTGGTTATAGGCGGCGGTGCCAACGTTGTCGGTGTGCCCGACGACGTTGACGGTCGAACCCGGATAGCGGTTGAGGTTGGCGGCGAGCGCATAGAGATCACTCCGCAGCGAACCGGTCAGCGAGGCCGAGTCGGTCGCAAACAGGATGTCTTGCGGCATCGTCACAATAAGCTGGTTGCCGGTGTTGACGATACCAACCTGGCTGCCCATCTGGGCGCGCAGCTCGGCCTCCTGCTTGTCAAGCTGGTTGCCAGCGAAGGCGCCAATCGTGCCGCCGATGATCGCACCTTTGATTGCCCCGTCCTTGCCGCCGCTCGAGTTGCCGATAATCGCCCCCATGCCGGCACCGATCAAGGCGGCCTGCTGGGCATTGCGGTTGGGGTTGTTTGGGTCGGTCATTGTGCAGGCGGTCGCGGCGAGAAGCGCCGAGAAGGCGAGTGCAGCAGATGTTTTTCCGTAGGTCATGGGGCAAATCCTTGAATGCTAAGCCACGGGCAGGGAGCACCCGGAGCTTTGAGCCATAGTTGGCGCAACTCGGGCCGCTATCCAATATCAGGAGCCGCCTTTCGGCTTGTTCTCGCCTATCAAGCCTCTAGGCGGGCGCTCTCATAGGCGAGGATGGCGCGCTTGACCGGCAGCCCCCAGTGATAGCCGCCGAGGCCGCCCGATTTGCGAAGCGCGCGGTGACAGGGGATGAGAAGGCTGATCGGGTTGCGACCCACCGCCGTGCCGACCGCGCGAACGGCCTTGGGATGGCCGATGGCGCCGGCGATGTCCGAATAGGTGGTCACATGGCCCGAGGGAATGGCGAGGAGCGCCTCCCAGACCTTGATCTGGAACGGAGCGCCGATCAGGTGGAGCGGCGTGGTCTCATTGCTTGCGCCAAAGGCGGCCTCGACCCACGGGCGCAGGCGCTCGGTGTTCTCGGCAAACGCGGCCTTGGGCCAGCGGCCCCGAAGGTCCGCCATCGCCTCGGCCTCACCGGATTCCGACGAAAAGCCGATGCCGCAGATGCCCTTGTCGGTCCCCATGACCAGCGCAGGGCCAAAGGGGCTGTCGAACCAACCCCAGCAAACCGTCAGCCCCTCGCCGCCTTTGGCATAGTCGCCGGGGCTCATCGCCTCCCAGCGCAGGAAAAGGTCATGCAGCCGACCTCCACCGCTCAGGCCCACGGCATCGGCGGTGGCGAGGGTCGTGTGCCGATCCCGCAAGAGGTCTTTCGCCTGATCCAGCGCAAGGTATTGCTGATAGCGCTTGGGCGAGACGCCGACCCATTGGGAAAAGAGCCGCTGGAAATGCGCGGCGCTGAGGTTCATCTCGGCCGCGAGCGCCTCGAGCGAGCGGGCGGTCTCGGGCTGGGCGTCGATCAGGTCGATCGCGCGGCGCATGATCTGATAGTGATAGCTGCGGTTCTGTTCCATGCGCCAAACATAGGCCGCCGCCGCCCGCCGGGCGACCCGATTCCTGCGCCAAAGAGGTGCTTGCCTGAGGCTGGTGGGGCGGGCATACCGGAGGCATGGCAAAGCAGCTTTCCTATCACCGGATGCGCGAGATCTTCGCGCGGTTTCAGGCCTCCGAGCCCGAGCCCAAGGGCGAGCTTGAGCACGTCAACGCCTTTACCCTTCTGGTGGCCGTCGCCCTTTCGGCGCAGGCCACGGATGCGGGCGTCAACAAGGCCACGCGCACGCTCTTCCAGATCGCCGATACGCCGCGGAAGATGCTCGACCTCGGCGAAGAGGGGCTGACCGAGCATATCAAGACCATCGGCCTCTTCCGCCAGAAGGCGAAGAACGTGATGAAGCTGAGCCGGATCCTCGTTGAGGACTATGACGGCCAAGTGCCCAATTCCCGCGCCGCCCTGCAATCGCTTCCTGGCGTGGGGCGCAAGACGGCCAATGTCGTTTTGAACATGTGGTGGCATTTTCCGGCGCAGGCGGTCGATACGCATATCTTTCGCGTCGGCAACCGCTCCGGCATCGCCGCCGGCAAGGATGTGGCGGCGGTCGAACGGGCCATCGAAGATAACGTGCCGGTGGATTTCCAGCAGCACGCGCACCACTGGCTCATCCTGCATGGGCGGTATATCTGCGTTGCGCGAAAGCCCAAGTGCGGCGCCTGCCATATCCGCGATCTCTGCGATTACGAGGACAAGACCCTATGAAGAAGTTCCAGATTGTCGGCATCGGCAATGCTATGGTCGATGTGCTGACCCGGGGCGACGAGCTCTTTCTCGCGGAGGCGGGGATCGAAAAGGGCATCATGCAGCTCATAGATATGGATCGCGCCGTGTCGCTTTATGGGGCGATCGGTCCCGCGAAAGAGATCAGCGGCGGCTCTGCGGCCAACACCATTGCCGGCATCGCCCACCTCGGCGGGCGCACCGCCTATGTCGGCAAGGTGAAGGACGACCAGCTTGGCGCGATCTTTGCCCATGACCTGCGCGCGCAGGGGGCTGTCTACGAAACCTCGCTCGCTCCGAAATCCGCCGAGCAGGAAACCGGCCGCTGCATCGTGATCGTCACCCCCGATGGCGAGCGGTCAATGAACACCTATCTCGGTGTGACCGAGTTTCTCGAACCGTCCGATATTGATCCCGCGATGATGGCTGATGCCGAGTGGATCTATCTCGAGGGTTACCGCTTCGACGGCCCCGACAGCCACGCCGCCTTCGCCAAGGCGATCAACGCCTGCAAGGGCCACGGCGGGCGCGTCTCGCTGACCCTGTCAGACCCGTTCTGCGTCGAGCGGCACCGCGATGCCTTCCGCATGATGATCCGCGAGGATGTCGATCTTCTCTTTTGCAACCGCGCCGAGATCCTGTCGATGTATCGCACCGACGATTTCGAGGCGGCGCTGGCGGCGGCGGCGCTCGAGGTCGAGATCGTCGCCTGCACCGATAGCGAGAGGGGCGCACATATCCTTTCGCGCGGCAAGCGCTGGGATGTGCCGGCGATCCCGACCGATATCGTCGATGCCACCGGCGCGGGAGATCTTTTCGCGGGCGCCTTCCTTTGGGGGCTGACCAACGGCCACGACCTCGAGACCTGCGGCCGCATGGGCTGCGTCGCGGCCTCCGAGGTCATCAGCCACATCGGCGCGCGCCCCGAGGCGAACCTCAAGGCGCTATTCGCCAAACACGGCCTGCTTTAGCCCGCGTCGTCGAGCATCAGGCCAAGCTGACGCCCGCCGAGGATATGCAGGTGGTAATGCGGCACATCCTGCCGCCCGTGCGCGCGTGTGTTGGAAATGGCCCGGAACCCGGCATCGACGCCGGCGATCCGGCACACCTCGGCCACGGCCTGCATGAAGCCGAAATGTTCATCGGCCGAGGCATCGCGGGCAAAGTGATCAAGGCTCACATAGGCGCCCTTGGGGATCACCAGAACATGGATAGGCGCCTGCGGGGCGATATCGTGAAACGCCAGCGCGTGATCGTTCTCAAAGACGGTCTTGTTGGGGATCTCGCCGCGCAGGATGCGGGCAAAGATGTTTTGCGGGTCGTAGGTAAAATCCATCTGGGTCCTCAGTCGTCGAAAAGGTGATCTGTCTGGGCAATTTTGCGGGCCGTGACTGGCGAGACCGACAGGAATGCGCCAAGTGCGTCGGAGTTTTCCTCAAGCGAGGCAGTTTGCCGAAGGCGTCGATAATTGGCGAAACCTGCATCACGGATGCGTTCGGATTCGAAGACAACGTCATATCTGATCGTCGGCAAGAGCCGCGCGAGCGTCTCGGGTGTGGTCTCGTCACCGGCAAGGCCCACGCGGCGAGCGTGGCCACTGAGATAGTCATCCGAGAATTCGCATTCGATTTCCAGAAGGCGTGTCTTGGAGCGATCCGTGAAGAAATCCTGAATGAGGTCGATCGAGGAAGTGTCGAGGCAGATCACCAGACGGTCGGTCGCATAATAGTCGAACAGCATCCGCATCAGCGCACGGCGATGGCGGGTGCGTTTGCCAAGCGAGGTTTGAATGCCGCCCAAATCAGGAAGCGGGGTGGCTTCCTCGTTGAAGAGATAGGCAATTCCCTGGAGCCCTGTGGCTGTCTGGATCGCTTCCAATAGCCGCTTGCCAACGTGCCATTTCTTTGAGGCGATGATCAGAAGCTCGCGGTCACGCCCAAGACTGCCTTCCGATTCCCAAAACCGTGCGGCAAAGCGCCGCCCGATCCGACCGCGACCGGTGAGAAACGAGAAGAGGCTGCGGCCCTCGTCGGAGATCCGAAAATCCGTCCGTCCAGAGGCGTAAAGTCGGCCGAGCCGCTTTTTGAGCTCTTTGGCCTCGGGGCTGATCTTGCGCGCAAAAAGCGCATCCTGCCCCAGCAAGAGATCATAGTGATCGTTGCAGAAAACAACCGGCATTCCATAGTCGGTAAACATCAAGAACGTCAGCGTTCTGGTGCGGATTTCGGCATCGGGGACTAGGTGTCGGACCAGTGTCTGAAAGAAGGTCTCGTCAGGAATCCAAGTCGTTCGGAAAAACCGCATCACGTCGGGCCGCTTGCGGGTGAACTCTACGATCCGCTCTACCGTCAGGCGCCGCAGGCACCACCACTGGCTGCCGATCTGGACCTCGATGTCCTTCGGGATCGCCCGCTTCAGTCCAAGCCGTCGCTGAGCCCAGAATGACCAATAGAACAGCTGCTTGTGCTTTCTTTCATTGAACCAATGGCGATAGATCAGGCGGTCTTCTTTCATCCCGGTCTTGATCCAATCGCTAGTGAAGAAATCGAAACTTTCGATAAAGTCCGCCTCTTCTGAATCAAGAAATGTATGGGCATATTCGGCGGACTTGATCGCCAAACAGTCGCCCGACAGCATATAAAAATGGGTCGCCCTCGGAAATGCATCAAGCGCGGTCTCAACAGCGCTGAGCGTTGCTTCCACAAGGCTCCACTCGCCCCAGCCACATTTCACCCGCTTCTTGGCAAAAGCGACGTTGGGATTGTTGGCAAGCCCTCGTTCGATCTTCCCAAAATCGCTTTCGCTCGAATTCGCGTCGAAGTGGATAGATATGTAATCGCCAACAGCCGAGAGCATCTCGGCCTGCTGGATAACCGCCTCGGGATCCTTGTGGCAGAGGAGGATGAAGGCGATCTTTGCCATATAAGAAACAATTACCCGCTTGCGGCCCGTTCAGTTTCTTCTTGATAGACCGAACAAACGTTGAATAAACACCCTTAGTTTGTTCTGTTAGGTAAAGATAATTCGGAAAGTGCCGCAGCAACAGTCTGATCGGCAACGGAGTTTGAGGTAGATGGGATTTCCAGGTACCTGGATGACCGAAAGCGAAAGCATGGTCTATCGGGTTGTTCCAAAGTGTGCGTGTTCAACGATCGGCCAGATCATGTTCTATTCGGATCACGGCCGCTTTTTCGATGGGGATATCCACGACTCGACCGAAGGCCTGCACAAGTGGGCACAAGAGGCGAGCCAGCCGCTGATCGAGGCCAACGTCAAATCCCACAAATCGCAGACCTTCACCTGCGTCAGAAACCCCTACACGCGGATCCTGTCGTCCTTCTTCGACAAGATCTGCGGCATCCAGCGCAACGGCAAACGCTATCGCGGCAACCTTGTGCCGATGCTGATCCAGAAATACGGGATCGAGGTCGGAAGCCCCGAGGACGGGTTCGAGTTTGACCAGATCAAGAGCTTTCGCCGCTTCCTTCTCTTCACCCGCGACACCATCCGCTGGCGCCGCCCGATGGAGCCCGACATCCACTGGTCGGCCATGTCGGGCCATGTCTCGACCTTCATCGTCAACGGCGGCCGCTATGACCAGATCTTCTGGACCGAGGATTTCAATCCCGGGATGCAGAAGGTGCTCGATGCGGTGGAAACGCCGCACAAGGTCGATCTGAAGAAGATCCCCCGCTTCAACGAGAGCGAGGGCCACGGGCCGAAGCGTGCACATCCGGTCGAGGAGTATTTCGACGATCTGTCGATGCACCTGATGTTCGAGATCTACAAAAAAGACTTTCAGCTTTTCCGCTATGATTTCGAAAACCCGGCCAACAAGATGCCGACGGGCGAACTCGACCTTCAGGAAATCCATGCCAAGCTGGGCGACTAGCCCCGCCCGTGCGCTCCGGCGGTCAGCGAGAGGAACACATCCTCGAGGTTGGCTTCCTGCGTTTTCACATCGCGAATGGCGATCCCCGCATTGCGGACAGCCGCCAAGACGGCTTCGGCCGGAACCTGCGTTGTCCGATAGGTGAACTCGAGCGCACCATCGTCGCGGAGCCGGCCCTCGACCCCTTCGGGCAGGCCGGGCAGGGCGGCGGGCGCTTCGGGCACGATCACCATCGTCTTGGCGTCGATCCGGCCGATCAGGTTGGCGGTGGTGTCGCGGGTGACAAGCGTGCCGTGGTTGATGATGGCGATCTCGTCACACATCGCCTCGGCCTCTTCGAGGTAGTGGGTCGTGAGGATGATCGTCATGCCTTGCTCGTTGAGCTTGCGGACATTGGCCCAGAGCATATTGCGCAGTTCGATATCGACGCCTGCCGTGGGTTCGTCCAACACGAGGATTTGCGGCGTATGCACCAAGGCCTTGCCCAAAAGGAGCCGCCGCCGCATCCCGCCCGAAAGGGTGCGGGCGTAGGCGCCGGCCTTGTCGGTGAGGCCGATAAGGTCGAGGATCTCGTCGGTCTTGCGCTGGGCGGCCGGCACGCCGTAAAGGCCGGCCTGCACCTCGAGGCTCTGGCGCGGGGTGAAGAAGGGGTCGAGGTTCGGTTCCTGCGGCATCACGCCGATCGACGCCCGCGATTGGCGCGGGTTCACGTCCTGATCAAAGCCCCAGATTCGCACCTGCCCCGAGGTCTTGTTCACAAGGCCCGCGAGGATATTGATGATCGTCGATTTACCGGCTCCGTTCGGCCCCAGAAGACCAAAGATCATGCCGCGCGGGATCGTCAGGTCGATGCCCTTGAGCGCCTCTTTCGGCCCCGATTTCGCCGAACCGCGATAGGTCTTGCGAAGGCCGGTGATTTCGATGGCGTTCTCGGTCATTGAGGGGCTTTCCAGTCTTGCCGGTGCGGCTCGTTGTTATACACTAGCCTGATCTATGCGGGCCAGCGCCCGGCGGCAACAGATGAAGGCATTGCAATGACCATTCCCGCCCCTGAAACCAAGATCGTCGAAACCTGGCGTGTGGCCTGTGACGGTGGCGAAGGGGCTTTGGGCCATCCGCGCGTCTGGCTGACGATCCCGCACGACAAGGGCTGGGTCGAATGCCCCTATTGCGACTGCCGCTTCGTTCACGGAACTCCGGTCGATGCAAAGGACAGCGCCGCTTAAAGAGGCGGCCCGACAACCTGCATCCCGTGCATTGCGAATAGCTTGGCGAATTCAGGCGGGCTCATCTGCCCGCCCGTGCTTCCGGCTGCGAAAAACTCTTCCATCGTCCCGGCAGGTAGGAACGTCACCATGATGCGGCCTGTCTGGGTGGTGTTGCGAAAGCTGTGCGGAATGCCCTTGGGTGCAAGAACCGAGTCGCCCGGCTTCAGAGCGAATAGGCTATCGCCCACTCGAATATCGAATTGCCCTTCTGTTACGAGGAACCATTCGTCCTGATCGTGGTGAACATGCAGGGGCGGGCCGCCCGGCGTATGGCGGATCGTGTCAAAGACGGTTGCCCTGCCACCTGTATCGGCAGAGGACACCTTGAGATGAAACTCGCCATTGAGAAATGCAAAGGGGTTTGCGTTGCGGTCCTGGTTGTGGGGAACAAGCGTCGGGATGGGCGCGGCTTTGGTCATCTGGAAAGCCTCTTGCAGGGGATCTGCCTCCCGACCCTAGCACGGCATAGATGCAAAGGCGCGTGCAATCGGGCCGCCCTCGGGGCTGGAAGCAGGTCCGCAAAGGTGGCATGACTGTCGAACGCAAGATTACGGGGGAGCGCGCGATGACCTTTGGCAAAGGCTGCCACCTGCACCTGATCGACGGCTCGGCCTTCATCTTCCGCGCCTATCACGCGCTGCCGCCGCTCACGCGCAAGTCCGACGGCCTGCCGGTGGGTGCGGTGTCGGGCTTTGTGACCATGCTCCAGCGCTATGTCGAGAACAACTCGGGCAGCGATGCCGCGACCCATGTGGCGGTGATCTTCGACTATTCGGGGCGCTCCTTCCGCAATGACCTCTATGACAAATACAAGGCCAACCGGCCGCCCGCGCCCGAAGACCTGATCCCGCAGTTTCCGCTGACCCGCCGCGCCACCGAGGCCTTCAACATCGCCTGCAAGGAAATCGAAGGCTACGAGGCCGACGATATCATCGCCACGCTCGCCCATAAGGCGCGGGATGCGGGCGGGCGGGTGACGATCATCAGTTCCGACAAGGACCTGATGCAGCTTGTGGGCAATGGGGTCGAGATGTTCGATCCAATGAAGAACAAGCGGATCGACCGCGAGGGCGTGATCGAGAAGTTCGGCGTCGGCCCCGAGCGGGTGATCGATGTGCAGGCGCTGGCGGGCGACAGCGTCGATAACGTTCCCGGCGCGCCGGGCATCGGCATCAAGACGGCGGCGCTTCTCATCAACGAGTTTGGCGATCTCGAAAGCCTTCTGAACCGCGCCGAGGAAATTCCCCAGCCCAAGCGCCGCGAGACCCTGATCGTCAACCGCGAGCAGATCGAGCTTTCCAAGCGGCTCGTTTCGCTCGATTGCGAGACGCCCCTCGATTTCACCCTCGACGATCTTGAAGTGCGTGATCCCGAGCCCGATGCCCTCTTTGGCTTTCTCGCCGAGATGGAATTCCGCACCATCCTCAAGCGCGTGGCCGACAAGCTCGGCGTCGAGCCGCCGGCGGTGATGGATACGACCCCGCAAGGGGCCGATCCGATCTCAGAGCCCGAGGCGCCCAAGGCGCTTCCTTTTGAGCCCGACACCTATGAATGCGTGGCCGATGCCGCGGCCCTTCAGGTCTGGATCGACCGGATCCGCGGGCGCGGCTATGTCGCTGTCGATACCGAGACCACGAGCCTTGACGAGATGCGCGCCGAGCTTGTCGGCATCTCGCTCTGCGTCGAGCCGGGGCAGGCCTGTTATATCCCGCTGACGCATAAGGCCTCGGCCGCTGACGATCTCTTCGGGGGCGTAGCACTGGCCGATGGGCAGATGGGGCTGAACGAATGCCTCGATATGCTGGGGCCCGTGCTCGAGGACGAGACCATCCTCAAGATCGGGCAGAACATCAAGTACGACGCCAAGATTTTTGCCCGCAATGGCATCACCGTCGCGCCGATCGACGATACGATGCTCATGTCCTATGCGATGAACGCAGGCCTGCATAATCACGGGATGGACCTTCTGAGCGAGCAGTATCTCGGCCATATCCCGATCGAGATCAAAACCCTTCTGGGCTCGGGCAAATCGGCGATCACCTTTGATCGCGTGCCCGTGGCCGATGCCGTGCGCTATGCCGCTGAGGATGCGGACGTGACCCTGCGGCTGTGGGAGACCTTCAAGCCGCAGCTGCACCGCAAGCGCGTCACCACCGTTTATGAGACGCTTGAGCGGCCGCTCGTGCCGGTTCTGGCGCGGATGGAGATGGCGGGGATCAAGGTTGACCGCGATACGCTGAGCCGGATGTCCAACGCATTTGCCCAGTCGATGGCGGGGCTTGAGGATGAGATTCAGAAACTCGCGGGACGCCCCTTCAACGTGGGCAGCCCCAAGCAGCTGGGCGAGATCCTGTTCGACGAGATGGCCCTTCCGGGCGGCGTGAAGGGCAAAACCGGGGCCTATGGGACCGGTGCGGATGTGCTTGAGGATTTGGCGACCGAGCATGAGTTGCCCGGCAAGGTGCTCGACTGGCGGCAGTTGGCGAAGCTGAAATCGACCTATACGGACGCTTTGCAGGATCATATCAATCCCGAGACGGGGCGGGTCCATACCTCCTATTCCATCGCAGGCGCCAACACCGGCCGCCTCGCCTCGACCGATCCCAACCTGCAGAATATTCCGGTCAGGACCGAAGAGGGCCGCCGCATCCGCGAAGCTTTCGTGGCGGAGAAGGGCAAGGTTCTGGTCAGCCTCGATTATAGCCAGATCGAGCTTCGCATTCTTGCCCATGTGGCGGGGATCGACGCGCTGAAGATGGCGTTCCGCGAGGGGCATGATATTCACGCGATGACGGCATCCGAGATGTTTGACGTGCCGCTTGATCAGATGACGCCGGATATCCGGCGGCAGGCCAAGGCCATCAACTTTGGCGTGATCTATGGGATTTCGGGCTTCGGCCTTGCCCGCAACCTGCGCATCCCGCGGGATCAGGCGCAGGGGTTTATCGACCGCTATTTCGAGCGCTTCCCCGGCATCCGCGCCTATATGGACAACACCGTGGCCTTCGCCAAGGAGAACGGCTTTGTGCAGACCCTCTTTGGCCGCAAGATCCACACGCCCGAGATTGGCGCCAAAGGGCCGGGCGCCGGCTTTGCCCGCCGCGCGGCGATCAACGCGCCGATCCAAGGCACGGCAGCGGATGTGATTAGGCGGGCGATGATCCGGATGGATGGGGCGATTGCGCATTTGCCTGCCAAGATGCTCTTGCAGGTGCATGACGAGCTTTTGTTCGAAGTCGACGAGGCGGCTGCGGATGATCTTATCGGTGTCGCGCGCGAGATCATGGAAGGGGCAGCAGCCCCTGCCGTGAAGATGGATGTGGCGCTTTCGGTCGATGCCGGGCGCGGATCGAACTGGGCCGAGGCGCATTAGGGGGAGGGGCGCTGCCCCTCTGCCCTTCGGGCATTCACCCCGGAGTATTTTCGGCCAAAAGAAGCCTTACGAGAGGAACGGCTTGGCGGTCATCGTAGCGGGGATCGGCACACCCATGCGCTTGAGGATCGTCGGGGCGAGCTGGAGCTGGTCGAGCAGGGCGTCGGGCGCGGGGCCTTTGGCCGGGCCGAAATAGTAGAGCGCAAAATCTTGCTGATCGCTGCCCGTGCCGCCGTGGTGGCCACGAATTGATTGGCCGTGATCGGCGGTGACGATCACCTCGTAGCCAGCATCGCGCCAGCGCTTGAGGAAGGGTTGCAGCATCACGTCGACCGCCTCGCAGGCGTTGTCCATCGGCGTGTTGTCGTGGCCGAAACGGTGGCCCATGCTGTCAAGCGTGCAGGTATGCAGCATCCCGTAGTCTATCCCCTTCTTTTCGCACAGCATGGTGAGCGTTGCGAAAAGATCGACGTCGGAAGGGGTCATCTGGTTGTTGTGGCCGTAGCCGGTCATCGTGTGAAATCGGCCATGACTGATCGGGCTTTGACCCGGCTCGTCGTATTCGATGTCGTTGACGAAATCGAAGGGGTGGCGATTGAAGAATTCGGACCAGAAGCTATGCGCCACGGCGCCAGTCAGGCCGCCCGCGCGGGTTACTTCGGAGAACACGTCCGGCACATCGAGGCGGCGCACGAATTCGTTGCCATAGACATGGTGGACCTGCGGCGAGATGCCGGTGTGGATCGAGGCATAACAGGTCGCCGAGATCGACGGCAGCACCGAGCGCATCCGCCAGACCTGGGCCTCGCCGGCCTGCACCCAGCCTTCGAGGTTGCCGAAGAGGCGGCGCCAATTGTCGTAGGGAACACCATCAAGGATGATGAGCAGGAGTTTGTTCATGAGGGGCAGCCTTCGGGTTCGGGAGGGCCGGATCAGTTGCCGGCGCTCTCCATCTTGCGGGTTTCGATGACGTGTTCAAGCCAGCCGAGGCGCATTTCCGGGACCGACGACAGAAGAAGATCGGTGTAGTCGTCGAAGGGCGGGGTCAGCACCTGTGTCTTTGGTCCATAGCGGACGACCTTGCCGCGATACATCACGGCGATGCTGTCGGCGATGGCTTTGACCGTAGCAAGATCGTGGGTGATGAAAAGATAGGCCACGCCTTCCTGCGCCTGAAGTTCGAGGAGGAGCTTGAGGATACCGTCTGCCACCAGCGGGTCGAGGGCCGAGGTGACCTCGTCGCAGATGATGAGCTTGGGCTTGGCCGCCAATGCGCGGGCGATGCAGACGCGCTGTTTCTGTCCACCCGAAAGCTCGGCCGGGTAGCGGTCGATGAAGCCTTTGCCCATCTCGATCTGATCGAGAAGCTCTTGCACGCGCTTATGCTTTTCCTCGCCCCTGAGGCCAAAGTAGAATTCGAGCGGGCGGCCGATGATGGTGCCGACGGTCTGGCGCGGGTTCATCGCAACATCGGCCATTTGATAGATCATCTGCAATTCGCGCAGGTCGTCTTTGCTGCGGGTCTTTAGATCAGGGGTCAGCGTGCGGCCCGCAAATGTGATCCGCCCTGCCGAAGGCGGCAAAAGGCCGGTGATCGCGCGGGCGAGGGTCGATTTGCCCGAGCCACTTTCGCCGACGATGGCGAGGGTCTGGCCGGGGGCGACGTCGACGCTCACATTCGACAGCACGTCGAAGTTTGTTCCCTTATAGCGGGCGGTGACGTTGTCGACGCGCAGCACGGGCTCGGCGGGCTTCTTCTCCTCGTGGTCGATCGAGCGGACGGAGACGAGCGCGCGGGTATAGTCCTCGTGCGGGTCTTCGATGATCTGCTTGACGGGGCCGTATTCGACCTTGTTGCCATTGCGCAGAACGAGGATGTGATCCGAGACCTGCGCCACGACGGCAAGATCGTGGGTGATATAGAGCGCTGCAACGCCGGTATCGCGGATCGCCTCTTTGATCGCCGCCAAGACGTCGATCTGGGTTGTCACGTCAAGCGCGGTGGTGGGTTCGTCAAAGATCACGAGGCTCGGCTCGGGGCAGAGGGCCATGGCCGTCATCACCCGCTGCAGCTGGCCGCCCGAGACCTGGTGGGGATAGCGGTTGCCGATGGTTTCAGGGTTGGGCAGGCCGAGCTTGCGGAAGAGCTTGACGGCGCGAGCTTCGGCCTCAGAGCGGCCGCAAAGGCCGTGTTTGAGCGTGGCCTCGATCACCTGTTCCATGAGCCGCTTGGCCGGGTTGAACGAGGCGGCAGCGGATTGCGCCACATAGGTCACTTCCCGACCGCGCAGGCCGCGCAGGCCCTTGGGGCCGAGCTTGAGGATATCGCGGCCGTTGAGCGTGACCTCGCCGCCGGTGATCCGCACGCCGCCGCGGCCATAGGCCATCGCCGACAGGCCGATGGTCGACTTTCCAGCGCCGGATTCGCCGATGAGGCCAAGCACTTTGCCGCCTTCGAGGCCGACCGACACGCCCTCGACGATGGTGATGTCGTGCGGGTCTTCGCCCGGCGGATAGACGGTGGCTTCGATCTTGAGGTTCTTGATGTCGAGCAGGGTCTCAGGCACCGCGGCCTCCTTTCAGGCTGGTCGTGCGGTTGAGAACCCAGTCGGCAACGAGGTTGACCGAGATCGCGAGGGCGGCGATGGCCACCGCAGGCACGAGGGCCGCGGGGATGCCGTAGACGAGGCCTTCCTTGTTCTCCTTCACGATGCCGCCCCAGTCGGCCAGAGGCGGCTGAACGCCGAGGCCGAGGAAGGAAAGCGTCGAGATGAAAAGCACTGCAAAGATGAAGCGCAAGCCCAACTCGGCCACCAAGGGCGAGAGGGCGTTGGGAAGGATTTCGCGGAAGACGATCCAGCGGGTGCCCTCGCCGCGCAGGCGGGCGGCCTCGACATAGTCCATCACAGTGATGTCGACGGCGACAGCACGGCTCAGGCGGAAGACGCGGGTTGAATCGAGCAGGCCCATAACAAGGATCAGGATAGTCGTCGAAACCGGCATGACCGAAAGAACGACCAGCGCGAGGATGAGCGAAGGCACAGACATGACCAGATCGACAAGGCGCGAGAGGGCCTGGTCAATCCAGCCGCCAAGTGTTGCTGCGGTGAACCCAAGGACCGAGCCGAGAGTGAAGCTCAGGATCGTCGCCAGTGTCGCGATATAGATCGTGGTCTGGCCGCCATAGATCATTCGGCTGAGCATGTCCCGGCCAAGCGCGTCGGTGCCCAGAAGGTGATCGCGCGACATGGGATCCCAGATGGAATTGGAAACGACCTCGGCCATGCCGTAGGGGGCGATGAAATCGGCAAAGATCGCGCTTAGAAAGAACAGGGCTGTGAAAAACAGGCCGATAAGGGCGGAGATTGGGATCCGTCTCATTTCGGGTGCCTCAGTCGGGGATTGGTCAGAATAGAGATCACATCGGCCAGGATATTCAGGCCAATATAGACGGCCGCGAAGACAAGGCCGCAGGCCTGAACCACCGGCACGTCGCGCTTGGAGACGTGGTCAACGAGATACTGGCCGATGCCCGGATAGACGAACACCACCTCGACAACGACAACACCGACTACGAGATAGGCGAGGTTGAGCATCACCACGTTCACCACCGGCGCAATCGCATTGGGGAAGGCGTGGCGCGAGATGATCGTCGCGGGACGCAGGCCCTTGAGTTCGGCCGTCTCGACATAGGGCGATTGCATCACGTTGAGGATCGCGGCCCGCGTCATCCGCATCATATGCGCAAGGACCACGAGCACCAGAACGATCACCGGCAGGGCAATGGCGTTCAGCTTTTCCCAAAGGGTCATGCTGTCGTAGATGACCGACGTAGACGGAAACAGCCGGTAATTCACAGCGAAGATATACATCACGATATAGCCGACGACGAATTCCGGCAGGGAGATCGTGGCGAGCGTGACGCCCGAGATGAGCTTGTCCGGCCAGCGCCCCGCGTATCGCGCGGCAACGAGGCCGAGGACAAGCGCAAGCGGGACAGCGATGATCGCGGCCCAGAATGCGAGAAATAGGGTATTGCCAAGCCGGCCGGTCATCGAGGAGGCAATGTCTTTGCCATTGGTCAGCGCGGTGCCGAGATCGCCGTGCAGCGCGCCCAGGAGCCAGTCGAAATAGCGGGTCAGGGCAGGTTCGTTGAGCCCGAGCTCTTCTCGCAGGTTGGCGAGGGCTTCAGGGGTCGCGGACTGCCCTAGAATGGACTGTGCCACGTCGCCGGGAAGGATCTGGGTTCCTGCAAAGATCAGGGCCGATGTGGCAAGGATCAGGAGGAGTCCCAGCGCGATGCGCTGGGACAGGAGTTTTACAATCGGGTGCATACCTTTCACCCGGTTAGGCCAACCAACATACCTGGCTGGCACGGCCACCCATGAGTTCGCCGGTGCCGTCTTTTTCCCAACCTTGGATCTTGTCTGACAGTCCATCGACATAGTCGTTGAACATCGGGCAGATCAGGCCGCCTTCGTCACGCATGATATGGGCCATCTCGCTGTAGATGCCCTTGCGCTTGCCGAGATCCAGTTCGGCACGGGCCGACAGCAGAAGCTCGTCGAAATGCGGGTCGTTGAAGCGGGTGTCGTTCCAGTCTGCGGTCGACAGATAGGCCGTCGAATACATCTGGTCCTGCACCGGCCGGCCACCCCAGTAGGAGGCGCAGAACGGCTGGACGTTCCAGACATCCGACCAGTAGCCATCGTTGGGCTCGCGCTTGATCTCAAGCGGGATACCAGCGGCAGCGGCCGACTGCTGATAGAGCTGGGCGGCTTCAACAGCGCCCGGGAAGGCACCGTCTGCGACGCGCAGCACGATCGGCGAACCATCATGGCCCGACTTCTTGTAGTATTCGGCGGCCGCTGCGGGATCGTATTCGCGCTGCGGGATCGTCTCGTCAAAGAGCGGATAGGCCGCGTTGATCGGGAAATCGTTGCCGACCGTGCCATAGCCGTTGAGGATCTTGTCGACCATCTCCTGACGGTTGATCGCCAGTTTCAGCGCCATCCGCAGGTCATTGTTGGCAAAGGGCTCGGTGTCACAGTGCATGATGAACACATAGTGGCCCGGACCGCCCACGTTGACGACCTGCACGCCCGGCGAGCGGCCGAGAAGCTGGGCCACCTTGGGGTCGACGCGGTTGACGATATGGACCTGACCCGACTGAAGCGCCGCCATACGGGCGGTTGCATCGTTGATGACGAGGATCTCGACCTCGTCGACATGGCCGCGGCTGTCGTCCCAGTAGTTGGGGTTCTTCTTCCAGAGGTGCCGTGCGCCGGGCTCGTTGGCCTCGAGCATATAGGCGCCAGCGCCAATGCCCGCGCCCGGATCGTCAAAGCCGCCATCCGGCTGGATCTGCAGGTGATAGTCGGCCAAGAGGTAGGGAAGGTCGGCATTGGGGGTCGACAGGGTGACGGAGAACACGTCGCCGTCAACTTTCATCGACTCGATGCCGCGCATGATGCCAAGGGCGCCCGACTGTGCGTCGTCGTTCGAATGACGCTCCATCGTGCGCATCGCGTCTTCGGCGGTCACGGTCTTGCCGTTGTGGAATTCGACGCCGCTGCGCATCTTGAACATCCACGTCTTCGCGTCGGGGGTGGATTCAACCGACTCGGCAAGGCGGTAGCCGATGCTGCCGTCGGCCTTCACTTCGACCAGCGTTTCACCGAACTGGTGCAGGTTGTGATAGGGAACCTGGCTTGCGGCGAGTGCCGGATCGAGGCTGTTGGTGCTTTCCCCGCCGACAGAGCCGATCCGCAGGGTGCCGCCCTTGACAGCGCCCTGAGCGGACACGGCCGAGGCCAGCATATTGCCGGCCATACCGGCACTGATGCCGAGTGCAGCAGCGCGGCCCATGAAGGCACGGCGGCTGACCCGGCCCTGGGCGGCCCGCCCAGCGAGGTATTTGAGTTCGTCGTTCATGTTAGTCTCCCTGATAGTTTTATTGATTGACCAATCAATAACCGCGATTCTCTCGACGCGGCAACAATCTTTCATGATTGTGGCCCCTAGAGGTGGTCTCTGGCTACTGAATCCTTGAATTCCCTTGCGAAAACTTCGTGACCACCCTCCTTGGCGATGATCTTCGCCTGCATATGCAACATCTCTTTGTCGGCCCACATCGAAGCCGAAGCCTCGGTGGCGACGCGCCACGCACCGCGACAAAGCTCCTGATTCCAGACAATATCGACCCGCGCTGAAAGTGGGTCATCACTTTGGATTGACCAGACCTCGTGACTGGACTCAGCGGTGCAAAGCCCGTGATCAAGGTTTTCGGTGGCGCCCTCGTCGTTGGCGACGATCAGACGGTGGATTCCCGTGATCAAGTCATGGTCGATCGAGCGAGAGGACGCGCCCTCGCGAAGCGTCAGAAGGTTGGCAGGGCGCGCCGCCTCTGCCGGCGGGAATGCCCATTCGTCGATCTCCGCGCCGGGGTGAACGGGCAAAGTCAGCTGGCCCGACAAAAGAGCAAGCGTCGCAGCCTCGGCCGAAGGCCAGACGAACGGCCAGTAGGTCGTCGAAAGGGCGAGCCTCAGACGATGACCTGCGGCAAGGCGATAGCCGGTCTGGTCGAGGGTGAGGCGGATCGCCAGCGGTTCGCCGGGGGCTGGGTCGGAGGGATGCTCCATGCTGTCGCGGTGCGACAGGTTGAGAATACCGTGGCAGATGCGAACCGAAGAGCCGTCGGGCGCTACGTCGCACAGGCGGGCCGCAATGAAGGCGCGGGGGCTGTCGGTTGTCAGGACGAGCTCGATCACCGGCGCGCCGAGCAGAGCAAGTGGTGCTCCAAGCGGAGCGGTGTCGAAACAGACCGAAAGCGCATCGTCGGGCCGCTGGTCGCCGGGCATCTCGGCATTGCGGCCCATGGGGAAAAACTCGCCCGTGTGCATTCCCAGATGTTGGGGCGTCGAGACCGTTTTCGACAACGCTCCTGCCTCGAGGGCGAGGCCGCCATCGGTCAGGTGCAGTGTCGCTTCGCTCGTCCGCGCACTTGGCCAGTCCTGCTCGGCCAGCCAGACGCCGGGCCGGTCGCCCGCGTTGGCATCGGGCGGGGCGCTGTCGAGAAGGTAGGCCCGATAGGCCGGGTCATCTTCGGCCCCGTTCGGAATGTCCTTCAGCCACCGATCCCACCAGCGCAGCGCCTCTTGCAGAAAGCCGATCTGCGGGCCGGGCACGGCGGTGTGTGGATACTGGTGCACCCATGGGCCGACGATCCCCTTGGCCGGAACCGAGAGGTTCGAGACCAGATGCGAGACCGTGTTCATATAGTTGTCGGCCCAGCCGCCGATCGACAGAACCGGCGCCTCGATCGCGCTGTAATCCTCGCAGACCGACCCGTGCTTCCAATACCCATCGCGCGACTGGTGGCTGGCCCAAAGGGGCGACAGGAACGGCTCGTTCTCGAGCCGCCGCATCCAGTCGTCGCGCCAGTCGTTGCGCAGCATCGGATCGGGCGGGCGTGAGGAGAAGGAAAGCATGACCGCGCCCCAGCCGAGGTTTTCGCCCAGAAGGCAGCCGCCCTTGAAATGTATGTCGTCGGCAAAGCGGTCGGTGGTTGAGCAAACTGTCACCACGGCCTTCAGCGCCGGAGGGCGCAGCGCCGCTGTCTGCAGGCAATTGAACCCACCCCAGCTCTTTCCCATCATGCCGACCTTGCCCGAGCACCACGGCTGCGCGGCAAGCCACGCAATCACCTCGCAGGCATCCGACAATTCCTGTTCGGTGTATTCGTCGGCCATCAGCCCTTCGCTGTCGCCATTGCCGCGCATATCCACCCGCACGGCGGCATAGCCGTGTCCGGCGAAATAGGGATGCATCAGCTCGTCGCGCGGCAGGGTTCCGTCGCGCTTGCGGTAGGGGATGTATTCAAGAACCGCCGGAACAGGATCAAGAGGGGCATCCTTCGGCAGCCAGATCCGCGCCGACAGCCGGCACCCATCACTTAGAATGATCCCCTGATCGGGAATCTCCATGACTTCGCGCGGTAAATCGGTGACGTGGCGCATCATGATCCATATTCTTGTGCGGCTCGATCAGACTAGGGGGGCAAATCCAATCCTGCCAAGTCTTCAGAGTGGCACTTGCACAAAAAAAACGCGGGCTGAGAGCCCGCGTTTGTCGTCCGTTCAACTTATTGGATTAGTTAACGGCCTTGGCATCCACTAAATCGCGCTCGACCGGCGAGGCGCCAGCAATTTCAATTCGGCGCGGCTTGAGGGCCTCGGGCACTTCGCGCTGCAGGTCGATGTTGAGCATCCCGTTCTCGTGGCTCGCGCCTTTCACATGCACATGGTCGGCAAGGTGGAAGCGGCGCTCGAAGGCGCGGGTCGCAATGCCGCGATGCAGGAACACGCGGGCTTCGTCTTCGGCGGACTTGCGGCCCGAGACGAAGAGGGTGTTCTCGCGGACCTCGACGGCGAGGTCTTCGTCGGCAAAGCCGGCAACGGCGATCGAGATGCGCCAGCCGTCTTCGGCGGTCTTCTCGATGTTATAGGGGGGGTAGCTCTGGCCAGGGGTTTCGCTGGCGAAAACGCGGTCCATCAGGTCGGCGATTTGGTCGAATCCGACAGTGGAACGGTAAAGGGGCGTGAGATCAAATGTGCGCATGGGTTATCCTCCAGTGAGCGACAACGTTGGGCCTTCCCGAAGGGACAGGCAGTGATCCGAGGCCCGATTGGCACCTCGGTCCTCATGATTTGGGGGCGGCTTCGGACCCTTTCAAGAGCCTAGGGCTGGACGAATTTCGCGCCCGTGTCGGTGCGCTCGCCGGGGGTGATGACCCTCTGGCCGCCACTCGACCAAACGGGGGCGGATTCGGTGAAGTGGGTCATCAGGTCTTCGAACGCCGCGCCAAGGTCGGGGCCGATGCTGACAGGCTGATCTTCGAGCATGGCCATGGCCGAGATGATAGAAACCACCTGCGCCACGCCACCCCGAACCGCAAACACCGGCGCGCCGCTTGCGCCGAAATCGGCATCGCAATCCATGATCACGATCCCGTCCTGAACGGCGATCACGCCGCAGAGGTCTTGCAGCGATGAGGCCGTGTCGCGGTCACGGGCGTAGGACACAACGGCAAGTTCGTCGGCGCTTTCCACATCGCCGGAAATCGGAAAAGGCGCGACCTTCGAGGTGCGGATAGGCTGGCTCAACTCAAGAAGGGCCAGATCGAATGGAACGGCCTCGGTGCTTTTGCGTCCGGTGCGGAGGACGTAGGCAGGGTGCGCCACCGCCCGCCGCACATCGCGATAGGCTTCGGCGCGGCCCGTGCGCAGGCCTGCGAGAAAATGGAAGCGGTTGGCCGCGATCTGTGTGCCGTCTTTGTCGATAAGACAGTGGGCTGCCGTCAGGACGAGGTCTTCCGAAATAAGCGCTCCGCTGCAAAAGCCCTTGCCGTCGATGTCGACGCGCCCGACACCTTCCCAACCGCGCCCGGCCTGACCCGTTTGCAGGGACACCAAGCCAGAACCTTGCGCCGCCACGCCGGAAGCGAGGCAGAGCCAAAATGTAAGCGAGCGAATGAGAGGGATCATCCTGTCGTCCTCGACGCCCCGTCTTGCTGCGGGGCCGAGGCCAGCTTACGCCATCAGCGCAGAATTGGAATATCCGACTTGGGCCGCCCGTGCTCGCCCATCGTCGGCGGGATCGGCCCGCCGGTGACCCAATCCAGAAGCTCGACCGTGTGGACCACCGGAACACCGGTGCCCGAACCGATCTGCATCATGCAGCCGATGTTGCCGGCTGCGATGACATCGGGGGTAAGCGCCTCGAGCGTGCGGACCTTGCGGGCCTTCAGCTGGCCGGAGATCTCGGGCTGCATCAGGTTATAGGTGCCGGCAGAGCCGCAGCAGAGGTGCGGGTCGGCAGGTTCGAGAACCGTGAAACCGGCCTTTTTCAAAAGGTCTTTCGGCAGGGTCTTGATCTTCTGCCCGTGCTGGAGCGAACAGGCCGCGTGATAGGCCACGCGCATTTCCTGTGCGGCTGGCGAGGCGGGGAAATCGAGCCTGGAGAGAACTTCGCTCACATCCATCGCGATCTTCGAGACCCGCGCCGCATCGGCCGCGAGCGGCTCGTTGCGGAACATATGCCCATAGTCCTTGACCGTGGTGCCGCAGCCTGAGGTGTTGATGACGATGGCATCAAGCCCGTCGCCATCCATCTCGGCCGCCCATGCGCGGATGTTCTTCGCCGCGGTCGCGTGGCTTTCGTCTTCCTTTCCCATGTGATGGGTCAGCGCCCCGCAACAGCCCGCGCCCTCGGCGATCACCACTTCGCAGCCAAGGCGTGTGAGGAGCCGGATCGTCGCGTCGTTGATATCTGTGTTGAGCGCCTTCTGCGCGCAGCCCGTCATCAGCGCCACACGCATCTTGCGGGGGGCGATGGGCGCGAAACTTTGCGGATCGTCGTTGCGGCTCACTGGCGGGATGCGCTTCGGCGCCATGGCGATCATCGCCCGCAGGCGCGGATCGGGCAGGAGGCGGGCGAAGGGCCGGCCGATCTTGGCCGCGAGAAGGGCGAGGCGGAACCGCCCGGGATAGGGCAGGATCCGTGCCAAGACCCAGCGCAGGGCGCGATCGGTCAGCGGACGTTTGTAGTGGTTTTCCACATAGGCGCGGGCGTGGTCGATCAGGTGCATATAGTGCACGCCCGAGGGGCAGGTGCTCATGCAGGCAAGGCACGAGAGGCAGCGGTCGATATGGCCGACCGTCTTGGCATCGGGGATACGCTCGTTCTCGAGCATATCCTTGATGAGATAGATACGGCCACGCGGGCTATCGAGCTCGTCGCCCAAGACCTGATAGGTCGGGCAGGTGGCTGTGCAAAAGCCGCAATGCACGCAGGCGCGCAGGATCTCGTTGGCGCGCTGGATGCCCGGATCGGTAAGCTGTTCGGGGGTAAAGGTCGTCTGCATCGTCAGCCCATCATGCCGGGATTAAGGATCCCGCGGGGATCGAACTGGGCGCGAAGGCCAGCGGAGAGCCGCGCCAGCGGCGCAGGCTCAGGCTGGAAAACGCCAAGGCGCGCGCGGGTTTCGGCGCTGGCGCGGATCAGGGTCGCGTGGCCCGCGAATGCGCCGAGGCTGGCGCGCAGGTCGGTGTCGGCTTCGGCCCGAAGCCAGACCAGACCGCCGCCCCAATCGTAGAGCGCCTGCTTGGCACCGGCACGCGCCACGAGCGCGGGCGCATCGCTCGGCTTGACCGAAAGCCGCCAGACATCGCCGTCTTTCCCGGCAAAAGCGGTCACATCGCGGATCGCGGCCCAAAGCTTGGCAACGGCATCGGGGTTGGCCTCGATCCGCGGTGGGGCGAAGGGTTTGAGCAACTCTGCCAGCCGCTCAGAGCGATAGCGCACCGACTCTGCAAAGCCCTCTAGGCGCAGAAGGGTCTCGCCAGTGCCGGGATTGTGCGATGCGCCACTCACCTCGAAGGGCGAGCCAAGGCCCGCCGCCATCGCGGCAACGGCCTGCGCGTCGGAAAGCCCCTTGAGCACGACGGTCGCGCTTGCGGCGACCTTCGGCAGCACCTTGAGGCTCACCTCGGTGAGGATGCCAAGCGTGCCATAGCTTCCCGAAAGGAGCTTCACGAGGTCATAGCCCGTCACGTTCTTCATCACCCGCCCGCCATTGCGGATCACGGTGCCGCGCCCGTCTACGAAGCGCAGACCAAGCACATAGTCCCTCGCCGCGCCAACCATCACGCGGCGAGGGCCGGAGACGTTTGCGGCAACGACACCACCGATGGTCGGCTCGCCCGTGGTCCCCAGAAGCGCGCGATGGTCCATCGGCTCGAACGGCAGGCGCTGGTTGTCCTTGGCAAGCCGCTCGCGGATCTCTTCAACGGGCGTTCCGGCGCGGGCGACAAGCGTCAAGGCGCCGGGTTCATAAAGGGTGATACCCGTGATCGCGGCGGACGTCAGGCGCTCGCCGGTGGCATTGTCGGCAAAGCCGCGTGTGCCGCCGCCCTGAATGCTCAAGGCCCTTTTGGCGCCAGCAACGATGCCGGCCAGTTCTTCTTCCGAATTCGGCCTGATCATGCGGCTTCCCCGCTCTGGGCGCGACGCGCCTCGCTTGAGGCCAGCGGAAAGACCTTGGCGGGATTGAGAAGCCATTCTGGATCGAACACGTCCTTCACCCGCATCTGCGCCTCGAGGTCTTCGGGCGAAAATTGAACCGTCATCAGATCGCGTTTCTCGATGCCGACGCCATGCTCGCCCGTCAGGCAGCCGCCGACCTCGACACAAAGCTTGAGGATATCGGCGCCAAAGGCCTCGCAAAGCTCGAGATCGCCGGGCTTGTTGGCATCGTAAAGGATCAGAGGGTGCATATTGCCATCGCCCGCGTGGAAGACGTTGCCGACGCCGAGGCCATATTCCTTGCTCATCTCGCCAATGCGGCGCAGGACGTAGGGCAATTCGGAGACGGGGATCGTCCCGTCAAGACACATATAGTCGTTGATCTGGCCCATCGCGCCGAAGGCGGATTTCCGGCCCAGCCAGATGCGGGCCGCCTCGTCGGCATCCTGCGCCTCGCGCAGTTCGACCGGGTTGTGGCGGCGGGCGATCTCTTTGATCACGGCCAGCTGTTCGTCGATCTCGGCAGGGCTGCCTTCAACCTCGATGATCAGAAGCGCCTCGCACATCGGATAGCCGGCCTTGGCGAAAGCTTCGGTCGCTTCGATACACGGGCGATCCATGAATTCGATGGCCACAGGCAGCACGCCCGCCTTGATGATGTCGGAGACGCATGTCCCCGCAACCTCGTTGCTGTCATAGCCGATCAGCACAGGCCGCGCGCCTTCGGGCTTGGGCAGGATCCGTAAGGTTGCCTCGGTGACAACGCCAAGCTGCCCTTCCGAGCCGCAGATCACCCCCAAGAGGTCGAGCCCGCCCGCATCCATATGCGCGCCGCCCACCTCGATGATGGTTCCGTCCATCATCACCATGGTGACGCCGAGGAGGTTGTTGGTCGTGACGCCATACTTGAGGCAATGCGCCCCGCCCGAGTTCATGCCGATGTTGCCTGCAATGGCGCAGGCCAACTGCGAGGAGGGGTCGGGGGCATAGAAGAAGCCGTCGGTCTCGACCGCACCGGTAACTGAGAGATTCGTCCGCCCTGATTGCACACGGATGAAGCGGTTGGGGTAATCGGTCTCCAGCACCGCATTGAGCCGCGCCACGCCAAGGATCACCGCATCCGCCGTAGGCAGGGCACCCCCCGCAAGCGATGTGCCCGAGCCACGCGGGACCACGGGCACGCCTTCCTCGTGGCAGATCTTCAGAATGGCCGAAACCTCTTCGGTCGAGCTCGGCAGGACGGCGCAAAGCGGCGGACAGCGGTAGGCCGAGAGCGCATCGCACTCATATGCGCGCGTTTCGGACTCGTCGTGAATCACCGCGCCGTTTTGGAGCGCATCTTGCAAGCGACTGACAATCCTGTCCTTTTTCGACAGAACATCAGGATTGGGCTTTGGCATTTCCATTGGCGCACCTCGCTATTGGTAAAGAAATATAACCAATTGCACGTTGAGGCAAGCAAAGGTGGGGGATGCTCGGATTTGACAGAGGGGCGACATTGCCCAAAGCCGAGAACGCAGGCTAGGCTAGGCCGGGATAGGGACGCATGAACAGTATGAGCAAGACAGACCAACCACAAGCCACCCCCGAAGGGATCGCCGCCGCCGCCCGCAGCGCCCGCAAGAAAGGTCCGCCGCCGGTTCACCTATGGAACCCGCCCTTCTGCGGCGATCTCGACATGCGGATCGCGCGGGACGGGACGTGGTTCTATTTGGGGACGCCGATTGGGCGGCACGAGTTGGTCAAGCTCTTCTCCTCGATCATCCGCAAGGATGGCGACGATTATTTCCTTGTCACACCGGTCGAGAAGGTCGGTATCAAGGTCGATGACGCGCCTTTCGTGGCGGTGGATTTCGACCCCGTCGAGGGCGGGCTCGAGTTTCTCACCAACGTGGGCGACAAGGCCATCGCAGGATCTGAACATCCGATCCGCGTGGTGCGCGATCCGGCGACCGGCGAGCCTTCACCCTACGTCCTGATCCGCCGCAACCTCGAGGCGCTGATCGACCGCAAGTCGTTTTACAGGCTGGTCGAATTGGGCGAGTCTCAGGCGGTCGAGGGCGAGGACTGGTTCGGCATCCGCTCGGGCGGCGAATTCTTCCCGATCATTCCGGCAGCCGAACTTTTAGCCTAGCGCTGGGCGATCAGAACGCCAAGGCCAACGACCGCCGCACCGAGAAATTGGGGCCAGCTCCACGCGGCACCAAGGGCGAAGAGGATCACCATCACATAGAAGGGCGATATGTTGATGTGGAACGCGGCGACCGCGACCCCCATCCGCCCGACCGACATGATCCACAGAAGCTGCGAGATCGCCATGCCGAAGACGGCATAGACCAGAAGCGCCTCGACATCCGCCGCTTTGGCGAGCGGCGCGGGCGCATCGGTGATGCCAAGCGCGATGCCACCCAAAAGGCTCACCGCCAGAACGATCAAACCGCCCGAGAGGGTGACGCTGGTTCGGCCCAAGGGGCTGAGATCGGGCAGGAAGCGCACCGTCGCCCAGCTTCCCCAGGCAAAAAGGAAGCACGAGACGACGGCGACTGCGGCGCCGAGGCCAAGCTGGGCATGGGGCGCGGAGCCGGTGGCGATGATCCCTCCGACGATCGACGCGGCAAGGCCGAACACGAAGGGCAGGCGCAGCCGCCGCTTCTCCCAGACCATTTCGATCAGGGTCGCGGCGATCGGGCTCGAGGCGGCGATGATGGCGACGGTCACGGCATCGGTGAGTGCCTGCGCCAGCAAGAGAAGATAGGCGCCAAGACCAAAGGCCAGCCCGCCGATCAGTGCCCCCTTGCCCCAGCGCGCGTGAAGCAGGCGGCGCGGGCCGTCGATCATGGCCCAAAGCGGGATCAGGATGCACAATGCGACGAGAAACCGGGCGGTCGCGGCGGCAAGGGGATCCCAGATCGTCAGCAGGTGCTCGGCCGCAGGGAAACCGGCCGCCCAGGAAATCATCGACACCATACAGACCGCATTGGCGGCGATCATGCCGCCTGCGGGCTTGGGGGCAATGGGGGAAAGGGTATCGGCCATCTGAAATCGCGAAATCTATTTGCGCCGTGATGATCCGTCTGGCGAGTTTGGTCTTGCTCATTTCCGACCGTTTGCCACAAACACCAGTGTCGCTATCGGACCCGATGAGAGCCAAATGCCCAAACCTTGCGCCAACCTGACCCTTCTCTTCACCGAGTTGCCCATGCCCGAACGCTTCGGTGCGGCGCGGAAGGCCGGGTTTGACACCGTGGAGATCCTCTTTCCCTACGATATGCCCGCGCCCGAAACCCGGCGGCTTCTCGAGATCAACGACCTGACGCTCGCGCTCATCAACTGCCCGCCGCCCAACTATGCCGATGGCCCGCGCGGCTTTGCCGCCGTGCCGGGGGGTGAAGAGAGGTTCCGCAAGGATTTCCGCCGCACCCTGCGCTATGCCGAGGCGCTGGGGGCAAAGTTCATTCACCTGATGGCTGGCGTGGCCGATGGCCCCGAGGCCGAGGCGACAATGACCGAAAACCTGCGCTGGGCCGCCGCCGAGGCACCGGGTCAGGCGCTTACCATCGAGCCGATCAACCGTTTCGATATGCCCGGCTATTTCTTGGCCAACTACGATCTGGCTGCCCGCATCCTAGATGCCGTGGCCGCGCCAAATCTTGGCCTTCAGTTCGACGCCTATCACGCGCACCGGATCACCGGCGATGTGATGGGCGCATGGGAGAAGATGGCCCCCCGCGTGACCCATGTTCAGGTGGGCGGCTTTCCGGGCCGGCACGAACCCGTGGCTTGCGACATCGACTATCCGGCCTTCTTCGCCCGGCTCGACCGGGACGGATATCAGGGCTGGGTCAGTGGGGAATATCATCCCGCCGGACGGACCGAAGAGGGCCTCGGCTGGATCAGGTTCTAGGCCGGAGCACCACAGGGCGCTCCGGCCAAGCCATCCTTAGACGGACAGGCAGATGTATTTCATCTCGAGATAGTCTTCGATGCCGTGGTGGCTGCCTTCGCGGCCAAGGCCCGATTGCTTGACGCCGCCGAACGGGGCGACCTCGGTCGAGATGATGCCGGTGTTAATGCCGACGATCCCGTATTCCAGCGCCTCGGCGACCTTGGTCACGCGGCTCACGTCCTTGGCGTAGAAATAGGAGGCAAGGCCAAAGATCGTGTCGTTGGCCTGTTCGATCACATCGTCCTCGTCTTCAAACATGAAGAGCGGGGCAAAGGGGCCGAAGGTTTCGTCATTGGCGACGACCATGTCTTTGGTGGCATGAGTGACGATTGTCGGCTGGAAGAAGTTGCCGCCAAGCTCGTGCTCTTTGCCGCCGGTGAGAACCTGACCGCCCTTGGCGAGCGCGTCCTTGAGGTGCTCGCGCACCTTGTCGACGGCCGAGGCCTCGATCAGCGGCCCGAGCGCGGTGCCAGCGGTGAGGCCGTCGCCCACCGGGAGCGCCTCGACGGCGATCTTCAGCTTGGCGGCGAACTCGTCATAGACGCCCTTCTGGACATAGATGCGGTTGGCGCAAACACAGGTCTGGCCGTTGTTGCGGAATTTGCAGGCGATGGCGCCGGCCACGGCTTCGTCGATGTCGGCGTCGTCAAAGACGATGAAGGGGGCGTTGCCGCCAAGCTCCATCGAGCATTTCATCACCTGATCGGCGGCTTGGCGCAGCAGGATGCGGCCAACTTCGGTCGAGCCGGTGAAGGTCAGTTTGCGAACCTTGTGGTTCTCGCAGAATTCCTTGCCGATATCCGAAGCGCGGCTCGAGGTGACGATCGACAAAACGCCTTTCGGGACGCCCGCCTCTTCGGCGAGGACCGCGAGGGCGAGGGCCGAAAGCGGCGTCTGGGAAGCGGGGCGCAGGACGAAGGAACAGCCGGCGGCGAGCGCCGGCGCGGCCTTGCGGGTGATCATCGCCGAGGGGAAGTTCCACGGTGTGATGCCGGCGGCGACGCCGATCGGCTGCTTGATCACGGTGATGCGCTTGTCGGCCATGTGGCCGGGGATCGTTTCGCCATAGATGCGCTTGGCTTCCTCGCCGAACCATTCGACGAAAGAGGCGGCATAGGCGATCTCGCCCTTGGCCTCGGCCACGGGCTTGCCCTGCTCGGCGGTCATGATGATGGCAAGGTCGTCCTGATTGGCCATCATCAGGTCGAACCATTTACGCATGATATTGGCGCGGGCCTTGCCGGTGAGCTTGGCCCACTCTTTCTGGGCCTTGTAGGCGACCTCGATGGCCTTGGCGACGTCGGCGCGGCTCAGATCCGCAACCTTGGCGATGACATCGCCGCGTGCGGGGTTATAAACGTCGAAGGTGGCGCCGCCCGCGCCGCCGACCCATTCACCCGCGAGGAAGGCGTCTTCGCGCAGGAGCGAGGGGTTCTTGAGGAGCGATTTGAGATTGGTGGTATGATCGAGCATGACTCTCTCCCGGAAATTTGATCATATCTAAATCACGGGACGTATCGGAGGTCCAGCGGATTCGGGGAAGACGTATAGCATGAACCTGGATGAAGCCTATTCGAATGCCGCCTATATTCCGGGGGGCGCGGAGTACCCGGCCCGCTGGGAGGCAGCGGCGCGGGCTTTTCGCGAGGAGGCGACCTGCGAGCTTGATCTGCGCTATGGCGAGGGGCCTCGGATGGCCTTTGACCTGTTTCATCCGGACCGGTTGGCTAAGGGGCTCGTGGTCTTTGTCCATGGCGGCTATTGGATGGAGGGCGACAAGTCCTATTGGTCGCATCTGGCGGCCGGGCCCGTCTCCCAGGGCTGGGCCGTTGCAATTCCGAGCTATGATCTTTGCCCTGATATACGGATTTCAGGGATCACCCTACAGGTGGAGGCGGCGATCGCCGCGGCGGCCGCGCGGATCCCCGGGCCGATCCGGCTGGTTGGCCATTCTGCAGGCGGGCAACTGGTGGCGCGCATGGCTTGCGCCGATCTCGCACCGCCGTGGCGCAGCCGCGTCGAGCAGATCGTGCCGATCTCGCCGGTGGCTGAGCTTGGGCCTTTGATACAGACGACGATGAACCAGACCCTGCGTATTTCGCGCGAGGAAGCCATGTTTGAAAGCCCCCTGCGTCTCGACAGCGTCGGCTTGCCGGTGACGGTCTGGGTTGGCGCCGAGGAGCGGCCCGTTTTTCTGGATCAGGCGCGTTGGCTGGCCGATGCCTGGGGGGTGCAGCGGGTCGTCGTTCTGGGCCGGCATCATTTCGATGTGATCGAGGATCTGACCGATCCCGAAAGCTCTTTGGTTGCGACTCTGTTGGGGCATTAGGGGCGCTGCCCCTCTGGGCCTGCGGCCCATTCACCCCGGAGTATTTCAGAGCCAAAAGAAGATCAGCCGTATTTGGTCGACCATGTGGGCAGGAGATCACCCGGCTCCTCAGAGGCGAGATAGACACCGCGGGCGATAGCACGGGCGAGGCAGGTGGCGGCGGCGTGCCCGAGGAGGATCGGGTCGGCGGTGGCGCTGGATCTGCCTGTCGAAAGGGCGAAGACGAGGTCGCCGTCGAAGGGGGTGTGGCTGGGCACAAGAGCGCGGGCCATGCCGTCGTGGGCGGCAATGGCGAGGCGGGTGCACTCGGCCTTGGTGAGCGGGGCATCTGTGGCGACGATGGCGATTGTGGTGTTCTGCGCGGGGCCGCGTTTGGTGGTGGGCGGGCCCATCGGGTAGGTCGTGGCGGCGCCGAGGCCTCCGAATTCGCCTATCTCCTCCCAAGGGGCGGCCCAGAAATGCGGGCCATCGCCGACCGTGGCCGAGCCGAGCGCGTTGACGGCGGCGAGGGCGGCGACGGTGATGCCGCTTTCAAGACGGATCGAGGCTGAACCGAGGCCGCCTTTGAGGGTTGCGGTGGTGGCGCCGGCGCCTGCACCGGCGGTGCCAAGGGCGAAATCGGTCGAGGCGGCGCTGAGGGCCTGTTCGCCGAGGGCGCGGTAGGGATTTTGGGGCCAGTCCTTGTCGCCGCCGTTCAGGAGATCGAAGAGGATGGCCGCCGGAACGATGGGCACGCGCGCCGGGCCAACGGCAAAGCCGCGGCCCTGAAGGCGAAGGGCATCAGCCACGCCTGAGGCGGCGTCGAGGCCAAATGCAGAGCCACCGGAGAGAACGATGGCGTCCACCTCGCTCACCAGCCTGTCGGGGGCCAGAAGCTCTGTCTCGCGGGTTCCGGGGGCGCCGCCCATGACATGGACGCCAGCGGTCACGGGCTTCTCGCCGAGGACGACCGTCACGCCGGATTTGAGGCGGGGATCGCTGGCGTTGCCGACCAGTAGGCCGGGCACATCCGTCAGAAGGTTGCGGGGCCCGGGCGTCATATGCAGCGCCCGCCGTCGACCTCGAGCGCGACGCCGGTGATCATCGAGGCTTCGTCCGAGCAAAGGAATGCGGCGGCGTTGCCGATGTCTTCGGGGGTCGAGAAGCGGCCCAGGGGAATGGTTGAGAGAAACCGCGCTCGGTTTTCGGGCGTGTCGCCGCCCATGAAAGAGGAAAGGAGGGGTGTTTCTCCGGCGACGGGGTTGAGGGCGTTGACGCGGATACCGTGGGGGGCAAGCTCGACCGCCATCGTTTGCGTGGCGGTGATCATCCAGCCTTTCGAGGCATTATACCAGTTGAGGTTGGGGCGGGGGCTGCGACCGGCGGTCGAGGCGATGTTGAGGATTGCGCCCGAGCGGCGCGCCTTCATGGCGGGAACGAAGTGGCGGGCTGTCAGGTAGACCGATTTGGCGTTGACGGCGAGGACCCGGTCGAAATCGGCTTCGCTCACCTCTTCCATCGGCTGCGGCAGGTGGGTGATTCCGGCGTTGTTGACGAGGATATCAATGTCGCCCAGCGCGTCCGCGGCTTCATAGGCGAGGGCCGCGACCGAGGCGTTGTCGGAGACATCGACCATGACGGCGATGCCGCCTATTTCAGCCGCGACTGAACGGGCGGCGTCGGGGTTGATATCGGCCACCACAACGCGGGCGCCCTCGGCCGAAAACTTGCGGGCGATACCGGCCCCGAAGCCCGATCCGCCGCCGGTCACCAGTGCTGTTTTTCCGTCCAGTCGCATCCGGTTCTCCCCGTTTGCAACCAGTCTGGCGCTTTGACAGCGGCCTGTCACCCGCTCATCGCAATCGTGTGAACCTGTCTCCCAGTGGTTGCGTGAAGGCGGCAAAATGCTATCACTCCCCGAACCTTGGGGGACGAACCAGATATGATAGCGACGATTCTTGGCGGTAGGGGCCTTGTGCGCCTTGCGATGGGCTTTGCGCTGGCAAGCAGCCTTGCCGCCTGCGTTCAGGAGCCGCTTGAAGAGTTGCCTCCTCCCGAGCCGGTATTTCTAGAGGGATATGGCCCGCTCGAGGACGACGGCTATCACCTGCCCGGCATTCCGACAGAATATCTCGAGGGTGCCAACCACAAGGTCTTGATCCTGTATCCGGGCGATGAAGGGCCGGGGACAATCGAGATCGATCCTTTCGCCAAGTTCCTCTACTACGTTCTCGAGGATGGAACCGCCCTGCGCTATCCCATCGCCGTCGGGCGCGAGGGCAAGGGCCTGCGCGGCACGACCGTGATCCGGCGCAAGGCCGAATGGCCGGGTTGGACGCCGACGGCCAATATGCTGAGGACCGAGCCAGAAGTGTATGGACCCTTCGCGGGCGGTATTCCCGGCGGCCTTGCCAGCCCCTTGGGCGCGCGGGCGCTCTATCTCTATCGCGGCGGCAAGGACACCTATTTCCGCATCCACGGCACCAATGATCTGGGCTCGATCGGCAATTCCGGCTCTGCCGGGTGTATCCGCCTCTTTAATCAGGACATCATCGATCTCTTCGACCGGATCGAGATGGGCACGAAGGTTGTCATCCGCACCTATGAGGATTCGGTGCGGATCGAAGGCGAAGAGCTGGCCTACCGCGGAGTTGAGCTGCCGCCGTATATTGCTGACCCCGATGCGATTAACGAGGCGGTCGCCGCAGATCCGGGGCCGGATCTGGGCGAGAGCGCGGAAGGCTAGAGGCGGATCACGTAGTCTTTGGTGGTGGTCTCGACCACTTCCCAAGTGCCTGTGAAGCCGGGGCGTAGGATAAAGCTGTCGCCCGCCTTGACGTGGCGAGGCGCGCCACCGTCTTCGGTCAGGATCGAATGGCCTTCGAGGATGTGGCAATATTCCCATTCGTCGTAGACAATCCGCCACTTGCCCGGCGTCGAGCGCCAAATGCCGCAATAAAGGCCGTCGCGCTCTTCGACGTTCCATGTGGTGAATTCTGGATTTCCAGAAATCAGCCGGTCGGGCGCGGGGGCGCCGGTTTCGGCGGGGGCGGCTTCAGGGGTGAGGCGGAGGAAGGTTTCGGGCATTATCGGGTCCGGATTTTGGGTATGGGTCTTTGTATTCTGACTGAACGTGCCTAAATCTTGAAGTGTCCATCCGGACGGGAGGCAGAGATGGCTTTTCTCAAGCTGATTATCTTTGGATATGGGGCGCTGACGGTCGTCTACTTGAGCCTGTCGGTCTATTTCCGCTCGGTGCATCGCGAGAGCCTTGAGAAGCGATGGGACAAGGAGACCTCCGAAGGCGAGGATTTGGGTGGCCGGGCCGAATATGTCGAGGAGGGGATGTTAGAGTATCAGCAAGGCTTTGGCAGGCGGCTGATCCTTCTGGTCTATATCGTGCCGACCGTTGCGGTTCCGGTGATCCTGTATTTGACGAATGCGAATTGATGTGAAGGGGTGAGGGCAGAAATGAGATATGTGAAGATCACCTTCCGGGTGCTGGTTGTGCTCCTCGTTGGTTCGTTTCTGCACTACGTTTTGCCACAGCATGATCTGGCTAGGATCACCTCGACCGAGGTGATCCGGACCGATCTTTCCGGTTGGAACCGGATTTTCTATGCACAGGCCGACAGCGGTGGTGCCGATCTTGCGACACGCGATCTGCGTCTCATCAATACCCAGCGGCAGAAAGCCTGGCTCTTTGGGTTCGTGCCGCGCGAAGCCGAGGGGGTGATGGTCTATCGCAACGAGGATTCGGGCTGGATCTGGCCACCCTATTTCAAGTTTGACAGCTCCGACCTGCAGGCCGAGGCGGCGGCAAGTATCTCGCCTCCGGGGCAGGAGAACTGGGTGGTGATCACCCACTACGGCTGGCGCAACCGGTTCCTGTCGATCTATCCCAACGCGGTCGGGATCCGGCCCGTGGAGGGGCCGGATGTGCGGATCATTCCGTGGTTCAACATCTTCTTTTTCGTCTTCCTCGGTCTTGCGCTTTTGTTCTTGCGGGCGGCGTGGATGCAGTTCCGCGAGCGGATGATGGATCCCGCGCTTGAAAAGGCAGGGGATCGCTGGGACGAGATCGAGGCGGGTGCGGCGGAGAAACGCTCGCGGCTCAGGCGCTGGTTTGCGCGGCTCGGGGGCAAGTAGGGGGCGCTGCCCCCTCGGCCCGTTCGGGCCTCACCCCCGGAGTATTTCAGGCCAAAAGAAGCCTATTCGCCGTAGGGCACCCAGATGTTTTTCACCTCGGTGGCGGCGTCGAGGAAGGCTTTGGCGTCTTCGGCATACCAGTCGCGCGCGCGGGCGTTGTTGACCCAGGTGCGTTTGAGGTTGCCTGCCGATTTCTTCTCGATCGCGCCGGAGAGGTCGGTCGAGGAGAAGGACCAGACCGCGTCGATGTCGAGGTGGCTGGCGAGGGTTGGGGCAAGCTCGGCGTGGGAGCCGGTAAGGATGTTGACCACGCCGCCGGGAACGTCGGAGGTTTCGAGGATCTGATAAAAATCAGTCGCGGCGAGCGGGAAGGCCTCGGAGGCCACGGCCACGGTGCGGTTGCCCATGGCGATGGCGGGGGCGACTGTGGAGATGAGGCCGAGGAGCGGGGCCTCGTTGGGGCAGAGGATGCCGATGGTGCCCACTGCTTCCTTCATGGCGAGCGCCACGCCGCGGATCGGCACGCTATGGGCCTGGCCGTCGAATTTGTCGGCCCAGGCGGCATAGGTGAAGAGGCGGCGGATGGAGGCGTCGACCTCTTTGGCGCCGGTTTTGCCGCCCACCATCTCGTCGATCCGGTGGGCGAATTCGCCGGCGCGGGCCGAGAGGTTTTCGGCGATGTAGTAGAGGATTTGCGCCCGCAGGTGGCCAGTGGTTTTGGCCCAGCCTCTGGCCGCATTGGCGGCTTCGACCGCGTTGCGGAGATCCTTGCGATTGGCGAGGCTCGCGTGGCCCAAGAGGGCGCCGCGCGGGCCATAGACAGGGCGGGAATAGCCGCCGTCGGGGCGGGCCTGCTTGCCGCCGACATAGAGCTTGGCGGTACGGTCGAGGGGGTCGACTGGGTTGCCTTCGCCGGTGAAGGCGGTGACAGGCCCGAGGGCCTTGGCTTTGGTTTTCGGGCGGGTATAGGCGGAAAGCCCTTCCCAGCCGCCTTCGCGGCCAAAGCCGCTTTCGCGCACGCCGCCGAATCCGGCGGCCGCATCGAAGAGGTTGGTGGCGTTGACCCAGACGACCCCGGAGACGAGCTTGGGGGCGATGTCGAGGGCGAGGTTGATGTTCTCCGTCCAGACGGTGGCGGCAAGGCCGTAGCGGGTGTTGTTGGCGATCTCGACGGCTTCCGAAGGCGTGCGGAAGGTGGTCGAGACGAGGACGGGGCCGAAGATCTCTTCCTGCATCAGGGTCGCGGCGGGGGAGAGGCCGGTGATGAGCGTGGGCGGGTAGAAACAGCCGCCTTCGGGCAGGGCACCAGGCGCGCGGAAGATCTCGCCCTCGTTGCAGCCATCGACCAAGCGGGTGATCGCCTCGAGTTGCACCGGATCGACGATGGCGCCCACGTCGATGCATTTGTCGAGCGGGTTGCCGACCCGCAGGGTCGCCATGCGGGCCTTGAGTTTGCCGAGGAAACGGTCGGCGACGCCCTCCTGCACGAGAAGGCGGGAACCGGCGCAGCAGACTTGGCCCTGATTGAACCAGATCGCATCGACGAGGCCTTCGACCGCGCTATCGAGGTCGGCGTCGTCGAAGACGATGTAGGGCGACTTGCCGCCCAGTTCGAGCGTCAGGCCCTTGCCCGAGCCAGCGGTGGCCTCGCGGATGCGGCGGCCGACGCCGGTCGAGCCGGTGAAGGCGATCTTGTCGATATCCTCATGGGCGGTGATCATCTCGCCCACCGCGCCATCGCCGGTGACGATGTTGACGACGCCCTTGGGCAGCCCCGCCTGACGGCAGATATCGGCGAAGAGAAGGGCGGTCAGCGAGGTATATTCGGCGGGTTTGAGAACCACCGTATTGCCCATGGCAAGCGCGGGCGCGACCTTCCACGCCAGCATCAAAAGCGGGAAATTCCACGGGATGATCTGGCCGCAAACGCCGAGCGCCTCGCGGCCCGGAAGCTCGGCATCCATCAGCTGGGCCATGCCGGCGTGATAGTAGAAATGGCGCTGGGCGAGGGGGATGTCGATATCGCGGCTCTCGCGGATCGGCTTGCCGTTGTCGAGGGTTTCGAGCACCGCGAACAGGCGCGAATGCTTTTGCAGAAGGCGGGCAATGGCATAGAGGGCGCGGGCGCGGGCATGGGCATCTTTGGCCCATTTGGCTTGTGCCTTGCGGGCGGCGCGCACGGCGGCATCCACGTCGGCTTGGGTGGCCTGAGAAATATGCGCCAAGACCTCGCCTGTGGCGGGGTTTTTCGAGGCGAAGGTCTCGCCGGGGGCGGTGAATTTGCCGTCGATGAAATGGCCGAACCGGTCGCCCATATCGACAAGCCACGCCAGCGCCTCGGCGGCGCTTTCGGGGGCGGGGCCATAGTCCATCGTGTCGAAAATGTCCTTGACGGTCATGCGCTTATCCCATCGCGTGGCGCCACTGGGCGGAATAGGCGCCGGTGACGTAATGTTCGAGTTGCCGTTCGATATCGCCCAGAAGGCTCGAGGCGCCGAAGCGGAAAAGATCGGGCTGGAGCCAGCGGTTGCCGAGCTCGTCTTTCATCATCGAGAGATAGACGAGCGAGTCCTTGGCCTTGGAGATTCCACCTGCGGGCTTGTAGCCGATCTTGAAGCCGGTGCGGGTCTCGTAATCGCGGATCGCGCGGATCATGGTGAGCGAGACGGGCAGGGTCGCGTTGATCGGTTCCTTGCCAGTCGAGGTCTTGATGAAATCGGCCCCGGCCATCATGCAGATGAGGCTCGCACGGGCCACGTTGCGCAGGGTGCCCAACTCGCCCGTGGCGAGAATCGCCTTCACATGGGCATCGCCGCAGGCCTCGCGCATCTCGCGCATCTCGTCGTAAAGCGCCTGCCAGTTCTGTGTCAGGACATGGCGGCGCGAGATGACGATGTCGATCTCCTTGGCGCCGGCGGCGACGCTTTCGCGGATTTCCTGAATGCGCAGGTGATAGGGCGAGAGGCCGGCCGGAAAGCCTGTCGAGACAGCGGCGACGGGGATATTCGTGCCCTCAAGGGCGCGCAAGGCGGCGGGGACCATGTCGTGATAGACGCAGACAGCGCCAACGGTCAGGCCGCTCATGCCAAGTTTGCTCAGAAGTGCGGGGGCAACCGGCTGGCGGGCCTTGGCGCAGAGGCGGTTGACGCGGCCCTCGGTATCGTCGCCCGACAGGGTGGTCAGGTCGATCAGGCTGATCGCCTTCAAAAGCCACGCGGCTTGATATTCCTTTTTGACCGACCGGCGGCCCGGGAGGGTCGCGGCGCGGCGTTCGATGGCCGAGGTATTGGCCTGAACCGAGGCGACCCAGTCGAGATCAAGCTCCATGCCCTCGTTGCGGGGCAGGTGAAGCTGGGGCAAATGCGCCGTCGTGGTGACGGCGGAGGGGCTAATCGCTTTGGTTTCCAATTCGGCCTCCCGCAGGGTGGGGCTAGCGTTGCATGAGGCAAGGCTATTGGCAAGGTTTGACCACTTGGTCAAATCAATTATGCGGGCTGGACAAGATTGCGCTGAAACCGCTTGCGGAACTGGTGCGGGGTCTCGCCGTGATGAGCGCGGAAGAGCTTGTGAAAGTGGCTCAGATTGGGAATGCCGCAATCCGCCGCGATCTCGGGGAGGGGGTCTTCGGTGCCGCTCAGGCGGCGGGCGGCGAAATCCATTCGCAGGGCGTTGATGAACTCCGAAGGGCTTTGGCCCAGATAGCGCCGCGCGGTGCGGCTCACATGCGGGTGGGCGCGCCCCGTGAGGCGCACAAAGCCCGCAGCACCTTGGCGGAAGACGGCAGGATCCTGCGCGGCGAGGCAAGCCTCGGCAAGCCATGCCGGCGGCGTCTCCGAGGGCGCTTGCGGGAGCACATCCTGAGTCAATTCGGCCAGGAGCGGCAGAAGGAAAGCCTCCGCTTCCAGCGCGGTCCGCGGCGCACGCTCAAGCCTGAGCGCGGCACGGTTGAGTTCGGCAAATTTGCGAATGTCACGTTTGACGATGACCGGCTCTGAGGCTTCTGACCAGAAGAGCTGCCCTGAGAGTTCGGGATGGCGCAGGCCAAGGCCCGCGACGATATCGGGGTGAAGCGTGACGCTGACAACCATCGCCTCCTCGCCGACACCTTGCAGGGCATGGGCATGGTCGGGCCGGACAAACAAGAGATCGCCTTCGGTCAGAGTGATCTTCTTGTCGGCCAAGACCTGGCGGACCTTGCCGTTCTGGACCCAGAGCAACTCCGGAAAATCGTGGTCGTGCAGCGCCTTGGGGCGGGCGTTGGTAAGGTTGGCGCGGGCAACATGATAGGCGGCGCCGTCTTTCAGGATATCGCGGTGGCACAAGGTGATCTGCAACATGGGTTTCCCCTAGCATATGGGACCGTGAGGTCGCTTGGCCAACTTGCCGCAGGGCCCGTTTTCAGTCGATGTCGGAGGTGACCTCGTGCGATTTTCGGGCTAGAGGAACAGAAACGCCCATGCAAGGAGCTGCCATGACATTCGATCGCCGCATCAAGATCGCCCCCTCGATCCTCTCGGCCGATTTCGCCAATTTCGGCGCCGAGATCCGCGCTATCGAAGCCGAGGGCGCCGATTGGGTCCATGTCGACGTGATGGACGGGCATTTCGTGCCGAACCTGACCTTCGGCCCTCCCGCGGTCAAAGCCTTTCGCCCGCACGTTTCGACCTTCATGGACGTGCACCTGATGATTGCGCCCGTCGATCCCTATATCGAGGCCTATGCCGAGGCGGGCGCTGACATGATCACCGCCCATATCGAGGCAGGCCCGCATATCCACCGGACCATTCAGGCGATCAAGGCCACCGGCAAGATGGCGGGGGTTTCGCTCAATCCCGGCACGCCGGCGGAGAGCATTGAGCACCTTCTCGACCTTGTGGACATGGTTCTGGTGATGAGCGTGAACCCCGGCTTCGGCGGGCAGAAGTTTATCCCCTCGGCCGTGGAAAAGGTCAGCAAGGTGCGCGAGATGATCGGCGATCGCGAGATCATGATTCAGGTGGATGGCGGGGTGGATCCCGTGACCGTTGGCCCGCTGGTGGCGGCAGGGGCCGATTGCTTTGTGGCGGGATCGGCGGTGTTCAAGGGCGGATCGGTGTCGAATCCGTCAGTCTATGGGCAGAACATCCGCGCGATCCGCGCCGCCGCGGAAGCGGCGCGGTAGGGGGCGCTGCCCCCGCGCCTATCGGCGCTCCCCCGGAGTATTTTAGGCCAAAAGAAGCGGATCAGGCTTTCTTGCCGGCGGTCATCGCCTGAATGCCGGCGATGCCGCTTTCGCCGAGCTTGACGGAGGCGAAGGGGCCGCCGAGGCGGGATTGGGCGAGGTCTTGCGGGTTGGGCTCGATCGCTTTGGCGAAGAGGGCTTCGGCCCAGTCTTCGGCGTTGTCCTGCGGTTTGTAGCCGAGGAAGCCGACCTTGTGGTTGGAGACCGGTGCGCGGGTGTTGCCGGAGACGCCATAGGCGACGGTAAAGCCGGTGACGGGCGTTTCGATCGAGCGCACCACGAGTTGCACCATGTCGCGGTAGCTGAGCCATGTGCCGAGGGCGCGGACGTTTTGCGGCTCCGGCGTGCAGGAGAGGATGCGCAGGCAGACGGATTCGATCCCGCGCTTTTCCCAATACATCTTGCCCAAGTCTTCGGCGAAGCATTTGGCGAGGCCGTAGAAGGTATCGGGGCGGTGCGGCTCGTCGGTGTCGATGCCGCGGTTCGTCTCGCACAGGCCCACGGCGTGGATCGAGGAGGCATAGACGACGCGGCGCACGCCGTGGCGGTGGGCCGCTTCCCAGACGTTATAGGCGCCGATGTAGTTGGGGCCGAGGAGGTCCTCGAAGGGCTTTTCATCGACGATGGCGCCAAAGTGGATCACCATGTCGGCGCCTTTGAGAAGCGGCTCGACAGCGGCGAAATCGGCGATGTCGGCCTGAACATAGGTCTCGTTCGGGGCGAGGCTTTCGGGGGCCTCGCGGATATCGGTGCTGACAAGCTCGCGGGTCATCTTGGCAAGCGCGGGGCGCAGCTCGTTGCCGAGGTTGCCGCGCGCGCCGGTGAGGACGAGTTTGTTGAACATCGCTGTTCTCCTTCAGATCACGGCCCGCTCGAGAAGCGGGCGATTGGCAAGGATCCGGTCGTAGCCGAGATCCGTGAGGTCAAGCGTCTGGTAGGCGCCGTGCAGGATCAATTCGCTGATGCCGCGGCCCATCGCCGGCGACTGTTGCAGGCCATGGCCCGAGAATCCATTGCAAAAGAGGAAGTTCGGAACCTCGGGGTGGGCGCCGATCACGGCGTTCTGGTCGAGCGTGTTATAGGCATAGTGACCGACCCAGTGGTTGATCACCTTCACCTTCTCGAAGGCAGGCACACGGGTGGCGATGGCCGGCCAGACCTTGGTCTCCCAGATGTGGTGGTCCATCGAGAAATCGTCGAAAGGGGCGGCGGGATCCTCGTCAGGCGGGCAGCCGCACATATAGTATTTGCCGTCGGTTCGCATATGCACGCCCGAGGGGTCGATGGTCAGCGGCAGGTCTTTGGGCAATGGGTCGGCCGCCTGAAAGATCCAGGTGAAGCGGCGGCGCGGCTCGACCGGAATGGCAAGGCCCGCCATTTGCGCGGTGAGGTTGGCGCGGGGGCCGGAGGCGTTGACGATTGTGCCTGCGCCGATGGTCTCGCCCGAGGCGAGCGTTACGGCGGTGACACGGCCGCCCTCGCGGGTGATGCCGGTGACGGTGTTGTGGATGTATTCCACGCCGCGCGCCTTGGCCTTGCGGCGGAACCAGTCGAAGATCGTGCCGCCGTCGAAGTAGCCTTCGTCGACCGGGTTGTGGCTGCCGCAGAGGATGCCGTCGAGATCGTAGAAGGGCCACCGGGCGGCGATTTCGTCGGGGGTCAGGATGCGGGTGGCGGCGCCGAGGCGGTTCTGCATGGCGGCGTTGTCGCGCAGGACTTCGGCGAAGGCGGGGGTATCGGCGAGGTAGAGGTAGCCGAAGGAATGGAGGAGGATATCGGGGGCTGCCTCGTCCTCCATATAGGCTTTGAAATTGTGGACGAACTCGGCGCCGAAGCGGCTGATGAGGACGTTCACTTCCGAGCCGAACTGTTGGCGGATGCAGGAATTGGTGTGCGAGGTCGAGGCGAACTCGTATTTGGGATCGCGCTCGACCACGAGGACGCGGCCCTGAAAGGCAGGATTGCGGGTGAGCCAGAAGGCGGCGGAAGAGCCGATCATCGCGCCGCCGATGATGACGACGTCATAGCTCTTGTGGGCAGGGGTTGGGTTCACCGCAGCGCCTCCGCAATCTCGGATGGGGTCAGGCCATAGTCGGCCTCTGCCCGTTCCGCCGAGATATAACCGAGGCGCAGGTCGTTGAGCACGGCTTTTCGATCCCGTTTTTGCGGATCGCCATAGCCGCCACCACCGGGGAAGGCGAGGAGAACGCGGGTGCCTTCCTCGACCTTGAACTTGCCCTTGCCGCGCCTCTTCTCGCCGGTCGAAAGGCGGACCTCGGTGGCCGCGCCATCTGCCGCGCCGTGGCGGCCGCGGGCGGGGTGATCGACGCGGTCGAACATGGCGGAGAAATCAAACTCGTGGCCCGCGCGGGCGCCCACTTCCATATATTGCCCAAGGCCGCCGCGATGCTCGCCCGCGCCGCCGGAATCGGGGCGCAGCTCTTTGCGCCAGATGATCACGGGGCCGGCGTGTTCGGTGGCCTCGACCGGCATGGTCATGACGCCCGAGGGGAAGGCAGTGGCATTCAGGCCGTCAAGGCCGGGCCGTGCGCCCGCGCCACCGGAGTTGAAGGTGAGCACCTCCGAGCGCCGCCCGCCGGGGCGGGTGGGCCGAAGCGAGACCTGAAAGTTGCACAAGGCGCCCGCGCCTTCGGCGGGGACGGTGGCGGGCAGGATCTGGTCGAGCGCGCCGAAGACGGTATCGGGGATCAGGTGGCCGATTACATGGCGCAGGGCCACTGGCGCGGGGCGGGTGGCGTTGACGATGGTGCCCTCGGGGGCGGTGATCTCGAAGGGCTCGAGGCTTGCGGAATTGTTCGGGATATCCGGGGCGATGGCGCATTTGAGGGCATAGCAGGCATAGGCCTTGGTGTAGACCATCGGCACGTTGATGCCCTTGGGGTCCATCCCGCTGGTGCCGGCCCAGTCGCAGGTGATCCGGCCCTCCTCGACGGTGACTTCGCAGACGAGGTCAATGGGCTTTGCATAGCCATCAATCTGCATTGCGGCTTTCGCGGTGGCGCGGGGCAGGGCGGCGATGCGCTCGAGCGTGGCGTGGCGCGAGGCGGTGAGGATGAAAGCGCTGATCTCGCCAAGGTCGGGGGTCTCGTATTCCGACAGCATTTCCGAAAGCCGCCGTTGGCCGATCTCGTTGCAGGCGGCCAGCGCATAGATATCGCCGATGAGCTGGTCGGGCTCGCGGGTGTTGATCCTGAGGAGCCGGACCAGCGTCATATCCACCTCGCCTTGATCGGCAAAGCGCATGATCGGGATCTGGAAACCCTCTTCGTAAAGCGAATTGCCATCCGCACCGAAACCGCGCCCGCCGATATCGACGACATGGGCGGTGCAGGCGAAAAAGCCGACCCGCTGGCCTTTGTGGAAGGCGGGGGTCACCACGGTGATATCGTGCAGGTGGCCGGTGCCCATCCACGGATCGTTGGTGATATAGACATCGCCCTCGCGCATCGTCTCGACACCGATCTCGCGCATGAAATGCGGCACGGCATCGGCCATGGCGTTGACGTGGCCGGGGGTTCCGGTGACAGCTTGGGCGAGCATCTTGCCCTCGGCGTCATAGACGCCAGCGGACAGATCGCCCGCCTCGCGCACCGAGGTCGAGAATGCGGTGCGGACGAGCGCCTGCGCCTGTTCCTCAACAATGGAAATAAGGCGGTTCCACATGATTTGCTTGGCAACGCTCATGACAGCTTCTCCACGTCGATGCAGCCGTCGGCGCGGCCGGTGGCGGCATAGCCTGCCGGAATGATGATGGTGGTCTCCGCCTCGGTGACGATGGCGGGGCCGGTGACGCGCAGGCCATCCGACAGCGCCGCCCGGGCGACGACAGGCGCCTCGACCACGGCGTTTTGCGAGGGGCTGAAGAGGCGGCGGCGGCCGTCCTGCATGGCGGGCGCGTGGCGGGCGGCGGCGGCGGTCAAGGTCACCTCGGCCTGCGGCGTGGTGGCGTTCACCGCCCAGACGGTGATCTCGATGGTCAGGCCCGCGACCGTCCGGCCAAAGAGGCTCGCGTATTCCGCCTCGAAGAGCGCCTTGAGGGTCCCGGCGGTGGGGTGGGCGGCCTCGTCTGCGGTCAGGGCCACGGGGATTTCCCAGCCCTGCCCGACATAGCGCATATAGAGCTTGTGATCGGCCAGAACGGTCGCGCCTAAGTCGCAATTGAGGACAAACCCACGCGCCTCGTCGCGCAAGGCGGCGAAGATGTCCCGCGCGGCAGCCTCATCGTAGCGATCAAGCCGCATATAGACGGATCGGGTCGCCTCGAAGGAATAGGGCGCGCGCAGGAAGCCGATGGCGCTGCCGACGCCCGCTCCGGGCGGGACGATCAGGCGGTTGATGCCAAGCTTTTCGCAAAGCCGCCCCGCGTGCAGAGGCGCCGCGCCGCCGAAGGCGATCATCGTGTAATCGGCAAGGTCTTCGCCGTTCTCGACCGCATGAACGCGGGCCGCGTTGGCCATGTTTTCATCGACCACTTCGCTGACGCCAAATGCGGCGGTGGTCACGTCGAAATCCTCGCGCGCGGCCACGAGGGCTTCGAGCGCTCCGGCCGAAAGCGCGGGATCAAGGGCAATCGAGCCGCCCGCGAAATTCGCGGGATCAAGGCGGCCGAGGATCAGATCGGCATCCGTCACCGCAGGCCGTTCGCCGCCGCGCATATAGCAGGCGGGGCCGGGTTCCGAGCCCGCGCTTTCCGGGCCCACACGGATTTGCCCGAGGCTGTCGATATGGGCGAGCGATCCGCCGCCTGCGCCGATCTCGACCATGTCGATCACGGGGATGGAAATCGGCATCCCCGAGCCCTTCTTGAAGCGGTAGGAACGGGCGACCTCGAAGACCCGCGCCGTCTTGGGCGCGCCATCGCGGATCAGGCAAATCTTGGCGGTGGTGCCGCCCATGTCAAAGCTCAGGACGCGCGAAAGCCCGTGCCGCCGCGCCACATCGGCGGCATAGATTGCCCCGCCCGCAGGCCCGCTTTCGACAAGGCGCACGGGGAATTGCGCGGCATTCTCGAGGCTCATGATCCCGCCGCCCGAATGCATCAGGAAAATCGGGCAGGGCGCGCCAGCATCCGCCAGCCTGTCGCGCAGCCGGCCCAGATAAGCCTCCATCATCGGTTTGACATAGGCATTGGCGCAGGTCGTGTTGAACCGCTCGTATTCCCGCATCTGCGGCGAGACATCGGAGGAAAGCGAAATGGAAACGCCGGGCATCGCCGCCTCAAGCCGGTCGCGCACCAGCCGCTCGTGGGCGGGGTTGAGATAGCTGTGCAGGAAACCAACGGCGATCGAGTCGAACCCGCGCAGCTTCTCGACCAGCGCGTCGATCTCCGCCCCGTCCAGTGCAATCAGGATATTGCCGCCGGCATCGACGCGCTCTTTCAACGTGAAGCGCCGGTCGCGCGGGATGAGGGGCAGGGGCAGGACGAGGTTCAAATCGTATTGCTCGAACCGGCTCTCGGTCCGCATCTCGATCACATCGCGGAAGCCCTCGGTCGTGATGAAAGCCGTCTTCGCCCCGCGCCGTTCGATCAAGGCGTTGGTGGCGAGCGTCGTGCCGTGGATCAATTGCCCGATGTCGGCCATGGCGATACCCGCCTTGGCGCAGACCTGCCGGAGCCCGTCGATGATCGCGTCCTCGGGGGCGGAATAGGTCGTCAGAACCTTGGTGGAATAAGTCGCCTCGCCCACCTCGAGCACAACATCGGTGAAGGTGCCGCCGATATCGGCCCCGGCGCGGATCGTCTTGGATGCCATGGGTCTCTCCCTGAATTCGGGGCGACTATAGCGGGGCGATTGAATAAGGAAAAATCGCTTTCTTGTATCTATAAGATCAAGGTTTGCGATCCTGTGGCGGCGACAGCCGCTGCGCGATTTTCGCGGCCTCGGCGACAAAGGGCGGCAGGGGATCAAGGTCGCATCGGGCTTCGAAGTAGAGCGCATCGGGCCGCCAGCCATAGTCGACCCCGCGCAGTCTGTCTGCGCCGAGGTGCTCTTCGATCATCGGCCTTGGCAGGCAGGCGATGCCGAGCCCGTCGAGCGTCATTTGCAGGCAGACGGCGTTGTTGGTCGCGGGCACGATCCGAACCTTTGCGTTCGCGCTGCGGAAATGATCATCCAACTGGCGATGGGGAACCGTGCCGCGCGGATGGGCGAGGATCGGGTGGTGTGAGAGATCGTCGGCCGAGGCCCTGCCGGACGGAAGCCCGAGCGCAGGAGAGGCAACCCACGCATAGGGCGCTTGCCCGAGTTGCGCGGAAAAGCGGGTCTTGCGATCAAAAGGCCCGCTCTGGAATGTCAGATCAAGATCATGCGCGGCGAGGGCCTTGGAGAGATTGGCCGAGAGATCGACGGTCAGTTCGACGTCGATGTTGGGAAACCGCGCCCGCATCTCGATGAGGAACGGCGGGAGCCAGGTGTGGGCGACAAGCTCGCTGACGCCGAGCCGGAGGACGCCGCTATAGAGCGTATCGTCGTCGGCCGCCGCAACGAAGGCCTCGTTTGCGGCAAGGATCGCGCGGGCGGGGGCGAGAAGGCTCTGCCCGCGCGGGGTCAGGCGGACCGAGCCTGCATCGCGCTCCATCAGGCGAAAGCCGAGCTGTTCCTCAAGCTGGGCGATCCGGCCCGAGATGTTTGGCTGGGTCGTATTGAGCCGCTCCGCCGCGCGGCGAAAGGTGCCAAGGTCGGCGACCGCGACGAAGGCCTGAATATGCTTGAGGTTGGGCGTCATGGCGCGAGAGTGGCGCGGTGCCCGGGAAAAGAAAAGGGCGGGCGGCTCGGGCCCGCCGCAAATCATCCTTTGACCGCGCCATCCCCGAGGCCCGAAACAAGGTATTTCTGGGCGATCAGGAAGACGATGGTAATCGGCACGCCCGAGAGGATCGCCGCGGCGGCGAAATCGCCCCAGAGATATTTGAACTCGTTGAGATAGAGCCGCGATCCGACCGCCAGCGTCAGGTTATCCTCCGAGCGCAACAGAACACTCGCCACAGGATAATCGTTGATCGCGCCGATGAAGACGAGAACGAAGATCACCGCCATCATCGGCACGGCAAGCGGCAGGAACACAAGGCGGAAGGTCTGCCAAGGGGTCGCCCCGTCGATCGCCGCGGCCTTGTCGAGCGCGGTGTCGATCCCGTCGAAATAGCCCTTGAGCGTCCAGATATGCAGGACGACGCCCGACCAGTAGACCATCACCACCGATAGGTGGCTGTCGATCCCGAGGAATGGACTAACCTCGCCGAGCGAATCGAAAATAGCGTAGAGCGCGATGAGCGCGAGAGTCGTGGGAAACATCTGGATGATGAAAAGGCCATCCAGAAGCGCCGCCCGCCCGCGGAATTTGATGCGGCTGAAGGCATAGGCCGACACGGTCGAGATGACGAGAACGCCAAACCCCGCCATCAGCCCGAGCTTGATGGAATTCCACATCCACAGCATGACCGGATAGGGCGGCTCGATCACGGTTCCGTCGGGCCGGACGTAGTCAAGACCAAAGGCCAGATACCAATGCTCCAGCGTGGGATTGCGCGGCAAGATATCGCCAATCGTAAAGTTGCCCTCGCGGAAGGAGATCGAAATCACCATCAGGAAAGGAAACATGATGAAGGCCAGAAAGACGATCAGGAACCCGTGGGCAAAGACCTTCTTGATCCTGAGGTCGCGGGGGCGTTCGACGATCATCGCGCGTTCCTCTTTTGGGTGCCGCGCCGCATGGCGACGAAGTTGACGTAAGAGATCACCGACACCAGCACAAAGATCAGAAGAGTGATCGCGCCGGCGAGGCCAAACTCGGTCGAAGAGAAGCCAAAGGCGATGCGATAGGTGAAGGAGGCAAGAATATCGGTCTGGCCGGCAGGGACTGTCGTGCCGACGATATCGGGCAGGCCGCGCGTCAGGAGTAGCACCAGAACCATGTTGTTGAAGTTGAACGCAAAGCTCGCGATGAGAAGTGGCATGAACGGCGGCAGGATCTGCGGCAGGGTAATCTTGAAAAACACCCGCGAGGCAGAGGCGCCTTCAAGCGCGGCGGCCTTTTTGTGATCCTGCGGCACACCTTGCAGAAAGCCCATCGCCAGAAGCATCATGTAGGGATAACCGAGCCATGTATTGACGATCAGGATCATAGTCCGCGCAAGGTTGGCGTCGGTGAACCATTCGGGTCTGACGCCAAATAGCGCCTCTAGGATCAGGTTTATCTCACCGAAATTCTGATTGAACAGGCCACGGAAGACGAGGATCGAGATGAACGACGGCACCGCATAGGGCAGGATCAGAAGGATCCGGTAGATCGCCTTTCCGCGCAGATGTTCCCATTGGAGAACGACGCCCAGCGCCAGCCCCACCGTAAATGTCAGAGCCACCGAGGCGGTCGCGAAAACCACCGTCCAGATGAAAATGCCGATCATCGGCTCGCGGATGCCGGCGTTGTTGAAGATGCGGTCGAAATTGTCCCAGCCGATATTGACGTGCCAGCCCGGAGCGATCTTTTCGCCGTGGTCGGCAAAGTAGAAGCCTTGAGTGTGGTCCGGCGTAAGGACGACGCCATCGGCGATGCGTTCCAGCCGTCCCCCTTCTATCTCGCGATAGTCCGGCATCAGGCTGGCAAAGGTTCGCAGGCCCGAGTTCTGTAGGGCGATCCCGTCGGGGGTATGCAAAGTCAGCGCCTGAAGACCCGAACGCAGCTTGATAGCGTCTTTGGCCGCCAAAAGTGCCGGTGGTTCGGTTGCAGGCTCGACCTCGGCCTCCTCGATATCACCCGACAATGTTACCGGCCCCGAAAGAAGGCTCGAATCGGGAAGCCAGATCTGAAAGCGCCCATCGCCCAAATCTGCCACGGCAAAGGCCTGTTCCGTCGATTTGTCGACCGAACCACGCGACATCAGAACCGATTTGGCGCGTTCAAAGGTCAGAAGGTTGAACGAGGAATAATTGGTGAATCCGATCCAGATCGTATAGCCGATCGGCAGCGCCACGAAGAGCATGACGGCGGCCACACCCGGAAAGATGAAGCGCGCGTTGTAGTATTTCTGACGGCTGTAGATCAGCCCGAACAGAACTCCGACCGTCAAAAGCGCGACTGCAAACAGCGGCTGGGCGATCAGATAAAGGTGAAAGGCGGCATACAGCAGGCCGAGCGTCACAAGCGCGACGATAGCCAGCCGCAAGTATTGCGGCTGCTCGGTCTGGGGAATGGCGTCTGCGGGTGCACTCATCGTGACCTCGTATGTTGGATCGGGCGGCGGATCGCTCCGCCGCCCTAAGGATGTCAGGCGGGATTATTCGCCGAGGATACGCTTGGCGGCGTCGTTCAGAGCCTCTTCCGGCGACTGGACAGCAGTGGTGATGTTCGTCAGAGCCGGGCCCATCGCGCCCCAGAACGCACCCATTTCCGGGTTCGACGGCATCGGGATGCCGTTGGCGGCGTTGGCGATGGTCGCCTTCACGAGCGGATCTTCCTGGGCCTGACCGGCCGAGATATCAGCCAGAGCGCCGAGGTTGCCGTTGGCATTCCAGTGGGCGAGGCCCTCGTCGGTCAGGATGTAGTTCTCGAGAAGCTCGATCACGAGATCCTTGTTCGGGGTCGCGGCGTTGACCGCGAAGGCCGGCACGCCGAGGAACGGCGGAGAGACCTGACCGTTGACGGTCGGCAGCGGGGCAACACCGATATTGATGCCGGCGCCCTTGTAGCCGGCCCACGACCACGGCCCGTTGATGACCATCGCGGTCTCGCCCTTGGCCATCGCGCCGTCCATGACGCCATAATCGACGCCAGCCGGCATCACGCCATCGTCAAAGAGCGACTTGAGCACATTGGCACCCATCATCGCGCCGTCGTTGTTCACGCCGGTGTTCTTGCCGTCAAACACGCCGTCGACCTTCTGGAAGGCAAAGCCGCCATTGGCCATCAGCATCGGCATGGTGAAGTAGGTGTTGTTATAGTCCCAAAGGATCGCGCGGACGCCTTCCGGCATGGCGAGGTCCTTGATTTCTTCGAAGGTTGCCGGCGGGGTGTCGATCAGGTCTTTGTTGTAGACAAGGCCGATGGCCTCGACGTTGACCGGATAGCCCCAGACCTTGCCGCCGAAGGAAACCGCGTCCCAGGCCGAGGCGAGGATGCCGTCGGTCATTTCCTGCGAGGGATCGACCGGCTGGATCAGGCCGCCAGCGGCCCATTCGCCAAAGCGGTCATGCGCCCAAAGAACGATATCGGGGCCGTCGCCGGTGGCAGCGGCTTGCTGGAATTTGTCGGTCAGCGGGTCAGCGACCTCGACCACAACTTCCACGCCGAGATCGGCAGTGAATTGCGCGACGACTTCCTGAAGAAGCGCATCGCCTTTGTCGCCGCCCATCCAGATCAACAGCTTGCCCTCTTCGAGGGCGAGAGCCGGCGACGCGGTGGTCAGCAGAAGAGCCGCTAGGCCCAGTTTCTTGGTCAGTTTCATGGTGTCCTCCCTTGGGTGCCATGGTGCCCCGGCATTAGGCCAGAGCGGTTACCTTTGAAGGCGCAAAATTCACCGCGCCTTCCTCTTCCAAATAGATAAAGCCGTTCGGAGGCAGCTCGAGCTTGCCTCCGGCCAGATGTGCGGCCATCGGACCGACAGCTTGGGCCTTGCCCTCGACTGACAGGCCAATGGCCCGATCCGACAGGTTGAAAACCCCTGTCAGAACCTTTCCTCCATAGCTGCGCCGGATCGCCAGAAGCGGTTCGGGCAGGACGGGGAACTCGGTCGCGCCGAGCCGAAGCTCGTCGCGCGATGTGCGGAAGGAAAGCGTGGCGCGATAGGCGTTCAGAACGCTCGCGGCATCTGCCTCTTGAAGATCGACCGCGCGTGCGGCCTGCGGCGCCTTGACCGGCAACCACGGCGCGCCGGTGGTAAAGCCCGCGTGGTGGGCGTGGGCCTCCCAGACCATCGGAGTCCGGCAACCGTCGCGGCCTTTGTGATCGGGCCAGAAATCAATATAGCCAAGATCGGTCAGCTCATGGAATTCGATGTCGGTCTCGGTCTGGCCGAGTTCCTCGCCCTGATAGATGCCCAAGGTGCCGGGGAAGCTGCACAGAAGCGCGATCGACTGGCGCGCCACCGCATCCACATCGCCGCCCGGCCTGGTCCAGCGCGTCGCATGGCGGCGCACATCGTGGTTGGAGAACGACCAGCAGGGCCAGCCGTCAGGTGCTTTCTTGAGGAAGTTGGTGATCCGCGTGCGGAAATGTTCGGCCGTATGGGCATCCCCCAGAAACTCGAAGGAATAGGCCATGTGCAGCCGGTCATCGCCCGAGGTGTACTCGGCCATCACCTCGATCGGCCGGATCGATTCGCCCACCTCGCCGACCAGCATCCGCGCGTCATACTCGTCGGTCAGCGCGCGGATGCGGCGCAGGACGGCGATGTTTTCAGGCTGGGTCTTGGAATAGACGTGATCCTGCGCCTCGTAAGGATTGCCGGGAAACTCGATCCAGCCCGAGGGCGGGTTGTCGCGCAAGAGCTTGTCGTGGACATAGAAATTCACGGTATCGAGGCGGAAGCCATCAACGCCGCGCTCCAGCCAGAAGCGCATCGTTTCCAGAAGCGCATCGACGACATCGGGGTTGTGAAAGTTGAGGTCGGGCTGCTCGGTCAGGAAGTTGTGGAGGTAATACTGCCGGCGCCGCGCCTCGAACATCCAGGCCGACCCGCCAAACACCGATGGCCAGTTGTTGGGAGGCGTGCCATCGGGTTGGGGATCGGCCCAGACGTACCAGTCGGCCTTGGGGCTGGTCTTGCTCTGGCGGCTTTCCTGAAACCAGGGGTGCTGATCGCTGGTGTGGCTGATCACCTGGTCGATGATGACCTTGAGGCCCAGCGCGTGCGCCCGCGCGACCAGCGCATCAAAGTCCGCGAGCGTGCCGAAGACAGGATTGACGCCGGTGTAATCCGAGACGTCATAACCCATGTCCTTGTCGGGCGAGGTAAAGAACGGCGAGAGCCAGATCGCATCGACGCCGAGAGAGGCAACGTGACCCAAGCGGCGAGTGATGCCCGGCAGATCGCCGATCCCGTCGCCGTTGTCGTCCTGAAACGAGCGCGGATAGATCTGGTAGATCACCGCATCCCGCCACCATTCCCGCATTGCCACATCCCCGATTCGCCGCTGGTGCGGCTCTTGATTCGGGGCCAAGGCTAACAATATTTCCGAAAAACTCAAAACGTTTTAAATACCGATATATTTCGCATATGCAGCATTTTCACTTTTTATTGTCATGTCGGTTTCGAATCGCTAGGTTCAGTTTCTGAAACGGTTTGAATGGCGGCGAATGGCGACCCTCAAGGATATCAGCGCAGAGCTTGGCCTCTCGGTGGCGACAGTCAGCCGGGCGCTCAACGGCTTTCCTGAGGTCAGCGCCCGCACCCGTGCGCGCGTTCAGGACGTGGCCGACCGTATCGGCTATAAACCCAACCGCATCGCCCAACGGCTTGTCACCGGGCGGTCGGGCATGGTGGGGTTCATCGCCAAGCTCAACGCCGACATGACCGCCGACCAGACCTTCTTGGAGATTCTGACGGGCCTGACGGCGGCGCTGGCTGAACGCGATGTCGATCTCGTCCTGTCGGTTGATCAGCACGATGATCCGGTCACGGTCTATGAGCGGATGCTCGAGCGCGGCATCCTCGATGGCTTCATCCTCAACGCCCCGGTGCCAAACGATCCGCGCGTCGCCTTCCTGCAATCGCGCGGCATTCCCTTCGTGATGCACGGCCAGTCAGAGCAGGTGGTGGATTATCCCTTCTACGGGATCGACAACCGCGCCGTGAGCCGCGATGCCGTGAGCCTTCTCGCAACGCTCGGCCACCGCCGGATCGCGCTTTTGAACGGCGATATTCGTTTCTCCTTCGCTATCGACCGCGAGCAGGGATTTCGCGAGGCGATCGCCGAGGAGGGGCTCAACACCCCCGAGGCCTTCATCGGCCATGAAACCCCTTCGGAAAGTTACGGCTACACCGAGGCGCTCGCCATGCTTTCTGGCCGTCGCGGCACGAAGCCAACAGCCATCATCTGCGGTTCGACACTGATCGCAGCCGGCGTCATGCGTGCCGCCAAAGATCTCGGGCTTTCGGTTCCTTCGGATCTGTCGCTGATCGCCCATGACGATGCCTTGCCCCAATTCCGCGCTGTGAATTTCGATCCGCCCCTAACGGTCACCCGCTCGCCGCTGCGTGATGCCTGTAGCCCGCTCGCCAATCACCTGATTGATCACATCTCTGGCGGCGACGCCGAAACCCTTCAATCCCAGATCCGCGCCGAGCTTATCGTGCGCGAAAGCACCGGACCCGTCCCCAAAGGAGGCACCGATCCATGGCCCTAGACCAGTCAACCACCGCGGCCGCGCTTGAAATCAATGCGCTGAAGAAAAGCTATGGCGCGGTCGAAGTTTTGAAAGACGTCAACGTTTCGATGGCTCCGGGCGAGTTTCTTGTGCTGGTCGGTCCGTCGGGCTGCGGCAAGTCAACGCTTCTCAACTGCATCGCCGGGCTGGAAGAGATCACGTCGGGTGAACTGAAGATCGGTGGGCGCGATGTGACGAACGAACCGCCGAAAGACCGCGACATCGCGATGGTGTTTCAGTCCTACGCGCTTTATCCGACGATGACCGTGGCCGAAAACATCGGCTTTGGCATGAAGATCCGCAAGGTGCCGGCCGAAAAGGCCAAGGCCAAGATCGACGAGGTTGCCAAGCTCTTGCAGATCGACCACCTGCTCGACCGCCAGCCAAGCCAGCTTTCCGGCGGCCAGCGCCAGAGGGTCGCCATGGGCCGTGCGCTGGTGCGTGAACCCAAGCTGTTCCTTTTCGACGAGCCGCTCTCTAACCTCGACGCCAAACTGCGCGTCGAGATGCGCGCCGAGATCAAGCGCCTGCACAAGACGACCGGCGCTTCGATCGTTTATGTCACTCACGACCAGATCGAAGCGATGACGCTGGCGACCCGGATTGTCGTTCTGAAAGGTGGGATCGTTCAGCAGATCGGAACCCCGCACGAAATCTATGACCGGCCGACCAATACATTCGTCGCCGATTTCATGGGAACGCCGCCGATGAACCTGATGCCGGCCACCGTGACCAAGAAGGGCCTTCTGCTCGGCGATCAGGAAGTCGATATGGGCAAGGGATGGGGCGACCGAAAGTTGCCCGAGCAGGTGATCGCCGGCATCCGGCCCGAACACGTCTTTGTGGCAAGCGACAAGGCCGATCTGCGGCTTCGTCCGGAGATGGTCGAACATACCGGAGCCGAGAGCTTTGTCCTGTTCCGTCTGGCGGGCAAACCGTTCCTTGCCAAGCTTCCGGGCCGGTTTGACGAGGATGCGCCGGGCGAGCTTGAGCTCGAGATCGACCGTGCCGCTGTCAACCTCTTTGACGCCACGACCGGGATGCGCATCGATTCCTGATCGGCAATAGTCCGTTCACCGATTATTCCTTTCCTGTTTACCCAACTTCGTTAGTCTGGGGAAAATGAAGTGAGGCAAATCGGAACGATGCAGCGACCCCTGACCCGTGCAGGTCTGGCCCTAGCGTGCCTTGCGCCCGCCCTTTCGGCCTGCGGACCTACGGCGGCGCCCATTCCTGAGGAGAGTGGGTATTTCGACGTCTTCTACGATGTCTACTTCGTGGAAAGTTTTGCCCCCTACGCCGAGGCCGCATCAAACCTCGTCACCAACGACGCGCGATACCTTTTCGAAAAGTCGTTTGGCTGGTTCTTCTCGGATGCTCCCACTGTAACCTACAACAGCTACCCACTTGAATCATCGCGCGTTCAGTTCGCCCATGCCGCAGGGCTGACGGGGCAGGGTCAGATCATAGGATTCCTCGACTCTGGTTTTGATCCAACCCATCCAGATTTCGCCAGCAAAACAATCTATTCCGCCGAAAATTTGGCGACACTTCCTGTCGATGCACACGGAACCATGGTCGTTGGCGTGGCCGCAGCTGATGGCACCGGCAGCATGATCGGCATCGCGCCGAATGCCGATATCCTTTTGGGATCATTTGATAGCCAAGCCCAAATGGCCGATGCCATCAACCTTGCCCGCTCGATCGGGGCTGTCGCGATCAATAATTCCTGGGGCTACACAAATCTCAACGCCACCCAACCCGGCTATGACTCGGCTTTCGGGGGAAATGGCGGGGCGACATACCTTCAGGCGCTTCGCAGTTATGCGGCCGAAGGCGTGGTGGTTTTCGCGTTGCGCAACGATGAAAACCTGACAAGAGCGGGCATCATGGACGGCTTGCCAGTGCTTGAGCCGCAGCTCGAGTCCGGGTGGATTGCGGTCGGAAATGCTGTGCCAGAATATGATGACACAAGCATCCAGAGTGTTGAGCGGATCTCGTCCGCCTGTCTGGAATCGGCCAGATGGTGCCTTTTTGCAGATGGGGCATGGGAGTCTACGACGGCGGGTGGTGGCTATGAATTTTCCACCGGCGCCTCGTTCGCCGCGCCACAAGTCAGCGGCGCCCTTGCGCTCCTGGCCGAAGCCTTTTCGGGAATGGGCCTAACGCCTCATCAGCTCCGCGACCGGCTACTGGCGTCGGCTGACAACAGTTTTCTCGACTCCTTCGATGGCATCCTTGATTTCGGCAATGGGGTCACGCACGGGTTCAACGAGGAATTTGGTCACGGCTTCCTCGATATCCGTGCAGCTCTCTTGCCGATTGGAGGGGCGGCGGTTCCAACCCCGAGTGGGGCCTCCATTCCGGTGGGCGAGCCGGCGGTTGTGACGGGATCGGCCTTTGGCGATGCCGTGACCGAAGCGCTCGAGGGGCGCCAAGTTGTCGTGGAAGATGCCCTTGCGGCGACCTTCACAATGCCCGCCGCGGCCTTGTCTGCCTCGGCTCGTCCGGTACCTCTGTCGGTAATGCGAGCGGCAGAAATTTCTGGTGCAAATCTGGCACCCTTGCGCGAAGGCGCAGTGGGCGACGGGTCTGCGGGCCTCCTGGGCGCATATGGGGGCAAAATGGTTCCGACAACGATTGAGACAATTGAGGCCAACGTCCTGATGCCCTCCCTAGGCGGATCCGCCGGTATTTCCCTGCGCCAGACAAGCGAGTTTGGCTCTGCCGAGATCAATTGGGGTTTCAGCTGGCTCTCGGATCAGGGCGGGCCGCTATCGATCGGTGGGCCGAAAGGGCCCGGAGCCAGCAATGTGGCTTCGCTTGATCTTGGTATCGGCGGCGAGGTTGCGCCCGGCGCATATGTCTCGGTCAATGCCCAAGCGGGCATTGTCACGCCCCCCGCGCAGGCTCTCTTCAACGAGATCTCGCACATTACCTTCGACAGCCTGAGCGCCACGCTTCAACTTGCTTCGGTCGGCCGCGAGAACGATCTCCTGAGCTTTTCGGTCGCGGCGCCACCCTCGGTCAAATCCGGCACTGCCCAGACAACCCTTCCCATGGCTCTTTCAGAAGGGGGAATTAGCTATGAAGACATGACCCTCAATCTCGCGCCACAAAGTCGCCAAATCGATCTTGGTGTCACCTACCAGAGCCCGCTTTCAGAGAATACCGAGCTTTTTCTGGGTGCCTACGGCTCAGAGAATATGGCCGGCGGGCGGGCCCCAAACTTTGGGGCGGTACTGGCGGTCCAGTTCAGTTTCTAGACGCACTTGAATCGTAAAAGGCGCCTTTGGGCGCCCTGTTTCAACTTCGACCTCGGAAGGATTTGGTGGAGCCAAGGGGGATCGAACCCCTGACCTCTTGCATGCCATGCAAGCGCTCTCCCAGCTGAGCTATGGCCCCATCTCTGGTCAGACGTTTCCGTCTGCGTGCCGCTCTCTAAGCGGCGACCGGGGCGAGTTCAAGAAGAAAAACACGCCCCGGGGAAAGAAATCAGTCGTCGTCTGCGGCGACATCGCCGAGGTCGTCAAAGGAGACGTTGTCGTCGTCTTCGTCCTCGTCGAGAACATCGTCACCCAGATCGACATCGTCTTCCTCATCATCGTCGAGGATCAGATCGTCGTCGTCTTCCATAGACTTGAGCTTCTTGGTCTGAGCGTCCTCGGCGTCAGCCACCATCGTGCGGGTCTTGCCCTGTTCGAAGGTGACGATTTCGCCCGTGTAGGGGCTGACGATCGGGTTGGCGTTCAGGTCGTAAAAGCGTTTGCCGGTGGTCGGGCAAAGGCGTTTGGTACCCCATTCTTCCTTGGGCATGGCTGTCCCTTCAAATTCTGGTCGTGCACTTGCAGCGGATCGCCGCCACCTGCCATAAGCTGACCGAGGTGTCAAAGGCTTTGACACGGGTTTCTGGCGAGATGCTGCATATGGGACGATGTGTGCTGGAAGGCAACCCCCCGATCGCTGTTGCGCTCAAGCGTTCGGCGCGCGCCCGGCGTTTGTCGCTGCGCATTTCGCGGCTGGATGGGCGGGTCACATTGACGATTCCCGCTGGCGTGGCCGAGCGCGAGGGGGTGGCCTTCCTGCGCGAGCGGGAAGGGTGGCTCAGGGGCCACCTCGGCCAGGTGGGCGAGATGAGGCAGGTAAGGGTCGGAGAGGTGATTCCGTTTGAAGGACGGCTCCTTCGGCTTGAGGCGGGGCAGGTCCGACGCACTTCGATCTCGGAGGATGTGCTGTCGGTTCCGGGTCTGGCTCATCAGGCGCCTGCACGGGCGCTGGCTTTTCTCAAGTCGAAGGCGCGGGATCGGCTGGCAGAGGCGTCCGACCGCTATGCAGCCGAGATTGGCAAAAGCTATGGCAAGCTGAGCTTGCGGGATACGCGATCGCGCTGGGGCTCATGCACGTCTCAGGGCGGGCTTATGTATTCCTGGCGGCTGATCATGGCGCCGCCGGAGGTGCTCGGCTATGTCGCGGCCCACGAGGTCGCGCATTTGCAAGAGATGCACCATGGGCCCGAGTTCTGGGCTTTGGTGGCGCGGCTATGTCCTGACTATGCAATCCATCGCCGCTGGCTCCGGTCCGAGGGCGATTCCCTGCACCGGATCCGATTCGTCGATTGACCGGCGTCGATTTTGTGATCACAAAAGCTCATGCTTCCGTCGACGCGCCCCACCGATCCTAACAACGCGGCCCATGAGAGGGTCTATCGCAGCCTTCGCGCGCGGATCATGCATGGCGAGATCGAGCCGGGGCGGGCGCTGACTTTGCGAGGCATCGGCAAGGAGTTCGATGTCTCGATGACCCCGGCGCGCGAGGCGGCGAGGCGGCTTGCAGCCGAGGGTGCCCTGACGATGAGTTCGTCGGGGCGGATATCCACGCCCGAGCTGTCGAACGAACGGATCGAGGAACTCGCGACGCTGCGGGCGCTTCTGGAGCCGGAGCTGGCGAGCCGGGCGCTGCCGCGGGCGCATTTTGCCCTGATCGAACGGCTTGAGACGATCAATCAGGGCGTCAGCCAGATGGTCGCGCGGCATGATGCGATCGGATATATCCGCATGAACCTCGAGTTTCATCGCACGCTCTATCTGCGGGCGCAGGCGCCGGCGATGCTGGCGATGACCGAGACGGTCTGGCTGCAGCTTGGGCCGACCATGCGGGCGCTTTACGGGCGGCTCAATCGCAAGGATCCGCCCTATCACCACAAGCTTATCCTTGCCGCTTTGAAGGCGGGGGATGAGCCGGGATTGCGGCTGGCGGTCAGGACCGATGTTTCGCAGGGCCTTCGGATGCTGAAGGGGTAGGGGGCGCTGCCCCCTCGGCCCTTGCGGGCCTCACCCCCGGAGTATTTTCAGCCAAAAGAAGGGCTTAGCTGTGGATCGGCCCATCGCCGCAGGCCATGGCGGCCTCGCGCACCGCCTCGGAGAAGGTCGGGTGGGCGTGGCAGGTGCGGGCGATGTCTTCGGCGGCGGCGCCGAACTCCATGGCGACGCAGATTTCGTGGATGAGGTCGCCGGCGGCGGGGCCGATGATGTGGCAGCCGAGGACACGGTCGGTGGTGGCGTCGGCGAGGATTTTCACGAAACCGTCGCCCGCGAAGACGGCCTTGGCGCGGCCGTTGCCCATGAAGGAGAACTTGCCGGCCTTATAGGCGCGGCCTTCTTCCTTGAGCTGTTCTTCGGTGGCGCCCACTGAGGCAACCTCGGGGTGGGTGTAGATCACGCCGGGGATAACCCCATAATTTACATGGCCTTTCTGGCCTGCGAGGATCTCGGCCAGGGCCACGCCTTCATCCTCGGCCTTATGGGCGAGCATCGGGCCGGGGGTGGCGTCGCCGATGGCGTAGAGGCCGGGAATATTGGTGGCGTAGTGGTTCGTGGCGATCTGGCCGCGACCCGTCATCTCGACGCCGAGGGCCTCCAGGCCGAGGCCCGCCGTGAAAGGGCGGCGGCCGGTAGCGACGAGGACGACCTCGGCCTCCAGCGCCTCTTCCTTGTCGTTCTTGCGCAGTTTGTACAAAACTTTGTTGCCGGTTTTCGCGGTTTGTACAGATTGCACCGCGGCGCCCATGACGAATTTGAGCCCCTGTTTCTTGAGCATCCGCTGGAAGGTTTTCTGCACCTCGCCGTCCATGCCGGGGGTGATGGCGTCGAGGTATTCGATCACGGTCACCTCTGCGCCGAGGCGGCTGTAGACCGAGCCAAGCTCGAGGCCGATGACGCCCGCGCCGATCACGGCGACAGACTTGGGGATGGTGGGGAGCGAGAGGGCGCCGGTCGAGGTGACCACCGTCTTCTCGTCGATCTCGATGCCCGGAAGGGCCGAGGGCTCCGACCCGGTGGCGATGACGATCTTCTTGGCGTCATAGGTGGTGTCGCCCACCTTGACCTGACCGGGGGCGGGGATCGAGGCCCAGCCTTTGATCCAATCGACCTTGTTCTTCTTGAAGAGGAACTCGATGCCCTTGGTATTGCCGTCGATCACATCCTGTTTGTAGGCCTGCATCTGCGCCCAATCGACTTCAGGCGCGGCGGCCTTGAGGCCCATGGCCGCGAAATTGTGCTGGGCTTCGTGCAGCGAGTGGGTCGCATGAAGGAGCGCCTTGGAAGGGATGCAGCCCACGTTGAGGCAGGTGCCGCCCAAGGCCTCGCGGCCCTCGACCACGGCGGTTTTCAGGCCGAGCTGGGCGCAGCGGATGGCGCAGACATAGCCGCCGGGGCCGGCGCCAATGATGATCACGTCATAGCTGGGCATGTTGCGGGTCCTTTCGAGGGGAAATCAGAAGGCAAGGGCGGAGCCGAGCATCGCCATCGTTGCCAGAAAGCCGACAAACCAGATGATCGAGCGCCAGGGCGAAAGGCCAAAGAAATAGGCCGGGACATAGAGGATGCGCGCGCCGAGGTAGACCCAGGCACAAGCGGCGGAAAAGCCGGTGGCGCGGTCGGAGAGGGTGACGACGACGACCGCGAGGGTGAAGAGGATGAGGCCTTCGAAATGGTTGGTGAAAGCTCGGTAAAGGCGGCCGGCGCGCACGCCGAGCAGTTCCGCCAATGGTCGGCCCAGGCGATGAACATCGCGGGCCGACATTGTCTTGCCGGGGCCGAGATCGAGGTTAGCCGAGACAGACATCAGAACGTATTGGACGCCCTGAAGAAGGCCGGCATAGGCGAGGACTTGAAGCTCGGGTGTCATGGCGGCCTCCTGTTTGGCGCTACAGATCCATCAGCAACCGGCGCGGATCTTCGAGCGCCTCTTTGACGCGCACAAGGAACGTTACCGCGCCTTTGCCGTCGACAACGCGGTGATCGTAGCTGAGGGCAAGATACATCATCGGCCGGATGACGATCTGGCCATCGACCACCACCGGACGATCCTGGATCTTGTGCATCCCGAGGATCCCCGACTGCGGCGGGTTGAGGATCGGCGAGGACATGAGCGAGCCGTAGACGCCGCCGTTGGAGATGGTGAAGGTGCCGCCCTGCATATCGGCCATCGAGAGCTTGCCATCACGGGCCTTGACGCCAAGCGCGGCGATTTCCTTCTCGATCTCGGCAAAGCTTTTCTGGTCGGCGTCGCGCACGACCGGGACGACAAGGCCCGTGGGCGTGCCGACGGCGACGCCCATATGGACGAAATTCTTGTAGACCACATCGGTGCCGTCGATTTCGGCGTTCACATCGGGGACTTCTTTCAGCGCGTGGCAGCAGGCCTTGGTGAAGAAGGACATGAAGCCAAGTTTGACGCCGTGCTTCTTCTCGAACTGGTCTTTGTAGGCGTTGCGCAGGTCCATCACGCCCGACATATCGACCTCGTTATAGGTCGTGAGCATGGCGGCGGTGTTTTGCGCCTCTTTCAGGCGGCGGGCGATGGTCTGGCGCAGGCGGGTCATCTTGACCCGCTCTTCGCGGCCCGCGTCGCTGGCGGCGACAGGCGCGCGCGGGGCGGCGGGGGCCTCGGCCTTGGGGGCGGAAAGGGCGGCGAGCACGTCTTCCTTCATGATCCGGCCGTCCTTGCCCGAACCGGTGACCTGATCGGCGGAGAGGCCCTTTTCGGCCATCAGCTTCTTGGCGGAGGGGGCATCCTCGACGTCGCGCGCTGCGGCGGGCGCAGGGGCGGGCGCGGGCTCGGCCTTGGCTGCTGGGGCGGCCGGGGTGGCGGCAGCGGTGGCGCCTTCCGAGATCTGGGCGAGAAGGGCTGCAACGCCAACGGTCGTGCCCTCGGCGGCGACGATCTCGGTCAGGACGCCGGCGACGGGCGCGGGAACCTCGACCGTGACCTTGTCGGTCTCGAGCTCGCAAAGCATTTCGTCCACCGCTACGGCATCGCCCGGTTTCTTGAACCAGGTGGCAACGGTAGCCTCGGTGACGCTTTCGCCCAGGGTGGGAACGCGGACTTCGGTGCTCATGTTCAGTTTCCTTCAATCGTCAGCGCGTCGTTCACGAGCGCTTCTTGTTGGGCTTTGTGGATGCTGGCAAGGCCTGTGGCAGGCGAGGCCGAGGCCGCGCGGCCGACATAGACGGGCCGCTTGTGATCGGCGCCGATGCGGGTCAGCACCCATTCGATATTGGGTTCGATAAAGTTCCAGGCGCCCTGGTTCTTGGGCTCTTCCTGACACCAGATCACCTCGGCCCCTTTGAACCGTTCCATTTCCTTCACGAGCGACAGGGCCGGGAAGGGATAGAACTGTTCGATGCGCAGAAGATAGATATCGTCGATGCCGCGGCGGTCGCGCTCTTCCAGAAGGTCGTAATAGACCTTGCCCGAGCACATCACCACGCGCTTGATCTTGTCGTCGGCCACGAGCTTGGTGTCGGAGTGGCCCTTCTGGGCATCGTCCCACAGCACGCGGTGGAAGGACGAGCCGGTGGTGAAATCGCCGATGTCCGAGATCGCCAGCTTGTGCCGCAAGAGCGATTTCGGGGTCATCAGGATAAGCGGTTTGCGATAGCTGCGGTGCAGCTGGCGGCGCAGGATGTGGAAATAGTTCGCGGGCGTGGTGCAATTGGCGACGATCCAGTTGTCGCCGCCGCACATCTGCAGGAACCGCTCGAGGCGGGCCGAGCTGTGCTCGGGGCCCTGGCCCTCGAAGCCGTGCGGCAAAAGGACGACGAGGCCCGACATCCTGAGCCATTTGGATTCGCCCGACGAGATGAACTGGTCGAACATGATCTGGGCGCCGTTGGCGAAATCGCCGAACTGGGCTTCCCAAGCCACAAGCGCGTTGGGCTCGGACAGCGAATAGCCGTATTCGAAGCCGAGCACGGCATATTCCGAGAGCATCGAATCGATGACCTCGTACTGTGCCTGCCCTTCGCGGATGTGGTTGAGCGGATAGTGGCGCGCTTCGGTCTCCTGGTCGATCAGGGCCGAGTGCCGCTGGCTGAAGGTGCCTCGGGTGGCGTCCTGCCCCGAGAGGCGAACCGGATAGCCTTCGAGCATCAGAGAGCCGAACGCCAGCGCTTCGCCGGTGGCCCAATCAAAGCCCGTGCCCGATGCGAACATCTGCGCCTTGGTTTCGAGAAGGCGGTCGATGGTGCGGTGGGTCTTGAAGCCCTCGGGCACCTTGACCAGAGCTTCGCCGATCTCGCGCAGGGTCTTTTCCTTGATCGCGGTTTTGCCGCGCTGGTATTTGCCTTGTTTCTGGCGATCCATATGCGACCAGCGGCCATCCAGCCAGTCGGCCTTGTTGGGCTTGAAGGTGCGGCCAGCCTCAAACTCTTCGTTGAGCTGCGCCTGGAAGGCGGCCTTCATATCCTCGATCTCGCCCTCGGGGATCAGCCCGTCGGCGACGAGGCGCTCGGTATAGAACTGGAGCGTGGTCTTATGCTTCTTGATCCGGTTGTACATGGCCGGATTGGTAAACATCGGCTCGTCGCCCTCGTTATGGCCGAAGCGGCGATAACAGAACACGTCGATCACCACGTCCTTGTGGAATTTCTGGCGGAATTCGGTGGCGACGCGGGCGGCGTGCACGACGGCCTCGGGATCGTCGCCGTTTACATGGAAGATCGGCGCTTCGACCATGAGCGCGATGTCGGTCGGGTAGGGCGACGAGCGCGAATTGTGGGGCGCGGTGGTAAAGCCGATCTGGTTGTTGACGATGATATGCATCGTGCCGCCGGTCTTGTGGCCAACAAGGCCCGACAGGCCAAAGCCTTCGGCGACAACGCCCTGGCCCGCGAAGGCCGCATCACCATGAAGGAGGATAGGCAGGACGCTGCTACGAGTAGTATCTCCGCGCTGCGCCTGCTTGGCGCGGACCTTGCCGAGAACCACGGGGTTCACCGCCTCGAGGTGCGAGGGGTTGGCGGTGAGCGACAGGTGCACCTTGTTGCCGTCAAACTCGCGGTCGGACGAGGCGCCGAGGTGGTATTTCACATCGCCCGAGCCGTCCACGTCTTCGGGCTTGAAGCTGCCGCCCTGAAATTCGTTGAAAATCGCGCGATAGGGCTTGGCCATCACATTGGCAAGGACCGACAGGCGGCCGCGGTGCGGCATACCGATGACAATCTCCTCGACCCCAAGCGCGCCGCCGCGCTTGATGATCTGTTCCATTGCCGGAATGAGCGCCTCGCCGCCATCAAGGCCGAAACGCTTGGTGCCCATGTATTTGACGTGGAGGAATTTCTCGAAGCCCTCGGCCTCGACCAGTTTGTTCAGGATCGCCTTCCGGCCCATCTTGGTGAAGTGAATTTCCTTGCCATAGCCTTCGATCCGCTCCTTGAGCCAACCGGCCTGCTCGGGGTCGGAGATATGCATATACTGCAGCGCGAAGGTGCCGCAGTAGGTCCGCGACACGAGGTCGACGATCTGGCGCATCGAGGCGATCTCGAGGCCGAGGACGTTGTCGATGAAGATCGGGCGGTCCATGTCGGCTTCGGTGAAGCCATAGCTTTTGGGATCAAGCTCGGGATGAGGGGTCTTGTCGCGCATCCCCAAGGGATCGAGATCGGCGATCAGATGGCCACGGATCCGGTAGGCGCGGATGATCATCAGGGCGCGGATCGAATCCATGACTGCCTGACGCACCTGTGCGTCGCTCATCTGGACGCCCTTTTCGGCGGCCTTGGCGGCGATCTTTTCGCCCGCTTTCTTTGGGTCGGCAGGCCACTGGCCATCGAGCGCCGAGATCAGCTCGCCCCCCGCCTGCGGCGGCCAGTCGGCGCGTGCCCAAGAGGGGCCGATCGCCTCTGCCCGCGCCTCGGCCGCCGTGTCGCCCAAGGACTGGAAGAAGGCGCGCCAGCTTTCATCCACGCTGCCGGGATTATCGGCATAGCGGGCGTGAAGCTGCTCGACATAGTCGGCGTTCGCGCCTTGCAGGAAAGAGGAGGCGTGGAAGATATCGTTGGGGCTTTGCTCGGTCATGGCGACACCTGCGATAGAGAAATGCGCCCCGTTTCCGGGGCGCTTGGAACGTTACTTGCCGATCGCCTTCATCACCGCCTCGCCCAAGTGTGCGGGGCTTTCGGCGACGACGATGCCGGCGGATTTCATGGCTTCGATCTTGCTCTCAGCGTCGCCCTTGCCGCCCGAGACAATGGCGCCGGCGTGGCCCATGCGGCGGCCCGGAGGGGCGGTGCGGCCGGCGATGAAACCGGCGGTGGGCTTCCAGCGGCCCTTCTTGCGCTGGGCGGCGAGGAATTCGGCGGCCTCTTCTTCGGCCGATCCGCCAATCTCGCCGATCATGATGATCGACTGGGTTTCTGGATCGTCGAGGAACATGTCGAGCACGTCGATATGCTCGGTCCCCTTGATCGGGTCGCCGCCGATGCCGACAGCGGTCGATTGGCCAAGGCCGAGATCGGAGGTCTGCTTGACCGCCTCATAGGTGAGCGTGCCCGAACGCGAGACAACGCCGACCGAGCCGCGTTTGTGGATATGGCCGGGCATGATGCCGATCTTGCAGGCATCGGGGGTGATGACGCCGGGGCAGTTGGGGCCGATCAGGCGCGATTTCGAGTCCATCAGCGCGCGCTTGACCTTCATCATGTCGAGCACCGGGATGCCCTCGGTGATGCAGACGATCAGCTCCATCTCGGCGTCGATCGCCTCGAGGATCGAATCCGCTGCAAAGGGCGGCGGGACGTAGATGACGGAGGCATTGGCACCGGTCTTGGCGCGGGCCTCGTGGACCGAGTTGAAGACCGGCAGGCCCAGATGATCCTGCCCGCCTTTGCCGGGGGTCACGCCGCCGACCATCTTGGTGCCATAGGCGATGGCCTGTTCGGAATGGAACGTGCCCTGCGAGCCGGTGAAGCCCTGACAGATCAGCTTGGTGTTTTCGTTGACGAGAATGGCCATGGTCTTATCCCTTCACCGCTTTGACGATCTTCTGGGCCGCGTCGGCGAGGTTGTCGGCGGCGATGACGTTCAGGCCGGAGCCGGCGATGATCTCCTTGCCTTTCTCGACGTTGGTGCCCTCGAGGCGGACGACGAGCGGCACCTGAAGGCCCACCTCTTTCACCGCCGCGATCACGCCGTCGGCGATCACGTCGCAGCGCATGATGCCGCCGAAGATATTGACGAGGATGCCCTTCACGTTGGGATCCGAGGTGATGATCTTGAACGCCTCGGTGACCTTTTCCTTGGTCGCACCGCCGCCCACGTCGAGGAAGTTGGCAGGCTCGGCGCCATAGAGCTTGATGATGTCCATCGTCGCCATGGCAAGGCCCGCGCCGTTGACCATGCAGCCGATCTCGCCATCGAGCGCGATGTAGTTGAGATCGAACTTGGAAGCGGCAAGCTCTTTCGGATCTTCCTCGGTCTCGTCGCGCAGGGCGGCGATATCGGAGTGGCGATAGAGGGCGTTGCCGTCAAAACCCATCTTGGCGTCGAGGCATTTGAGATCGCCCTTGTCGGTGACGATCAGGGGATTGATCTCGAGCATCTCCATGTCTTTGTCGACAAAGAGCTTGTAGAGTGTGCCCATCAGCTGAACGCATTGCTTGATCTGCGCGCCCTCGAGGCCGAGGCCAAAGGCGATGCGGCGGCCGTGGAACTGCTGATATCCGGTGGCCGGATCGACCGAGAACGACAGGATCTTTTCGGGGGTGCTTTCGGCGACCTCTTCGATATCCATGCCGCCTTCGGTCGAGGCGACGAAAGAGATGCGGCTGGTGGCGCGATCGACGAGGAGGGCGAGGTAAAGCTCGCGCGAGATGCCCGAGCCGTCTTCGATATAGATGCGGTTGACCGTCTTGCCCGCCGGGCCGGTTTGTTTGGTCACAAGCGTGCGGCCAAGCATCTTCTTGGCCTCTTGCGCGGCCTCTTCAACCGATTTGGCAAGGCGCACGCCGCCCTTTTCGCCAGCGTCGGCCTCTTTGAAGCTGCCCTTGCCGCGGCCGCCTGCGTGGATCTGGGCCTTCACGACCCAAAGCGGGCCGTCAAGTTCGCCCGCGGCGGTCTTGGCTTCTTCGGCTTTCAGAACGGCGCGGCCATCGCTGACCGGCGCGCCGTAGGAGCGCAGCAGCGCCTTGGCCTGATATTCGTGGATATTCATTGCATCCCTCGCAATTGGCTGGGTTCATGCCGTCTAAGCACAGGTTTACTGGGGTAAGAACGTTTATTTTGCGTGACCTGCGGAAAATCCGACATTTGTGATCACAGGTGAAAAAAGTGTGATCACAAAATGGGAAGTGTGACCGCCAACATATTTTCGTCAGTGAATCGGGCGGTTTGGACGGGGTCAGTCCTTTGGACGGGCAATGCAAAGAACCTGCCCGCGCGGCAGGCGATCGGAGCGGACCTCGAAGGAAAAGCCCGCTTCATGGGCCAGCCGGGTGACATCGGCTTCTCGGAAATGGAAGGGGGTCCGGTCGGGGTGGGTCACGACGCCGTCTTTCTGGCGGTGGCTTTGGGCAAAGCCATCTGCGGGGGCGAGAAAGACGGTGAAAAGGAGCATCCGCAGATGCGGCAGGCGCTTGTGGGCTGAATGCAGCGCAGCCGCGAGCGAGGCAAGCGGGAGGTGGGTGAAAACGGCGAAGGCAAGCGCCACGTCGATATCTTCGGGGATGCCGGGGAAGGCGAAATCGGCATCTTCGATCAGGCGGGCGGGATCGAGGCGGGGCTTGTCGGCAAGCTCCAACTCATAGCCGCGCAGCATCAGATCGCGGGAGGCATCGGTCGCCCAGTAGTTGCCCGCCTCGAGCCACGGCACCAAGCGGCATCCGAGCCGGAGCGAGCCAGCCCCGATATCGAGGAAACGGTCGGAGGGCCTGACGCCAACCTCTTCAAGCATCCGCATCTGGATGCGGCCTGTTTCATCCCATCGGCCGCCAACGATATCTCGGTGGCGGCCCTTGGCGAGGGCATCCTCGTAAAATCCGAGTTTGAGATAGGGCGAGATCGCCATGCGGCCCGCCCTCTCTTTTTAGCGGCCGATGCGATCGACGATCGCCAGCATCAGATCGGTGGCCTTGGCCATGTCCTGCACCGAAATCCACTCGCGCGGCCCGTGGATCGCCTGCATACCGGTGAAAAGGTTGGGGCAGGGCACGCCCATCTCGGTCAGGCGCGAGCCGTCGGTGCCGCCACGGATCGGGATCGAAATCGCCGCAAGGCCGATATCCTTGGCCGCATCGGTGGCGAGGGTGACGGGCGTCATGTCTTTCTCGAGCCAGTAGCGCATGTTGCGATATTGGGGCCGGATCGTGCAGGTGATCTGGGCGCGCGGTTCGCTGGCCTGAACGGCGGCGCAGACCTGTTGGACCAGCTTGCCCTTGGCCTCGAGGCCGTCCATCTCGAAATCGCGCAGGATGAACTTGATCCGCATCTCCGACGAGCCGCCGGTCATGTCGGTGGCGTGGACAAAGCCCTCTTTGCCCTCGGTGGTTTCCGGGGTCATGGTCGCTTGCGGTAGGGTGGCGATGATCTTGGAGGCAAGGTGGATGGCGTTGACCATCTTGCCGGTGGCATAGCCCGGGTGGATCGAAACGCCCTTGACGTGCACCACGGCTTCATCGGCCGAGAAGGTCTCGAACTCGATCTCGCCCACTTTGCCGCCGTCGAATGTATAGGCGAAGTCGGCGCCGAGATCTTTGGGTAGGCGTTTATCAACGCCACGGCCAATTTCCTCGTCGGGGGTAAAGGCCACGCGCAGGGTGGGGCGCTTGATCTCGGGGTTGGCGAGAAGGTGCTTGGCGGCGGTCATCACGATGGCAACGCCGGCCTTGTCGTCGGCACCCAAAAGGGTGGTGCCGGAGGCGGTGATGATATCGTGGCCGATTTTCTCGTTGAGATAGGGGAAATCGGCGGGATCGAGCGTCAGCTCGGGATCGTCGGGATAGGTGATGACGCCGCCGTTATAGCCCTTGATCACCCGCGGTTTGACGCCCACGGCGTTGAATTGCGGCGCGGTGTCGACATGGGCGAGGAAACCAACGGTCGGCCCTTCGATGTTGCCGGGGATGGTGGCGATGACGGTGCCATAATCGGTGAGAGCCACATCCTCGGCGCCGATGGCCTCGAGCTCGGCCTGCAAGACCTTCTGCATATTCAGCTGGATCGCGGTCGAGGGCGAGGAGGGGCTGTCGGGATCAGACTGGCTGTCGATCGAGGCGTAGCGGCAGAGGCGCTCTTCAAGCTCGGCGAGGAAATCGGACATCTTGGCTCTCCTTTTCGTTGGCGAGATGAAAGGGAGCGGGAGGGCGGGAAGTCAAGCCGCAGGCCCAAAAGAAAAGCGCGCCCGGAGGCGCGCTGATCTGGTTCTTGTTCCGTCAGGCTCAGGCGAGCGAGGGGTCGATGGCTTTGCAGGCCTCGATCAGGCCCTTCACCGCGGCGACCGACTTGTCGAAGCCGGCTTGCTCTTCGGCGGAGAGCTTGATGTTGGCGATCTTCTCGACGCCGCCGGCGCCGATCACGGTCGGAACGCCAACATACATGCCCTTCACGCCCAGCTCGCCATCGCAATAGGCGGCGCAGGGCAGGACGCGTTTCTGATCCTTGAGGAAGGCTTCGGCCATTTCGATCGCCGAGGTGGCGGGGGCATAGAAGGCCGAGCCGGTTTTCAGAAGGCCGACGATCTCGGCGCCGCCGTCACGGGTGCGCTGAACGATGGCGTCAAGCTTTTCCTGCGTGGTCCAGCCCATCGCCACGAGATCGGGCAGCGGGATGCCGCCAACGGTCGAATAGCGGACCGAGGGAACCATCGTGTCGCCGTGGCCTCCGAGAACGAAGGCGGTCACGTCGCGCATGGAGACGCCGAACTCGAGGCTGAGGAAATGGCGGAAGCGGGCCGAATCGAGCACGCCGGCCATACCGACGACCTTGTTGTGCGGCAGGCCCGAAAACTCGCGCAGCGCCCAGACCATCGCATCGAGCGGGTTGGTGATGCAGATGACAAAGGCGTTGGGGGCGTGGGCCTTGATGCCTTCACCGACCGATTTCATGACCTTGAGGTTGATGCCCAGAAGGTCGTCGCGGCTCATGCCGGGCTTGCGCGGAACGCCTGCGGTGACGATGCAAACGTCAGCGCCTGCAATGCCTTCGTAGGTGTTGGTGCCCGAGAAGGCGCCGTCAAAGCCCTCGGCAGGGCCGCTTTCGGCGATGTCGAGCGCCTTGCCCTGCGGGATGCCTTCGGCGATGTCGAAAAGAACGACGTCACCGAGTTCCTTGATGGCTGCGAGGTGGGCGAGCGTGCCGCCGATCTGTCCGGCGCCGATGAGCGCGATCTTGGGTCTGGCCATGATTTCCGTCCTTGGGATGGGTTTGCGGTCGCGCATTTGGTTAGTCTCTTGTGCCGCCTCGCGCAAGTCCGCTGCGCTGCGGCATGGCGGGATCGCTTGCTGTTATCGCTCACAGAGGGTTAAAGCTGGTCTAACGCCCGGCGAGGCCTGCGGCGAGGCGCAGGGAGGTCGGATGCAGGGCGAGACTTTCTGGATATTGGCGGTGATCTCGTCGATCTGCGTCGGGATGGGCAAGGGCGGCTTGCCGGTGATCGGGATGCTGGCGGTGCCGGTTCTGGCGCTGGTGATTTCGCCCATTGCGGCGGCGGGGATGCTGCTTCCGGTCTATGTCCTGTCGGACATGATCGGGCTCTATAACTATCGCCGCGATTTCGACCGCGAGGTTCTGACCATCATGATGACGGGCATGACCGTTGGTGTCGGCCTCGGTTGGGCGACAGCGCAGATCGTCAGCGAAGACCTCGTGACCCTGATCGTCGGTCTGATGGGCGCGGTCTTCGCACTCAACCTGATTTTGCGGCACAAAGAGGACCGCCCCGCCAAAAAGGCGCGCTGGCCCGGCGGGATGTTCTGGGGGACGGTGACCGGGTTTACGAGCTTTGTCAGCCACTCGGGCGGGCCGCCGTTTCAGGTCTGGGTTCTGCCGCTGAAACTGTCGAAATCGGTGTTTGTCGGCACCTCGATCATCGCTTTTTCCTATGTGAACGCGATCAAGCTGGTGCCCTATTATTTCCTTGGGCAGCTCAATCCCGACAACCTCAGGATCGCGGCGATCCTGATGGTCCCGGCGGGGCTTGCGGTGATTGGCGGGGTGCGGCTGGTGCGGATCATTCCCGATCAGGTGTTCTTCAAGATCGTCACATGGGCGCTTTTGCTGGTGTCGCTCAAGCTCATCTGGGATGGCGCGGCAGGGTGATGCTGCATCGCAGCGAAAAACGGGTTGAAGGAATCTGAGAAATCTGGCCTTTTCTACGCAATAAAATTGCGAGGAAGAATCAATGACCGTCCGCCCGTTCCGCTCGGCCCTGTATATTCCCGGCTCGAAAGAGCGGGCACTCGACAAGGCGCGGAGCCTTCCTGTCGATGCGATCCTGTTCGATCTCGAAGACGCGGTGGCCCCTGATGAAAAGGCCAATGCCCGCGTCACTCTGGCGGCGGCGCTGACCGGGGGCGGCTATGGCGAGCGCTACAAGATCGTGCGGATGAACGGACTAGAGACCGAATGGGGCGCCGACGATGCGGCGGCGATCGCCGAGATGGATTGCCATGCGGTTCTTGTGCCCAAGGTCAATTCCGCGGCGGATATCGATGCGGTGGTCGAGCGGATGCCGGGCAAGCCGGTCTGGGCGATGATGGAAACGCCGCTTGCGGTGATCAACGCCGCCGGGATCGCGGCGCATCCGGCGGTGGAGGGCTTTGTCCTTGGCACCAACGACCTCGCCAAAGACCTTGGCACCCGCAAGGCGCCGCGACGCGAGCCGCTGCTTTATGCGCTTCAAGCCTGCCTGATGGCGGCGCGGGCGCATGGGGTGATTGCGCTTGATGGCGTTTATAACGCCTTCAAGGACGACGAGGGGCTGGCCGGGGAATGCGAACAGGGCCGCGACATGGGCTATGACGGCAAGACGCTGATCCATCCCGCGCAGATCGAGATCACCAACCGCATTTTCGCCCCGACCGAAGCCGAGATCGACCTCGCCCGCCGCCAGATCGCGGCCTTTGACGAGGCGATTGCCAAGGGGCAGGCCGTGGCCGTGGTCGATGGCAAGATCGTCGAGAACTTGCATATCGTCACCGCCCGCGCGACCTTGGCGAAAGCGGAGGCGATTGCCGCATTGGAGGGTTGAAGATGATTAGGTTGCTTGTTGGTCTGGCGCTTTGGTTTGGCTCGCATCTGTTCAAACGGCTCGCGCCCGAGAGGCGGTCGCAGATGTCGGATCAGGGGGCCAAGGGGCTTGTCGCGCTGGCGAGCCTTGGTAGTATCGCGCTGATGGTGATCGGTTATCGTGGGTGGGATGCGCCTGAGCTTTGGTCGCCGCCCGAGTTCCTGACCTCGGTCAACAACCTCTTCATGCTTCTCGCAGTTTATCTCTTTGTGGCGAGTTCCACGAAGCCGGCCCTTGCCCGGATGATCCGCCACCCGATGCTGGGCGGCGTGAAGGTCTGGGCCTTCGCGCATTTGCTGGTAAATGGCGATCTGGCCTCGATCGTTCTTTTCGGCGGGCTCATGCTGTGGTCGGTCGCCTCGATGCTTCTCATCAACCGCGCCGAGCCCGACTGGCAGCGCCCCGGCCCCTCGAGCGCGGCCAATGAGGCCAAGACGCTGGTTCTGACGGCGGTGATCGTCGGGGTGATCGGATATGTTCATAATTGGCTGGGATACTGGCCCTTCGGATAACAGGCGCAGCGCATGACCAAGACCAACCCGGGCCGCTTCTTCGAGGATTACGCCGTCGGCCAGACGATCCGCCACGCCGTTCCGCGCACGATATCCGGCGGCGAGCGGGCGCTCTATCACGCGCTTTATCCCGCGCGGCACGCGTTGCATTCGTCGGATGCCTTTGCCCAAAGCTGCGGCCTGCCTGCCGCGCCGATGGATGATCTCTTGGCCTTCCATGTGGTCTTTGGAAAAACCGTGCCGGATGTGTCGCTCAATGCCGTGGCCAATCTCGGCTATGCCGAGGGGCGCTGGCTCGCGCCGGTTTGGGCGGGGGATACGCTGACCTCGACGTCCGAGGTGATCGGGATCAAGGAGAACTCGAACGGCAAATCGGGCGTTGTCTGGGTCCGCACCACGGGGCGCAACCAGCGGGGCGAGGCTGTGCTGAGCTATGTGCGCTGGGTCATGGTCCGCAAGCGCGGCAGCGGGGCGGCGCCCGAGGCGGTGATCCCCGAGCTTTCGGGGGCGGTCGCGGCAGCGGATCTGGTCGTGCCAACGGGCCTCGATTTCACCGGCTACGATTTCGAGTTGGCGGGCGAGCCGCATCGCTGGGGCGATTATGCGGTGGGTGAGGTGATCGACCATGTGGATGGCGTGACCATCGAGGAGGCCGAGCATATGCTCGCCACCCGCCTGTGGCAGAACACCGCCAAGGTTCATTTCGACGCGACCAACCGCGAGGACGGCAAGCGGCTGATCTATGGGGGGCATGTGATCTCGTTGGCGCGGGCCCTGTCGTTCAACGGCCTTGCCAACGCGCAGATGATCGTGGGCCTCAACGCTGGCGCGCACGCCAACCCCTGTTTCGCGGGCGATACGGTGCGCGCCTGGAGCGAGGTTCTCGACAAGGCCGAGACAGGCGCGCCCGGTGTGGGGGCGATCCGCCTGCGGCTTGTGGCGAGCAAGGGAGAGGCTGGCAATGTGCGCGGGGATGATGGAAAGTATCTTCCAGAGGTTCTTCTCGACCTCGATTATTGGGCGTTGATACCGCTCTAGAAATTTGTGATCACAGTTTCCACAGCTGTGATCACAACCTGCGATTTTATCGCTACCCTGCGCGCAAAAGCGTAAAATTCGCGCGTGTTGGGTGGTGACTTGGGCAAGCCGGTTGCCCTATACGAAGGTAGAACGGGGCATAGTGCATACAATTGTATGCCGCCCCAAGCGTAAGAGGTGAGACGCAATGTCCGAAGCCAAACGGGTCGAACGCCCGCTGTCGCCACATCTTCAGATCTATCGCTGGCACATCCCGATGCTGACCTCGATCCTGACCCGCGTGACGGGCCATGCCTTGGTGGCAGGCGTCCTGCTGGCTGTGGCGTGGCTCCTGTCGGCGACGATCTCGGACGAGGCTTTCGAGACGATGAACGGCATCGTCACCTGCTGGTTCGGGGATCTGGTTTTCACCGGCACGGCTTGGGCGGTTTGGTATCACCTGCTCGCCGGCCTGCGGCACCTCTACTACGACGCCGGCAAGGGCCTTGATATCCCGACTGCCGAAAAGCTCGGCTGGGGTGTCATCATCGGATCGGTCGTGATGACCGTTCTGACCATTCTTGTCGTGTGAGGAGGGGCCGATGCGCTATCTGACCGACCGTAAACGGGCCGAGGGCCGCGGCGCTTCGGGGCGCGGCACCGAGCATCACTGGTATATGCAGGCAAGCGCCGTTGTGCTGGCCTTCATGGTGCCGTGGTTCATGTATTTCTTCGGCGTCGCGCTCGGTTCGAGCCGCGAAACCGTTCTCGAGATCTTTGCCAATCCCTTCATCGCGATCCTCTCGGCGCTCGTCCTCACCGTGGGGATGCGCCATTTCGCCAAGGGATCGCAGATCATGATTGAAGATTACTGGCGCGGCACGACCCGCAAGATCGCGATCATCGCGGTCTTTTCGCTGTCGTATGTCGTGACCGCCGTGGGCCTGTTCGCGCTCGCCCGGATCGCCCTCTAGAGGAACTGACCAATGGCTGCCTACGAATTTGAGACCCATGAATACGATGTCGTCGTGGTCGGCGCCGGCGGCGCGGGCCTGCGGGCGACACTCGGCATGGCCGAGCAGGGGCTGAGAACGGCCTGTATCTCCAAGGTCTTCCCGACCCGCTCGCATACCGTGGCCGCGCAGGGCGGCATCGCCGCCTCGCTTGGCAATATGGGCCCTGACAGCTGGCAATGGCACCTCTACGATACTGTCAAGGGCTCGGACTGGCTCGGCGATACCGACGCGATGGAATACCTCGCCCGCGAGGCGCCGAAGGCGGTTTATGAGCTTGAGCACTACGGCGTGCCCTTCTCGCGCACCGAGGAAGGCAAGATCTATCAGCGCCCCTTCGGCGGCCACACCACCGAATTTGGCGAAGGCCCGCCGGTGCAGCGCACTTGCGCAGCCGCCGACCGCACCGGCCACGCCATCCTGCACACGCTTTACGGCCAGTCGCTCAAGGAAAAGGCCGAATTTTTCATCGAGTATTTCGCCATTGATCTGATCATGTCGGACGATGGGGTGTGTCAGGGCGTTGTCGCGTGGAAGCTTGACGACGGCACCATGCACGTCTTCAGCGCCAAGACGGTTGTTCTGGCCACCGGCGGCTATGGCCGCGCCTATTTCTCGGCCACATCGGCGCACACCTGCACCGGCGACGGCGGCGGCATGGTGGCGCGCGCGGGCCTGCCTTTACAGGACATGGAGTTCGTCCAGTTCCACCCCACCGGCATCTATGGCTCGGGCTGCCTCATCACCGAAGGCGCGCGCGGCGAGGGCGGCTATCTGACCAATTCCGAAGGCGAGCGCTTCATGGAGCGCTATGCCCCGACCTATAAGGATCTGGCCAGCCGCGATGTCGTGTCGCGCTGCATGACCATCGAGATCCGCGAAGGGCGCGGTGTGGGGCCGAACAAGGACCATATCCACCTGCACCTCAACCACCTGCCCCCCGAGACGCTGGCCGAACGCCTGCCGGGCATCTCGGAATCGGCGCGGATCTTTGCGGGCGTGGACCTGACGAAAGAGCCGATCCCGGTTCTGCCGACGGTGCACTATAACATGGGCGGCATCCCGACGAACTATTGGGGCGAGGCGCTGAACCCGACCAAGAAGAACCCCGACGCCATCGTTCCGGGCCTGATGGCCGTGGGTGAGGCGGGCTGCGCCTCGGTGCACGGGGCCAACCGGCTTGGCTCGAATTCGCTGATCGACCTCGTGGTGTTTGGCCGTGCCGCCGCGATCCGCGCGGGCGAGACGGTCAACCCCAACGAGGCCAACCCGACCCCGAACCGCGCCTCGATCGAGAAATGCCTCGACCGGTTCGACGGGCTGCGCCATGCGAGCGGCTCGGTCGCCACGGCCGAGTTGCGGCTCGAGATGCAGAAGACAATGCAGGCCGATGCCGCCGTCTTCCGCACCGACAAGACGCTGGCCGAGGGTGTGGATAAGATGACCGCCGTGGCTGGGAAGATGGACGACATCAAGGTCACCGACCGGAGCCTTGTCTGGAACAGCGACCTGATGGAGACGTTGGAGCTGACCAACCTCATGCCCAATGCGCTGGCCACGATCGTCTCGGCCGAGGCGCGCAAGGAAAGCCGTGGCGCACACGCGCACGAGGATCATCCGAACCGCGACGACAAGGTCTGGCGCAAGCACAGCATCTCGCATGTCGATGGCAACAAGGTGAAGCTTTCCTATCGCCCCGTTCACCTCGAGCCGCTGACCCGGCATGAGGACGGCGGCATTGATCCCAAGAAGATCGCCCCGAAAGCGAGGGTTTATTGATGCGCCTGGCGCTCGCCTCACTTCTGTTTCTGGCCGCTTGCGGCACGATCACCCCCGAACGGGCGGCGCAGCAGTGCGAGAAGCGGGCGCAGGCGGCGATGGGACCGCAGGGCAACGTCACGGTAGGGGTGAATTCCCAGTCGGGCGGATTTGCCAGCGGCAGCATCAGCTTTTCGAGCGATTATCTCGCCGGCCGTGATCCTTACGAGGTCTATCGGAGCTGCGTCATCGACATGACCGGGCAAGAGCCGTATCGGCCGCCCGTTCTTTACTGAATAGAATAGCAGGCAGGAGCCTCGAGATGGTCCAACTGACGCTTCCCAAGAACAGCCGCATGACGGTTGGCAAGACGTGGCCCAAGCCGGCGGGCGCGACCAATGTGCGCAAATTCCAGATCTATCGCTGGAATCCCGACGATGGGAAGAACCCGCAGGTCGATACCTATTTCGTCGATATGGACACGTGCGGGCCGATGGTTCTCGATGCGCTCATCAAGATCAAGAACGAGATCGACCCGACGCTGACCTTCCGCCGCTCGTGCCGCGAGGGGATTTGCGGCTCTTGCGCGATGAACATCGACGGGCGCAACACGCTCGCCTGTATCTTCGGCATGGACGAGATCAAGGGCGACGTGAAGATCTATCCCCTGCCGCATATGCCGGTGATCAAGGATCTGATCCCCGACCTCACGCATTTTTATGCCCAGCACGCCTCGATCATGCCGTGGCTTGAAACCAAGACCAACCGGCCCGCGAAAGAGTGGCGCCAGTCGATCGAGGATCGCAAGAAGCTCGACGGGCTTTATGAATGCGTCATGTGCGCCTCGTGCAGCACCTCTTGCCCGAGCTATTGGTGGAACGGCGACAAATACCTCGGGCCGGCGGCGCTGCTGCATGCCTATCGCTGGATCATCGACAGCCGTGATGAGGCCACGGGCGAGCGGCTTGATGCGTTGGAAGATCCCTTCAAGCTTTATCGCTGCCACACGATCATGAACTGCGCCAAGACCTGCCCCAAGGGGCTCAACCCCGCCGAGGCCATTTCGCACATCAAGAAGATGATGCTCGAACGCGTGGTCTAGGGCGAACCTACAACGAACAAGATGAGGCCGGCCCTGCGGGGCCGGCTTTTTCATGTGTGTCGGGTGAAGCCGGCAACCAAAGAGGGCCGGATCAACGGAGTGGATTTTCGCTCTGAAATGCCGCACCCTTCCCGAGCCATTCTGAAGGCGCATTAGGAGCGAAGTCATGCCTGTTTCGGTCTTGTTGGTCGGCACCACAAAAGGTGCGTTTGTTCTCAGAAGCGATGATCGCAAGGGTTGGACCGTGAGCGGCCCGCATTGCGGCGGCTGGCCGATCAATCACGTTGTCGGCGATCCCGAAACCGGACGGCTTTACGCCGGAGGCGGCGGTGAGTGGACCGGCGCCGGGATCTGGCGATCCGAGGATGGCGGCGAGAGTTGGGATCTCGCCAAGCTCACAAGCGGCAAGATGGATGACTGGGCGTCGCAGGATCCCGATTTCGCGGCCAAGATCGGCTGGAGCGGGCAAGAGCCGCCATTCGGCAAGGAATTCTCGCAGGTCTGGTCGATGGGTGTCACCAAAGATGGCATCTACGCCGGAACCAAGCCCGCGCAATTGCTGAGAAGCACGGACGGCGGAGTTTCGTGGAACAGGGTCGATGGCCTGACCAACCACCCCTCGGCCGGGAGCTGGTCACCCGGTGCCGCCGGTCTAATTCTACATTCGATCCTCTCGGATCCGGCGGATCCCAAGAAGATGTGGATCGGAATCTCGGCTGCCGGCGTCTTCGCGACGGAAGACGGGGGCGAGACTTGGGAGCGCCGCAACAGGCTTTCCAATACCGAGGCCTGCGGGCATCACGATCACCCCGCCGCGCCGCGGGATGGGGAAACGGGGCACTGTGTGCACAACATCATGCGCGCGCCGGGGGCGGGGGATGTTCTTTACCAACAAAACCACCACGGGGTCTGGCGATCGGCGGATGGCGGGCGCAGTTGGGACGATATCTCGGCGGGGCTGCCGTCGCTGTTCGGGTTTCCGATCCGGGTTCATCCCCGCGACGGGAACACGATCTGGACCATTCCGCTAAACGGTGACAGCCAAGGCCGGTTTCCCCCCGATGCGGCGGCGGCTGTCTGGAAATCGACCGATGCGGGGCAGACATGGAGCGCCAAGCGCAAAGGGCTGCCGCAGGAGAGCTGTTTCTTCACGGTGCTCCGGCAGGCGATGGCGGGGGATACCCATGATCCTGCCGGGATCTATTTCGGGACAAACTCAGGCTCGGTCTTTGCCAGCACCGATGAGGGCGAAAGCTGGCAGGAGATTGCCCGCCATTTGCCCACAGTGCTGGCCGTCGAGGCCTTGGGGTAGGCGGGGGCGCTGCCGCCCCCAGAGCCTTGCCTGAGGCAACCCCTCAGGCGAAGGCCGCCCGCAGTGCGATTTCGACCATGTCTCCGAAGGAGCGTTCGCGATCTTCGCTTGGCAGCGCTTCGTGCGTTTTGAGATGGTCGGAGACCGTCAGAACAGCCAGCGCCCGGCGCTTGTAGCGGGCGGCGAGGATATAGAGCTCGGCCGCCTCCATCTCGACGCCGAGGACGCCGTGGCGCTCCATCTCGGCGGCGAGGTCGGGGCGTTCGTCATAGAAGACATCCGAGGAATAGATGCCGCCCACATGGGTGCGCACGCCAAGATCCTTGGCGGCGGTGGCGGCGGCGGCGAGAAGGCCGTAATCGGCGCAGGGCGCAAAGCTCAGCTCGCGGAAGATGCCGCGCGAGGGGGTCGAGACGGTGCTCGCGGTCATGGCGAGGATCACATCGCGCACCGCCACGTCATCCTGCATCCCGCCGCACGATCCGATGCGGATCAGCGTCTGGGCGCCGTAATCGCGAATGAGCTCGTTGGCATAGATCGACAGCGACGGCATCCCCATGCCCGAGCCCTGAATGGTCACCTTGCGGCCATTCCATGTGCCGGTAAAACCCAGCATACCGCGCACCTGATTGACGCAGACCGCATCTTTGAGAAAGGTCTCGGCGGCCCATTTGGCGCGATAGGGATCGCCGGGCATGAGAACGGTTTCCGCAATGTCGCCGGGTTTGGCACCAATATGAACTGTCATCTGTGTTTTCCTTGAATTCAGAGGCAGCGTGGCTTGCAACGGCCACGCAGGATATCACAGGGTGGTAGCTTGAAGGCCGGTGGGCCTTCAACGGAAAAACGACTGGCGGGATCGATGTGGTGATGAAGCGATTGGGCGCAGGGATAACGGTTCTCATGCTTGGGACGGCCCCGCTCGCGGCACAGGACGCGGCGGAAACGGCGCTGGCGCGCGAGACGCTGGCGGCGCTCCAGACGCTTTCCTTCGCCAAAGAGCGCGAGTTCTGTGGCTTCATCGGCTATGACGCGCAGGGTGTCTTGCGGGCGTCGCGGGCGGTTCAGGGCGATGAAGCGACCTGTCTTGCCGATCTGCCAGAGGATCTGGCTGTCACGGCGTCCTACCACACGCACGGCGGGTTTGATCCAGACTACTTCGGAGAGATCCCGAGCGAGATTGACGTGGAAGGCGATGCCGCACTTTGGATCAATGGCTATGTCTCGACGCCGGGCGGGCGGTTCTGGTTTGTCGATACGCGCGCGATGGAGGTGCGGCTTCTGTGCGGCCTTTCGTGCCTGCCAATGGCGCCGGACTATCGCAAAGGCACAAACGGACCGATCGCGTCGAAGTATTCCTACGACGCGCTCGTTCGCAAATTGCAGGGGCGAAATTAGATCGCCATCGACTCCGGATCGGCCCCGGCAGCCACGGCATCTTTGAACCAGACGGGCTGACGGCCCTTGCCGGTCCAGGTTTGCGAGGCGTCTGCCGGATTCTTGTAGCGCGGCGCGCCGGCTTTCTTGGGCTTTGCCGCCTTCGGCCCGGGCTTGCGGCCGCGCTTCTTTGGTGCGGCTGTTTCGCCGCCGGTGAGCTGCGCGAGGCTGAAACCATGGGCGGCAGCGGCTTTCTCGGCAGCCTTGATGGCCATATCCATTTCTCGCGCCGAGACTTGCTCAAGCGCTTTATCAACATCAGCGCGAAGCTTCTCAAGCTCTTTGCGCGACATACCCTTCAGATTTACTTTCATTTTCTCCCCACTCACTCATTGGTAAATTGCCGCGACATGAATTGAAAGCCACTTAGCTTAATTCGCAGTTAATTTGCCAACTGTTTTTTAGTATAGGAGCTAATTCTATTCGGCGGCGATCCTCTTTGGATCCGCCAGCGCAACGATATCTCCCATGATCCGGTTAAGGTCAAAATCCTTGGGTGTATAGATTTCGGCAACCCCGATCGCCTTCAACGCGGCCGCATCATCGTCAGGAATAATTCCACCGGCCACGACCGGAATATGATCGAGGCCATTCTCTTTCAATTTCGCCATAACCTCGGAAATCAGCGGAATGTGAGAGCCGGAAAGGATAGAGAGACCAATGACATGGGGAGTTTTGTCGCGCGCGGCGGCAATGATCTCATCAGGGGTCAGGCGAATACCGTCATAGGTAATGTCCATTCCGCAATCGCGGGCGCGGGTGGCGATTTGTTCGGCGCCGTTGGAATGGCCATCCAGGCCGGGCTTGGCGACCAGGAAGGAAAGCCGGCGGCCAAGGGCGCGGCTGACAGCGTCGACCTGGCCGCGAATATCCTCAAGGCCTTGGGTCTGGTTCGAGGGATTGCGCGAAACGCCTGTGGGGGCGCGATATTGGCCGAATACCTTGCGAATCTCTTCGGCCCATTCGCCGGTGGTAACGCCAGCCTTGGCGCAGGTGATCGAGGCCTCCATGATATTCGCGCCCGACAGCGCGGCAGCGCGGAGTTTGGCCAATTCTTCCGCCACCTTGGCGGCATCGCGGCCCCCGCGCCACGCCTCGAGGCGGGCGATCTGATCGGCCTCGGACGCGGGATCGACGACCATGATCGACCCATCGCCCGCGGTCAGTGGCGAGGCCTCGCCGCTGGTCCATTTATTCACGCCGACAACGGTTGTCTCGCCCGATTCAATCCGCCCGATCCGCGCGGCGTTCGAGTCTACGAGGCGGCTTTTCATATACTCGATGGCATTCACCGCGCCGCCCATCCCGTCGATCTGGCGCAATTCGGCGCGGGCGCTGTCCTTGAGCGCCCCGACCTTTTTCGTAATTGCGGGATTGCCGTCGAAGAGATCGTCGAATTCGAGAAGATCGGTCTCATAGGCCAGAATTTGCTGCATCCTAAGCGACCATTGCTGATCCCACGGGCGGGGCAGGCCTAGGGCTTCGTTCCAGGCGGGCAATTGCACCGCGCGGGCGCGGGCGTTTTTCGAAAGCGTGACGGCAAGGGTTTCTAGGAGAATACGGTAGACGTTATTCTCGGGTTGCTGTTCGGTCAGGCCAAGAGAATTGACCTGAACACCATAGCGGAAGCGGCGGTATTTCTCGTCTTCAATGCCATAGCGATCGCGGCAGATTTCATCCCACAGTTCGACGAAAGCCCGCATTTTGCAGAGTTCGGTCACGAAACGGATACCGGCATTCACGAAAAAGGATATACGCCCGACCATTTCGGGAAAATTCTCGGCCGGAACTTTCTTTTTCAGATCGTCGAGAACGGCGGTGGCCGTGGCCAGCGCAAAGGCCAATTCCTCTTCCGGCGTCGCCCCTGCCTCTTGCAGGTGGTAGGAGCAGACGTTCATCGGGTTCCATTTGGGTAGATGCGCGCGGGTAAAGGCGGCAACGTCGGTGATCATCCGCAACGACGGCTCGGGCGGGCAGATATAGGTGCCGCGGCTGAGGTATTCCTTGATGATGTCGTTCTGGACGGTGCCCTGCAACTGCGAGATATCCGCGCCCTGCTCTTCGGCTGCGGCGATATAGAGCGCAAGAAGCCATGGGGCGGTGGCGTTGATCGTCATCGAGGTGTTCATCTGCTCGAGTGGGATCTCGTCGAAGAGCGCCCGCATATCGCCGAGGTGACAGACCGGCACGCCGACCTTGCCGACCTCGCCACGCGCGAGACGGTGGTCGCTGTCATAGCCGGTCTGGGTCGGCAGATCGAAGGCTACGGAAAGGCCCGTCTGGCCCTTGGCCAGATTCGCGCGGTAGAGCGTGTTCGAGGCCTTGGCGGTCGAATGGCCCGCATAGGTGCGGAAAAGCCAGGGGCGATCTTTCTGCGGGTGCGACATATTCGGCCTCCTTGTGGTCGGGCGAGTAATTTTATTGCGCGACAGCCTCACTATCGGAAGTTTTCTGGCGGTGTCAATTCGCTGCGTTGCGGCATCGCGGGATTTACCTTGGCCCGGAAGCCTGTCACGGTCTGCCAATGTCGCAGACCATTGAAGTGCCGCTTTGGCTTTTGATCCTGATCCTGCTCTTTGCGGCAGTGACCTTCGCGTCGCATTTCCTTTTCCCCTCGGTCCGCTGGTTTTTCCGCAAACGGGCGGTGCGCGTCATCGCGAGGCTGAACCAGCGGCTGACGCGGCCGATCGAGCCGTTCAAGATTGCCCGCCGCTACGACATGATCCAGCGGCTGATCTATGATCCCGAGGTGGCCAAGGCGATTTCCGAGCAGGCCGCGCTTGACGGTATTCCCGAGAACGTGGCTTTCGAGGATGCCCGCCGCTACGCGCGCGAGATCGTGCCGGGGTTTAGTGCCACGCTCTATTTCACCATCGGAGGGAGGCTTGCGCAGTGGGTCTCGCGGTCGATGTTTCGCATCCGCCTTGGCGCTTTTGATCGCGATCGGCTTGAGGCGCTCGATGCCAATGCGACGGTGGTGTTCATCGTCAACCACCGCTCGAACATGGATTATTTCCTGGTGACCTATCTCATGTCGCGGGCTTCGGCGCTGTCTTTCGCGGTGGGGGAATGGGCGCGGATCTGGCCTTTGTCGGCGATCATCCGGTCGATGGGGGCCTTCTTCATCCGGCGCCGGTCGCGCGGGGTTCTCTATCGCCGCGTCCTTGCCCGCTATGTGCAAATGGCCACCGAGGGCGGTGTAACACAGGTGATATTCCCCGAAGGCGGGCTGACGCTGACCGGCCGCCTCGCGCCGCCCAAGCTTGGGCTTTTGAGCTATATTGTCTCGGATTGGCAACCGGAGAACCGGGACGTGATTTTTGTTCCGGTGGCGGTCAACTATGATCGCGTGCTTGAGGATTTCTACCTTATTGCCGCGCACAAGGCAGGAGTTCGCAAGTTCAAACCGCCGCTGCGCGAGGTCATGTCGATCTTGTTCAAACATATCTGGCAGCGGGTTTCATTCCGGCTACGCAAGTTTGGAACGGCCTCGGTCGGCTTTGGCGAGCCACTTGCCTTGGCCGAGTTCCTGAAGGGCCGCACCGGCGACCAGACGGAAGCGGTCGCCCATGAGTTGATGCGGCGGATCGAGGCGGTGATGCCTGTTCTGCCGGTTCCGCTTGTGGCGAAGGCGCTTTTGGCGGGCGTTGCGACCAAGGCCGAGATCGAAGCCGACGTGGCCGCTAACATCGCCGGCCTTGCTGGCAGGGGTGTTATCCTGCCGCGCCGGGATGCGACCAAGATCACCCAAGACGCGATCGAGATCCTGACCAAACGCAAGCTCATTGTGGAATCAGATGGCGCGATCACACTTGAGCCCGCCTCGGAAGACACGCTGGCCTTCTATGCGGCGTCGATTGTGCATCATTTTGATGCGGACGCAGCGAAAAATGGCTGAAATTCTGCGTTTGCGAAGTAATATAATTACAAAAACTCCCCTGTAGGGGTTGCAAAGTTGCTTCACCATTAATAGCCATAGGGTAACGCGCGATTCTGCGGCGCGGCGAAAACAGGATTTGCCCGATGGAGACACCGATGGCACTCGACCAGACGACAGACACCGAATTGGCCACCGCCCCGAAGAAGGATCTCTACGAGGTGGGCGAGATCCCGCCCCTCGGCCACGTGCCGGAGAAGATGTATGCCTGGGCGATCCGCCGCGAGCGGCATGGCGAGCCCGAGAAGGCGTTTCAGGTCGAGGTGGTCGATTGCCCCAAGCCCGATAGCCACGAGGTCCTCGTCATGGTCATGGCGGCGGGGGTCAACTACAACGGTGTCTGGGCCGGCCTCGGCATCCCGATCAGCCCCTTCGACGTGCATGGCGCACCCTATCATATCGCGGGCTCTGACGCGGCGGGGATCGTCTGGGCGGTGGGCGACAAGGTCAAACGCTGGAAAGTGGGCGACGAGGTTGTCATCCATTGCAACCAAGACGACGGCGACGACGAGGAATGCAATGGCGGCGATCCGATGTTCTCGCCCAGCCAGCGGATCTGGGGCTATGAAACGCCGGACGGCTCGTTCGCCCAGTTCACCTGCGTGCAATCCCAGCAGCTCATGCACCGGCCCAAGCACCTGACCTGGGAAGAGAGCGCCTGCTATACGCTGACGCTGGCCACCGCCTACCGGATGCTGTTCGGCCACAAGCCGCATGAATTGAAGCCCGGCCAGAATGTTCTGGTCTGGGGCGCCTCGGGTGGCCTTGGCTCCTATGCGATCCAGCTCATCAACACGGCGGGCGCCAATGCGATCGGCGTCATCAGCGACGAGAGCAAGCGCGAGTTTGTGATGAGCCTTGGCGCCAAGGGGGTCATCAACCGCAACGATTTCAAATGCTGGGGCCAGATGCCCACGGTCAACACGCCGGAATACAAGGAGTGGTTCAACGAGACCCGCAAATTCGGCAAGGCGATCTGGGAGATCACCGGCAAGGGCAATAACGTCGATATCGTGTTTGAACACCCCGGCGAGGCGACCTTCCCTGTTTCGGTTTTCGTGGTCAAACGCGGCGGCATGGTGGTGATCTGCGCTGGCACCACGGGCTATAACCTGACCTTCGATGTGCGCTATCTCTGGATGCACCAGAAGCGTGTGCAGGGCAGCCACTTTGCCAACCTCAAGCAGGCAAGTCAGGCCAATCAGCTGATGGTGGAACGGCGGTTGGATCCTTGTATGTCCGAGGTGTTTGGCTGGGATGAGATCCCGTTCGCCCATACCAAGATGCGCCGCAACGAACACAAGCCGGGCAATATGGCGGTGCTCGTCCAAAGCCCGCAGACCGGCTTGCGGACCTTCGACGACGTCATCGCCGAAAGCAGATCCTGACACTCTTCCCTGAGTGATCCAAGGGGGCGCGCGCCGGAAACGGCCGCGCCCTTTTCGCTTGAAACCCCGCTATTTCTGAGGGGGGCAAATAGGCGAGTAATCCGTTAACCGGGGCCGTGCTAACATGAGACTTAACCGTTTGTTAACCAATCACGGGGAGGGTGATCTTGGGGAATATGTGGATTATCGATGTGATCGCCGACCTCAAGGCTTTTGCTGATCAAAACGAGTTGCCGCTTCTGTCGCGGCAACTTTCCGAAACTGCAAAGGTTGCCGTGGCCGAGATTGCGCCGACTGTGGGTGAAGTTCCCGCACTTCCACCGGGGGAGGACGGTTATGTTGGAGTTGGTGGCTGGACAACTGGAGGCAGCGGGCAGCCTCAGTGATCTTCAGAAGATTGTTGTCGGCTTGCGAGACAGTCTTGGAATAGATCACATCGTCTATCATTGGGTCAGCGCAGATGGGGAGCAATACGGTTGTGGAACCTATGATCCGGTTTGGGTTCAGCGCTATGTCGACCGGGAATACCTGCGTATAGATCCGGTCATTCTGGCCTGCTTCAAGCGATATCACCCTGTTGACTGGCGCCGCCTCGATTGGTCGTCGCGTGTTGCCAAAGCCTTCCGGCAGGATGCGCTCGAGCATGGGGTCGGCAATCAGGGGTATTCCGTACCGATCCACGGCCCGAGCGGTCAGTTTGCCCTTCTTACCTTGTCGCATATGGCCGATGACGAAGAGTGGGACGCGTTCGTTGGACTGCATCAGCGAGAGATCATACTGGTGGCGCACTACCTCAACACCAAGGCGCTCGAGATTGCCTCCAGCCGTGCGCCGAAACTTTCCAAGCCTTTGTCGCCTCGTGAAGTCGATGCCCTGACCTATCTGGCCATGGGGTATTCCCGAGGGCAGGTTGCCGAGATGCTGGCGATCTCGGAGCATACGTTGCGGGCCTATATCGAAAGCGCGCGGCTCAAGCTCAATGCCCAGAATACGATCAGCGCGGTGGCGCAGGCCCTGCTGAACGGCCATATCGTGATTGGCGGAGCCGACCGTGCCGCGCCGGGCGACTGGCCAGGAAAACTGCGGCCGGCGATGGCCGGTTAGCGGCAACGAACGGGTCAGCAAGGGTCTCTTATCGCTTGCGACCTAGTTTCGGCCTCCTGTTTCCAGGGGGCGCCATGCTTCGGTATCTTAGAAGCTCTGAACTGAGCCGATTTCCCGAACTTCAATCATCCATGTTCCGCGATCGCGCCGCGCAATTTCGGGATCGGCTGGGTTGGGAGGTGACGGTCGACGAGCGCGGCTGGGAAAGTGATCAATACGATGCGCTCGATCCCCTCTATGTCATCTGGCAGCTGCCGGACGGGGCGCATGGCGGCTCGATGCGGTTTCTGCCGACCACGGGTCGGACCATGACCAACGAGCATTTCCTCTCGCTCCTCGAGGGGGTGCCGCTGCATGATCCGATGACGTGGGAATGCACGCGCTTCTGCCTCAGTCCGCGGGCAAGCGGGCAGGTCGCGGCGGCGCTGATGCTCGGCGGTGGCGAGGTGATGCGGCATCTCGCGATCCGGCATTTCCTTGGGGTGTTTGACGCGCGGATGGTGCGGATCTATCGCCAGATCGGGGCCTCGCCCAAGCTTTTGGGCACGGATAAATCCGGCCCTTCGCCGATCAGCGCTGGGCTTTGGACCTATGATCCGCTGGATCGTTTGCGCATTCTGCACCGCGTCGGCATCTCTGCCGCGATCTCGGAGCGCTGGGTCGAACGTTCGCTTGGAACCCTGCCCTTGCCGCTTTCTGCCTGATGGCCTCTGGCCCTGTCCGGCGTTGCTGGATAGGGTCGCGCCATGACCGCTCTTGCCCCCACATTCTCTGCCGATCAGGCCGCCGCCTGGGATGCGATCGCCGAGGCGCTGCGCGGGGCGGGGATCAACCTTGACGACAGCCTCTTGATGCCGCCCGAGGCGGGTGGATCGCAGGTGATGGCGGTGATCGGCAAGGCGGGGTCGGGCAAGACGATGCTCCTGTCAGAGCTGACCAAGGCTTTGAACGAGGCGGGCGTCGATCTCGTTTCCGGCGATTGGGAGGGCAAGCGGCGCAAGGACCGGCGGACGCTGGCGATCCTCGCGCCCACCAACAAGGCAGCGAGCGTGTTGCGGAACCTCGGCGTGCCGGCGACGACGATCCACCGCATCCTTTATACCCCCGTCTACGATCCCGAATACGAGAAGATCGCCGAGTGGCTCGCGGGGCAGGGCGAGCGGCCGCAGATCGAGGGGCTGACCGAGCTGGCGCTGGATCGCGCCTTCGGCTCCTACCAGATCAACAAATCGGTCCCGGCGGCGCTGGCTGCGGCGGGCCTGCGCGGATCGGATTTCATCATCGGCTGGAAACGGCGCGAGGATTCGCTGGATATTGGCTTTGTCGATGAAAGCTCGATGCTGGATGAGCGGCAGTTTGAAGACCTGCAGGAAATCTTCCCCTCGCTCGTCCTCTTCGGCGATCCCGCACAGTTGCCCCCCGTGCAAAGCACCGGCGGCATGGTCTTCGATGCCCTGCCTGACGACCGCAAGCTGATCCTGCACCGCATCCACCGGCAAGAGGCCGACAACCCGATCCTCGATCTCGCCCACGCACTGGCCGACCCAGAACTCGATTTCCAAGGGTTCGAGGATATGATCAGCGCCGCCGCGAGGCGCGACGAGCGGGTGGTCTGGGCCGAGCGGGTCGAATCCGACCTGATGGCGCGCTCGCCGGTTTTGGTCTGGCGCAACGCCACGCGCATTCGCCTGATCCATGCCTTCCGCGCGGCCTATGGCGTGCCGGAGGGCGAGTTGATCGAGGGCGAGCCGCTCATTTGCGACGGGATCGAATTGCCGCTCAAGCATCGCAAGAAGCGGCTCGATCTCGAGGCGCGGGGGCTGATCAAGGGCGCGCAGGTGATCTACCTCGGACCGGGCCGGCGGCCCGGCTTCTCGCGCCTGCATATCATCGGCGCCGAAGATCCGCAGGTGAACGCCGCGAGCATCATCAAGATCGAGAAAGAGGGCGACGAAGAGCCCTTCATCCCCTTTGCCGCCCGCATGGGGGCGACCTTCCTGCATGGCGCGGCGGTGACGATCCACAAGGCGCAGGGCTCACAGTGGGATACGGTGCAGGTCTTTGGGCCCGACATCTATACCGCGGCGCGGATGGGGCGCGTCGAGGCGGGGCAGCCCTTGTGGAAACGGCTTGCCTATGTGGCGATCACGCGGGCAGAAACGCAGTTGCGCTGGGTGGTGCGCAACCGGCTTGCCAAGCCGAGCGGGCCCTTGCGGGTGGATGATCTTCCCGCCGCGCCTGCGAGCTTTGCACTGGAACGAGAGGACACGGAATGAAGACGATCATCGTGACAGGCGCGAGCGCGGGGATTGGCCGGGCGGTGGCCGAGCGGTTTCTCGACGATGGCTGGCAGGTGGGGCTGATCGCCCGCCGGGCGGAGCTTCTTGAGGAGATGGCCGAAGGTCGCGGCAATGCCGTGATCCTGCCCTGCGATGTGGCCGAGGCGGATCAGGTGGAGCGGGCATTTGCGGAGTTCGCGGCCAAGGCGGCGCGGCTCGACGTGCTCTTCAACAACGCCGGTATCTTCACGCCCGCAGCCCCGATCGACGAGGTGCCGGTCGAAGACTGGATGCGCGCTGTCTCGGTCAACCTGACGGGGATGTTCCTTTGCGCCCGCGCGGCATTCGGCCAGATGCGGCGGCAGGTGCCGCAAGGCGGGCGGATCATCAACAACGGCTCGATCTCGGCCCATGCGCCGCGCGAGGGGGCGGTGACCTATACGACGACGAAGCACGGGATCACCGGCCTGACGCGCCAACTCGCATTGGATGGCCGCCCCTTCGATATTGCCTGCGGCCAGATCGACATCGGCAACGCCATGACCGATCTTCTTGCCGGGATTGCCGACCGCGCACGCGCCGAGGGCAAACCTGTGCCGCCGCATATCGACGTGGCGCTGGTGGCCGATGCCGTGGCGCAGATGGCGGCGCTGCCCTTGTCGGCCAACACCCTCTTCCAGACGCTGATGGCGACGCAGATGCCCTTTGTCGGGCGCGGTTAGCGGCGCAGCGCGGCGAAGGCGGCCGAGGCGCCCCATCCGGCGGCAACGGCGATCAGGAGCGACATGATCCCGTAGAGAACCGCGTTGTCCTGTGCCATGCGATAGAGCCAGCGTTCGATGCCCACCTTCTCGACCGGAATGATCGTGTCGTATTCGTCGATGACTATGCCGCCGCGGGTCAGGAAGATGCGGGTCTCGTAGGCGCCCTCGGTAATGTTCGACGGCAAGTTGATGGCGGTGCGGAACAGCGTGTCTTCCTCCAGATCGACGGTGCCGATGAAGGTCGAATAAAGGCCGGCATCGCTGCGAATGCGGATCAGGGCTTCGGTAAAGGATTCTGACCCTTCGACCTTGGCGCCCACCGACCGGATCGCCCGCGACATGGTCACGGAATGCCGGAGATCCTCGACCTCTTTGAGAACCTCTTCGATCGGGCCGCTGGTGGCAACGGCATAGAAGCTTGGCGCCGCATCGACCTCGACCGCATCGGCGTTGATCCAGATGCCATACTTGCGCTCTTTACGGCGGACGGTGATCGGCGTTTTCGGGCCCGACACGGTGATGATGACCCCCAGATCGCCGTCGACGGTTTCGGTCCCGTCACGCTTGATGGCGCCAAAGATGAGGATGTGCGACCCTTCAAAGGTCGCCGTGATGGCCACTTCGTCCTGGCTGAGACCAAGGACGATCTCTTCGGCCTTGGCTGGCATGGCGAAGAGCAGGGCTGCGAGGAGGAGATGAAGAATACGCATCAGTGGCCCCCTGCCGCGCCAAGGACGAATAGTTCGCTCGGGGTGAGCAGAAGATCGAAGCTGAGCTTCACACAAACCGCCAGAACCATGATGGCCAAGAGAATGCGGAGTTGTTCGGCCTTGAGCTTGACGCCGATCCGGGTGCCGATCTGGGCACCGATCACGCCACCGATCAACAGAAGCAGCGCAAGGGCAATATCGACCGTGTGGTTTGTCGTGGCGTGCAGCATCGTGGTGAAGGCGGTCACGAAGATGATCTGGAAGAGCGATGTTCCGACCACGACCTTTGTCGGCATACCCAGAAGATAGATCATCGCGGGAACCATGATGAACCCGCCGCCCACGCCCATGATCGCCGCCAGCACACCGACAGCCATGCCGACCAACAGCGGCGGAATGACCGAGATATAAAGACCCGAGACGCGGAATTTCATCTTGAAGGGCAG
>CAKZOU010000067.1 GCA_937138255.1 uncultured Paracoccaceae bacterium
ACCGGCCTGTCACGCCGGGGGTCGCGGGTTCGAGCCCCGTCAACCGCGCCACTTTACAACATATTGCGATTTTGCAATGGATTGTCCTCGTGACAACCTATAGGGTCGGACCGAACTGTATTTCAGGGGCGACCTATGAACTTTCTCGATCAAATCCCGTGGAATCTGGCGATCATCGCCGCGCTGACGCTCGGCCTCGCGCCATTCTTTCCCGAGCCGCATATCTGGGAAAAGCTGAAGATGCTGATTGCAGGCGAGCTCGCCAAGCCGATCGATATCTTCGATCTCGTTCTCCACGCAGCTCCGTGGCTGCTCCTCTTGCTCAAGGTGCTGCGCGAGATTGTTCTCAAGTAGGGGGCTGTCTGCCCCCCGCCGGTCCGTTCCGGCCCGGCTCCCCCCGAGGATATTTTTGGGCCTCGGAGAGAGCCTTTAGATTATCTTTACCATGATGGCCGTAATCTGGTGGCACGGTACAGGCGGGGACGCCGATGACCGTGGCCGACGAGAGGGGCTTCCACTCGCACGAACGGGCGGCTTTATGGGCCGCCCGTTTTGGCCTTCTCAGAGGCCCGAAAATATCCCGGGGGGTCAAAGGGGGGCAGAGCCCCCCTGTCTCAGGCCGAGAGTTCCGCGAGGATCCGAGCCCAACTGCGGATACCCTTGTGAAAGCTCTCCACGTCGTATTTCTCGTTCGGGCTGTGGATTGCGTCGTCGTCATTGGCAAAGCCGATCAGCATGGCATCCATGCCGAGAACCGATTTGAAGAACCCCGCAATCGGGATCGAGCCACCCATGCCGACCAGAACCGCCTCGCGGCTCCATTCGTCCGATAGCGCCTTGCGGGCTTGCTCGAACTCGGGGCGCTCGGTGTTCATCACTGGGGCGGGCGAGCCTTCGAGGTCGGTGTCCCATTTGATCTTGCAGTCCGGCCGCAGGAGCGATTCGACATGGGCCCTGATGCGGTCGCGCAAGGCATCGGGATCCTGATCGCCGACCAGGCGACAGGTGAACTTGCAGTGCGCTTTCGAGGGGATCACGGTTTTCGATCCCGCGCCCTGATAGCCGCCCCAGAGGCCGTTGATTTCGAGCGTCGGGCGGGCCCATTGCAGCTCGAGGGTCGAATAGCCCGCCTCGCCATGGGACTGGGTGAAGCCCACCGAGTTGAGATAGGTCTCCTCATCGAATCCGCAGGCCCCCCACTGGGCGCGCAGGTTGTCGCTGATCTCGTAGACGCCTTCATAAAAGCCGGGGACCGTCACGCGGCCCTGATCATCGTGTAGGGCGGCGACAATGCGGGCGATCTCGGCGAGCGGGTTGAGGGCCGGTCCGCCATAGTGGCCCGAGTGCAGGTCGATCCGCGGGCCGGTGAGGGTGAACTCGTCCTTCAGCATCCCGCGCAGCTGGCTGGCGATCGAGGGCACGCCGGGCGAGACCATCGAGGTATCGCATATGAGGGCGATATCGCTTTTCAGCTCGGCGGCGTTTTTTTCCATGAAAGGAATGAGCGAGGGCGAGCCGCTTTCCTCTTCGCCCTCAAGGAAGAAGGTGATCTTGCAGGGGAGTTTGCCATGCACCGCTTTCCACGCGCGGCAGGCCTCGATGAAGGTCATCAGCTGGCCCTTGTCGTCCGAGGTGCCGCGGCCGCGCATCACCTTGCCGTTGGGCGTATCCTCGATGCGGGGCTCGAAGGGTGGGGCGTCCCACAGGTCGAGCGGATCGACCGGCTGCACATCGTAGTGGCCGTAAAACAGAAGATGCGGGCCTTCGCCGTCGACGTGGCCCACGACCATCGGATGGCCGGGGGTGGGGCGCTTGGAGGCCTCGACGCCTATCGAGCGCAGGTCTTCCACGAGCCAGTCGGCGGCGCGGTCGCAATCGGCCTTGAAGGCGGGATCGGTCGAGATCGAGGGGATGCGCAGAAGGCCGAAGAGGCGGTCGATTGCCACAGGCAGGTCGGCGTCGATACGGGCAAGAACGGGATCGAGTGTCATGGTGGTTCCTTTCATCTGCGCGCGACACTAGCCCTCTGCATCGCGGTGTCCAGCGCGGGCCTGTGCAAGAATGAGGATCGGGGCGGCAATTTGTAGCGTATTGCCCCATGGGCTCGAGGGTTATAGAACCTCGAGGTCGGCTCAGACCACTCGCCGCTCGAAGGGACCACATGACCTACGAAGACCAGCTCGACGCAGCCCTGAGCCGGCTGCATCAGGAAGGGCGCTATCGCACCTTCATCGATATCGAACGCAAGCGCGGTCATTTTCCTCATGCGGTCTGGCGCAAACCGGATGGGAGCGAGCAGCCGATCACCGTGTGGTGTGGCAACGATTATCTGGGCATGGGCCAGCACCCCGTCGTGCTTGAGGCGATGCACGAGGCGCTGGAGGCGACCGGCGCGGGTTCGGGCGGCACGCGGAATATTTCCGGCACGACCGTCTATCACAAGGCGCTCGAGGCGGAGCTTGCCGATCTGCACCAGAAGGAAGCGGCGCTTCTCTTCACCAGCGCCTATATCGCCAATGACGCGACGCTTTCGACCCTGCCCAAGCTCTTCCCCGGCCTCATCATCTATTCCGATGCGCTCAACCACGCCTCGATGATCGAAGGCGTGCGCCGCAACGGCGGGGCCAAGCGCATTTTCCGCCACAACGATCTTGATCATCTGCGCGAGCTTTTGGCCGCCGATGATCCGGCCGCGCCGAAGCTGATTGCCTTTGAATCGGTCTATTCGATGGATGGCGATTTCGGGCCGGTTGGCGAACTTTGCGACATTGCAGAAGAGTTTGGCGCTCTGACTTACCTCGACGAGGTTCATGCCGTGGGCATGTATGGGCCCCGCGGTGGCGGCGTGGCCGAGCGTGACGGCCTTCTGGACCGGATCGACATTATCAATGGCACGCTGGGCAAGGCCTTTGGCGTGCATGGCGGCTATATCGCGGCGAGCGCGAAAATGTGTGATGCGGTGCGGTCTTACGCTCCGGGCTTCATCTTCACGACCTCGCTTCCGCCGGTCGTGGCTGCGGGTGCTGCTGCCTCGGTGAAGCACCTGAAGGGCGATCAGGCCCTGCGCGACAAGCATCAGGACGCAGCCAAGGTCCTCAAGCTTCGGCTCAAGGGGCTTGGCCTGCCGATCATCGATCACGGCAGCCATATCGTGCCGGTGATCGTCGGCGATCCCAAGCACACCAAGCTTTTGTCGGACATGCTCCTCAAGGAGTATGGGATCTACGTCCAGCCGATCAATTTCCCCACCGTTCCACGCGGGACAGAGCGGCTGCGCTTTACCCCCTCGCCGGTGCATGGCCCCGACGAGATCGACAAGCTGGTCAGGGCAATGGACCAGCTCTGGGCGCGTTGTGCGCTGAATCGCGCCGAACTCGCCGGCTGAAGTTTTCTCCGGGTGCATCACTAAATCGTGTATGTTACGCGCAGTTAATACTGCCGGATTATAACGAATCGATTTCGGCACTTGGGGCAATTCGGGCAGTCGGGACGGCCGGATGATCGCGAAACATCTCAGGCGGGGAAAAGCCGCGAATGTGGTTGAGGCCAAGGGCTTTGACGCTTTTGAGCTGCGCCTTGGCGATCTGATGCGCGGCGAGCGGGCGACGCTTGGAAAATCGCTTCTCGATGTGCAGCGCGAACTGAAGATCAAGGCCGCCTATATCGCCGCGATCGAGAACTGTGATCCCACGGCCTTTGATACTCCGGGGTTCATTGCTGGCTACGTGCGGTCCTATGCGCGCTATCTCGCCATGGATCCCGATTGGGCGTTCGAGACCTTTTGCCGCGAAAGCGGGTTCCAGACGGCGCACGGGATGTCGAAAGAGGCATCGCCCAAGCGGACTGTCCGCGACATCAACCAAAAGCGCGACCCCGCGGATATGTTTGCCTCCCCTGCGACCCCGTTCGTTCCGGTTGGCGAGTCGGTCTGGTCGCGTGTCGAGCCGAGCGCCATCGGTTCGGTGCTGGTGCTTGTCGCGCTGATCGGCGGGTTGGGCTATGGAGGCTGGACCGTCCTTCAGGAAGTGCAAAAGGTGCGCCTCGCGCCGGTCGATCAGACACCCTATGTCGTGAGCGATCTTGACCCGCTTTCCGGCAATGCTGGCTCGATTTCCGCCACCGGAGATGCAGCGTTCTTTGCAGCGCCTTCGGCAGAAGCAATTGATCGTCTTTACCGTCCGCAGGCTCTCGATACGCCTGTGATGATTGCCCGCGATGGCCCGATCTCGACCCTCGATCCCAATTCCATTGGTGCGTTGGTGGCGGATTCGGCGACCGACGCGGTTGCTGCGGCCGTGGCCGAAGCCGCGGCAGAGCCCGGTGCGGTTCAGGTGACCGAGGCTGTTGCATCCGGGTTAGAAGTGGTCGCAGTGCGGCCCAGCTGGGTCCGGGTGACCTCGGTCGATGGCTCCGTGATCTACGAAGGCATCATGAATGCCGGCGACAGCTACTTGCCGCCGCAGACCGAAGCACCTGCCGAGATTCGGGTGGGCGAATCCGGTGCCGTCTATTTCGCGCTGAACGGGACGCATTATGGTCCGGTCGGGCAGGCGGGAACAGTGACCTCGGGCGTGACCCTCTCGCCTGACTACGTGACCGGAACCTACGCCGTTGCAAATCTCGACGCAGATAGCGACCTTGCCGCGATGGTCGCCGTGGCCGAGGCCCAGACCGGCCAATAGGTCATCCCCCGTTGCCATGCAGGCGCGCGCGTCATAGGTAACGCGCGAAGGTCACTCCGTTCAGGATTACCCATGAGCCATAATCCCATCCGCCCCTGGCGCAATATCGAGCGCCGCAAATCCCGCCAGATCATGGTGGGCAAGGTGCCGGTCGGGGGGGATGCGCCGATCACCGTCCAGACCATGACCAACACGCTGACCCATGACGTCAAGGCGACGGTGGCGCAGGTGCTGCGGGCGGCCGAAGCTGGGGCGGATATCGTTCGGGTCTCGACGCCGGATGAAGCCTCGACCAAGGCCCTGAAAGAGATCGTGCGGCAAAGCCCCGTGCCGATCGTGGCCGATATCCACTTCCACTACAAACGCGCCATCGAGGCGGCCGAGGCAGGGGCCGCCTGCCTGCGGATCAATCCCGGCAACATCGGTGATGCCAAGCGCGTGAAAGAAGTCATCAAGGCGGCCAAGGACCACGGCTGTTCGATCCGCATCGGCGTCAATGCCGGTTCGCTCGAAAAGCACCTGCTCGACAAATACGGCGAGCCGTGCCCCGACGCGATGGTCGAAAGCGGGCTCGATCATATCAAGATCCTGCAAGACAACGATTTCCACGAGTTCAAGATCAGTTGCAAAGCCTCAGACGTCTTCCTCGCCGCTGCCGCCTATCAGCAGCTGGCTGACCTCACTGATGCGCCGATCCACCTTGGCATCACCGAGGCAGGCGGCCTGATGTCGGGCACAATCAAATCGGCCATCGGCCTTGGCAACCTTCTGTGGTCGGGCATCGGCGATACAATCCGCGTGAGCCTTTCGGCCGATCCGGTCGAAGAGGTCAAGGTCGGCTACGAGATCCTGAAAAGCCTTGGCCTGCGCCATCGCGGCGTGAACATCATCTCCTGCCCCTCCTGCGCGCGGCAGGGGTTTGACGTGATCAAGACGGTCGAGGCCCTCGAAAAACGGCTCGAACACATCAAGACGCCGATGAGCCTGTCGATCATCGGCTGCGTGGTGAACGGGCCCGGCGAGGCGCTGATGACCGACGTGGGCTTTACCGGCGGCGGCGCAGGGTCGGGCATGGTTTATCTGGCGGGCAAGCAAAGCCACAAGCTGTCGAACGATCAGATGATTGATCACATAGTCGAGCAGGTGGAAAAAAAGGCCGCCGAGATCGACACGGCGGGGGCGTCCTAGCTGCCCTCGCGCACGGCGTCTACGAACTGGAGCATCTGATCCAGCGGCACATAGCCGCGCAGCATTTCTTCCTCGAGGATGAAGGTCGGCGTGCCGGTGATCTGCAGGCGCTGCGCCAGCATTGCGTTCTGGGTCAGAATATCAGCAACCTCTTTGCTCTGCATCATCTCGGCAATGGCTGCGAAATCGAGGTCGAACGATGCCGAAAGCTGCGCCAGAATATCAACTGACACATCGCTTCGCAGGGTCATCAGCGCGTCGTGGATCAGCTCGTAGGAGTCACCGCCGTAGACCTGCATGACCGCAACCGCATATTGCGAGGCGAGCGTCGACTGTTCGCCGAGGATCGGGAATTCCTTGACGATGAAGCGGATATTGCCGTCGGTCTCGAGAAGCTGGTTCACCTCGTCATAGGCGCGCCGGCAGTAGGTGCAGCGGTAGTCCATGAACTCGACCAGCGTAATATCCCCCTCGGGATTGCCGCCGACCCAGGAATAACCGTCATCGAAAATCGCCTTCGCGTTGGCGCGGACCACTGCCTTATCGTTGTTGGCGGCAAGGTCGGCTTGGCGCTGCTCAAGAACCGCGATCGCTTCCATCAGGACTTCGGGGTTGTCCAGAAGATAGGCCCGAACTTCGGCGCGGAACGCCGCGCGCTCGGCATCGGTCATCGCGCCCATGTCGAAGGCGGCGGCCGGTCCGGCGAGGAGAAGGGTGAGGGCGATCGGGGCAAGGCGCTTGAGCATGGTCTCTCCAGGGTCGTTTCGGTGCACTGTGCATATCCTGCCGGGGATGCCAAGGCTTTGGCGGTGCGGCGGAAAGGATTGACGTGGCCACCCCAGCGGCGGCAAACACGAGGACAAGACTAGAGGGCGCGGAATGGGAAACTCAAGGCGCGATCGGGCCGGTGTCAGGGCAAATGCCGGGATTGTGAGAAGATGTGGGCTCGCGCTCTGTCTGACGCTGCTGTGGCTTGCCGCGCCAGCTGCAGCGCAAGATTTCTCCGCGCTTGCTCGGATCAATCCGGTCAGCAGCATCGTGAAGCCGTGGAAACAGGGGGCCGAGGTTGATCTGCAGTTGTCGCAACCGGTCCCGTTCCGGGTTTTCACTCTCGACGCGCCGTGGCGGTTGGTGATGGATTTTCGCGAGGTCGACTGGACCGGGCTAACCCGCGAGGCGATCTGGGCCGGTCCCGACAGCCGCATTTCGGCTCTGCGCTTCGGCGGTCTGCGGCCCGGCTGGTCGCGGATGGTGGTCGATCTTGCCCAGCCGCTTGTGATCGAGACCGCAGGGATGCAGGTTTCACAAGCCGATGGCACCGCCCGGCTGACCATACGCCTTGCCCCTTCAAGCCCGCTTGAGTTTGCCGCCGCTTCAGGTGCGCCGCCTGATCCGGGCTGGGACCTGCTGATCGCCACGGACGTGACCCAGAGCGCCTTGCCGCCGGTTGATGACGGGATCGTCACGGTGGCCATTGATCCGGGTCATGGCGGCGTCGATCCCGGTGCCGAGCGGGATGGGATTGTCGAAGCCGAGGTGATGCTGGTCTTGGCGCGCGAGTTGGCCGAAGCAATCAACCGCACCGAAGGGATGCACGCGGTGCTGACCCGCGATGGCGACGATTTCGTCGCGCTCGAAGAGCGGATGACGCAGGCGCGACTTGCGGGGGCGGATGTGATGATCTCGCTCCATGCCGATGCCCTCGACGAGGACGAGACCCACGGCGCGTCGGTCTATACGCTGGATGCCGACGCGCAAGACGCCGCCTCCGCCCGCATGGCCGAGCGGCACGACCGAGGCGATCTGGTGGCCGGCCTCGATCTCTCGGGGCAGGATGACACGGTTGCTACGATCCTGATGGACCTCGCCCGCCAAGATACCGCGCCGCAATCGGAAAGGCTGGCCGATGCGATCGTTGCCGCTCTTGAAGAGGCGGGTGCCGACCTCAACTCGCGCCCCCGCCGCAGGGCCGAGCTTGCGGTTCTGAACGCCGCCGATTTCGCCTCGGTTCTCGTCGAGGTGGGCTTTTTGTCCAACCCCGATGATCGGGCCGCGCTTTCGGTTCAGCCGGGCCGGGCGACGATCATCCGCGGGCTGGTTTTCGCACTTCAGCGGTGGGCCGCGGACGAGGCGGCTCGCGCACCGCTTCTGCGGCAGTAGGGCGCGATCACGGCATTGGCATTTTCGCGCCCATTTGGCGCGATCGGCTTTTGACCATCCCCCGCACTGATCCTATAAGCGGAGGACTTTACCCTGAGGGCCCCGCTATCGTGCTTCGCTTTGTCCTGTCCTTCTTTGGCGGCATCTTCTCGATGCTCACGCTGGGCATGGCCATGGGTGCTCTGTCGCTGAGCGCGGTCTTCACGATCTATGGCCACGATTTGCCGAGCTATGAGACGCTGGCGCAATACACGCCCAAGACGATCAGCCGGATCTATTCGGGCGAAGGGCAGATCATCGACGAGTTCGCCGTCGAGCGCCGCCTCTTCACGCCGATCGAGGAAATCCCCGAGATCGTGAAACACGCCTTCGTCTCGGCCGAGGACCAGAATTTCTATACCCACCCCGGCTATGACATCCGCGGCATGGCGGCGGCTTTCGTCGAGGCGGTGGTTTCGCGCGGGCAGGATGTGCGCGGCGCCTCGACCATCACCCAGCAGGTGATGAAGAACTTCCTTCTCGACGGCTCGCGCACCGCCGAGCGCAAGATCCGCGAGTTGATCCTTGCCGTGCGGATCGAAAAGGCGATGAGCAAGGACAAGATCCTTGAGCTTTATCTCAACGAGATATTCCTCGGGCAGAACTCCTACGGCGTCGCCGCCGCCGCACAGACCTATTTCAACAAGCCCCTGACCGATCTGCGCCCCGCCGACGCCGCCTATCTTGCCGCTCTGGCGCAGCGCCCCGGCAACCTGCATCCCGTCCGCCAGCAGGAAGACGCAATTTCGCGGCGCAACTATGTGCTGCGGCGTCTGTCGGAGGATGGCTGGCTGCCCGAAGAGCAACTGGCCTCCGAGCAGGCGCAGCCGCTTCTGACCGTGCAGGCGGGCGATTATGAGAGCTTCCGCGCCGCCCTGCCGCCGCGCGACTATTTCACCGACGAGATCCGCCGCCAGCTAAGCCGCAACTTTGGCGAGGAGGAATTCTTCTCGGGCGGCCTGTCGATCCGCGCCACCATCGACCCGAGCCTTCAGGTCAACGCCGCCCATGCGCTGCAGCGGGCGCTCGAGACTTATGACCGCGAGGCGCAGATCTGGCGCGGCACGGGCGAGACGATCCCGGCCGAGGCGCTTGGCGATGAGGCAAGCTGGCGCGAGGCGCTGGCGGGTGTGACCGTCCCCCGCGATGTGACGCTCGACGGGCAGTGGTATCCGGCGGTGGTGCTCAAGGTCGAGGAGCAGCGGCTTGTCATCGGCATCGAGGGTGTCGAAGCCAGCGAGACCGAGCCGCAGGAAGTCCCCCGCAAGGACATCGCCTGGATGAAGGGCAACTTCTTTGACAATTTTGCCGTCGGCGATGTGGTCCATGTCCGCCGTGCGTTGAACGAGGACGGCAGCTTCGCCAACTGGAGCCTGCGGCAGATCCCCGAGATCCAAGGCGGGTTCATGGCGATGGACGTCAACACCGGCCGCGTCATCGCCATGCAGGGCGGCTTCAGCTACCAGAACTCGGTTTTCAACCGCGCCACACAAGCCCGCCGCCAGCCCGGCTCGGCCTTCAAACCCTTCGTCTATGCCGCAGCTCTCGACAGTGGCTATTCGCCCGCGACCATCGTCGTCGACGCACCCATCGAGGTGAACACACCGCAGGGCCTCTGGCGGCCCGAGAACGCCTCGAACACCTACTACGGCCCCGCACCGATGCGGACCGGTATCGAGCAATCGCGCAACCTGATGACCGTGCGTCTGGCGCAGGAAATCGGCATGGATACGGTGGTCGACTATGCCGAACGCTTTGGTGTTTATGACAACATGAACCCCTTCCTCGCCAATGCGCTTGGATCGGAGGAGACCACGCTCTTCCGTGTCGTGGCCGCCTACGCCATGTTCGCCAACGGCGGCGAGCGGGTCGAGCCGACCCTCGTTGATCGGGTGCAGGATCGCTATGGCCGCACCGTCTATCGCCATGACCAGCGCACCTGCGTCGATTGCGGGCAGGAGAGCCTCATTTCGCCCGATCAAGGGCCGATGATCATGACCAACCGCGAGCGGATCATGAACGCGGTCACAGCCTATCAGCTGACCTCGATGATGCAGGGCGTGGTCCAGCGCGGCACGGCGAGCCGCACGGTCAACCTGCCGGTGCCGACCGCCGGCAAGACCGGCACGACGAACGACGCCAAGGATGTCTGGTTCGTGGGCTTTACCTCCAACATCGTCGCTGGTTGCTATATTGGTTTTGACGTGCCCAAAGGGCTTGGCCGGGCGGCCTCGGGCGGGGGCGTCTGTGGCCCGGTCTTCAACGAGTTCATGACCCAAGCCGTCAAGGAATTCGGCGGCGGCCCGTTCAAGATCCCCGACGAATGCCAGTTCATCAAGATCGACCGCTATACCGGCGCCCGGCTGGGCATCGAGGCGCAGGGCGAGCAGGTGAGCAACGAATGTTTCCGCCTCGGCGAAGAGCCGGTCTTTGGCATCACCTATGACGGCGGCTTTGCCATGGCGGCCGACCTGCCGCTCGTGGATGAAATCCCGCCCGAGGTTCGTCAGGTCATCACCTCGTCGGGCGGCACGGCCACCGTGGGGCCGAAGGCCACCTTCGGCACGCTTTCCTCAGGCGGCCTTTACTAGAGCCTCGCCGCTTGCCCGTGCCGGTCTGGCAGGGTAATGACCCCCCGAAACCCGCCCTTGGGAACACGAACGGAAGAACCATGCGCGCCGAGACGCAAAACATCGTAGCCGCGATAGAGAAATCGCTCAGCCTTCTTGCCCAGCGGATGAACTGGGAGACGGCGAAGTATCGCCTCGAGGAATTCAACGCGCGTGTCGAGGATCCGAGCCTTTGGAACGATCCCGAAGCCGCGCAGAAAATGATGCGCGAGCGGCAGATGCTGGTCGATGCCATCGACAACTACGAATCCATCAAGCGCGACCTCAATGACAACATCGAGCTGATCGAACTGGGCGAGATGGAAGACGATGCCGAGGTCGTGAAAGAGGCCGAAGCCTCGCTCAAGGCGCTGAAAGAGAAGGCCGCGCAGAAGGAGCTCGAGGCGCTTTTGGACGGCGAGGCCGATGGCAACGACACCTTCCTCGAGATCAACTCGGGCGCGGGCGGCACCGAAAGCTGCGACTGGGCCTCGATGCTGGCGCGGATGTATGTCCGCTGGGCCGAGCAGCATGGCTACAAGGTCGAGCTGCAGGCGGAAAGCGCGGGCGAAGAGGCGGGGATCAAATCGGCCGCCTACAAGATCAGCGGGCCCAATGCCTATGGCTGGCTCAAGTCGGAATCAGGCGTGCACCGGCTCGTCCGCATCTCGCCCTACGACAGCGCGGCGCGGCGGCATACATCCTTCTGTTCGGTCTGGGTCTATCCCGTGGTCGATGACAATATCGAGATCGAGGTAAACGCGGGCGATATCCGTATCGACACCTATCGTTCGTCAGGCGCGGGTGGTCAGCACGTCAACACCACCGACTCCGCCGTGCGGATCACCCACCTGCCGACCGGCATCGTCACCACAAGCTCGATGAAATCGCAGCACCAGAATCGCGAGATCGCCATGAACGCGTTGAAATCGCGGCTCTATCAGATGGAGCTCGACAAGCGGAACGCCGCGATCAACGAGGCGCATGAGTCCAAGGGCGACGCGGGCTGGGGCAACCAGATCCGCTCTTATGTGCTACAGCCCTACCAGATGGTGAAAGATCTGCGGACGGGGTTCGAGACCTCCGATACCCAAGGTGTGCTCGACGGCGATCTCGATGGTCTCATGGCCGCCACGCTGGCGCTGCAAGTCTCGGGCAAATCCCGCGCCGAGGCCAACGCCGAAGACTGATCCCAGCCGCTTGACGGGCGCTCTGCCTTGTCTTTCGATGGGGGCGAGGGAGAGCAGGCATGAACGAAATACTAAACCGGGACGCGGTCGATCTGGCCGCGATGATCGCGCGGCGCGAGATTTCGGCGGCCGAGCTGATGGAAGCCACGCTCGCGCGGATCGACGAGGTCAACCCCAAGCTCAATGCCATCGTCGCGCAGATCGACTTTGATGCCGCGATGGACTTGGCCCGCGCCGCCGACAGGGGGCCGGTGAAAGGGCCGATGCACGGGCTGCCGCTGGCGATCAAGGATCTGGCGGATGCCAAGGGGCTGCCCACGTCCATGGGCTCGCCCGTCTACAAGGATGCTGGCCCCGCGCCCAAGGATGATATCATGGTCGCGCGGATGCGGGCGGCGGGGGCGCTGATTATCGGCAAGACCAATACGCCCGAGTTCGGCCTAGGCTCGCACACCTACAACCCTGTCTGGGGTGCCACGCGCAACGCTTGGGATCCGTCGAGATCGGCGGGTGGTTCATCGGGCGGGGCGGCGGTGGCGCTGACCACGGGCATGATGCCGATCGCTGATGGCTCAGACATGATGGGCAGCCTGCGCAACCCCGCCGGCTGGGCCAATATCTATGGCTACCGGCCAAGCTGGGGCCTTGTGCCGAGCGAACCCGAGGGCGACGCCTTCCTCCACCAGCTTTCGACTGCCGGCCCCATGGGCCGCTCGCCCGCCGATGTGGCGATGACGCTGACCGTTCAGGCCGGCCACGACCCGCGCCAGCCGCACGGGCGCGACCTGCCGGACATCGCGCATCTGAACGCTGACCTGAAAGGCAAACGGATCGGCTGGCTTGGCGACTGGGGCGGCGGGCTACCCATGGACGCAGGCATCCTCGACACCTGCGAGGCGGCGCTGAAGGTCTTTGACGATCTGGGATGCACAGTCGACAAGGTCGCACCGCCGTTCCAGCTTGAACTCATCTGGGACAGCTGGATCACCCTGCGCAGCTGGTCGAACGCCGCCTCGCTCGCTGCGCTCTATCTCGACGAGCGCACCCGCGATCTGATGAAGCCCGAAGCGCAATGGGAGGTCGAACGCGGCCTCAAACTTTCGGCGATGGATGTGCATCGCGCCAGCGTGATCCGCTCGCGCTGGTTCAAAGCGGCGGCAGAGGTGTTCGACAGCTATGACGCTCTCGTCCTGCCCACGGCGCAGGTCTGGCCATTCCCGGTCGAGTGGACATGGCCCAAGGAAATTGCGGGTATCACCATGGACACCTACCACCGCTGGATGGAGGTTGTGGTGCCTGCAGGGCTGATCGGCCTGCCGTGCCTTGCAGTTCCGGCGGGCTTTGGCACTGCGGGGCTTCCCATCGGCCTTCAGCTCATCGGGCGGCGCGGCAGTGATGTATCGCTCCTGCAGCTCGGGCAGGGTTGGCACTCTGCGGCGCCCTGGGCGCACCTGCGGCCAGAGGTCACTTGACAGAATCCCCTTTCCCTTGCTGCCATGGCCTTCGGGGAGAACGTATATGACAGAAGAACAGGCACCCGCCGCATCGCCGCTGCCGGAGATTGGCCGAGTTACCTTGGGAGAGCTGTGGATCTGCCTGAAGGAGGGCTTTGTTGATTTCCTTCTCGCGCCGCAATATGGGCTCGCCTTTTCGGCGGTCTATGTGGTGGGGGGCTTCCTGCTGGTCTGGCTCGGGGCCGGAACGGTGAGCTGGACCCTGACCATCTCGCTCGGCTTTCCCTTGGTCGCGCCTTTCGCCGCTGTCGGGCTCTACGAAGTCAGCCGTAGAATCGAGGCGGGCCTGCCGCTGGAATGGAAGCCCGTCATCGGTGTGATCTGGCAGGAACGCACCCGCCAGATCCCGTGGATGGGGGCGATCATCGTGATCTATCTTCTGTTCTGGACCTTCCTCGCCCATATGATCTTTGCCGTCTTCATGGGGCTTTCGACGGCCGTCAATGTCACCTCGAGCTTTGAGATGTTTCTCACGCCAGAGGGTCTGCGGATGGTGGCGGCCGAGGTCATCGTCGGGGCGGCGCTCGCCTATCTTCTCTTCGCGATGACGCTTGTGAGCCTGCCGCTTCTTCTGGAAAAGGAGATTGATTTCGTCACAGCCATGCTTCTGTCGATCCGCACGGTTTCCGAGAACTTCGTGGTCCTGACGATCTGGGCGCTGATCATTGCCGTTTTGTCGATCCTCGCCCTCGCGCCGTGGTTCCTTGGCCTGATGATCGTCCTGCCGATCCTTGGCCACGCCACTTGGCACCTCTACCGGCGCGCTCTCTACGATCCTGTCTAAAGCGAAAGGGCGCCACGAGGGCGCCCTTTGAATTCAGCAGTCCTTTCGGATCAGGCCTCGGCCTTGTCCGCCGGTTTGCCCTTGCCGGCAGACGTGTCGAGCGGGTTGTCCTGACGCTGCACCGAGCCCTCGAAATGGGCGCCGGATTCGATCGCGATGGTCTTGTGAATGATGTCGCCCTCGACGCGGGCGGTCGAGGTCAGGCGGACCTTGAGGCCACGCACGCGGCCGATGATCCGGCCGTGGATCACCACGTCATCGGCGATGAGTTCGCCACGCACGGTCGCGCCTTCGCCAACGGTCAGAAGGTGGGCCCGGATGTCACCGTCAACCTGACCTTCGATATTGATATCGCCGGTCGTCTTGAGGTTGCCCTTGACGTGAAGGTCGGACGACAGTGTCGAGGGCGCGGGCTTAGGCTTGGGCGCGCTGGCCTTGAAATCAGGCGTGCTGGCCGGAGCGGCAGGCGCCGCCGGAGTTGAGGTTTCAGAGGCCTTCGGGCCCGGTTCGTTGATTTTGCTCTTAGAAAACATTGGCTCCAGCTCTCAAGAAGGTCATTGGATTGACCGGTTTGCCGCTTGTGATGACTTCGTAGTGAAGATGGGGGCCGGTCGATCGTCCGGAATTGCCCATATCACCAATCCGTTCGCCTTGCGAGACTCTTTGTCCCACGGAGACCCGGATCTTGTTGAGGTGCGCATAGCGGGTTTCGATGCCAAACTCGTGGCGGATCTTGATCAGACGGCCATAGCCCGAAGACCAGCCGGCGAAAATAACGGTGCCATCGGCCGTGGCATAGATCGGCGTGCCGACAGGGGCGGCGAGGTCGGTTCCCTCATGCGGCTTGCCCCAGCGGATGCCGAAACCGGAGGTATAACGAAAAGCGGATTTCACAGGCATCGCCAGTGGCACCTTGTTGGCGGCGATCCGGTAGAGGTTGATCCGGTCCATCGCGCCCAGAATGTCGTTGGCGCGCAGGGCATCGGCGTCGGGTGCGTCGCCCTTGGTCGAGAACTGGATCGAAAGTTCCGGTCCGCCGAGGCCGGAATAGCCCGACCTGACCTGATCAATCAGGCGCTCTGGATCAAGGCCAACTTGGCGGAAGATGTTGTCGAGCGGCTCGACCGACACAAGCATCGCCTCTTCAAGCTGTCGGAAGATCTCGTCGTTGCGATCCTGCATGAGCCGCAGCTCAAGCTCCATTGTTTCGGCATAGGCGATGGCGGCTTGCGCATCGGATTCGATCTGGTCGCGCTCGGCCGCGGTCTGGGCAAGTGCTTCGGCCAGAAGGTCCACGGTATCCGACAAGTCGCCGCCGGAGCTCAAGCCGGGGACAGCTGTCCCTTCGGCTGCTGCCGTCTCAAGAGCCTCAAGCCGAGCGTTGACCTTGTTGCGCTCTTCCAATGTGCGGCGCAGCGTTGCCTGAATGACCTCGATCCCGGTCTCAAGCTCGCGCCGGCGGTCTTCCGACGCAAGAAGCTCGGACTGCATGGCAGAAATTGCTTCTAGTGCAGAGCTGAACCGTTCCTGTGCCGCTGCGGCTTCTTCGGCGCGGTTGTCCCGTTCACTCGAGAGCGCGTTGAGGCGGTCTTCATAGATCAGCTGGTCGCGCTGCGCCTGCGCGCGGAAATTGCCCGAGCCGATGGAATCCATCAGCAGGATCGCTGTCGCGATGATCGTCCAGCCGACGAAAAGCCCGCCGCCAGTCCAGATCAAGAGCTGGGTTTCGGGCCTGAGGCGGATAAAGCGTGTTTCCGTGTCCGAGCGCAGGAACAGGCGTTTCTCCGGAAACCGCCGCTCGAGCGCCGCGTGGACACGTTTCAACAGCCTGATATGCAACGATCTTCCCATCCCATGCACGGCAAGCCCCGTTGCCGCCCACAGGTGTTAGCGAGCGCGGGCGGCGGGATCAAGATTTTTGAGCAAAATTGCTCAGAAGACCTGACCACTTCAGGCCGGTTTTCGCCTACTCCTCGAGGGCGCGGCGGTGGTCGGGCGGCAGCTCATCGGCCAGCGGCCAATAGAAATCGGGCGGCAGACCTGCCTCGGCGCGTTTTTCCTCGTTGAAGGGCGGCTTCAACGCCCCGTGGAAATATTTGCGGACGAGGCCGTGGAAGGCCTCCTTGGGATCGAGGTCGTGCCTGCCGCAGAGGAAATGAAACCATTTCGAGCCATAGGCGACGTGGTGCACCTCTTCGGCGTAGATCACTTTCAGAGCTTTTATCGCCTTGGTCTCACCCGCCTTCTCGAAAATCCCGATCATCCCCGGCGTCACATCGAGGCCCCGTGCTTCGAGCACCATCGGCACCACGGCGAGGCGGCCCATCAGGTCGTCGGCTGTATCTTCGGCGGCGCGCCACATTCCGGCGTGGGCAGGCCGGGCGCCGTAGTGGCTGCCCATCTCTTCGAGGCAGTCGCAGACGAGGGTGAAGTGGAACGACTCCTCTTCCGCTGATTTCACCCAGTCGTCGAAGAATCCGATCGGCAGCGGGATATGCGAGAAGCGGGCGATGATATCCCAGTGCAGATCGACCGCATTGAGTTCGATATGCGCGACCGCGTGCAGAAGGGCGATCCGCCCTGCGGGCGTTCCGGGGCGGCGGCGGGGCACCTCGCGGGGGGCGAGAAGCTCGGGCTTGTCAGGGCGGGCGGGGCGCAGCGGCGGACTGGCGGTGCCGATCGGGATCGCGGGGCCGTCCTTGCGCGAGGCAAACCATGCGGCGGCGTGGCGCTTGGAAAGGGCGGTCTTTTCGCGTCCATCGGCGGTGCGCAAGACTTCGGCGGCCATCTCGGCAAGGCAGGTGACCGACATCACAGCTCCGCCACTGCGGCCAGCACTTCGGCGGCGTGGTCCTTCACTTTAACTTTGTCCCATACCCGCGCGATTTTGCCATCGCGTCCGATCAGAAAGGTGGTCCGCTCGATGCCCATATAGGTCCGGCCATACATGCTCTTCTCGACCCAGACGCCATAGGCCTCGCAAACCGCCCCATCCTCGTCGGCCAGAAGCGCGACCTTCAGCCCGTGCTTGTCGCGGAATTTCTCGTGCTTTTTCACCGTGTCGCGGGAAACGCCAAGGACCACGGCCCCGGCCGCGGCAAAGGCTTCGGCCTCTGCCGAGAAGTCGATCGCCTCGGTGGTGCAGCCGGGCGTGTCGTCCTTGGGGTAGAAGTAGAGAACAACCATCTGTCCTGCATAGTCGGCAAGAGAAACGTCGGTCCCGCCATCGCGGGGCAGGGTGAAGGATGGGGCGGGCTGGCCGATGGCAGGCATGAGGGGGCTCCGGGCTGTCGTGTTGGTCTCTTGTGTCCTATACGTCCTAGAACGATAAATGGATGACGGCCGCAAGGCCACCGCAAGCAATGAGGCAATCGGGCGGCGTCTTGGGCGCCCGGATCAGCATGAGCGAACCCGTGACGCAGGAGACAGCGCAAAAGCCCCCCCGCCGTTGGCGGGTGGCCCTCTGGCACGGGCTGCGCGCGGTGATCCTCGCCGCCTTCATGCCGCTTGTCTTCCTTGCAATTGCGGCCTTCCTGATCTTCGATCGTGAAATTACCGCCCCAAGCTGGGTGACAGCCCGAATGGAAGCGGAGGCAGCCGCCTTTCTGGAGGGGGGTGGCCTGAGTTTCGGTGACATGACGCTCACGATCGGCGCCGATATCCATCCTCGGATTGCACTGACCAACGTGGTGCTTCGGGATGCCGACGATACAGTGATCGCGCGGGTGCCACGGGCCGACGTGCAGGTCTCTCCGCGCGGAATTCTGTTCCGGCGGGAAATCTTGATCCAGACAGTCAGTCTGACAGGGGCCGAGATCTCTTTGCGCCGTGCGTCCGACGGAACCGTTGCCGTGTCATTCGATGCCAGCGGCGCGGTGGTGCAGGAAGCCGACAGCTTTACCGAACTTCTGAGCCAGATTGACGCGGCACTCGAGCAACCGGAGTTCGAGGCTTTGGAGAAAGTCACTGCCGATGGACTGATTTTGAATTTCGACGATGCCCGCGCCCGACGCGGCTGGACGATCGACGGCGGCCAGTTTTCGCTCGAACTGACGGGCCGGCAGACACGGCTTCGGGCCGATCTGTCGCTCTTGTCGGGGCGTGCCTATGTGACGACACTTGGCATCAGCTACGAAAGCCCACGCGGCAGCCGCGCGGCGCAGATTGCCTTGTCCTTTGAAGATGCGGTGGCGGCCGATCTTGCGACCCAGACACCTGCGCTCAGCTGGCTTGCGGTTGTCGATGCGCCCATGGCCGCGCAGATGAGGTTTGAAATTGATGCAGAGGGGGCACTTGGCCCCTTTTCGTCCTCTCTGGCCATCAAGGCCGGCGATCTGCGTGCCGGGCCGGAAGCGCCGCCTGTGCCGTTTGACGAGGCCAAAGCCTATCTGACCTTCGACCCCGACAAGAACCTTATCGAATTCAGCCACGTCTCGGCCAAGAGCAGCCTCGGGACCTTCTCAGCCGAAGGTAAAACCCAGCTGCAAGACCTCGTCGGCGGCTGGCCGACGTCGATGACCGGACAGTTTGCCTTTTCCGATTTGTCCTTCAGCCCCGAGGCGCTCTTTCCTGGGCCAAATTCGGTCGAACATGCTTCGTTGGATTTCCGCATACGGCTGAGCCCCTTCACGCTGGATATAGGCGAAGTCCGTCTTGGTGTTGCCGGCAGGGACGTTGTGGCCTCGGGGCGGTTTGCCGCTGTCTCCGAAGGCTGGGAAGGTGCGCTTCACGCGCAGATCGATCAATTGGATCCGGCGACGGCCCTGCTGTTCTGGCCTGCTGCGGTCAAGCCCGACACCCGCCAATGGTTTGAATCCAATTTCCGCGCCGGCACTGCCTCAGACATAACGGTCGCGGCGCGACTTCGTCCGGGGAGCCATTTCGACTGGGGCGGGAGCTTCCAGTTCGAGGGGGCGACGATTGGAATCAATCAATACGCCCCTCCACTTGAAATGGCTGCTGGCTATGGCGCCTACGCAAATAACGGTCTGACGCTGGTCCTAGAGGAAGGGATCACCACGCCTTCTGTTGGCGGGCCAGTCGATCTTTCGGGATCGTCGCTAACGATCCCCGATTTGCGAATCCCCGACCCGCCCGCAAAGATCGAAATGCGTGCTCGTGGTAGCGTGACCGCGGGCCTTGCCTTGATCGATACGGGGCCCAGACACGTCATTTCCAATGCCAAGCTGCCCTATGATTTGGTTGATGGGCAGGGGGAGGTGAGTGCCACGATCAATCTGCGGATGAAGGAGAAAAACAGCCCCGAGGAGTTCCGTTATGAGGTCTCTGGGCGTCTTTTGAACCTGCAATCCGACAGGCTTGTGCCCGGTCATACGACGACAGCGGCCGAGATTGCGCTGAGCTCGTCCAACCGCGGGATGACCCTAGAGGGCGGGGCCAGGGTCGGATCGGTGCCGATGAACGGTACTTATGTCCAGACTTTCGTCCCCGGCCAACCCTCCACTGGCCGGCTTGATGTGGTATTGCCTCTGGATCGGGCGTTCCTAGACGAATTTCGTATCGCTTTGCCTGGCGGTGCAGTCACTGGCGCCGCAAACAGTCGCCTCGTGATAGATCTGGAGCGAGATCAGCCGCCGCGGTTCGCATTGAGTTCGGACCTCGCCGGCGCCGAGTTGCGACTGGATTCTGTTGGCTGGGCCAAACCATCAGCCAGCACCGGTGCGCTGGAGGTGCGCGGCAGCTCTACGCAACCGGCTACGATAGATCAGCTGTCCTTTGATGCTGCGGGGCTAGTGGCCGAGGGCACCCTGCGCTTGGGGGCAGACGGTGGCTTCGAAGTGGCGAGCTTTCCAGATCTGCACCTGTCCGACTGGTTTCAGGGCAATGTAAGTCTCATCGGGCGCGGCGCTGGGCGTTCAGCAGAACTGATCGTTGATGGCGGAAGTCTCGACCTTCGCAAGGCCGACTTTGGCGAGTTTGCCCAAAGCGGCGCTGGCGGCGGTGGTCCGGTGACTGTTCATCTGGACAAGCTCCAAGTCTCTGACGGCGTGGCGCTCACTCAATTTCAAGGAAACTTTGAATCCGGCGGCGGGCTCAGCGGCCGGTTCAACGCCCGCATCAACAATGACGCCGCGGTTCAAGGGTCGGTTGCCCCCTATGAAGGGCGGATGGCTTTTCGTCTCAGAAGCGACGATGCGGGAGGGGCGTTCCGTTCGATCGGTCTGTTGGAAAACGCAATCGGCGGGGCGATGGAGCTGACGCTCGCTCCAACCGGAGCCCCGGGCAACTATGCTGGGCTCCTGCAGGCGACCAGCCTGCGCGTGCGCGATGCGCCCTCGTTGGCGGAGCTTCTCGACGCGATGAGCGTTATCGGTCTTTTGCAGCAACTGGACGGGCAAGGGATCAACTTTGACACTGTCGAGGCCCGCTTCACTCTGTCGCCCGACAGAATCACAATCTCGGAGTCGAGTGCCGTCGGGTTGAGCCTTGGCATCTCTATGGACGGTGTCTACACGCTCGCCACTAAGGCCATGAATTTTCAGGGAGTTGTCTCGCCGGTGTATCTGCTCAACGGCATCGGCGCGATCTTTACCCGAAGGGGCGAGGGGCTTATTGGCTTCAACTACCGAATGACCGGAACGCCCGACGCGACCGAGGTATCGATCAACCCCTTGTCGATCTTCACGCCCGGTATGTTCCGCGAAATATTCCGGCAGCCTCCGCCGGAACCAAGTAAATAAGGCCCACAGGTGAAACTCAGCGATTTCGATTTCGAATTGCCGGAAGGGCTGATCGCCACACGGCCGGCCAAGCCGCGATCTTCGGCGCGTCTTCTGCTGGCGGAGGGCCAGCGGATCAGTGATCGCCGCGTGAGCGATTTGGTCGAAATCCTGCGGCCCGGCGACAGGCTGGTTCTGAACGATACCAAGGTGATCCCGGCGCGGCTCTCGGGGCTGCGGCATCGGGTCGGGGCGGAGGGTGAGACCAGCGCGCGGATCGAGGTTACTCTACTGGAGCCAAAGGCCGATGGCAGCTGGGCCGCACTTCTCAAGCCGCTGAAGAAGATCCGCGACGGCGAGGAAATTGTCTTTTCCCCCGCCCTCAGCGCGACACTTTTCGGGCGTGGGGAGGGGCAGGGGCTCTTGCGGTTCAACCTGACGGGCGAAGATTTCGACGCGGCGCTGGCCGAGGCAGGCGCCATGCCTCTGCCACCCTATATCGCGGCCCTTCGGGCGCCCGACGAGGCCGACAAGACAGATTACCAGACGGTCTGGGCGAACCGGTCGGGCGCGGTTGCCGCACCAACCGCATCGCTCCATTTCGACGAGCCGCTTCTCGCGGCGCTGAGGGCCAAGGGCGTCGAATTCACCCACGTCACCCTGCACGTCGGCGCAGGCACATTCCTGCCGGTCAAGGTCGACGACATCCGCGATCACAAGATGCACGCCGAGTGGGGCGAGGTGACGGCCAAGGCTGTCGCTGAAATAGAGGCGACGAAGGCCGCCGGCGGCAGGGTCGTTCCCGTCGGCACAACGGCGCTGCGTCTGATCGAGAGCGCGGCGCGAAACGGAACACTAAAGCCGTGGCAGGGCGAGACGGATATCTTCATCACGCCGGGCTTTGAATTCAAAGTGGCGGATGGCCTTATGACCAACTTCCATCTGCCGAAATCGACCTTGATGATGCTGGTCTCGGCGGTCATGGGGACCGACGCGATCCGGCGCATCTATGCCCACGCGATTTCCCATGGCTATCGCTTCTTCTCTTACGGGGATGCCTCTTTGCTTCTGCCAGAAGAGGAATGACGATCCGCGCCGTCAAATGTCGCTTTGGTGATGTGTCTGAGGCCCGATGCCGCCTAGAAGGGCGCTATACAGGCAGGAGTTGTGATGTTTCAGGTCTTGGGCAGTTCTTGGGCGCTTCTCCTCGGCATCTTCATGCTGATGATCGGCAATGGCCTGCAAGGCACGCTTCTGGGCCTCAGGGGCGATCTCGAAGGCTTTTCGACCCTTGAGATGTCGGTCGTCATGTCGGGTTATTTCGTAGGCTTCCTCGGAGCCTCGCGGCTTGCGCCCGAAATGATCCGGCGGGTGGGCCATGTGCGCGTTTTCGCGGCGTTGGGCTCGACCATATCTGCCGTCCTGATCCTTTATCCGGCGCTGACCGAGCCTTGGGCCTGGACCATCGGCCGGATCGTCATCGGCTTCTGTTTCTGCGGCGTCTATATTACTGCCGAAAGCTGGCTGAACGATGCCGCCTCGAACGAAAACCGTGGCAAGGCGCTGTCGCTCTATCTCATCGCCCAAATGGCTGGGATCATCCTTGCCCAGTACATCCTCGTCCTGAGCGATGTGTCGGGCTTCATCATCTTCATCATCCCCTCGGTTCTGGTGTCGATGGCCTTCGCCCCGATCCTTCTGTCGATCCGCCCGACGCCGGCGTTTGCCTCCACGAAGCCCTTGTCGATCCGCAAGTTGATCACGGCATCCCCCCTGGCCGCGATGGGGACCTTCATCCTCGGTGGCGTTTTCTCGGCGCAGTTCGGCATGTCGGCGGTTTATGGCACCAAGCAGGGCCTCAGCGTGGGGCAGATCTCGCTCATGGTGTCGGCGGTCTACACGGCGGCGCTGATCCTTCAGTATCCGATCGGCTGGATTTCGGACCGCATGGACCGGCGTATCCTGATCATCGCCCTGTCGGGCATTGGTGGCGTTGGTGCGCTCGCCGCCTTCGCGGGCGGCGGCAACTACTGGCTCATCATCATCGGTGCGGCCATGGTTGGCGGCACGTCGAACCCGCTCTATGCGCTCGTCATTGCCTATACCAACGATTACCTCGACCGCGAGGACATGGCGGCGGCCTCGGGCGGGCTTCTTTTCATCAACGGACTTGGCGCGATCACCGGCCCGCTGATCCTTGGCTGGATGATGGACACGATTGGCCCCGGAGGCTTCTGGATATTCATCGCGGTCCTGATGATCTTCTTGACGGCCTATGGTCTCTACCGGATGACCCGGCGCCGGTCTCGGTCGATCCCCGGGGATTCTGTGGCCTACTCGCCGATTTCGGCCTCTGCGACACCCGTTGCTGCGGAGGTGGCACAAGAGGTCTACCTTGATGCCGAGGCCGAAGCGCACAACAGTTGATACAGAATATTGCGCAGGAGAGGCCAAAATTGACTATTCGTTGTTGCCGCGCGCTGATTCGCTGTGCAAAAAACCTCATAGGTTGATGAGAAGAGGCGGTCGTGGTCACTCCTGAATCCGTTCTGAAGTACTGGCTCGACGAAAAAGGGCCAGAGGCGTGGTATGCTGGCGGTGAGGCGCTTGATGCGGAAATCCGCGACAAATTTTCAAGTGCCTGGGATGAGCTGATGCAGGGCGGCTTTGGCCTTTGGCTGACCTATCCCTCGGGTTCTTTGGCCTATGTTGTTTTGGCCGATCAATTCCCAAGGAATATGTTCCGAGGCGCCGCCAAAGCATTTGCCTCTGACAAGATCGCCCGCGCCGCTGCCAAGGCCGCGATCAGCCGGGATTGGGATCTCAAGATCGATGAACCCGCCCGTCAATTCTTTTATCTGCCCCTGATGCATTCCGAGAACCTTTCGGATCAGGACCGCGCTGTCCGCTTGATCTGCACCCGGATGCCGGAAACCGGGCAATCCAATCTGGTCCACGCGCGGGCGCACCGCGAGGTCATTCGCAAGCACGGCCGGTTCCCGTTCCGCAACGAGGCGCTGGGGCGCAATTCCACGGGCGCGGAAAGCACCTTTTTGGCGAATGGCGGCTATATGGCGATCGTCAACGAACTTCGCACAGCCTCGGCGGCCTGAACCTCCTCATCTTAACTCTGCAGCAAGCCCGCTCTGATAGGCCTCCTTCTGGGGAGAACAGGAGTGTGGTCGATGAAGCAGCAGAAGATTGAGGTTCCCGGCAGGGTCAAAGCCGAAGGAAAAAGCGCAGAGCGCAATCTGCCCGCGGAAATCCTGAATATTCTGGATCAAGGGATCATGATGTGGTCGGCAGAGGGAACCTGCGTTCTTTTCAACACGCGCGTCCTCGATCTTTTGGGGTTCAAAGCCGACCAGCTCAGGATAGGCGTGCGGCGGGCTGATTTGCGGAGCACTTGTGCCATGGGCGGGCCAGCCAAAGCGCGCGATCTGGCCGAGGCCGAGGCGCAGATTCGTGCAAACCGCCCCTATAGTTTCGATATCACCAATCTCTCCGGGCGGACGATCAACATAGCCGGCAGGCCCGCCAGAAACGGGTGCTATCTCGAGACATTTGTCGACGTGACCGCGGCACGGCAGGCCTCGCAAGATCTCGTCGTCGCCAAACAGGCGGCAGAGTCTGCCGAGAGCCGCACGCGCGATATCCTCGAAACCGAACGGACACGACAGAGCGAAGCCAAGCTTCTTGGTCATCTCGATGAATGGCTCCAGTCGTGCAAGTCGCTCAAAGAGCTATTCGCGATCGTCACCCGTTTCATGCCAAAGCTGCTGCCGGGCTCGAAAGGCGAGCTTTATGTCTATTCCAACTCGCGCGATGCCCTCGATGGGATGTGCAACTGGAATACTGTCGATCTGCACGATTCGATCTCGGCCGACAGTTGCTGGGCGCTGCGTCGGGGGCGTAGCTATGAATACGAAGAGGGCGGACTCTGCGTCGAATGCGAGCACGTGGCCGCACATCGGCACGAGGTTTCGGTGCCCGAGTATATCTGCATTCCGATCATTGCCCACGGTGATACCGTCGGCCTTCTTCATATCCGGTTCGACCGTATCGCGGCCGAGTCTGCACATATGACTCAGTCTGCGAAATTTGCTGTCCGCTGCGGAGAACACATTTCGATGGCCATTGCCAACGTCAAGCTTCGGGACGAGCTGCACGAGAAATCAGTCCGTGATCCACTGACTGGCCTCTTCAACCGGCGCTATCTTGTCGAGGCCTTGCGCCGGGAAATCAACGCAAGCGAAAGGCGGGGCACCGGCTTTGGCCTTGTGAGTTTCGATATCGACCACTTCAAAACCTTCAATGACAATAATGGCCATGATGCGGGCGATGTCGTGCTGCGAACCCTGGGGGCGAAGATCACCGATTGTCTTGGTGAGCGCGACATTGCCTGCAGGCTAGGTGGTGAGGAGTTTGCCATTCTCATGCCGGAGGCCGATATCGAGGCGGCCGAGGCTTTTGCACATAAGCTGAGAGACTCCACGCACAAGGTTTCGGTGCGCTATGGAGAGACGATCCTGCCGAAGATCTCCATTTCGGCCGGGGTCACGGCCTATCCCGAGGGCGGAACACGGCCGCAGTCATTGATGCAATGCGTGGACAAGGCGCTCTATTCTGCCAAGGCAAAAGGGCGCGACTGCGTCGTTAGGACCGATCAGCTTGAGGGCGGCGGAGTTGCACCAGAGGGATAGCAGCCATGATCTGAGGTCACTGGAACCGCCGGCCAAATTAGTTTAACGTCAAACTAATTTCAGACCGGCGGAGGATTTCATGGCCGACAGCAACTTTGACATGATCGTGATCGGCGCCGGCCCCGGCGGCTATGTGGCTGCGATCCGTGGTGCGCAACTGGGCCTCAAGGTGGCTTGCGTCGAGCGTGAGCATCTGGGCGGCATCTGCCTCAACTGGGGCTGCATCCCCACCAAGGCGCTCTTGCGGTCGGCCGAGGTCTATCACCTGATGCACCGCGCCAAGGATTTCGGCCTGTCGGCCGGGCAGATCGGCTATGATCTCGAAGCCGTGGTAAAACGCTCGCGTGGCGTGGCCAAGCAGCTTTCAGGCGGCATCGGGCATCTGTTCAAGAAGAACAAGGTGACCTCGATCATGGGCGAGGCCAGGCTTGCCGGAAAAGGCAAGGTGACGGTCAAGACCGACAAGGGCACCGAGACCCTGACCGCCAAGGCCATCGTCGTTGCTACCGGCGCGCGGGCCCGTGAATTGCCGGGGCTCGAGGCTGACGGCGATCTGGTCTGGACCTACAAGACCGCGCTCACCCCGCCGCGGATGCCGAAGAAGCTCCTCGTCATTGGCTCGGGCGCGATCGGCATCGAATTCGCCAGCTTCTTCAACACGCTCGGCGCGAATACGACCGTGGTCGAGGTGATGGACCGGATCCTGCCGGTTGAAGACGCCGAGATCAGTGCCTTCGCCAAAAAGCAGTTTGTGAAGCAGGGCATGACCATCCTTGAAAAGGCCGGCGTCAAGAAGCTCGACCGCAAGCCGGGCGTGGGCGTCACCGCGCATATCGAGAAGGACGGCAAGATCACGACTGAAGATTTCGACACGGTGATTTCCGCCGTCGGCATCGTCGGCAATGTCGAAAATCTCGGCCTCGAAGAGGCGGGCGTGAAGATCGACCGCACCCATGTGGTGACCGACGAGTTCTGCCGCACGGGCGTTGATGGCCTTTATGCCATCGGCGATATCGCCGGCGCGCCGTGGCTTGCCCACAAGGCCAGCCACGAGGGCGTCATGGTGGCCGAGCTGATCGCGGGGCTTCATGCCCATCCGATCAAGCCGGGCTCCATCGCTGGCTGCACCTATTGCCACCCGCAGGTGGCCTCGGTCGGCATGACCGAAGCCAAGGCCAAAGAGGCAGGCTACGAGGTCAAGGTAGGCCGCTTCCCCTTTATCGGCAACGGCAAGGCCATCGCCTTGGGCGAGCCTGAAGGCATGGTGAAGACGGTGTTCGACGCGAAAACCGGCGAGCTTCTGGGCGCGCATATGGTGGGCGCCGAGGTGACCGAGATGATCCAAGGCTATGTGATCGGCCGACAGCTCGAGACCACCGAGGAAGACCTGATGCACACCGTCTTCCCGCACCCGACGCTCAGCGAAATGATGCACGAGTCAGTGCTCGACGCCTATGGGCGCGCGATTCACTTCTGATCGCGCCACATCCCGGAAATAGAAAAGGCGGCCTCGAAAGGGCCGCCTTTAATCTTACAGGGAGAAGATTACCCGCGGACAATTTCCCCGCCAGCCTGCGCCCAGTGGGCAAGGCCGCCAAGGTTGTGCACGGTTTCATGACCCAGTTGGCGCATCATGCCCTGGGCCATTCCAGCGCGGCCGCCAGACGCGCAGTAAAGCGCAACCGGCTTGCCGGATTTCAGGGCGGGGTGGCATTCGGGGCTGCGCGGATCGGCTTTCATACGCAGCTGGGCCGTAGGGATATGCAGCGCCCCTTTGGCTTTGCCCGAGGCGGCCACTTCGCCGAACTCGCGGATGTCGATCAGAACGAGGGAACCGTCAGCAACCTGCGGGATCGCGTCGCGGACGGTCAGGGCTGCGGGACGGGAGGCATTCGAGAAAAAGTTAAACATGGGAGGGCACCTGTGTTTGAAGTCTTGACTGTATATATATAACAAAAATGAAATGTAAAGGGTCTTTATGATGTTCCTGACTTGTTCTCATTTTTTGATTGGAGTGTCCGCCTGATTTGACTATCTGTTAATCGTTGGTGTGGAGAGGCAGATGCCGGAGCAGAAGTTTATCGAGGTTCGGGGTGCCCGCGAGCACAACCTCAAGAATATCGACGTGGACATTCCCCGCGACCAACTGGTGGTGATCACCGGCCTGTCCGGTTCGGGCAAGTCCTCGCTCGCCTTTGATACGATCTATGCCGAAGGCCAGCGCCGCTATGTCGAGAGCCTCTCGGCCTATGCCCGCCAGTTCCTCGACATGATGGAAAAGCCCGACGTGGATCATATCTCGGGCCTGAGCCCCGCGATTTCCATCGAACAAAAGACCACCTCGAAAAACCCGCGCTCGACGGTCGGCACCGTGACCGAAATCTATGACTATCTGCGCCTGCTCTTTGCGCGCGTCGGCACGCCATACAGCCCCGCCACCGGCCTGCCCATCGAGGCGCAGCAGGTGCAGGATATGGTCGACCGCGTCATGGCGATGGCCGAGGGGACGCGCGGCTATCTTCTGGCCCCCATCGTCCGCGACCGGAAGGGGGAATACCGCAAGGAATTCCTCGAGCTTCGCAAGCAAGGCTTTCAAAGGGTCAAGGTCGACGGCACCTTCTACGAATTGGACGAGCCGCCCACGCTCGACAAGAAGTTCCGCCACGACATCGACGTGGTGGTCGACCGGATCGTTGTCCGCCCCGGCCTCGAGACGCGGCTCGCCGACAGCTTCCGCACGGCGCTCAATCTTGCCGATGGCATCACGGTTCTCGAGACCGCACCCTCCGAAGGTGATCCCGAGCGGATCATCTTCTCGGAAAAATTCGCCTGCCCTGTCTCGGGCTTCACCATCCCCGAGATCGAGCCGCGCCTCTTTTCGTTCAACGCGCCCTTCGGCGCCTGTCCGTCCTGCGATGGCCTGGGCGTCGAGCTCTTTTTCGACGAACGCCTCGTGGTGCCGGACGTGACCCTCTCGCTGGTGAACGGTGCGCTCGCCAACTGGCGCAAGAGCAAGTCGCCCTATATCTCGCAGACCATCGACGCGCTGGCGCGGCATTATGAATTCGACAAGGCCGCCAAGTGGAAAGACCTGCCGGAGGTGGCGCAGAAGGTCGTGCTCTATGGCTCGGGCGAGGATGAGATCCAGTTCCGCTATGACGAGGGCGGGCGGGTCTATCAGGTCAAACGCGCCTTCGAGGGGATCATCCCCAATATGGAGCGCCGCTATCGCGAGACCGACAGCGCCTGGATGCGCGAAGAGATCGAGCAATACCAGAACAACCGCCCCTGCGGCGCCTGTGGCGGCTATCGCCTGCGGCCCGAGGCACTGGCGGTCAAGATCGCCGGGCTGCACGCCGGCGAAGTGGTGCAGATGTCGATCAAGGAAGCGTTTGACTGGATCGAAACCGTGCCTGCTGGTCTCACCAGCCAGAAAAACGAGATCGCCCGAGCGATCCTCAAGGAAATCCGCGAGCGCCTTGGCTTCCTCAATAACGTGGGCCTTGAATACCTGACGCTGAGCCGCAACGCAGGCACCCTTTCGGGCGGCGAGAGCCAGCGCATTCGCTTGGCAAGCCAGATCGGATCGGGCCTGACGGGTGTTCTCTATGTCCTCGACGAGCCCTCAATCGGCCTGCATCAGCGCGACAACGACAGGCTTCTTGGCACGCTCAAGAACCTGCGCGATCAGGGCAACACGGTGATCGTCGTGGAGCACGACGAAGAGGCGATCCGCGAGGCGGATTATGTCTTCGATATCGGACCCGGCGCGGGCGTGCATGGCGGCGAGATCGTCGCCAAGGGAACGCCCGCCGAGATCATGGCCAATGAGGGCTCGGTGACGGGCCAATATCTTTCCGGCAAGCGCGAGATCGCGGTGCCGAAGGATCGGCGCAGGGGCAATGGCAAGACGCTCTCGGTGGTGAAGGCCACCGGCAACAACCTGCGCGAGATGAGCGTCGATTTCCCCTTGGGCAAGTTTGTTTGCGTCACCGGCGTTTCCGGTGGCGGTAAGTCGACCCTGACGGTCGAGACCCTCTACAAGAACGCCGCGATGAAGCTGAACGGCGCCCGCGAAACGCCCGCGCCCTGCGAGACGATCAAGGGCTTTGAACATCTCGACAAGGTCATCGACATCGATCAGCGCCCTATCGGCCGCACCCCCCGCTCGAACCCCGCGACCTATACCGGCGCCTTCACCCCGATCCGCGATTGGTTTGCCGGCCTGCCCGAGGCGCAGGCGCGGGGCTATAAACCGGGGCGCTTCAGCTTCAACGTGAAGGGCGGCCGCTGCGAGGCCTGTCAGGGCGATGGCGTCATCAAGATCGAGATGCACTTCCTGCCGGATGTCTATGTGACTTGCGAGACCTGCAAGGGCCACCGCTACAACCGCGAGACGCTTGAAATCCGGTTCAAGGGCAAGTCGATTGCCGATGTGCTCGAGATGACCGTCGAGGATGCGCAAGAGTTCTTCAAGGCGGTTCCCTCGATCCGCGAGAAGATGGATGCGCTGGTGCGAGTGGGCCTTGGCTATGTTCAGGTCGGCCAACAGGCGACGACCCTTTCGGGCGGCGAGGCGCAGCGGGTCAAGCTTTCCAAAGAGCTTGCCAAGCGGTCCACCGGCCGCACGCTCTATATCCTCGACGAGCCGACCACGGGCCTGCATTTCGAGGATGTGCGCAAGCTTCTCGAAGTGCTGCACGAGCTTGTCGAGCAGGGCAATTCGGTGGTGGTGATCGAGCATAACCTCGATGTCATCAAGACCGCCGACTGGCTGATCGACATCGGCCCCGAGGGCGGCGATGGCGGCGGCATGGTGGTGGCGACAGGCACGCCCGAGGCTGTGGCCAAGGTCGAGGCGAGCCACACGGGCCGCTATCTTGGGCCGATGCTCAAGCCCAAGAAGGTTGCGGCCGAGTAGGCCCGCGCCTAGTCGTGTGCGAAGAGGATCGCCCCGGAGGGGGCGAGCTTCATCGGATCGCCGCCGTATAGCACCCGCTTGCCCAGCCCCTGAACGACCGGCACGGGCGTGTCGGAGAGGTTGAGCGCCAAGGTGATGGCACCCCGCCGCAGGATCAGAAGGTCATTCGCGGCATAAATCGTCTCGACCGCGCCGCCGCGCATGTCCGCCTCGGATCTGCGGAGCGCGATCAGGACTTTGACGTCCTCGGCCAGCGCCACATCGCCGCCGGTCCAATCCATATCCTCGCGGTTCAGGGGCCAGGCCTTGCCGCGCCGGCCCTGTTCCTCGCCCCAGGAGATCACCGGCGGGCCTTCGGCAAACATCAAAAGGGCGAAAGCCTGCCGCAGCTTGGCGGTATCGCCGCGCATCATGGCGAGAAGCATCGGCATATCGTGGTTCGACAGGAAGGGCGCCAACACGTGGTCGCCCTCGACCTCGTAGCGGTTGGTAAAGTAGCGCGCGAAACGTTCGGGGTCTTCGATCCCTGTCAGCAGTTTCTGCACATGATCGCGGAAGGTGAAATCGAAGATGCCGTCGAGCGTATCGGCCTCGAAGGGCGCTTTGGCGAGGTATTTGTCGCCGTCCCAGATCTCGCCCAGAAGGAAGAAATCCTCGCCCAGCCGCAGGCGGGTAAAGACGCGGTGCGCCGCCCAGAAATCAGGTTCGATATGCTTGTAGGTATCAAGGCGGAAGCCGTCGATCCCGGTGCGCTCGGCAAGGCCGATATGAGCGTCGAGGATCGCGGAGCGGACGTCAAACCGTTCGGTCTTGAGGTCGGGCAGGCCCGAGAGGCACATGGTGATCGCGTCGCCACCGCACTCGGCCCCTTGACGGAGCCAGTTTGGGTGGGTGACGGTCCATGAGGCATCGTAGCCGACGTGGTTGTAAACCACATCGAGCAACACCTTGATCCCGCGCTCATGCGCCGCCACGACAAGCGCGCGCAGATCGTCCTCGGTGCCATAGCGCGGGTCGATGGCGTTGAAATCATCCGCCCAATAGCCGTGGTGGGGCTGGAACGTGCCTTCAGCCACCTCGATCGACGGACCCTGCTGGTTCACGGGCGTGAGCCAGATCGCCGTGGCGCCGAGATCGGCGATATAATCGAGCCGCTCGGTCAGGCCCTTCAGATCGCCACCGTGGAAGGCGAGGGGATTGTCCAGATCCACGCCCTCGTTGTTCGACGGATCGCCATCAGCGAAGCGGTCGACCATGACGAAATAGATGATCTCGTCCCTCCAGTCGGCACTCGCAGGTGTCGCCAGCACCAGAAGAAGGCAAAGCAAACGTCGCAGCATATCTGTCCCCTCATAGAGCGCACCCTTTGGCGCGCCCGTTTCGGGGCACTCTAGCGCGAGATCTGCGCGGCGGTCGAGATTTGTGTGCTGACTTTACTTGTTCGTTCTCATGCCGAGGATGCGGTAGATCGGGCAGAAAGACATTCCCGCCGTCCCGATCAGAACGAGGCCAACAACAAGCGCATACCAGCGATAGCCGGCGTCGGGCTGATAGAAGAACAGGCCGGCCAGAACGAGGCCGACGACAAGGCGAAGAATGCGATCAATGGAACCGACGTTTTTGGACATGGGAAAACTCCTGTGTTGTCAGGCGATACTGTCCTTAATACATCGGAAATCTTTGATGTAAGTCAATCTCTGTGCTTATTTGCCGCGATGGCGCTTTTTAAACCGCGGCAGCATGGCCGAGAAATCCTTGCCGCGCCCGTCCTCATCCTCGACGAAGCGACGATACAGTTCGGCCGCCTTCCGGCCCATCGGCGTGTCGGCGTCTACCGCCTCGGCGGCCATCTGGCTGAGGTTGAGGTCTTTGAGCATCAACTCCGAGGCAAAGCCCGGCTTGTAGTCGTTATCGGCCGGGGATTTCGCACCAATGCCGGGGGCGGGGGTATAGGCGTTCATCGTCCAGCTATAGCCAGACGAGGTCGAGACCACGTCATACATCTTCTGCCGGTCAAGCCCGAGCTTGTCGGCCAATGCGAAGGCCTCGCAGGTGGCGATCATCGTCACGCCGAGGATCATGTTGTTGCAGATCTTGGCGGCCTGTCCGGCCCCCGAGCCGCCGCAATGGACGGCCTTTTGCCCCATGATTTCAAAGAGGGGCGCGACCTTGGCGAAGGCTTCCTCTGAGCCGCCCGCCATGAAGGTGAGCGTCCCCGCCGCAGCACCACCGATCCCGCCGGAGACCGGCGCATCCACCGCCAGAAGGCCCGCCGCCTCGGCCTGCGATGCCACTGTGCGGGCGCTTTCGACATCGACGGTCGAGCAATCGCAAAGGACCGCACCCGGATCCATCGCCGGGATGATCTCTTCCGCCACGGCCCGCAGGATCGTGCCGTTGGGCAGCATGGTGATCACCACCTCCGCTCCGCGCACCGCCTCGGCGGCGTTCACCGCCATGATCAGGAAATCGGGGTGGGCGGCCGTGTCATAGCCCACAACATCATGCCCCGCCTTGACGAGGTTGGCCGCCATCGGCGCGCCCATGTTGCCCAGTCCGATGAAACCGATCTTCATGGCTCTTCCCTTTCAAACGTAAGTGCTTCGGCCCCGAGGGGCAGGGTCATCTTCAGAATGTCACCGCCGGGCACAGTGCGCCAGTCATCGTGCCGCCAGCGTGGATTGCGGTCCTTGTCGATGATCGCGGCTCGGATGCCTTCGATGAAGTCGCCATGCTCCATCGAGCGATAGGTAAAGCGGTATTCCTGATCGAGCGCATAGCGCATCTGCGGGCGGGTGCGGACACGGCGGATGATCTCGATGGCCGAGGCCATGGCCAGCGGCGAATTGCGGTCCATGAGCTTGAAGGCATGGGTGACGGCCTCGGGGAGCGGGTCGGGCAGGCCGCGCGCCATGTCGCCCAAGGTTTCCCCGCCGAACACCGCGTCGATCTCGGCCTGAATGGCGGCAAGGCGCGCGGGGGCAGGGGCTTGGGCCACGCGGTCGACCGCTTCCCAATCGCCGGTGGCCTCAAGCTCTGCAATGAGGCCGGGCCACTTGGCCTCTGGCACGAAATAATCGGCAAAGCCCGCGTGGATCGCATCTGCCGCGTCCATCCGGTCGCCCGTGACGCCAAGGTATTCGCCAAGGCGCCCCGGTGCGCGGGCGAGGATCAGCGAGCCGCCGATATCGGGGATCAGGCCGATGGTGCATTCGGGCATGGCGATCTTCGAGCTTTCGCCGACGATCCGGTGCGAGCCATGACAGCCGACGCCAACGCCGCCGCCCATGGTAAAGCCTTGCATCAGGCTCACCACCGGCTTGGGGAACTCAAAGAGCCGCGCGTTCATCCGGTATTCGTCGCGCCAGAACCTGCGGCCATAGGCATAGTCGCCCTTCGTGCCGGTGGCATACATCTCGGCGATATCGCCGCCCGAACAGAAAGCCCGGTCGCCCTCGGCGTCGATCACCACAAGGGCGACCTCGGGATCCTCGGCCCAATCGCCCAAGATGGCATCGATCGCCATCATCATCTCGTAGGTGAGGGCATTCAGTGCCTTCGGGCGCGTCAGGGTAATCCGGCCCGCGCGGCCGGTCTTGCGGATCGAGATGTCGCTCATTTGCCAACCATCTGCCGCGCGACGATCATCCGCATGATCTCGTTGGTGCCTTCGAGGATCTGATGCACCCGCAGATCGCGGACGATCTTTTCGATGCCATAGTCGGCCAGATAGCCATAGCCGCCGTGCAGTTGCAGGCATTGATCGGCCACGCGGCTGCCTACTTCGGTGGCGTGTTTTTTGGCCATTGCGCAGAATTTGGTGGCGTCAGGTGCGCCGGTGTCGAGCTTCCACGCCGCCTGCCGCAGGAAGGTGCGAGCGGCCTGAAGCTCGATCTCCATATCGGCCAGACGGAATTGCAGAGCCTGAAACTGGTCGAGGCTTTGGCCGAAAGCCTTGCGCTCGGCCATATAGGCCAGCGTGGCATCGAGCGCCGCCTGCGCCCCGCCGATCGAGCAGGCGGCGATATTGAGGCGCCCCCCGTCGAGCCCCTTCATGGCATAGGTAAAGCCCTTGCCTTCCTCGCCCAAAAGATTGGCCTCCGGGATAGCTGCGCCATCCAGCTGGACCTGCCGCGTCGGTTGCGACCGCCAGCCCATCTTGTCTTCAAGCCCGCCAAAGCTCAGGCCCACGGTCCCGTCCTCGATCATGAAGGCCGAGACACCTTTCGGCCCCTCGGCGCCAGTGCGGGCCATGACGATATAGGCGTCCGAATAGCCGCCGCCCGAGATGAAGGCCTTGGTGCCGGTGAGGGCATAGCCCGCGCCCGTCTTCTCGGCGCGGGTCTTGAGGGCGGCCGCGTCCGAGCCTGATCCCGGTTCGGTCAGGCAGTAGGAGAACACCGTCTCCATGGTCAGGGCGGAGGGGAGATACTTGTCGCGCAACTCGTCCGAGGCGAAATCGTCGATCATCTTGGCGCACATGTTGTGGATCGACAGAAACGCCGCGACCGAGGCGCAGGACATCGACAAAGCCTCGAACACGAGGGTCGCATCAAGCCGCGACAGCCCCGAGCCGCCGTGGTCTTCGCAGACATAAAGCCCGCCAAAGCCCAGTGCCGCGATTTCGGGCCAGAGGCCCTTGGGGATCGACCCTTCCGCCTCCCACTCGCGGGCGAAAGGCGCGATGTGTTCCTGCCCGAAGGCATGGGCCATGTCGAAGATGGCCTGTTGTTCCTCAGTCAGAGCGAAGTGCAAGGATTGCCTCCGGCGTGAAATGAACGGTTGTTTAATTATTGGCGAAGAACCTGGTCAACACAAGTGCGCGCTGAGGTTTCCAGAGAGTGTTTTCGCTATCAGCGACCGCCTGTCGCGGCGCAAAATGAAAAGGGCGGCCAAAGCCGCCCCGTTCTGATCAATCCATCGGCTTGAAATTAAACGCCGATCCTTCCTTGATCCCGCTCGGCCAGCGCGAGGTGACCGTTTTGGTGCGGGTGTAGAATTTGAAGGCATCGGGGCCGTGCTGGTTGAGATCGCCAAAGACCGATTTCTTCCAGCCGCCGAAGGTGTGATAGGCCAGCGGCACCGGGATCGGCACGTTGATGCCGACCATGCCGATATTGATCCGGCTCGCGAAATCGCGGGCGGTGTCGCCATCGCGGGTGAAGATCGCGGTGCCGTTGCCATATTCGTGATCCATGGCAAGGCCGATGGCCTCTTCATAGGTCTTGGCGCGGACGGTCGAGAGCACGGGGCCGAAGATCTCTTTGCGATAGATGTCCATGTCTTTGGTGACATGGTCGAAGAGGTGCGGGCCCACGAAGAAGCCGTTCTCATAGCCCTGAAGGCTGAAGCTGCGGCCATCGACGACGAGCTTGGCGCCCTGCTCGACACCGCTCTCGACGAGCTTGAGGATATTGGCCTTGGCGGCAGCGGTGACGACCGGGCCGTAATCCACATCGTTGCCGGCGGTGTAGGGGCCGACTTTCAGCTTTTCGATGCGGGGCACGAGCTTTTCGATCAGGCGGTCGGCGGTTTCATCGCCCACCGGAACCGCGACCGAGATCGCCATGCAGCGCTCGCCAGCGGCGCCATAGCCGGCACCGATGAGCGCATCGGCGGCTTGGTCCATATCGGCGTCGGGCATGATGATCATGTGGTTCTTGGCGCCGCCGAAACACTGGACACGCTTGCCCATCGAACAGCCACGGCCATAGATATATTCGGCAATCGGGGTCGAGCCGACGAAGCCGATCGACTGGATCACCGGATGGTCGATGATCGCGTCCACCGCTTCCTTGTCGCCGTTGACGACCTGCAGGATGCCCTTGGGCAGACCGGCCTCTTCCATCAACTCGGCCAGCATCAGCGGCACTGAGGGGTCACGCTCCGAGGGCTTGAGGATGAAGGCGTTGCCGCAGGCGATGGCGGGGGCAAACATCCACATCGGGATCATCGCGGGGAAGTTGAAGGGCGTGATGCCGGCGGAAACGCCGAGCGGCTGCTTCATCGAATACATGTCGATGCCGGGGCCGGCGCCGTCGGTGTAGTCGCCCTTCAGAAGCTCGGGCGCGCCGATGCAGTATTCGACAACCTCGAGGCCGCGCTGCACATCGCCCTTGGCGTCGGGGAAGGTCTTGCCATGCTCGCGGCTCAAGGCCTCGGCAAGCTTGTCCATGTCGCGGTTGAGAAGATCGACGAACTTCATCATCACGCGGGCGCGGCGCTGCGGGTTGGTGGCGGCCCAGGCGGGCTGGGCGGCAGCGGCGATTTCCACCGCGGCGGCCATCTCGGCAGACGAAGCCAGCGGCACCTTGGCCTGCACTTCGCCGATGGCGGGGTTGAAGACGTCGGCAAAGCGGCCCGAGGTGCCTTTGACATGCTTGCCGCCGATGTAATGTGTGAGTTCCTGCATGGGTCTCTCCCTGATCGCGCCACACGGCGAAAGGGGCCGCGGGCGGGTGAATACACGCCTCTTATAGTCTTGCAATTTTCGCCGTAAAAGCGTCAGTTTATCAAAATCGTTTTGCATTTTTGCAAGGGTAGCCATGACAAACTGGGACGATATGCGGGTGTTTCTAGCCGTGGCGCGGGCGGAAAGCCTTTCCGCCGCCGCACCGCTTCTGAAAATGGATCCTGCTACCGTGGGCCGCCGTATCGCGCGGCTCGAGGATGCCTTGGGCGCGGCGCTCTTCGTCAAAACGCCGCAGGGCTATGCCCTCACAGATCACGGCATCCGCATCCGCCAGCGTGCCGCCGAGGCAGAAGAGGCGCTCGGACTTGCCTTTGACGAGGGGCGGGGGGTCGCGGCGGGCCTCACCGGGCAGATCCGCATCGGCGCGCCGGACGGCTGCGCGAATTTCCTTCTGCCGCAGGTTTGTGCGGCCATTCAGGCCGAGAACCCCGGGCTTGAGGTGCAGGTTCTCGCGCTGCCCCGCGTCGTCAACCTTTCCAAGCGCGAGGCTGATATGGCGATCACCGTCAGCCCGCCGGATGCAGGCCGCCTCACGGTCCAGAAAATCACCGACTATCACCTGCACCTCGCCTGCCACCGGAGCATTGCGCAAGAGATCGCCGGGCGGGACGACCTTCGGGGGCGTCCGGTCGTCGGCTATATCCCCGACATGATCTTCGACAAGGAACTGGATTATCTCGGCCCCCTTGGGGCAGGGGGCGTGCAACTTGCGTCCAACTCGGTCGCGGTGCAGATGCAGATGCTGCGCGCGGGGCAGGGGATCGGCATCGTCCACGATTTCGCGCTGCCCTTCGCGCCCGAGGTGTGCCCGATTCTTCGTAACGAGATCGGCCTCACGCGCTCTTTCTATCTCGTTCGCCACGCCGCCGACCGCCGATCTGACAGGCTCAACCGCTTTGCCACGGCGCTGGTGCAGGGCTTGCGGGCGGAAGTGGCCCGCCTCGAACAGGCCGCTTGACAGCAAAGCCCCTCAGAGAGGACGCTGGGCGCAGGCTATTCAGGGAGGTTGCCATGCTCGTCCAGCAAATCCTCGGCTCCAAGGCCAGCGGCGGAGTGCTTTCTGTGAAACCGACCGACAGCGTCTCTGATGCGATCAAGCTTTTATCGGAGAAACGGATCGGATCGGTTGTTGTATCGGCCAATGGTGAAAGCCTTGACGGTATCCTGTCCGAGCGCGACGTGGTGCGCGAGCTTGGGCGCCGCGGAGCCACCGTGCTGGCCGAACCCGTGAGCGCCCTGATGACCGCAAAGATCGTCACGTGCAGCGAAACGGACACGGCCGACCAGATCCTTCAGATGATGACCGATGGCCGCTTCCGCCACCTGCCGGTGATGCGCGAGGGCAAGATGATCGGCCTCGTTTCCATCGGTGATGTGGTCAAGGCACGTCTGTCGGAGTTGTCGATGGAGAAGAATGCCCTCGAAGGCATGATCATGGGGCACTGAGCCGGGTTGCATTTCGGGGCGCAATATAGTTGCGTGCCCCCAAGCGACCAAGACCAGCGAGGCATCCATGCGCATCGGCCTATATCCCGGCACTTTCGATCCGATCACGCTCGGCCACACTGACATTATCCAGCGGGCTATGGCGCTTGTGGACCGTTTGGTGATCGGCGTTGCCATCAACCGCGACAAGGGCCCCTTGTTCAACCTTGAAGACCGCGTGGCGATGGTTCAGGCGGAATGTGCGCCGATTATCGCCAAGACGGGCGGCGAGATCGTGGTTCATCCTTTCGAAAACCTGCTGATCGACTGCGCCCGCGACGTGGGCGCGACCGTCATCGTGCGCGGGCTGCGCGCCGTGGCCGATTTCGAATACGAATTCCAGATGGTCGGCATGAACCGCGCTATGGATGACACGGTCGAGACCGTTTTCCTCATGGCCGATGCCCGCCGTCAGGCGATTGCCTCGAAGCTCGTCAAGGAAATCGCCCGCCTCGGCGGAGATGTATCGAAATTCGTGACGCCTGACGTGCGTCAGGCGCTGCACGAGAAATTCGGCCGCGCCTAGATCAGCTTGCCCATCGCCACGGCCGTATCGGCCATGCGGTTGGAAAAGCCCCATTCGTTGTCGTACCAGCTCAGGATGCGGAGCAGGTTGCCCGGCAAGACCTTGGTCTGATCCGCGGCAAAGGTCGATGACGCGCCGTTGTGGTTATAGTCCATCGACACGAGCGGGCGGGTCTCATAGCCAAGAACGCCTTTCAGCGGGCCTTCCGATGCGGCTTTCATCAGCGCATTGACCTCTTCGGCAGTAACGGCTTTTTCGGTGACGACACAGAGATCGACGCAAGAGACATTCGGGGTCGGCACACGGATCGACGAGCCGTCGAGCTTGCCGTCAAGCTCGGGCAGGACCAGACCAAGCGCTTTGGCGGCGCCCGTGGTCGTCGGGATCATACTCATCGCTGCGGCGCGGGCGCGGTAGAGGTCTTTATGCATGGTATCAAGCGTCGGCTGATCGCCTGTGTAGCTGTGAATCGTCGTCATGAAGCCGGTGGTGATGCCGAAGGCATCATTGATCAGCTTGGCGACCGGCGCGAGGCAGTTGGTGGTGCAAGAGCCGTTGGAGACAACGAGATCACCCGAAGTCAGCACATCGTGATTGACCCCAAAGACGATCGTCTTGTCCGCGCCCTTGGACGGTGCCGAGACGAGAACGCGCTTCGATCCGTTTTGCAGGTGGAGTGCAGCTTTCTCGCGGTCGGTGAAGATCCCGGTGCATTCAAACGCGATGTCCACATCGCCCCAAGGTAGCTCGGCCGGGTTCCTGAGCGCCGTGACACGGATCGGGCCGCGGCCCACGTCGATCCAGCTATCGCCCGATGTAACCTCGACCGGAAAACGGCCATGCACCGAATCAAATTGAAGAAGGTGTGCGTTGGTCTCGACAGGCCCGAGATCGTTGATGGCGACCACCTCGAGATCTGTCCGGCCCGATTCAATGATTGCCCGCAGGACGTTGCGGCCAATTCGCCCAAATCCGTTGATGCCAACCTTGATAGCCATCTGATGCCTCTCGCAATACTGCGCTCGTTAGCGCTAACTTGAAATGTTGGCGCTAACATCGCGATTTGTCGGGAAAGGTCAACAGGCGATTTGAAGCTGGCAATCTAGCGCCAGAACGAGAGCCACTCGATCAGGTCAGTCAACTTTCGCACAAGAAAGATGACACCGCCCAGATCGAAATAGAGATCAACCCCGACAGCGGCGGCGATAAGAGCGGCAAGCCAGAGAGAGATCGTGTTGGTCATGGGCAAGCTCTAACTGGTCAGGATCGGACGGGCAAAGAAAAAACCCCGACCGAGGCCGGGGTTCGGGGAGAGTTTCTTGCAAGACACCTCAGTTGATGAGGCGGCCCATGTGCGCAGCAACGTCAGCCATGCGGGTCGAAAAGCCCCACTCGTTGTCGTACCACGCCAGAACACGGACAGTCCGGCCACCGATGACCTTGGTCTGCTCGGGGGCAAAGATCGACGACTGGGTGGTGTGGTTGAAATCGATCGAGACCTTCGGCTCGGGATCGTAGGACATCACCATGCCCATGCTGCCTGCAACAGCCTCGCGGACCACCTCGTTCACATCCTCAACGGTCACGTCCTTGGCCGCCTCGAACACCAGATCAACAGCCGAAACGTTTGGGGTCGGCACACGCATTGCCGAGCCGTCGAGTTTGCCGGCCAGCTCGGGCAGCACTTCGCCAAGCGCCTTGGCAGCGCCTGTCGATGTCGGGATCATCGCCATTGCAGCGGCGCGAGCACGATAAAGGTCGCTGTGGCGGCGATCCAGCGTCGGCTGGTCGCCGGTGTAGCTGTGGATCGTCGTCATGATACCGCGCTCGATACCGATGGCGTCGTTCAAGACCTTGGCGAGCGGGGCGAGGCAATTGGTGGTGCAGGAGCCGTTCGACACCATGCGGTCGTCGCTCCTCAGCAAGCGGTGATTGACCCCGTAGACGACCGTGCGCTGCACGTTCTTGGCGGGGGCAGAGATCAAAACCTTCTTGGCGCCGCGCTCGAGGTGGGCCTTGGCCTTTTCACCGTCATTGAACGCGCCGGTGCATTCGAGAACCACGTCGACACCCGACCAGTCGAGCTCGTCGAGGTTACGGGTCGACATGACCTCCATCGGGCCGCGACCAAGATCCATCTCGTTGCCCGTCACGCGAATTTCATTGGGGAAGCGACCGTGAACGCTGTCGTATTTCAGAAGGTGCGCGTTGGTCTCGATCGGGCCGGTGGCGTTGATCTTGACGACCTGAACATCGTTGCGCCCGCTTTCAGCGATCTGAGCCAAGGTGCAGCGACCAATCCTGCCAAACCCGTTGATACCGATCGTGACGGTCATGCTTTGTCCCCTTCGACTGACATTTGCAGAGTGCCTAGTCGGATTCCGAAACCCGGCAAAGGGAAATATTTATAAGCCGCAATGTGTTAGCGTTAACTTGGGCGCAATGTCGCAGTATAGCGCTAACTGTTTGCGCACACATTCGCGGGGCTTGTCCTCTTGGCTCATACGATTACCTATGGTGCCGAGTTGGATTCTTGGAGAGGCGCATGAGCGGACTTCTGGCACTCTTGGATGACGTGGCCGCCATCGCCAAGGTCGCGGCAACGAGCGTTGACGATATCGCGGCGCAGGCGGCCAAGGCAGGCACCAAGGTTGCGGGCGTTGTGATCGACGATGCGGCGGTGACGCCAAAATACGTCCATGGCTTTGAAGCAAGCCGCGAGTTGCCGATCATCTGGAAAATCACCAAGGGTTCGCTGTTTAACAAGCTCGTGGTGCTTTTGCCAGCGGCACTTTTGCTCAACGCCTTCGCGCCTTGGGTGATCACACCGCTTTTGATGCTGGGCGGGGCCTATCTCTGCTTTGAGGGGGCCGAGAAGGTCTTTCATGCTTTTGTTCCGCACGCCAGCCATGCGGTCGATGAAGATCTCGATGTCGGAGACCCCGCGCACCTTGAAGAGACGCGGGTCAGGGGCGCGATCAAGACGGATTTCATCCTCTCTGCCGAGATCATGACGATCGTTCTTTCGACGCTCGACGCGGGCGACATCTGGGTTACCGCAGGCGCCTTGGCGCTGGCGGGGATTGCGATCACCGCGGCGGTCTATGGCAGCGTGGCGCTCATTGTGAAAATGGACGATATCGGCCTGTTGCTCGCCAAGCGGGCGCGCACCGGGGCAGGGCGCGGCCTAGGGCGTGGGCTTGTGCGCGGGATGCCCAAGCTTCTTTCGGCGCTTTCCTTCGTCGGCACGCTGGCGATGCTCTGGGTGGGCGGCTCGATCATCCTGCACGGGCTTGAGGTCACCCATCTCTGGGCCTGGCCCTATGAGACGATCCATCATTGGGCAGAAGCCGTGGCCCATGCGGTGCCCGAGGCTTTGGCCGGATTTTCCGGCTGGCTGACAACGGCAGTTGCGGACGGGGTGATTGGCCTCGGGATCGGCCTCTTGCTGGTGCCGGTCGTGACGCGGATCATCGGGCCGCTCTTTTCCAAGAAACCGGCCCATTGACGGAAAGGAAAAGGGCGGCGTGAACGCCGCCCTACGCTGTTTTGCTTTGGGCGAGATTAGCCCAAGAGCGCCTTGGCCTTTTCAGCCACGGCCTCGGCGGTGATGCCGAACTTCTCGTAGAGAACCTCTGCCGGAGCCGAAGCGCCAAAGCTGCTCATGCCGACGAATCCGGCCCTGGCCTCGCGGCCACGCTCGCCCAGAAGCCACTGGTCCCACGGCTGGCGCACGCCCGCTTCGATCGCCAAGCGCACCGCGCCACCCGGCAAAACGCGCTTGCGATAGGCGTCGTCTTGCTGGGCGAACAGCTCCATGCAGGGCATCGAGACCACACGGGTGCCGATGCCGGCGGCCTCAAGTGCTGCGCGGGCGGCCAAAGCGATCTCGACCTCGGAGCCGGTCGCCATCAGGATCACCTGACGCTTGCCGGTGGCCTCGGCCAGCACATAGGCGCCGCGCGAGGTCAGGTTGGCGGTCTTGTGCTCGGTGCGGACGGTGGGCAGGTTTTGCCGGCTGAGCGCCAGAACCGAGGGGGTCGATTTCTGACCAAGCGCAACTTCCCAAGCCTCGGCCGTCTCGACCGTATCGGCGGGGCGGAAGACGAGGGTGTTGGGCGTGGCGCGCAGCATGGCAAGGTGTTCGACCGGCTGGTGGGTCGGGCCGTCTTCGCCAAGGCCGATGGAATCGTGGGTCATCACATAGACGACCGGAACCCCCATCAGCGCCGAGAGGCGCATCGAGCCGCGGGCGTAGTCGGTGAAGCACATGAAGGTGCCGCCGTAGGGGCGGGTGCCGCCATGCAGCGCCATGCCGTTCATCGCCGCCGCCATGCCGTGCTCGCGGATGCCGTAATAGACATAGCGCCCCTTGCGGTTGGTGGGGTGGAACACGCCCATATCGGCGGTCTTGGTGTTGTTGGATCCGGTGAGGTCGGCCGAGCCGCCCATCGTCTCGCCCATGATCGGGTTGATGACCGACAGCGCCACTTCCGAGGATTTGCGGGTCGCGTGCTTGGGCTTCGTCTCCGAGGTGTCCTTCTTCAGCTTTCGGATCGCAGCGGCAAGCTTGTTCGGAACTTCGCCCGCATAGGCGCGGTTGAACTCGGCCTGCTTGGCGCCCGAGAGCTTGGCAAACTCGGCTTCCCATTCGGCCCGGGCCACGGCGCCACGGCCGCCCATGGCTTCCCACTGGGCCTTGATTTCGGCGGGGATCTCGAAGGGGCCGTAGGTCCAGCCATAGGTGGCCTTGGCCGCCTCGAGCTGGGCCTTGTCGGTCAGCGCGCCGTGGCCCTTGGAGGTGTCCTGCGCGGCATGGCCGAGGGCGATATGGGTCTTGCAGGCGATCATCGAGGGGCGCGGATCGGCCTTGGCGGCAGCGATAGCGGCGTCGATCGCCACCGGATCATGCCCGTCGATCGCCTGAACGTGCCAGCCCGAGGCCTCGAAGCGGGTGATCTGATCGGTCTTGTCGGCAATATCCACGGTGCCGTCGATGGTGATGTTGTTGTTGTCCCAGAAGACGATGAGGTGCGACAGCTCCTGCATCCCCGCAAGGCCGATGGCCTCTTGGCTCACACCTTCCATGAGGCAGCCGTCGCCAGCCATCACATAGGTGAAGTGATCGACGATCTTGGCGCCATAGCGGGCACGTTGGTTTTCCTCGGCCATGGCAAAGCCCACGGCGTTGGAAATGCCTTGGCCGAGCGGGCCGGTGGTGGTCTCGACGCCGCCGGCATGGCCGTATTCGGGGTGGCCGGCGGTACGGGCGCCCCACTGGCGGAAATTCTTGATCTCCTCGAGCGTGATATCGGCATAGCCGGTGAGATAGAGGAGCGAGTAGATCAGCATCGAGCCGTGGCCGGCCGAGAGGATGAACCGGTCGCGGTCGGGCCAGTTCGGCGCCTTGGGATCAAAGCGCAGGTGCTTTTCAAAGAGCACGGTCGCGACATCGGCCATGCCCATCGGCATCCCCGAATGGCCCGAATTGGCGGCGGCGACGGCATCGAGGGTCAGGGTGCGGATCGCGGCCGCTTTCATCCAGTGGTCGGGGTGGGCGGCACGCAGCGCTGCAATATCCAAGGTCATGGTCCTTTGTGGTCGAGGTGAGGCTTGCCAGCGTCTTACCAGCCGAGGGCATAAGATCAAGCGCGAGCGCTAAGCGTTTGACGGAAAAGGGATCAGCGCATTTGCGAGGTTTCAGGTGATGGCTTAGGCTCTCCTTAACGCAATACGATTCGCTTCACGCGCGCCCTCGGGCTGCGGGAAGATGTGCCAAGGGGAGCAAGGCATGAGTGATATCAGCGAGCTTGAACGCCGCATCACCAAGGCTCTCGATCGCATCCGCGACGGGTTAATGGCAGGACAGAGCGGCCCTGTCGATGCGCAGGATGAGTCGGTTGATTTGCGGGCTCAGCTGGAAGAAGAGCGCACCGCGAACGCCCAACTCGAAGAGCGGATCCGCGCCCTGAAGGAGCGACACGCCGCAGAGATAGAAACCCTCGCCTCGGTGAATTCGGGCTCCGAAGAACGGCACACGGCGCTTGAACAGGCGCTCGATCAGCTTCGGCAAGCCAATGACGCACTTCGCGAGAATAACGCGGCGCTGCGGGTTGCTTTGGCGGATGGCGTGACCGATGCAGACATGATCAACGAGGCAATGCAGGCCGAACTGGAGGCGTTGGCCGCCCAGCAAGCGGCGGATGCCGCCGAGGTCGACGCAATTCTCATCGAACTTAGGCCCATAGTGCAGGAGGCCCGCTGATGCCACAGGTCGAAGTTTCCATCGGCGGCCGCAGCTTCGAGGTTGCCTGTCAGGATGGCGAAGAGCGCTTCCTGCGCGCCGCGGCGCAAATGCTCGATACCGAGGCCACGGCGCTTTCGAACCAGATCGGTCGCATCCCCGAGGCGCGGATGCTTCTTATGGCGGGGTTGATGCTGGCCGACAAGACGGCCGGCCTTGAAGACAGCCTCAGGATGGCCAAGGCGCGGATTTCCGAGCTTGAAGCCCAAGGCGCGCCCGCGCCGCAGCGGGTCGAGGTGCCGGTGGTGCCGGCAGAGGTGACCGAGACGCTGGCCGAGCTGGCGGCACGGGCCGAGGCCTTGGCCGATCAGATCGAAGAAGGGCGCGGCTAGGGCGGGCATTCACAGAATATTTCACTTGGCGTTCCGATGCCAAATCCAATATCCGCGGATGCATGGCCTACGATTATGACAAGCTCTACGGCGAGACGCGCGAGGCGCTAGGGCCACCCACTAAGACTATCGTCGATTTCTTCGACAGATACGATCGACAGAAAGCGCGAATTCTCGATGTGGGGTGCGGTCAGGGTCGTGACGCCCTGTTCATCGCGCGACTTGGCCATATCGTGACGGGCGTGGATATCTCGCCAAACGGTATTCGTGATCTCATGGCCGCCGCACATCGCCAGGAATTGTCTATTGAGGGGATTGTCGCGAACATCGTGACTTTCGAACCGCAAGATGAATTCGACGTGATCTTGCTTGATCGCACGCTCCATATGTTGCCGCGATCGGAGCGACTATCCGTGTTGAACAGGCTGCTGGCTCGCGTGGGAAGGAGCGGCTGGTTGCTGATCGCTGACGAGGCGTCGAATATTGCGGACTTCCAATCGGTAATCGCCAGCGATTCACGGAAATGGACTACGGAATTACAAAGTCGGGGTTATTTGTTCGTTCGACGTCTCTGATCGATTGCTCGAGAAACGAGGTGTCACTCGTCGCATCACAAGTCGCGCCGGTTACCATAGAGCACCAAAAACAGAAACGGGCGCCCTTAAGGCGCCCATTTCAATTCTCACGAAGCGGTCCACTCAGCCGTTGGCTTCGCGGATCTTGTTGGCCGCGTCTTTGTTATAAGCCACGCCTTTGTCGTCGAAAAGCTGGTCGAGCTCGCCCGAGAGGGTCATCTCGGTGATGATATCGCAGCCGCCCACGAACTCGCCCTTCACATAGAGCTGGGGAATGGTCGGCCAGTCGGAATAATCCTTGATGCCCTGACGGATCTCGGGATCGGCCAGAACGTTCACATCGGCGAAATCGACGCCCATGTAGTTGAGAACGCCCGCGACGCGCGAGGAAAAGCCACACTGGGGCATCGTCTTGGTGCCCTTCATGAAGAGAACCACGTCGTTGGAGGCTACGGTGTCTTTGATCTGATCCTGAGCGGACATGTCGAGTTTCCTGTTACTCTGGGGCGCGGGTGGTAAGCGCCAATGCGTGAAGTTCGCCGGCCGAGCCGTCCATCTTGCCTTGCAGGGCGGCATAGACGGCACGTTGTTGCTGAACGCGGTTCATGCCGCGAAAGCTCTCGTCAACCACGAGCGCCGAGAAATGCGCGCCATCGTCGCCCTCGACCTCGATCCGCCCCTTGGGGAAACTGGCGCGGAGAAGGTCTTCGATGTCTTGTGCGGAAATGGCCATGGTGGTGCTCCTGTCTTGGGCTAAGATGTAGAGCGGGGCGGCGGGCGCTGCAAGGGTTGACCCTCACGTTGGGGGAGGCGGCAGATGGAAGCATGGCTGAGCGACTCAAGGAATACAGTGTTGGCGATCTTGCCCGTCTGGCCGGTGTCTCGGTCAGGACGCTGCATCACTACGACGAGATCGGCCTCTTGCGGCCAAGCCATGCGGGGTCGAATGGCTATCGCATCTATGGGCAGGTCGAGGTCGAGCGGTTGCAAGAGATCCTATTCTACCGCGAGGTGGGGATGGCCTTGGCCGATATCGCGCGTTTACTTGACGGCGGGGATGGGCGGCTTGCGCGGCTTGAGGCGCATCGGGCGCGACTTCGGGAAGAGCAGGACCGCATCGCGCAAAGCCTTGTGACGCTGGACGCCACGATTGAAGCTTTGAAGGAGAACCGAGAGATGACAGCCGAAGACCTCTACAAACCTTTCTCGCCGCAAAAGCAGGCCGCCTATGAGGATTGGCTGATCGACCGCTATGGCGCCGACATGGCCTCGGCCATTCGCACCTCAAAGGCGCATCTGAAAGGCGCACCCGAGGGGATGGACGCCAAGATCGCGGCGAAGATGTCCGAGCTGAAAGAGATCGACGACGATCTCGTGGCGGCCTTTCAGGACGGCCGCGCCGAGGTCGCGACCCTATTCGAGCGCCACCGCGCGTGGGTCGCATCGATGTGGGGCAAGCCGTGCCCGCCTGCCGCCTATACGGGGTTGGCGGGGCTCTATGCCTCTCACCCCGATTTCGTCGCCCGCTTCGAGGCCATGGCGCCGCGGTTCAGCGGCTGGCTCGTCGCGGGCATGAAGGCCCATGCCAAGGGGTTGGAGGTTTAAGCGACCGCCTTTTCAAAGGCTGAACGGAAGATCGAGGCGAGGCTTGCAAGAGAGGCTTCCGAGCCGCCCATTCGCATCTTGTCGCCACCAAACTTGCCTACCATGGCGATCGGAACTCCCGCCGCGGAGGCCGCGGCCATCAGGGCCTCGGCCTTGTCGAAGGAGGTGGCGATCAGATAGCGCGCCTGATCCTCGCCGAAGAGGGTGGCCGTGTCGGCCGCGTCGAGAGTGACGCCCACGCCAGCGGCTTCGGCCATCTCGAAGGCGGCGAGTGCGAGGCCGCCGTCCGACAGATCGGTGCAGGCGGTGATCATCGCGTGGTTGGTGCGGATAAACTCGCCGTTGCGGCGCTCGGCGGCGAGGTCGACGACCGGCGCGTCGCCCTCGGCGCGGCCGAAGGCTTCGGCCAGAAGGGCGGACTGGCCGAGGTGACCGGCGGTTTCACCAACCAGAAGGGCCACATGGCCCTCGCGGGCCACACCGGCGATCATCTGGTCGGGCGAGGAAATCAGGCCCACGGCGCAGATGGTCGGTGTCGGCAGGATGCCCACGCCATCGGTCTCGTTATAGAGCGAGACGTTGCCCGAGACGATCGGCGTATCGAGTGCCAGGCAGGCCTCGCCGATGCCTTTGATCGCGCCGACAAACTGACCCATGATCTCGGGCTTTTCGGGATTGCCGAAGTTGAGGTTGTCGGTCGTGGCAAGCGGCAGGGCGCCCACGGCGGTCAGGTTGCGATAGGCTTCGGCCACCGCCTGCTTGCCACCCTCGACAGGGTTGGCCTTGACGTAGCGCGGGGTCACGTCCGAGGTGAAGGCGATGGATTTGTTGGTGCCGTGCACGCGCACGATGCCCGCGCCGATGCCGGGCGTGCGGGCGGTATCGCCCATTACTTGCGTGTCGTATTGCTGATAGACCCACTGCTTGCCCGCATAATTGGGCGAGGAAATCAGCGCCATCAACCCTTCGATCGGGTCGATCGACGGGGCGTCGGCCAGCGCCACGGCGGCCTTGGTCGGAACCCAGGGGCGGTCGTATTCGGGGGCTTCGGACGAAAGCTTCGAGAGCGGCAGATCGGCCTTCACCTCGTTGCCGTGCACGATGAGGAACCGATCCTCGGGGATGGTCTCGCCGACGATGGCGAAATCGAGATCCCATTTCTCAAAAACGGCGCGCGCCTCGGCCTCTTTCTCGGGGCGCAGCACCATGAGCATCCGCTCCTGGCTTTCCGAAAGCATCATCTCGTAGGCGGTCATGTTGGCTTCGCGCTGCGGCACGGCGTCGAGGTTGAGCTGGATGCCCAGATCGCCCTTGTCGCCCATCTCTACCGCCGAACAGGTGAGGCCCGCGGCGCCCATGTCTTGAATCGAGATCACGGCACCCGTCTGCATCAGCTCGAGGCAGGCTTCCATCAGGCGCTTTTCGGTAAAGGGGTCGCCCACCTGCACGGTCGGGCGTTTCTCTTCGATCGTGTCGTCGAACTCGGCCGAGGCCATGGTCGCCCCGCCGACGCCATCGCGCCCCGTCTTGGCGCCGAGGTAGACCACCGGCATTCCAACGCCCGAGGCGGCGGAATAGAAGATCTTGTCGGCGTCGGCCAGACCGGCGGCGAAGGCATTGACCAGGCAGTTGCCGTTATAGGCCTTGTCGAAACGGACCTCGCCGCCCACGGTCGGCACGCCGAAACAGTTGCCATAGCCGCCGATCCCCTCGACGACCCCGGCCACAAGCCGCTTGGTCTTGGGGTGGCTGGTCTCGCCAAACGACAGCGAGTTCATCGCCGCGATGGGGCGCGCGCCCATGGTGAAGACATCGCGCAGGATGCCGCCAACGCCGGTGGCAGCCCCTTGATAGGGCTCGATATAGGAGGGGTGGTTGTGGCTCTCCATCTTGAAGACCACGGCCTGACCGTCGCCGATATCGACAACGCCCGCGTTCTCGCCGGGGCCGCAGATCACTTGCGGGCCCTTGGTTGGCAGGGTGCGGAGCCATTTCTTGGAGGATTTGTAAGAGCAGTGCTCGTTCCACATGGCCGAGAAGATGCCAAGCTCGGTGAAGGTCGGCTCGCGGCCGATGATCTCGAGGATCCTGTCGTATTCGTCGGGCTTGAGGCCATGTGCGGCGATAAGCTCGGGCGTGATGACGGGATCGGACATCGGGGAATCCTTCCTAGGGCGCGTTGGGGCTCCTCATACGGGAAGGACGGATTGGGGAAAAGGGCTTTGACCCTGTGACGTTTTCACCGGGCAGCAAAACATGGGTCAGGCGGTTCTGCTGCGCAAGGAACCGGCGGCGCACCACCGGATCGCCTGCAAAGGCAAGGAGGGTGATCTTGCAGAACTTGAGGAACATCGTGATGCGGATCACCCGATCGAGGATTTCGCGCGGGGATGTCGGGCCAAAGCCATCGAGGAAGGCCAGCAGGTGATCCTCGTCAATGCCGGAAGCGCCAATATCGTCCTCTTCCGGATTACAACGCAGATCGAGGTCGATAAGATAGTCAGCTATGTCGAACAGGGGATTGCTGCGCCGGCCTGAGGTGCAATCCAGCGCGATGGTCCGGTCTTGAGCGAACAGTAGGTTGCCGCCATGAAAATCCCCATGGCCCTGAACCGATGGCACCTCAACTCCTTTAAGCGCGGCGGCATCGACGAGGATCACGGCGGTCATGCGGTCGAGTAGATCCGGTGCCGCATGGGGGCGGACCGCTGTCGACTTGTGATGGCGCAGCCGCGCGACATGTTCCCCGATCCAGTCGAGATTGATCCGGTCTGTCTTTTTCTCAGTGGCGCGGTGCAAAGCGCTGAGCCAGCGGCCGCCACGGGCAAAGACCTCGCGCCGTGCTTCCTCGGTCTGGGCTGTCGCCAGCGCATCGCGGGCGGTGGGGCTGGGGTCAAAGCGGGTTGCCATGGCCTCACCCTCGGGGTCGACCCAAACCACCTCGACCACTCCGAAAGCGGGCGTTGCCTGCAAATAGCCCCCCAAACGCGCGAGCCGCTTGGCTTCTTTGGCAAACTCGCCGGATTTTGCGGCCGCTGGATTGTGTTTGAAGGCGTAGGTTCCACGCGCTCCGTCAAGAAGAACGATCTTGCGCGGGCCGTCTTCAAGGATTGCGCGGGAAATCGGGCGGGGGACAACATCGGGCGGCACGAGGCCGGTCTCGGCGAACCGCCGGATCGCACATTCAATGGTGCCGACTTGCGTGATGTTGCTTTGTTCGTTCATCGCCTGCCCGACTGTGTCGCCGGACAGGGATAGTGTCAGACTATGGCGACCTGAGGGAAGCCATGCGGCGCGAGTTGGGCCTCAGTGGGCCCATTCGCCCTTGCGGAAGACCGCCACGCGGGTGCCATCCGCCTTGATCCCGTCGATATCAATCTCGGCCGAGCCGATCATCCAGTCGACGTGAATGATCGACTGGTTGCCGCCCTTTTCGACGATCTGCTCCTTGGTCAGATGGTGGCCGTCCACAATGCACTCGGCATAGCACTGGCCAAGCGCGATGTGGCAGGCGGCGTTCTCGTCGAAGAGGGTGTTGTAGAACAGGATCCCCGTCTGCGAGATCGGCGAGGAATGCGGCACGAGCGCCACTTCGCCAAGCCGCGCCGCGCCTTCATCCGACGAGATCATCTTCTGGAACACCGCTTCGCCCTTGGTGGCCTTGGCCTCGACGATCTTGCCATCCTCGAAACGGACCTCGATTCCGTCGATGATCGTGCCGAGATGCGCCAGCGGCTTGGTGGAGCGCACCACGCCGTTCACCCGCTGGGCGTGCGGGGTGGTGAAAACCTCTTCGGTCGGGATGTTGGGGTTGCAGGTCACGCCGTTCTTCGAGGGGGCAGAGCCGCCGGTCCAGAGGTGATCGTCGGCGAGGCCCACGGTCAGGTCGGTGCCGGGGCCGGTGAAATGCAGCGCGTCAAAGCGCATTTCGTTGAGCCAGTCCGACCGGCTCTGCAGCTCGGCATTGTGCTTGGCCCAGGCGGCGACGGGGTCGTTGTTGTCGATCCGCGAGGCGGCAAAGATCGCGTCGGCCAGTTTCTCGATCGCCTCTTCCTCGGCCACGCCCGGGAACACCTGCTTGGCCCAAGCCGCACTCGGATAGGCGGCGATCGACCAGTTGATGTCGAAGTTCGAAATATACTTCATCGCAGGCTTCGCGGCGGCAAGGTTGGCACGGTTCACCCGGCTGACCTTGTCGGGATCCTGTTCGGACAGAAGCGTGGGGTTGGCGGCCGAGATTGCCATGCGGGCGGCGTTATTCTCGAGGCCCTCGGCAAAGCCCTTGTAGAGCCACTCGGGCGCCCCTTCGAGCGCGGCCTCGGTGCCGTGGCGATAGCGGGCCAGCGTGATCTCGTCGTCGGTAAAGAGGAAGGTCACATCGCGCGCGCCTTTCTTGTAGGCGGCAGCGGCGACGAGGCGGGCAAAGGGCAGGGCGCTCATCGGCGAGGTGACGATCAGGTTCTGGCCTTCCTGAAGGTTGACCCCAACCTCGACGGCCACGTCGGCGAGGCGTTCGAGCTTGATGGGATCAATGGCGGATTTGGTCATTGGAGACTCTCTGTTGATGGAGGGATGGTCGGTTATGTATCCGCACCGGCCCACAGCGCAACCGTGAGCGCGAAAAAAAACGCCGGGCACATGGCCCGGCGAGTCCAACAGGGAGGTATGAAGATGATGAGCGTTTCAGCATCACCGCCTTCGAGAGGTCAGATAGGGTGCAGATGCTGACCGATCAAGGGAAATCATGTTGCAGTGCAGCATAGCCGATATGCGCTGAACGCATGGCAAAGCCACGGATCATCCCGTTTCCGTCATCTCTTTCATTTTTCTGCGATGGGCAAAGATCTCTTCCTGAACGAAATCGCGGAAGGCGGCGACGCGCTTCGATTGGCGCAGTTCCTCTGGATAGGCGAGGAATACCGGCACCTCGCCCGACTCTACCTCGGGCAAGACGCGCACGAGATCGGGGAAGTCTTCGGTGACGTAATCGGGCAGAACACCCACGCCAAGATTGGCGAGGACCGCCTGCAAGGCGCCGAAGTAGTTGTTCACCGTCAGAAGGCTCGGAACATCGAAGGTCAAGAGGTGCTGAACCAGCGTCGCGCCTGCCGCGACCTGGAAGGAATTGGGGCTTTGGCAGATCAGCCGGTGGTGGCTGATATCTTCCATCTTCTCGATCGGGGGGCGGCCCTTGAGGTAAGTCTCTGTCGCATAGAGGCGCATCCGCACGCCCATCAGGCGCTTGCGGATCAGATCGGCCTGGCTCGGCTCTTTCATGCGGATCGCCACATCGGCCTCGCGCATCGGCAAGTCGAGCACCCGCTCTTCGAGCATCAGGTCGATCTTCAGTTCAGGGTATTTCTCATAAAGCTTGGGCAAACGCGGCGCGAGCCACAGCGTGCCGAAGCCGGTGGTCGTCGTGACCTTGAGTTCGCCAAAGACCTCTTCCTCGCTGTCGCGGATGCGGGCGGCGGCGGCTTCGAGGCGCTTGTTCATCGACCGGGTGGCGTCGAACAGCAATTCGCCTTGCTCGGTCAGGATCAGGCCGCGCGCGTGGCGGTGAAAGAGGGTCGTGTTGAGTGATTCTTCCAGCGCCCGGATCTGCCGCGACACGGCCGATTGCGACAGGTGCAGCGTGTCGCCCGCGTGTGTCAGGCTTCCGGCATCCGCGACCGCGTGAAAGATTCTTAGCTTGTCCCAATCCATGGCTGACCTTTGACTGCTCTTTTTCTGCTCTAGGGGATCGTTCCTTACACGGGCCACTATGCGACAGACAATATGGGCTGTCAGGTATTTATTGCTTTGTAGGTCAGGAATTATGACCTATACTGTCGTCAGCTTTGGGAGGAGTGTTCACCATGAGCCATCGCGCTGTCAGCCTGCACGACCGGTATGACCTTGGGCAGCAGACCGTTCTTCTCAATGGAACGCAGGCGCTCGCTCGTCTGATGCTCATGCAAAAGGCGCGGGATCGTGCCGCGGGGCTGAATACTGCTGGATACGTCACCGGCTATCGTGGCTCGCCGCTTGGCGCGGTCGATCAGCAGATGCAGAAGGCGCAAACCGACCTGAAAGCCGCCGATGTCCGCTTTGAGGCGGGCCTCAACGAGGATCTCGCCGCCACTGCCCTGTGGGGCACCCAGCAGGCTGAGTTGCGCGGCGAAGGCAAGTTCGACGGCGTCTTTGGCCTGTGGTATGGCAAGGGGCCAGGGGTCGACCGGTCGGGCGACGTGATGCGCCACGCGAATATGGCCGGTTCCTCGGCCAACGGCGGCGTCCTCATGGCGATGGGCGATGACCACACGGGCGAAAGCTCGACCGTCTGCCATCAGTCCGACTGGGCGATGGTCGATGCCTATATGCCGGTCCTGTCGCCCGCCGGCGTTCAGGAAATCCTTGATTACGGCCTTTATGGCTTTGCGCTTTCACGGTTCTCCGGCCTCTGGGTCGGCCTCAAGACGATGAAGGATACGGTCGAGGTCACCTCGGTTGTCGACGGACGCCCCGACCGCATGGCTTTTGTCACCCCCGATTTTCCGATGCCGGATGGGGGCCTCAACATCCGCCTCAACGACCACTGGATCACTCAGGAAGCGCGGATGATCGACCACAAGCGCTTTGCCGCCGAGGCGTTTTCCCGCGCCAACCGGATCGACAAGCGCGTCTGGGGCAAGTCCGGCGCCAAGATCGGCTTTGTGGCGGCAGGCAAGAACTGGCTTGATCTGGCGCATGCGCTGGCGCTTCTGGGCATCGACGAGGACCGCGCCGGGGCCATGGGCATCACCACCTACAAGATTGGTCAGACCTTCCCGCTCGATATGACGAGCTTCCACGATTGGGCCGAGGGGCTCGATCTGATCGTCTGCGTCGAGGAAAAGCGCAAGCTGATCGAGGTGCAGATCAAGGAGGCGATCTTTGACGACCGTCAGGGCCGCCGCGTCTATGGTTGGTATAAGGGCGGCGCCGGCGGGATGCACGAGGAAGAGCTTTTCCCGACCCGCATGGCCATCGACCCGATGCTGGTGGCCGAGAAGATCGGCGATATCCTGATCGAAGAGGGCTGCGGTTCCGAGGCGCTCGAAGGGTATCTGAACAAGGTGCGCGAGGCGCGGCGGGCCGAAAACGCCCCCGATATCGCGGCCCGCACCCCCTATTTCTGCTCGGGCTGCCCGCACAATACCTCGACCAAGGTGCCCGATGGCTCACGCGCCTATGCCGGGATCGGCTGCCATATCATGGCGCTCTGGATGGACCGCGACACCAGCGGCTACACCCATATGGGCGGCGAGGGCGCGAACTGGATCGGCGAGGCGAAATTCTCGAAACGCGAACACGTTTTCCAGAATCTGGGCGACGGGACCTATAACCATTCGGGCATTCAGGCGATCCGCGCCGCGCTCGCCTCGGATGTGAACATCACCTACAAAATCCTCTTCAACGACGCCGTTGCCATGACAGGCGGCCAGCGCAACGAGGGTGGCCTTACCGCCGATCATATCTGCCGCGAGCTTCAGGCGATGGGCGTCGAAAAGATCGCGCTGGTCTATGATGAGAAGGAAGAGATCGACTTCTCGCGCTTCCCCTCGGGCCTGATGAAATACGAACGCGCCGAGCTGCCTCGGGTGCAAGAGGAATTCAGCAAGATCAAGGGCGTATCGGTCATTGTTTATGTTCAGACCTGCGCCGCCGAAAAGCGCCGCCGCCGCAAGAAGGGCGAATTTCCCGATCCCGACAAGCGGGTGTTCATCAATACCGATGTTTGCGAAGGCTGCGGCGATTGCGGGGTTCAGTCGAACTGCGTCTCGATCGTTCCGGTCGAGACCGAGCTTGGCACCAAGCGGGCGATTGACCAGTCGTCCTGCAACAAGGATTTCAGTTGCCTGAACGGGTTCTGCCCGTCCTTTGTCACCCTCGAAGGCGCGAAACTTCGCAAGAACGCCACGGAAACCCTTGATATTCCTGATCTTCCAGAGCCCACGCTTCCCAAGATCAACGGCACCCACAATATCGTCGTCGCCGGTGTCGGCGGCACAGGCGTGGTGACCATCGGCGCCATCCTCGCGATGGCGGCGCATATCGACGGCAAGGGCGCGGGCATGATGGAGATGGCGGGTCTCGCGCAAAAGGGCGGCGCGGTGCACGTCCATTGCCGGATTGGCGAGAGCCCGGCCGATATCAACGCGATCCGCGTTGCCATGGGCGAGTGCGACGCGCTGATCGGCGGCGATCTTGTGGTTTCGGCAGGTTCCAAGACGCTTGAACTCACCACCACCGGCCGCACCAAGGCGGCGGTGAACGGCCACGAGATCATCACCGGAGATTTCACCCGCAAGCCGGATTTCCGTTTGCCGGTCGACAGGTTGCGCCTCACTCTTGAAGCGCGGCTCCGGGACGGTCTGGCGATGTTTGACGCCTCGGAACTGGCGCGCAAGCTGCTAGGCGACTCGGTCTATTCCAATATGCTGACCTTCGGCGCCTCGTGGCAGCAGGGCGCGATCCCCCTGAGCCATGCCTCGGTCATGGAAGCGATCACCCTCAACGGCGCCTCGGTCGAGCGCAACAAACGCGCATTCGAGATTGGCCGCTGGGCGATCTTGCATCCGGCGGAGGCTGCCGCGATCACCACTGGAAGAGAGGCGGGCAATCCGCTTTCATTGCAGGAGAAAATCGACTTTCGTGCACATAGGCTCGTCGATTATCAAGGCCCCGCACTAGCCGAGAAATACCGCCGCATGGTCGAGCGGTTCGAGGATACCGCCTTCAAAAACGCGGTTGCCGAGGGCTACTACAAAGTCCTCGCCTATAAGGACGAATACGAGGTCGCCCGCCTGCATCTTGAAACCCTCAAGAAGGCCGAGGCCGAATTCGAAGGTGACTTGAAGTTGAGCTGGCACATGGCTCCGCCGCTGATTTCTCCGATGGGCGCCAACGGCCGCCCGAAGAAGCGCCGCTTTGGCCCCGCTTTCGCCCGCCTCTGGCCGGTTCTCGCGCGGCTCAAAGCCCTGCGCGGCACGCCGCTTGATCTCTTCGGCTATACCGCCGAACGCCGGATGGAGCGCGGCCTGATCGCCGAATACGAAAGCGATATGGAGATGCTCCTTGGGCAGGAGCATCCGGTCGATCCCGATGCCGCCATCGCGCTGGCGCTTCTGCCCCTGCAGGTGCGCGGCTTCGGACCTGTCAAGCTCAAGAACCGCGAAGCTGCTGCCAAGCGCCGGGCCGAGATCCTAGATGCCTTGGCGCGCCCTGCGCCCAAGGCTGCCGCCGAGTAGCGGAAATCCGCCGCGCAGGGCATGGATTCCCCTGCCTTTCCGCCCTATGAGCGCGGTGCCGCTTGACACCACGCCAAGCGGGGCGGACTTTGGGGGAAAACGGGGCAAAGCATGGCAGTTGGCGTTTTCGATAGCGGGCTTGGCGGTTTGACGGTGCTGGACGCCGTGCAAAAGCGGCTGCCTGATGTGCCCTTCGTCTACTACGGCGACAATGCCCATGCGCCTTACGGCGTGCGCACCGCCGACGATATCTATGATCTGACCGTCGCGGGCGTGCAGCGGCTTTTCGATGCCGGTTGCGATCTGGTGATCCTCGCTTGTAACACCGCCTCCGCCGCTGCCCTGCGCCGGATGCAGGAGGCCTGGGTGCCGCGCGACAAGCGTGTGCTGGGAGTTTTCGTGCCGCTGATCGAGGCGCTGACCGAGCGCCACTGGGGCGACAACAGCCCGCCGCGCGAGGTGGCCGTCAAGCATGTCGCCTTGTTCGCGACCCCCGCCACCGTCCGCAGCCGCGCATTCCAGCGCGAGCTAGCGTTCCGCGCCATCGGCGTCGATGTCGAGGCGCAGGCTTGTGGCGGCGTGGTCGACGCAATCGAAGAGGGCGACATGATCCTCGCCGAGGCGCTGGTCCGCAGCCATGTGGATGCGCTCAAGCGCAAGATGCCCGATCCCGATGCCGCCGTGTTGGGTTGCACCCATTATCCGCTGATGGAAAGCGTGTTTCAGGATGCGCTGGGGCCTGATGTGAAGGTCTTCAGCCAGGCCAATCTCGTGGCCGAAAGCCTTGCCGATTATCTTGGCCGCCGCCCTGAAATGGTCGGCCCCGGCCCCGAAAGCGCCTTTCTGACCACCGGCGATCCGCGCAGGGTCTCGGACCGCGCAACGCAGTTCTTGCGACGACAGATCACATTTGTCGCGGCCTGAGTGACCGCGCGCTGTTGCGAGCCGGGCAAAACCTGCCTAGATCAATCCCGAACGGGAGACCCCAATGACCTATAACGTCGCTATCCTTGGCGCCTCGGGCTATACCGGCGCCGAACTCGTGCGGATCATCGCCACCCACCCCGATCTGCGGATCGCGGCCCTTTCGGCCGACCGCAAGGCGGGCCAGACCATGGCCAGCGTCTATCCCCAGCTGCGCCACCTCGACCTTCCGGTGCTCTGCACCATTGAAGAGATTGATTTCGCCAAGATCGACCTCGTTTTCGCGGCCCTTCCGCATGGCCTCAGCCAAGCGCTGGTGCGCGATCTGCCGGCCTCGGTGAAGGTTGTCGATCTCGGCGCCGATTTCCGTCTGCGCGATCCGGCCGCCTACGAGAAATGGTATGGCGCGGCGCATGTGGCGACCGATCTGCAGAAAGAGGCCGTCTATGGCCTGACCGAGTTCTACCGCGACGATATCCGCAAGGCGCGGCTCGTGGCGGGCACCGGCTGTAATGCCGCGACCGTGCAATTCGCGCTGCGGCCCTTGATCGAGGGAGGGTTGATCGACCTCGACGAGATCATCTGCGATCTGAAGAACGGCATCTCGGGAGCGGGGCGCTCGCTCAAGGAGAATATGCTCTTCACCGAACGGCAGACCGACGTTCTGGGCTATTCCCAAGGCGGCAAGCACCGCCATCTGGGCGAGTTCGATCAGGAATTCACCGCTCTTGCCGGTCGTCCGGTCGAGATCATGTTCACGCCGCACCTCGTGCCGATGAGCCGGGGCATCCTTGCCTCCTGCTATCTGCGCGGCGATGCCAAGGCGATCCATGCGGCCCTTGAGGCGCGCTATGCCAATGAGCCCTTCATCGTCGTCCTGCCCTTCGGCCAGTTGCCGGGCACAGGCGCTGTCGTGGGCTCGAACTTTTGCCACATCGGGGTGATTGGCGACCGCAAGCCCGGACGGGCGATGGTCGTCTCGACCCTCGACAACCTCAACAAAGGCTCTTCGGGGCAGGCGGTGCAAAACGCCAACCTGATGCTGGGCCTCGATGAAACAGCGGGCCTGATGCTCGCGCCGGTATTCCCATGAGCGGTTTGAAAAGCCTCAAGAAGCGCCGTCGGGTGCAGATCATCGTCTTGGCCTTCGTAGCGCTGGCGCTGTCGACGGGCCTCATCGGCTTTGCCATGCGCGACGGGATCAACCTGTTCCGTTCGCCCACGCAGGTTCTTGAAACCCCGCCGGGCGAGACGGAGGTGTTCCGCATCGGCGGCCTCGTGGCGATAGACAGCCTCGTGCGCGGCGAAGGCGAGACGATCACCTTTGTCGTGACCGACGGGACCTCGGAAGTGCCCGTGCGCTACACCGGCATTCTGCCCGATCTTTTCGACGAAGGGCAGGGCATGGTCGGGCAGGGCCGCTATGTGGGTGGCGTGTTCGAAGCCTCTGAAATTCTCGCGAAACACGACGAGAGCTATATGCCCAAAGAGGTGATCGAAGCCTTGAAAGAGCAGGGCGTCTACGTCGCACCGGACGGTAGCGAAGCCGGGAATTAACCCGATCCCATGAGCCTCTGGCCAGTGTTGCCGGGGGCTCATATGCAATCAGTCATTGAAATAGCGCGTGAAATCGTTGCCCGCGAGGGCGGCTTTGTCGATGATCCCGACGATCCGGGCGGGCCGACCAACCATGGCGTCACGCTGGCGACGCTCCGGCGGCTGGGCCGCGATATCAACCGCGACCGCAAGATCGACGTGGCCGACGTGCAGGCGCTGGGGCGCGAGGCGGCGGCGCAGATCTTTGTCGAATACTATTTCCAGAAGCCGGGGATCGGCGGCCTTCCGGCCGTGCTCCAGCCCTCGGTGTTCGACGCCTATGTGAATATGGGCGGGCAGGCGGTGAAAGTGTTGCAGCGGCTCTTGGGGTCGATGCGCTTGGCCGTGGCTGTCGATGGGGTGGTCGGGCCGCAGACCTGCGAGGCGACGGCCAAGGCCCTTGCCGCCGCGCCCGATCACCTTGTCGATGCCTACGGGATCGCCCGCCGCAACTATTACTACGCCCTTGGCGATGCGCGGCCCCAGAGCCGCAAATTTGCCCGCCGCCGCGATGGCGGCAAGGGCGGCTGGATCCTGCGCGCCGAAGAGTTCATCAGCCCGCGCTTTCGCCTCACCGACGAGGCGCACCGGGCGCGGGTGGCGTCATGGGGCTGATCGGCGATCTTCTGACGCTTCTGTTCGGGGGCGGCCGGAATGTCCTGGTCGAGACCCTCGGTGCTGTGCGCGAAAACGCCGAGGCCGGGGCCGAGCGGGATGCGAAATCGAAATCCGAAGCCCTGAGCCAGTTCGCCACCGAGTTTGCCCAGCCCCGCAAAGGCCTGTTCGATCGGGTGATCGACGGTCTCAACCGCCTGCCGCGGCCGCTTCTGGCCTTCGGCACGCTGGGGCTTTTCATCTCGGCCATGGTCAACCCGATCTGGTTTGCCTCGCGGATGCAGGGGATCGCGCTGGTGCCCGAGCCGCTCTGGTGGCTCATGGGGGCGATCGTCAGCTTCTATTTCGGCGCGCGGTCTCAGGCCAAGGGGCAGGAGTTTCAGCGCTCCATCGCCGAGACCGCCATTCGGGCCAGCGAGGTGACGGCCCGCCTCAAGGCGCTTGATGCCCTGAATTCGGGCGCGGCGGCGATCGAGGCCGACGCCTCCGAAAGCGCCATTCTGGCCGACAATCCCGCCCTCGATGAATGGGGCGCAGCCCATGACAGATGACTGGACCCGCCTGATCGAGCGGCGGATCTCGGCGGTCGAGACCCGCAACGCCGTGGACGAGGTGCACCGGCACAATGTCGAAAAGCGCCTCGGCGCGATCGAAGACACATTGAAATGGCTGGTCCGTCTGGTTCTCGGCGCACTTATCGCGGCCGCCTTGGCGCTTGTGGTCGGCAGTGGCCTCGCGCCGGCCCCCTGAACTGCGGCAAGGTGCCCGCGCTTTACACCGGCTTTTGATTGGGCTTGCCCGCGTCATGGGGTAGAAGGGCCCCATGATTACAGAGCTTGGACATTTCGCCCTGATTCTGGCCTTTGGCATTGCCATCGTCCAGATGATCGTTCCCTTGATCGGTGCCCACAAAGGCTGGCGCAGCTGGATGGCCGTGGCCGATCCCGCCGCGATATCGCAGCTGATCCTGGTCGGTTTCTCTTTCGCCGCGCTGACATGGGCCTTCATGTCGTCTGATTTCTCGCTGAAACTGGTCTTCGAGAATTCCCACTCGGCCAAGCCGATGCTCTACAAGATCGCGGGAACATGGGGCAATCACGAGGGCTCCATGCTTTTGTGGCTCCTGATCCTGACGCTTTTCGGCGCCTCCGCTGCGCTCTTTGGCGGCAACCTGCCGGCAACGCTCAAGGCGCGGGTTCTGGCGGTGCAGTCGGCGATCAGCGTTGCCTTCTTCGCCTTCATCCTCTTTACATCAAACCCCTTCCTGCGTCTCGCGATCCCGCCGCTGGACGGCCAAGATCTCAACCCGCTCTTGCAGGATCCGGGCCTCGCCTTCCATCCGCCGTTTCTCTACCTCGGCTATGTCGGCCTCTCGATGGCCTTCTCCTTTGCCGTGGCGGCGCTGATCGAGGGCCGCGTCGATGCCGCATGGGCCCGCTGGGTGCGGCCGTGGACGCTTGCGGCCTGGGTCTTCCTGACCATCGGCATCGCGCTTGGATCGTGGTGGGCCTATTACGAGCTTGGCTGGGGCGGCTTCTGGTTCTGGGATCCGGTCGAGAATGCCTCGTTCATGCCCTGGCTTTTCGCGGCGGCACTTCTGCATTCGGCCATCGTCGTTGAAAAGCGCGAGAGCCTGAAGAGCTGGACCATCCTTCTGGCCATCCTCGCCTTCGGCTTTTCGCTGCTCGGCACCTTTATCGTCCGCTCGGGCGTCATCACCTCGGTCCATGCCTTCGCAAATGATCCCGAGCGTGGCGTCTTCATTTTGGCGATCCTTGCCGTATTCGTCGGTGGCGCGCTCACGCTCTTTGCCGCCCGCGCCGGGGCGATGGAGGCGCGCGGGGTCTTTTCCCTCGTCAGCCGCGAGAGTGCATTGGTTCTGAACAACATCCTCCTCGCGGTCAGCTCTTTCGTCGTTTTCGTCGGCACCATCTGGCCTCTCTTTGCCGAGATCATCCTCGGGCGGACCCTTTCGGTCGGCGCTCCCTTCTTCAACGCGGCCTTCACCCCCTTCATGGTGGCCCTCGCCGTGATCCTTCCCCCCGGCGCTATGCTGGCGTGGAAGCGGGGCACAATCGGCAAGGCGATGAAGCCGCTTTGGGGCGTCGTGGTGCTGGCTGTGGCGCTCGCGGGCCTCGCCTTTGCGCTTCAGACCGGCAAGAGCGCCCTTGGCCCGGTCGGCGTCGCGCTTGGTGTCTGGGTGGTCTTTGGCGCCTTGACCGACCTTTGGCAGCGCACGGGCCGGCAAGGGATGGCTGCCCGCCTCGGCCGTCTAGGCCGCTTGCCACGGTCGGACTGGGGCAAGGCCCTGTCGCACGCGGGCCTTGGGATCACGATCTTCGGCATCGCCACATTGATGGCTTGGCAAGAGGAAGACATCCGCACCGCCCAGATCGGCGAGAGCTTCACAGTTGGCGCTTGGGAGATCACGCTGGAAAGCGTCGAGCGGGCCGAAGGGCCAAACTATTCCTCGACCGTGGCCGCGATGACGGTGGCACGTGATGGCAAGGAGATCGGCACGCTCTATCCCGAGAAACGCTTCTATCCGGTGGCCGGAATGCCCACGACCGAAGCGGCGATCCGCAACGGTTTCCTGCGGGATATCTACCTTGTGATCGGCGACGCGCAGTCGAACGGCGGCTATGCGGTCCGCACCTATATCAAGCCTTTCGCCAACTGGATCTGGGGCGGGGCGATCCTCATGGCGCTTGGCGGGCTTGTGTCGCTGTCTGACCGCCGCCTGCGGGTGGCGGCGGGTGCGGCGAAGCGTGTCGAGGGGGTGCCTGCGGAATGAAGTGGCTCCTTGTCACCTTGAGCCTTCTGGCCTCGCCCGCCTTTGCGGTGCAGCCTGACGAGATGCTGAGCAATCCCGCCCTTGAGGCACGGGCGCGCGAGATTTCAAAAGGTCTGCGCTGTCCTGTCTGCCAGAACGAGAATATCGACGATTCCAACGCAGCGATCAGCCGCGAGCTGCGCATTCTCCTGCGCGAGCGCCTCGTCGAAGGCGACAGCGATCAGGAAGCCGTGGATTTCATCGTCAGCCGCTATGGCGAGTTTGTGCTTCTGAGGCCCGATGCCGAGGGGGCCAACCTCGTCCTCTGGCTCGCCCCGCCTTTGATGGCGGCTCTCGGGCTTGGCATCGGCTGGGCCACCATCCGCCGGCGCAAACGGGCGCCGGACGAAGCCCTGAGCGCCGAGGAAGAGGCGCGGCTGGAAGAAATTCTCAAATCGTGACGTGTGGTCGCCCTTTTTTGATCCACAGAAGCGGCTAGGGTCGTAGCTGCTGTATCAGCCGGAAACGAGTATCATGGACTATCAAGCGATCTCCTTTGTTGTCGAAAACGACATTGCCCTTCTGACCCTGAACCGACCTGACGTGATGAACGCGCTCAGCACCCAGATGCGGGCCGAGATCACCCATGCGGTGAAGGGGGCGGACAAGGTGGCGCGGGTTCTTGTGATAACCGGCGCTGGCAAGGCGTTTTGTTCGGGGCAAAACCTTTCCGACACTGGCACCGCCGCCTCGATGGATCTCGAGCGGGTCTTGCGCGACGAATACGAGCCGATGCTTCGGGCGATCACGGACCTGCGGATCCCGACCATCGCCGCCGTGAATGGCGCGGCCGCGGGGGCAGGGGCCAATCTTGCTTTGGCGACAGACGTGGTCATCGCCTCGGAGGATGCCTTTTTCATGCAGGCTTTTGCCCGGATAGGCCTCATCCCCGATGCCGGAGGCACATGGTTCCTGCCGCGCCAGATCGGCCTTGCCCGCGCCATGGGTGCCGCGCTCTTCGCCGACCGCATTCCGGCCCGACAGGCGGCTGACTGGGGGATGATCTATGAGGCGGTGGCTGCCGACGAGTTTGACGCCCACTGGCGCGCCCGCGCGGCGCAGTTGGCGGCAGGCCCGACCAAGGCCTACCGCCATATCAAGGATGCCCTGCGCCAATCCTCGGCCAACACGCTCGAGGAACAGCTGAACCTAGAGGCCAAGCTTCAGGGCCGCTGCGGCCAGACCCGCGATTTTCAGGAGGGCGTGGTGGCCTTCCGCGAAAAGCGCCCGCCGTCTTTCGAGGGGCGCTGAGCCTTCAGCGCGGCGAGAAGGGCCAGCGCCTCGGGAGGCGGCGATTGCTCGATCCGCTCATAGACCGAGCCATCGCGCGTCCGCGCCACCATCCGGTAGTCCACCAGATAGCGCCTCAGAACGGCGTGATCGCCGAACAGGTTGCCCGCCTTCAGGATATCGTTGATCTCTTTCTCGCTCATCTTCTGGCGCGGCGGGATCTTGGTCCAGAAGGGCCAGAGGCACAGCCACTGGACCTTTTGTCCGGTGGGCCAGCGTGTCATCCGGCCCGCCTCGTCAAACACCCGCAGGGCCTTGGCCGCTGAAGGATCGGGCTTGGCTGGGGGCGGCCCAGAGGCCTTGAGCTCCTGAAAGTTGGCATAGCCCGCAGAACGGGCGACGAGGCCCAAGAGCGCCAAATGGCTCGGGGTTTCAGGCTCGGCAGAAAGGCCCGTGCGAAGTTTCTTGGTGAAATCCGACAGGTCGGAAATGAAGAGAGGCAGCGCGTCGCGCGGCATGGGATGCATCCTTTCCCGCGTGCAATCCCCCTTGCGGGGAGCCGATGGTCGCCCTTGTCGGCGCACGGGTGAGGTGCAACCGGTGATCTTGAACGGCAGGTTTAGCTGGGCCTTGCGGCTGGCGACGCCTCGGTGAACTGCGGACCGTGCGCCGAGCCTACTGCGCGGGGCCCGTGGCTGCAAGCGCGGGCCGCGGGGTGGGTCGGGCGAGGGCGAAATAGACGCTGCCGACCCAGCGGCCGCCGATGAAGAATGTCTTCTCGGCGCGGTGGGTTTCGTGAAACCCGAGCTTTTTCAGAAGCCTGATCGACGCATCATTGTCTGGGTCGACATCGGCGGTGAGGCACGAGGCGTCGGTCGTAGCCCAGAGATGGACGATGATCGCGGCCATCGCCTCATGGGCCAAGCCCTTGCCCCAATGATCGGGGGCGAGGATGAAGCCGACCTCCGGAAGCTGCCAAGCCCCGGCTTTGCCAATCGCTTGGCCCTCAAATTCGATGATGAAATCGGTGTCGCCGGGGCGGCCGATCATCGTCGCAAGCCATTCGGCGGTCGTCGCCAGATCAGGATGCGGATCGGTTGACCAAAATCGCATGGCGCGCGCGTCCGAAAGGATGCGGTGCATAGGGCCCACGTCCTCCGAGCGGGCCGGGCGTAAGACTAGGCGGGAGGTGACGATCTCGTGCATCAGGAAAAAGGCCGCCCCGAAAGGCGGCCCCTTGTCTTAGCGGTTCTCGATGTCGACATAGTCTTTCGCCGTCGATCCGAGATAAAGCTGCCGCGGACGGCCGATCTTGAGCTGCGGATCGGCGAGTTGCTCTTTCCACTGGCTGACCCAGCCGACGGTGCGGGCCAGCGCAAAGATCGGGGTAAACATCGAGGTCGGGAAGCCTATCGCATCAAGGATGATGCCCGAATAGAAATCGACGTTGGGATAGAGCTTCTTCTCGATGAAATAGGGGTCTTCGAGCGCGATTTTCTCAAGCTCTTTGGCGACCTGCAGCGTCGGGTTGTTCTCGACGCCGAGAAGGGCCAGCACCTCGTCGGCGCTTTCCTTCATCACCTTGGCGCGCGGGTCGAAGTTTTTATAGACGCGGTGACCAAAGCCCATCAGGCGGAACGGATCGTTCTTGTCCTTGGCGCGGGCGATGTATTCGGGGATCCGGTCCACCGTGCCGATCTCGCGCAGCATTTCAAGGCAGGCCTGGTTGGCGCCGCCGTGGGCGGGGCCCCAGAGGCAGGCGATGCCGGCGGCGATACAGGCGAAGGGATTGGCGCCCGACGAGGAGGCAAGGCGCACGGTCGAGGTCGAGGCGTTCTGCTCGTGATCGGCGTGGAGCGTGAAGATCCGGTCCATCGCGCGGGCGAGGATCGGATCGACGTTGTATTGCTCGGCCGGAACCGAGAAGCACATATGCAGGAAGTTCGCCGCATAATCGAGATCGTTGCGGGGATACACGAAGGGCTGGCCGATCGAATACTTGTAGGCCATCGCGGCAATCGTCGGCATCTTGGCGATCAGGCGGATCGAAGCGACTTCGCGCTGCTGCTGGTCATTGATATCGAGACTGTCGTGATAGAAGGCCGACATCGCGCCCACGACGCCGACCATGGTCGCCATCGGGTGGCTGTCGCGGCGGAATCCGCGGAAGAAATAGTGCATCTGCTCGTGGATCATCGTGTGGCGCGTGACGAGCGATTCAAATTTCTCAAGCTCGTCGGCTGTCGGCAGATGGCCGTAGAGCAGAAGGAAACAGACCTCGAGGTAATGCGACTTCTCGGCCAGCTGGTCGATCGGATAGCCGCGATGCAAAAGCTCGCCCTTGTCGCCATCAATATAGGTGATGGTCGAGTCGCAAGAGGCGGTCGAGGTAAAGCCCGGATCATAGGTGAACACGCCGGCCTGGGCATAGAGCTTGCGGACGTCGATCACATCGGGGCCCGCGGTGGGCGACAGGACCGGCAATTCAAAGGATTCGCCCTCAAAGGTCAGAGTCGCGGACTTGTTCTTGTCGGCCATTTGGGTTCCCCGTGTGTGGCCCAAACCTTCTGGTTCGGGTGGTGGCATCTTTCTAGCTGGTCGACGCTTAGCTTCAAAGTGTGACGAATGTCTTAGGCTGCGGCGTCGGTCAGTCGGGCGATGGTTTCGTCGCGCCCGAGAACCAGCATCATGTCGAACACGCTGGGCGAAACAGAGCGCCCGGCCAGTGCGGCCCGAAGGGGCCCCGCCAGCTTTCCAAGTTTGGTCCCGTTGGCCTCGGCAACGGCGGCGACAAGCTCTTCCAGCGCGGTTCGATCCCAGCTAGCATTTTGCAACTGCGGCGTCAATTCCTTCAGTATACCACGGGATACTGAATCGAGCTGTGCCGCCGCTCTGTCGTCGACTGAAATAGGGCGCTCCGCAAGAACGAAATGAGCCTTTTCAATAAGTTCCGGGAAGGTTTTGGCACGCTCCTTGAGGCAATACATCGCCTTGAGTATCCCGTCATGCTGTGCTGCACTCAGCGGGTTTGCGCCAGTCGCGGCGAGGAAAGCCTCAAGCTCATGCAGCAGTGCAGCATCGTCGGCGATGGCGATATGCTGGCCGCATAGGTTCTCCAGTTTCTTGAAGTCGAAACGGGCCGGAGACTTGCCGATACCGCCGAGGTTGAACCACGCGCGCGCCTCGGCGTCGGTGAAAAACTCCGCGTCGCCGTGGCTCCAGCCGAGGCGGGTGAGATAGTTGCGCATCCCTGCCGCCGGATAGCCCAAAGCCTGATATTCTGCCGCCGCCGTGGCGCCGTGGCGTTTCGAGAGCTTCTTGCCGTCCGGCCCGAAGATCAGGGGCACATGGGCCATGACCGGAAAATCCCAGCCCATGGCGTCATAGATCATCTTCTGCCGGAAGGCGTTGGTCAGATGGTCGTCGCCACGGATCACATGGGTCACGCCCATGTCGTGATCATCGACGACCACGGCCAGCATATAGACGGGCGTGCCGTCCGAGCGCAGCATGACCATATCGTCAAGCTGATCGTTCGAAAGGGTCACATCGCCCTGAACCTCGTCATGCACCGTGGTCGTGCCTTCCTGCGGGGCCTTGATACGGATCGCGTAGGGGGCGTCGGGGTGGTGATCGGGTGTCGCATCACGCCAAGGCGAGCGGAAGAGGGTCGATTTGCCCTCGGCACGGGCGGCCTCTCGGAAGGCTTCAATCTCTTCCGGTGTCGAGAAACATTTATAGGCCTTACCCTCCGCCAGAAGTTGGCGCGCCACCTCGGCGTGGCGGTCAATCCGTTCAAACTGGCTAGTCGGCTCACCGTCCCAGTCGATGCCAAGCCAGCGCAGGCCATCGAGGATCTTCTCGGTGTTTTCCGGCAAGGAGCGGGCGCGGTCGGTGTCTTCGATCCGAAGGAGGAATTTGCCGCCACGACCGCGCGCGAAAAGCCAGTTGAACAGCGCCGTGCGGGCGCCGCCGATATGCAGCGCGCCGGTGGGCGAGGGGGCAAAGCGGGTGACGACGGGCTGGTCGGACATGGGGGCGGACATGGACGAAATTAACCTTCTGATAACCGTAGCGGCCTAGCCTCGGGGCATACTAAGCCGGAGGTCAGAGAACAAGTGCGCGTTGTCGCCAAACTCGAGCTGGCGCTCTGGGCGCAGCGCGGGCGGCTTCTCTTGTGGGCGCCGGTCTTCCTTGCCGTCGGCATCGGTCTTTACTTCTCATGTGACGAAGAACCTTCGGCGCGGGTGATCGCAGTCATCATCGGTCTGGCGGCGCTTGGAGTCGTATCGGCGCAACGCTCCAATCCAGCCTTCGCGCCAGTGCTCTATGCTCTTGTGCTTGTTCTCATGGGCTTTTGTCTTGCGGCCCTGCGCGGTCATTCGGTTGCTGCCCCGGTCCTTGGCTGGACCTACTATGGCCCCATAGAGGGCCGGGTTATCGCAATCGACCGTTCGTCGAGCGATGCGCAGCGCCTTACGTTGGACAACGTGGTGCTCGCGCGTTTTGGCCCTGCGGAAACCCCGCAAAGGGTGCGCTTTTCGCTTCAGGGCGATCAGAGATGGCATATGCCAGAGCCGGGTGAAAGGGTGATGACCACAGGCTATCTCGGCCCCCCGCCCGGGCCGTCCTTGCCGGGTGGCTTTGATTTCCGGCGCACCGCCTGGTTCGACCGGCTTGGCGCGGTAGGTTATACACGCTCCCCGCTGCTTCTGGCCGAGCCCGCTCAGGATGGCGACGGCCTGTGGCTCTCTCGCCTGCGCCGAGACCTTGCTGGGGGCATCGAAGCACGGATCGGCGGCGAGGCCGGAGCCTTTGCCGCCGCTGTGACAACCGGTGATCGCTCTGCAATGAGCCTTGAGACAACACGGCACCTGCGCGTCTCCAACCTCGCGCATCTTCTGGCGATCTCGGGATTGCATATGGGCCTTCTGACGGGGGTTGTATTCGCGGGTGCGAGGGTCGGCTTCAATCTCTTGCCCAGTTTGGCCCTGCGCTTGCCGGTGAAGAAGATAGCGGCGCTGGTCGCACTTCTTGCCGGAGCGGCCTATCTGGCCTTGTCGGGCGGATCGGTCTCGACACTGAGGGCCTTTGTCATGGTCGCGGTGATGTATGTGGCGGTGCTCATCGACCGGAGGGCAATCACCCTGCGGGGCGTTGCGATTGCCGCATTGATCATTCTGGTTCTCAGGCCGGACGAGCTGCTCGGTCCGGGGTTTCAGATGTCGTTTGCTGCGACGATTGCCCTGGTTGGGGTCTATGGCCGTTGGCCCGTTGTGGGCGGGCGCCTGCCGGGCTGGGCGCGACCTATTGCGGCGGTGGTTTTTTCCTCACTCGTTGCCGGAGCCGCGACCGCGCCCTTTGCGGCCGCACATTTCAACCTTTTCCCGCGCTATGGGCTTTTGGCCAATGTCCTTTCCGTGCCTGTGATGGGGGCGGTCGTGGCGCCGGGGGGCGTTGCGGCGGCTCTGGGGTGGCTTGTTGGTCTCGAAGCTCTGGGGCTTTGGCTCATGGAGCAGGGCCTGCGCTGGATCCTCTGGATAGCAGGTTGGGTGACAGCCCTTCCGGCGGCGGTGGGAGGGGTCAAGGCACCTGCGGAACAGTCCGTCCCGCTTTTGGCCTTCGGGTCGCTTGTTGCCCTGCTCTGGGTCGGCCGCTTTCGCTGGTTTGGTGGTGGTTTGGCCGCCTTGGGTCTGGCGCTTTGGATCGCGCAGCCGCGCCCTGACCTTCTCATCGCCGATAGCGGCGGGCTCGTCGGCGTGATGACAGCGGAGGGAAGAGCTTTGTCGAAACCCTCGGGCGATGGCTTTTCCGCCAGCAACTGGCTTGAAGATGACGGGGATACGGGCGGGCAGGAGATGGCCGCAAGTCGAGGCGCCTTCGAGCGCGAAGGCCGGGTGGTGCGCTTCAATGTGGGAAAACGACCCGCAATTCTGGTGACCGGAAAGGTGGCCACTGCTGCACTTGAGGGCTGTGGCGGGGCAGAGATCCTTGTCTCAAATCAGAGGTTAGCCCCCGCGCGTCCATGTTTGTCCTTCGATCAGGGGTTTCTTGCGTCAAACGGCGCGGTCGCCGTTTCTTTGCGGAAAGACGGCTCTCTCCAAATAACGACGGCCCGAGAGGTCTCGGGCCGGAGGCTTTGGACGGGATCGGATCAGTAGGTGCGGATAAGGCCCACGAGGCGGCCCTGCACCTTCACCTGATCGTCGCGCAGAAGGCGCGTCTCGTAGGCCGGGTTGGCGGCCTCGAGCGCGATCATGCCGTTCTGCCGGCGGAAGCGCTTGAGCGTGGCTTCCTGCCCTTCGACAAGCGCCACGACGATATCGCCATTGTCGGCGGTGCGGGTCTCACGGATCACCACGATGTCGCCATCGTTGATGCCCACGTCGATCATCGAGTCGCCCTTGACCTCAAGCGCATAATGCTCGCCCTTGCCAAGCATCGCCTGTGGCACGGCGACATTGTGCGATACCTCGGAAATCGCCTCGATCGGCACACCGGCGGCGATCCGGCCCATGACGGGCAGTTCCACAGCGCCAGCCGTTTCGACCGGAACCGCCTGACGCGGCGTCGATTGCGGGCGGTCGCCCTCGATGACGCGGGGGGTAAAGCCCGGTTTGGCGCCGGTCATCGCATCCGGCAGCTTGACGATCTCGAGCGCACGGGCGCGGTGGGCGAGGCGGCGGATAAAGCCCCGCTCCTCGAGCGCGGTGATCAGCCGGTGAATGCCCGACTTCGAGCGCAGGTCGAGCGCCTCCTTCATTTCATCGAACGAGGGTGGCACGCCGTCGCGCTGCACGCGGGCGTGAATGAATTCGAGAAGGTCGAGTTGCTTTTTGGTCAGCATGGCATTGCCCCGTCGTCGAGCCGATGGCGCAGGCCACAGGCGAATAAGTTGCGCCTATGTTCTACTCGTGTTCCCGTTTTGTGTCAACAAAATCAGAGAAGGATGGCCTCGACCATCTCGCCCGCGCCCCGCGCCGGATCATACGGCGGGCGGATCAGGAGCGCGTCGGCGCTCGCCAGAACGCTCAGAAGCGCGCTGTCCTGCCGTTTGGCCGCGGCGATCTGGCCTTCTGAAATCCGCGCCCGCATATAGTGTTCGCGTGGACCGTTGGCCTCGACAGGGTCGGCCAAAGCCATTTGCACTCGCGGGGCAGGGGCTGCACCAAGGCCGAGCGTCGCCCGCATCACCGGCACAAGGAACACCGTCCCGCAGACCATCGCCGAGACAGGATTGCCCGGCAGGCCGATCATCATCGCCCCGTCGAGCCGCCCGGCCATCAAGGGTTTGCCGGGCCGCATGGCAACCTTGTAGAAGGCGCGGTCCATGCCGCGCTCGGCGGCGACTTTGCCCACGAGGTCATAGTCTCCGACCGAAGCCCCGCCGATCGTCACAACGATGTCAGCCCCCTTGGCGAGATCGAACACCATCTCAAGCGAGGCGCGGTCGTCCCGCGCAATGGGCAGAAGGCGGGGGATGCCGCCCTGCGCCTCGATCAAGGCGGCAAGCCCATAGGCGTTGGAAGCGATGATCTGGTCCGGCCCCGGCTCTTCGCCCGGCTGCACCAGTTCGTCGCCGGTCGAGATGATCGCGATTTCGGGGCGGCGATAGACCGGCACTTCGGCGATGTTCATCGCAGCCAAGAGCGCCACATCGGCGGGCTTGAGAAGGCGCGGGGCGGCAAACTCGGCCCCTTTGAGGAAATCGCCGCCTGCGGGGCGGATGTTGTGGCCCGCGCCGAGGCTATCTTTCACGGTGATCCGGTCGCCGCCGCGGTCGACATCCTCTTGAATGACGACCAGTTCAGATCCCTTGGGAACAGGTGCACCGGTGAAGATCCGAACGGCCTGACCCTTGCCGAGGGTGCCCTCAAAGCCACGCCCGGCCTGCGCCTCGCCGATCACCTCAAAGCTGTCGCCGGGGGCCACCTTAACGCCCCAGATCGCATAGCCATCCATGGCCGAGGCGGCAAAGGGCGGCTGGGTAAGCCGGGCTGCGACTGACTGCGCCAGAACGCGGCCCGCGGCATTGCGGATCGGCACCGACTCAACATCCATCACCGGCGCCAGCGCGAATAGCTTCTCAAGGGCCTCGGCGACCGAGATCATTTCGCCTCATACCTTCCCGACTTGCCGCCCTCCTTGAGGACCAGCCGGATGCCGCCGATCTCCATGTCCTTCTGCACCGCCTTGGTCATGTCATAGACGGTGAGCGCTGCGACAGATACGGCCGTCAGCGCTTCCATCTCGACGCCCGTCTGGCCGGTGGTCTTGACCGTGGCGGTGATCCGCACGCCGGGCAGGGCGGGGTCGGTCACCAGTTCCAGCGCGACCTTGGTGATCGGCAAAGGGTGGCAGAGGGGGATGAGATCAGAGGTGCGCTTGGCGGCCATGATGCCCGCGAGCCGCGCGGTGCCCAGCACATCGCCCTTCTCGGCGCGGCCCTCATCAATAAGGGCGAGCGTGGCGGGTGACATGACGATATGCCCCTCGGCAACGGCCACGCGCGAGGTGATTTCCTTGGCGGAGACATCGACCATATGCGCCTTGCCGGCGGGGTCGAAATGGCTGAGCTTGTCCTCGCTCATCACATCGCCCCCGGTCTGAACGGATTTGCGAGGATCCGGCGCGTCGCCTCCGCCACATCCTCCTGCCGCATCAGGCTCTCGCCGATGAGGAAGGCGCGGGCGCCATAGCGGGCGAGGTCGGCGAGGTCTTCGGGCGTATTGAGCCCGCTTTCCGCGACGATCAGGCGATCCTCGGGGACGTATTTCGCGAGCTTGCGGGTGGTGTCGAGCGTGGTCTCGAAGGTCTTGAGGTTGCGGTTGTTGATGCCCATGAGCGGGGATTTCAACAGGCTCGCGCGTTCGAGCTCTTCGGCGTCATGCACCTCGAGAAGCACATCCATGCCCCATTCGAAAGCGGCGGCTTCAAGCTCGCCCGCCTGATCGTCCGAAACCGAGGCAAGGATAATGAGGATGCAATCGGCCCCCAAGGCGCGGGCCTCGGCCACCTGATAGGTGTCGTACATGAAATCCTTGCGGAGGGCCGGCAGGCCAACCTCGGCACGGGCGGCGACGAGATACTCGTCGGCCCCTTGGAACGAGGGTCCGTCGGTCAGGACAGATAGACAGGAGGCACCCCCCTCGGCATAGGCGCGGGCCAAGGCGGGCGGATCAAAATCGGCGCGGATCAGGCCCTTGGAGGGGCTGGCCTTCTTGATTTCGGCAATCAGGCCATAGCCCTCGCGGGTGGCGTTCTGAAGGTTTTCGAAAAAGCCACGGGTGGGCGCGGCCTCGCGGGCGCGGGCTTCGACCTCGGAGAGCGGCACACGCGCCTTGCAGGCGGCGATATGCTCGAGCTTGTAGGCTTTGATCTTGTCGAGAATGGTAATGCTCATGCGGCCTCTTGGCTGATGCGGGCAAGGGTTTCCACAGCGCGTTTTGCCGCGCCGCTGTCGATGCTGGCGCGGGCCATTTCGACGCCGGATTTCAGGCTGTCGGCGGCGCCGGCCACCAAAAGGGCGGCGGCGGAGTTGAGAAGAACGGCATCACGATAGGCACCCGTCGCGCCGCCCAGAAGGGCGCGGAAGGCGTCGGCGTTGTCTTCCGGCGTGCCGCCGATGATCGCCTCGAAGGGATGGACCGGCAGGCCCGCATCCTCGGGGTGGATCTCGCGCAGGGTGATCATGTCGCCCGAAAGCGCGGCCACCCAGGTGACGCCGGTGATGGTCATCTCGTCGGTGCCGTCGGAGCCATGGACGAGCCACGCCGCTTCCGAGCCAAGCCGCTGCAAGGTCTGGGCCATCGGCTGGATGAGATCGCGGCTGAAGGCGCCGGTGAGTTGGCGCTTGACGCCTGCGGGGTTGGTCAGAGGCCCGAGGATGTTGAAGATCGTCCGCGTGCCCAGTTCGGCGCGGGTCGGCATGACGTGTTTCATCGCCGGATGGTGCATCGGCGCCATCATAAAGCCGATCCCCGCCTCGCGCAGTTCCCGCTCGACGACCTTGGGGCCGACCATGACGTTGATGCCCATCGCGGTCTGCACATCCGCGGTGCCGGATTTCGAAGAAAGATTGCGGTTGCCGTGCTTGGCCACCGGAACGCCCGCGCCGGCCACGGTAAAGGCGGTCGCGGTCGAGATATTGAGCGTGTGCTTGCCATCGCCACCGGTGCCGACAATGTCCATCGCGCCGGCGGGGGCGTTCACCTTGTTGCACTTGGCGCGCATCACCGCGGCGGCGGCGGCATATTCGTCGACCGTCTCGCCACGGGTGCGCAGCGCCATCAGAAGGCCGCCGATCTGGCTCGGCGTGGCGTCACCTTCGAAGAGGATCTCGAAGGCCTGCTCGGCCTGAGCGCGCGTCAGCGGGCCCTCGGCGGCGGCGTTGATCAGCGGTTTGATCGCGTCACTCATGCGGGCTCCTTGGCGAGATCGAGGAAGTTTTGCAAAAGCTTGTGGCCATGCTGGCTGGCGATGCTCTCGGGGTGGAACTGCACCCCGTGGATCGGCAGGGTCTTGTGCTGAAGGCCCATGATCGTGCCGTCCTCGAGCCAAGCGGTGACTTCAAGGCAATCGGGCAGGCTTTCGCGCTCGACCACGAGGCTGTGATAGCGCGTCGCTTCAAATGGCGAGGGCAGGCCCGCGAAAAGGCCTTTGCCGCTGTGATGCATCATTCCCATCTTGCCATGCACGATCTCGTGGCAACGGACGACCTTGCCGCCGAAGGCCTCGCCGATGGTTTGATGGCCAAGGCAAACGCCCAGAAGCGGCGTGCGGGTCTCGGCGGCGGCTTGGGTCAGCGCAAGGCAGATCCCCGCCTGCGCCGGATCGCAGGGGCCGGGCGAGAGAAGGATCATCTCGGGTCGCATTCCCATTGCGTCCTGAACGGTCAGCGCGTCGTTCCGGCGCACGACCACCTCCGCCCCAAGTTCGCCCAGATAATGGACGAGATTGTAGGTAAAGCTGTCGTAGTTATCGATCAGGAGCAGCATGGTATGGCCTGCGGGCAAATTGAGGGCTACCGTCGAACCGACCGCTCGCGGTATAACCGGGCCAATACATGGGCCGGTTGCGAGGGCAGCGTCAAGGTCCGGACGGCATTTGGCAGGTAAAACAAGGCGATTGAGGGATATCGGGTGATCAGGGGCTTTCTTCTAGGCATTACCTATGGGGTGGCGCTGGCTATTGTCGGCCTTGTCGGGCTTGCCATTTGGGGCACTCAGCCTCCGGGCAGTCAGCCGCCCGAAGCCCCTTTGGTCGAGGCTCCGGAGGCCGTGGCCTCCCCTGTAACCGTCGATACCGTCTTCGCGGCCACCGACGGCAACACCGATGCAACCGATACAACCGAGGCCACCGCGCCCGTTGGCCTTGTTGCCCCCCTGGGCGCAGTTGATGAAGGCACGGTTGAGACCGACCCTGGCAGGGAGCCTTCGGCAAGTGGCGTCGAGGGCGCATTGAGCGATCCTGCAACAGAGGCCCAAGGCGGCGCAGATGTCGCCCCCTTGGCGCCCGTAGCGCCCACGGAAGCCGGGGCTTCGCCGTCTGCTCCGTCAGAGGATGTTGCGGCCATGGCGTCAACCGTTCCGGCCGCACCGCCCGTTCAGCCCATAGTGGCTGCCGACGAGATCGCCTCTTTGCCTGATGCAAGCGAGGATGGCTCCCCGAGCATATCTCTTGCCGAAATGGCGCCAGTGTCTCCCAGCCTGCAAGATCAGCCCGCCGAACCGGATAGGGGCTCCACCCCGCCCGCGGCCGACTCCACGCCCGCGGCGCTGCCAGCGCCAAAGGAGAGCGAGGAAGAGATCGCCGACAACGAGGCGATCATCGATCTCACCCCCGCGCCGGAGGCGGAGCCCGAACCAGAGCCTCTGCCCGAGGCAAGCGAGCCTATCGTTCCGCAGGTGGGCTTCAGCGGGCAACCCGCGACAGTTCTGCCCGAGGGGACAGGTGCAATCCGCATCAACCGACCTGATGCACAAACGACGATCGACCAGGCGGCGCGACCGCAGCTTACGTTGACGGGCCGAGCATTGGACGATTTCGCCAGCTATGCGGAACCGTCCGTTCTGCCACGGCTTTCGATCGTGGTGATCGACGATGGTTCGATGCCCGGTGGCCCTGATGTTCTCGCCGCCGCCTCTGCGCCTGTCTCGGTGGCGGTTGATCCCTGGTATGAAGGCGCCGCCGATCTTGCGGCCGCCTACCGCGCCAAGGATATCGAGGTTCTGGTGCGCCTCGATATGATGCAGGGCACGGCGCCGAGGGATGTCGAGGCCGCTCTGGCTGTCGCTTTTGCCGCCATTCCCGAGGCTGTCGGCGTTCTCTTGGTTGAGTCGACCGCAGGCGATCCGGCCATGGCGCAGCTTATGACCATGCTCGTGGCTGAGGGTCGGGGGCTTGTGGCCGTGCCGCAGGGCCTCAATCGGGCGATGCGGGCCGCGACAGCGTCCGAGGTGCCGGCGGCGCTGGTCTACCGCGAGCTGGATGCCGAAGAGCAAGACGCGGCCACGATCCGCCGCCTACTCGATCAAGCAGCTTTCCGGGCGCGTCAGGAATCGGGGGTGGTCCTTCTGGCGCGGGTGCGGCCCGAGACCCTTTCGGCCCTGATCCTCTGGAGCGAGGCCGACCGCGCGCGGCAGGTCGCCATCGTGCCGGCCTCAACGGTGCTGAAAGGGCAATAGCCTAGCGGTTGCCTTCGCCGCGGAACATCGTCGCGTCCTCGGCGGCGCGGCGGATCGCGTTCGACTTGTGGACGGTTTCCATATATTCGGCCTCGGGGTCGCTGTCGTAGACAACGCCGCCGCCGGCCTGAATATAGAGCTTCTCGTCCTTCAGAACGGCTGTGCGCAGGGCGATGCACATATCCATGTCGCCACCGGCCGAGAAATAGCCGACGCCGCCGCCATAGACGCCGCGCTTTTCCGGCTCCAGCTCGTCGATGATCTCCATCGCCCGGACCTTGGGCGCGCCCGAAACGGTCCCTGCGGGCATCCCCGCGAAGAAGGCCGAAAGTGCGTCCTGATCCTCGGCCAATTCGCCGATGACGTTGGAGACGATATGCATCACATGGCTGTAGCGCTCGATGATGAACTTCTCGGTGGGTTTCACCGTGCCGACCTTTGCCACGCGGCCCACATCGTTGCGGCCGAGGTCCAAGAGCATGAGATGCTCGGCCAATTCCTTCTTGTCGGCCAGAAGGTCAAGCTCGTTGGCCTTGTCCTCTTCGGGCGTGGCGCCGCGCGGGCGGGTGCCGGCGATGGGCCGGATGGTGACTTCGCTGCCGAAGACCCGCACGAGGATTTCGGGGCTTGCGCCGATCACCTGAAAATCGCCGAAGTTGAAGAAGAACATGAAGGGCGAGGGGTTGGTGCGGCGGAGTGAGCGGTAAAGCGCGAAGGGCGGCTCGCGGAACTCCTGCGTCCAGCGCTGTGCCGGAACCACCTGAAAGATATCGCCCGCGCGGATATAGTCCTTGGCCTTCTCCACGGCGGCCATATAGCCGTCTTTGGTGAAGTTCGAGACCGGCGGGGCAGGCGGCTTGGGCGCTGCCAGATCGCGTGTCGCAGACGGCACGGAACGCTCCAATGCCCGCTGCGCGTCCACCACCCGCTCGGCGGCCTGTGCATAGGCGGCCTTGGCGGAGAGGCCCGCATTGGCCCAGGCGGGGGCCACGAGGATCACATCGCCCTTCACCCCGTCGAGAACCGCGACCACCGAGGGGCGCAACAACACCGCGTCGGGCAGGCCGATGGGATCGGGGTTGATGTTGGGCAGATGCTCGACAAGGCGGATCATGTCGTAGCCGAGATAGCCGAAGAGGCCGGCAGACGCGCCGGGCAGGCCTTCGGGCAGGTCGATCCGGCTTTCAGCCAGAAGCGCGCGCAGCGAGGTCAGGGGATCGGCGTCCAGAATCTCGAAGCTGTCGTCGTCATAGCGGGCGGTGCGGTTGATCCGCGCCGTGGTGCCGTTGCAGTCCCAGATCAGGTCGGGGTTCATGCCGACGATGGAATAGCGCCCGCGCACCTCGCCACCGGTGACGCTTTCCAGCATGAAAGCGTGTTTTCCGGCACCCGCGAGCTTGAGCATCAGCGAGACAGGCGTGTCGAGATCGGCCGCGAGGCGGGTATAGACCACCTGATTCTGACCGGCCTCATGGCCGGCGCGGAAAGTTTCGAAATCGGGCAGGAGCGACATGGGCGAACCGGGGCTTACTGGAAGTTGGCGTTCACGGCATTCACCGCGGCCTGATTGATCTTGACCTCGGTGCCGGTCTGGATGACGCCGACATAGGCATCGAACAGATCCTGAACGATCCCAGATGTGACCTGCTCGGCAATCGAGACCCGCTCGGCGGCCAGCGCCGGATCGTCGGCATCGGGCGGAGCAATGCTGTCGAGCCGGACAAGGATCGCCTCGCGACCGTTGTCCAGAACACGCACCTCGCCCGGCTGCATCTGGAAGATGGTCGAGACATAGTCGGTCGTGGTCCCCGCGACGAAACTGCGGCGGGTAAGCGCGTCATCGGTCACAGGCTCAAGGCCAAGTGTCGCGGGGTCGGTCGTGGCATCCATGCCAGCGGCGAGGTCCTCTGCGGCGGCCAGGACGGCCTGATGGGTTGCCTCGACCCAGGCGCCGAGGCGGACCTCGTCGATCACGTCTTCGAGCGGCATGACTTCGGCCTCGCGCAAGCTGTCGACGCGGAGGACAAAGATGCCCCCATCCTCCAAAGTCTCAAGCTCGGGATAGTCGCCCGGCTTGCCAGCATTCGCGGCGGACCGGAAGGAATCGTAGGCGGCGATGCCGTCTTCGCTCGCAACATTGTAGCTGATCGTGCCAAGCGCCATGCCCAGTTCGTTGACCAGATCCTCGGGCGCGGCTCCGCCAGCCAGAAGGTCGGTCACGCGGCTCACCTGATCGTCGATCATCCGGCGGGCGCGGGCATTGGCCAACTCGTCGCGCAGGTCGTCGCGGGCCTCGTCAAAAGAAACCTCATGCGCCGCCAGAACAGCGTTGACCCGGAAGAGGGCAGGGCCAAAGGACGAGGCGAAAGGACCAACGACTTCGCCCGGATTGGCAGCGAATGCCGCGGCACCCGCCGCGCCAAGCTGGTCCTGAGAGACATCGCCCATGTCGACGTCCGACAGATCAAGTCCGCGATCGGCCACCAGCGTGTCGAAATCCCTGGCGCCGCTGTCGATGGCGGCGCGGGCCGCGTCGGCGGCAGCTTGGTCGCCGAAGGCGAGGCGCTCGACAAGGCGGCGCTCGGGCTGGACATACTCATCTATCCGCTGCTGATAGAGATCGCGCAGGGCGGTCTCATCAATCTCGACCGTATCCTGCAACATATCCGGCGTCAGCCACGCGTAGGTGATCTCTTTGGTCTCGGGGCGTGTAAACTCGTCCTGATGTGCCGCGTGATAGGCGATGAGATCGGCCTCGGTCGGTTCGGCAACAAGCTCGTTGAGATAGGTCGCATCCACGACCAACCGCGTCACTGAGCGGCGCTCGCCCAGATAAGTGGCCAGAACGGTCGAATAGGTGGGTGATGCGGGGACGCCGCCGACCACAGACGCCTGAAGGAGCGTGCGGGCAATCTCTTCGCGGAGTGCGGTCTCAAACTCGGCTTCCGACTGGCCCTGACGTTCGAGTGCCGCCTTGTAGGAGAGGCGGTCGAACTGGCCGGAGATGCCTTGGAAGGCCGAGATCCGCAGGATCTGTTCGCGCACGCGCTCGTCGCCCACCGAAAGGCCCAGCTGGGCCGCTTCGTTATCAAGCGCACGGCGGGCGACCATCTGTGCCAGAACCGCCTGGTCCAGCCCGATCGACTGCGCTTCGGCAAAGCTCAGGGGCGCGCCGATCTGGGCTTCGTAGGCGCGCATCTGCTGGTTCAGCTCGCGGGCATAGTCGTTGAGGGCGATATCCTTGTCGCCCACCGATCCGAGCGTGCGGACGGTGCCGGAAAGGCCGGTCGCGCCAAAGCCGACCATGCCGAAAAACAGAAGGCCGACAATGCCCCAGAGAATGACTTTGTTGCCCTTTTTCGCGGCCATGTCGTCTGCCCTATCCTGTCTAATCTTTTACCGGCTTTGAACCGGCTGCATTTCAATAGGCGGGCAAGGCCCGGGGCGCAAGGCCACGGGGGCTAGAGCCCGGAGTTTGCCGTGGTGAATTCCTCGAGCCGGTCGAAGAGCTTGGCCACGCCCGCGCGGTCGATATTAGCAAAGGCGATCCGCAACTGGCGCCCGCCCTCGGGCCGCTCGTCGGGCATGAACATGGTGCCGGGCAAGAGGAGGATGCCTGCGTCCTTCACCAGTCGCCTGGCCAATTCGTCCGACCGGATCCCGAACGGATGCTCGACATAGGCGAAATAGGCGCCGCAGCCGAGAAGGGTCCAGCCCTGCGCGGCAAGGCGGGGGAAGCCTTCGACAATCGCGGCGCGGCGGTCGAGGATTTCGTGGCGTTCCCCGGCCAGCCACTGGCCTAGATTGCGCATCCCCCAAAGCGCGGCGCGCTGGCCGATCTGGTTGGGGCAGATGGCGACAGTGTCGAGGAACTTCTCAACCTCGGCCAGACGGGCCGGGCTTGCCACCATCGCACCCACGCGGTGGCCGGTCAGGCGATAGGCCTTGGAGAAGGAATAAAGCTGGATCAGCGTCTGGTCCCAGTCGGCCTCGGTGAAAAGGTCGTGCGGCGCGCCGGAGCGGGCGTCGAAATCGCGGTAGGTCTCGTCGACGATCAGGGCGATGCCGCGGGCCTTGCAGAGATCATAGAAGGCGCGGAGCGTCTCGGCGGGGTATTCCACACCGGCGGGATTGTTGGGGCTGACGAGAACGATCGCACGGGTGCGCGGCGTGATCAGCGCGGCGGCATCCTCGGCATCGGGAATGAGGCCCGCGCGGGTGGGCAGGCAGACGGTCGTCACTCCCGACATATCGAGCCACATACGGTGGTTGAAATAATAGGGGATCGGCAGGATCACCTCGTCGCCATCGGTGCAGAGCGTGTCGATGGCGGCGGTGAAAGCCTGATTACAGCCCGAGGTGATGCAGACCTGCTCGGCCCGCACCTCGCCGCCATAGGCAGCGGTCCACTGGCCGGCGATCTCGGCGCGGAGTTCGGGCAGGCCGAGGACCGGGCCGTAGAGATGCGCTTCCGGTTCGTTCAGGGCGACATCTGCGATAGCCTGACGAAGGGCCGCGGGCGGGGGATCGACGGGCGCGGCTTGGCTCACGTTGATGAGAGGGCGATCCTTGGTGAAGGTTACGCCATCGAGCCAGCGGCGGGCCTCCATCACCGGCGGGGCAAAGGTCGTCGAAGTTCTGGCTCTTTGGTCCATTGCCTTATCTTTCTATAGAGTTGCCGCCCGAAGCTAACCTATTCCTGCCCGCGTGTCTGGCGCCGTTCAAGCCAGACAAGAGCGATCACCACGAGGTCGATAATCGTCAGCGGCAGCAAGAGCGGATCGCGCTGAATAGCAAACTCGACAATCTGGAACACGACGAACCCCCACAGAACCGTCATTGCGAAATGATAGGCCCATTTCACGCGGAAGAAGAGGGTCGTCACGACGAAAAGATTGAGGATGCCGTGGCCAAGGAGGTAGATCGCATAGACCCCGTCCGCGCTTGGACCAAGCGCAGCGGCCCATTCGAAGAGGGTGCTGGAGATCGGATCGGTTGGATCCTCTGCCAATTCATTACGGACAAGCCATTCGACAATCTTCGGGATGGATCCGCTTGGAGCCAGCGCAAGCGCCATGCCGCCGATGAACTGGATGGTGCCCAAAAGGCCCTGTCCGAACAGGAAGATGCGATAGGCCCACTCGACAACCGGGCTGGCCTTGGGAAGGGGATGCACTTTGGATCAGTCCTTGCCGCGGTAGGGCTCGACGTATTGCAGGGCCATGTCCCAGGGGAAGAAGATCCAGGTGTCCTGGCTCACCTCGGTGATGAAAGTATCCACCTGCGGCCGCCCCTTGGGCTTGGCATAGACGGTGGCGAAATGCGCCTTGGGAAAGAGGCTTCGGACCAGCTCGAGCGTTTTGCCCGAGTCCACAAGATCATCGACGATCAGCACGCCGGTGCCGTCACCCATCATCGCCTTGTCCGGCGCGTTCAGGACCTTGGCCTCGGTCTGATCCTGATGGTCGTAGGATTTGACGCTGACCGTATCGACAAGTCGGATGCCCAACTCGCGCGCCACGATCATTGCCGGCGCCATGCCGCCGCGGGTGATGGCGACGACCGCCTTCCATGCGCCGTCTTCGGGGCCGTGGCCATCGAGCCGCCATGCCAGCGCCCGCGAGTCGCGGTGGATCTGGTCCCAGCTGACGTGAAAGCCTTTTTCATGGGGCAAACGATCGGTCATGGCAGCACTCCTCAGGTCAGGGCAATCTTCAGCCCGAGCAAGACGAGAAGACTACCAAAAGCGCGGTCGATCCACACTTTGAATTTCAAATAGGCCTCGCGGGCCTTCCTGAGCGAAAATACTCGCGCCACCAAGATATACCAGAGCGTTTCGTTCAAGAAGATCGCTGAAAGAATCGCGAGTCGCCATCCGAACGACATTTCCGCCGGAAGTAGGCCCACAAACACCGCGCCAAAGAACACCGCCGGCTTGGGGTTGGTGGCAAATGTCAGAAAACCGAAACGGGCTGCTGCCGAGAAGGCCGAGCGCGGCTGCAGATCAGGGCTCCTGCCAAGGCTCAGCGGCTCTTTCGCGTGCGACCACATCATATAGGCAATATAGAAAAGAAACCCTGCGCCGGCCAATTTGAGGGCCAAGAACAGGCTTGGAACCAGACGAAAAAGGACGGCCAGCCCCGCCATCGCGGCTGCAGCCCACAAAAGCGCCCCGAGGCCAAATCCAATTGCCAAGGCGACCGCGACCCGAAAACCTTCTGTCGCTGCGGTTCTTAGCGCAACAACGAAAGAGGGGCCCGGGCTGATCGCCGCCGCCAGATGGATAAGGACGATCGAGGCAAAGAGGCCCGGTGTCATGCGGTCCTACACCGTGGTGATGTCGGGAGAATCGACCGCCTTCATACCCACCGAATGATAGCCTGCATCAACATGCAGGCATTCGCCTGTCACGCCTGAGCCAAGATCGGACAGAAGATAGAGGGCCGATTTGCCGACATCCTCGATCGTCACGTTGCGGCGGAGCGGCGAGTTATATTCGTTCCACTTCATGATATAGCGGAAATCGCCGATGCCGCTGGCGGCAAGGGTCTTGATCGGGCCCGCGCTGATCGAGTTGACACGGATGCCGTCCTTTCCCAGATCCTCGGCCATATAGCGCACCGAAGATTCAAGTGCGGCCTTGGCAACACCCATGACGTTATAATGCGGCATGACCTTCTCGGCGCCGTAGTAGGTCAGGGTCAGGCAAGAGCCACCGGAAGCCATCATCGCGGCCGCGCGTTTGACCACGGCGGTGAAGGAATAGACCGAGATATCCATAGACATCAGGAAATTCTCGCGGCTCGTGTCCACATAGCGGCCGCGCAGCTCGTTCTTGTCGGAAAACCCGATGGCATGAACGATGAAATCGAGCGATCCCCATGTCTTTTCGAGCGATGCGAAGAGCGCATCGACCGAGTCCATGTCTGACACATCACAAGGCAGCACGATCTTCGAGCCAAGGCTCTCGGCCAAGGGATCCACCCGCTTTTTCAGCGCATCGCCCTGATAGGAAAAGGCAAGCTCGGCGCCCGCATCGCCCAGAGCTTTGGCGATGCCCCATGCGATCGACTTGTCATTCGCGAGCCCCATGATCAGGCCGCGTTTGCCCTTCATCAAATTCGTCGACATCCAAACCTCCCTTGCCTTTCGGCCCCAATTTCGATCCGGTGTAGGCGATTGACGAGGGTGCTTCAAGACTGAGAGCGACGCAGCGTCAACCTTCGGACAGATATGAGGAGAGGCTACAAATGAGCGATCGCGAGGGCATTTTTTCGGGCGACGATCCTTTTGAGATTGCCCGCCGGTGGTTGGCCGAAGCGGAAGGCTCCGAGCCCAACGATCCCAACGCCATAGCTTTGGCCACGGTCGATCCTGCGGGGCTGCCGAACGTTCGGATGGTGCTTCTCAAAGAGATCGAGGACGCAGCCTTCGTTTTCTATACCAATTATGAAAGCGCCAAAGGGCAGGAACTTGCCGCTTCGGGCAAGGTCGCCTTCGTCATGCATTGGAAATCCCTTCGGCGACAGATCCGGGTTCGAGGCGTCGTGAGCCGCGAGGACGGGCCGCAGGCCGACGCCTATTTCCGCTCTCGCAGCCTCAAGAGCCGGCTGGGCGCCTGGGCCTCTGCTCAGTCGCGCCCGCTTTCGTCTCGGGCAGCGCTGGTCGCCGACGTGGCCAAGGTGACGGCCGCGAAAGGAATCGATCCCGACCGTCCGCCGTTTTGGGGCGGTTTCAGGATTTTACCACTAGAGATTGAATTCTGGGCGGACGGATCATTTCGTTTGCACGACAGGTTCCGTTGGACTCGCGATTCTACTCGCGAAGCGTGGAAAATAGCCCGCCTTAATCCTTGACATTCACGCTTCGTGAACGGCATCTTCTTGAAACGGAGAAGAATTCTCCGGTGTTATCGTTGCCCCCGTTGGAGAGGGCGGTTTCGGGAAGCGCTGTTGAGAAGCTCTATGAATGTGTGAAAATATTGACATCGGTCGGATACTTCGCGGGGTCGTGAAGTGGTTTGATGCGACCAAAGGGTTTGGGTTTGTCGTCTCGGAATCTGGCGGCCCGGATATTTTGCTTCATAGCAACGTCTTGCGAAATTTCGGACACAGCTCGGTTGCCGAGGGAGCCGCGATCGAAATGGCCGTTGTCGACACCGCGCGCGGTATGCAAGCGACCGAAGTGATTTCACTTTCACCTCCAGCCGCAAAGCCGGTGGCACAACTGAGCGAACTCTTCGGTCTTGATGAGAGCGACATTGCCGGTTTGCCGCTTCATGCTGCGCGGGTCAAATGGTTCGACAAAGCCAAAGGATTTGGTTTTGCAAACATCTTTGGCTTGGCAGATGACATTTTCATCCATATCGAGGTCCTGCGTCGCTCTGGCCTTTCTGATCTTGGCACTGGCGAAGCGATTTGCGTTCGCGTGACGGACGGCAAGCGCGGGAAAATGGCTGTTGAGGTTGAGGCGTGGGACAGCGCACTTGGATGTGGCGGGGGATCTGGGCGGGACTGACTGCCATAGTTCTTGCAGTTGCAACCCATTCCGTTGCTCAAGAGTGTGATGAGGCACGCCTGACCGTGGTCGGCGATTGGGGGCGTGCGCATTTCTCGGTCGTCATCGCCGATGATCCCTCCGAGCGGGCTCGCGGACTGATGTATGTTGAAAGTTTGGGAATGCTCGAGGGGATGCTCTTCGTCTATCCAGAGCCGCAATCAGTAACTTTCTGGATGAAGAATACGCTGATCCCACTCGACATGCTTTTCCTGGATCCGGACGGGCGTATTTTGACCCTCCACGAGAATGCCATCCCGCTGGACGAAACCACAATTGGCGGCGGCGACGGTGTGAAGGCTGTCCTCGAAATCAACGGTGGCTTGGCGGATCGACTTGGGATCGGCCTTGGCGATCGGGTAGAACATTCAGTATTTACCAGTTCTTGTGCCGGTTAGGCCTTTTCAAACCTCCTCCCCGCGTCTAATCACGCACTCGTCGGGGCGTAGCGCAGCCTGGTAGCGCGACGGTTTTGGGTACCGTAGGTCGTAGGTTCGAATCCTATCGCCCCGACCACTTCACTGAGACGAATTGCTCAATTGACCTGATCGGTCGCCTTTCGCACCCTTTGGCATCTTCTTTTGGAGGCTGGATCATGACCTATCTCAAAAACTTACTCGCCAGTTCAATACTTGTTGCGGCTGGGTCGGTGGCATCTGCCGTCGAACTGCCCTCGTCTAGTGTTTTCGCAGGATTCGTCTGGACAATGGGCGGCGGCCCGGGCCTGACCTTGAAATATGTGAGTTCCAATGCGCTCAACACACCAGTTCTCTCGGCGGGCGTAAGCTACTATTTCGATAACGGTTTCGGCGCAGACCTGGGGATCGCATACAACACCTGCACCCTGTCGGGAACAGTCGGTTACGACTTCTTGCAAAACGGGTTTCAGTTTGGCGTCGGCGCATTGGCCAACCCATATTGCCTACCGTTCTAGGTTACAAACACCGCAGTTTCGAGTTGGCGCCGCTCTGAGAGAATCAGGGCGGCGTTTTTTTTCGCGCCGGTTGTCATTTGAACCAACGTCTTAACCCCGACTCGTAAGTATTCAAAACCTAGCCGGATTTCTGCCCCGCCGGAAATGGGGGGGGCGGAACGCTCTTCAACAGAGTTATCAACAGAGCCATCCACAGCAGTGTCAGATCGAATCCCCGTCAACGGAAATTTTCGCTAGGAAGGGTAAAAATCACGTTGACCGTGCCTGTCGATCACGTCAGGTTGTGGGGGCCGACAAAAGGGACACAAGATTTAGTGTCCATGCGGTGGCAGGGACAAAGACCTCAGTGAAGAGGCTCTGGTTCAAAGGAGCCGAGGACGCAGGAAGCAATGGCTTTCCAGCGACAGGTTACTTGATCTTGTCATCGAGGCACTCGGGGGCGCGATGCGCCAGACTATTCAAAAGGCCGCAACGTCGGCCGTGCAGGGGCAAGGTGCGATGAAGATCGAACGTAATTTCACGAAAGCTGGCAAAGACGCTTATAACGAGGTCGAGTTCCGCTCGACCTCTTCCGAGATCCGCAATCCCGACGGCAAGATCGTCTTCAAGCTCGACAACTGCGAGATCCCGTCCGATTGGAGCCAGGTTGCGAGCGACGTCATCGCGCAGAAATATTTCCGCAAGGCGGGCGTTCCATCTGCGGTGAAACCGGTCAAGGAAAAGGGCGTTCCGTCTTTCCTCTGGCGTTCGGTTCCGGCCGAAGGCGCAACCTTCGGCGGCGAGACCTCGGCCAAGCAGGTGTTTGATCGCCTTGCCGGCGCCTGGGCCTATTGGGGCTGGAAGGGCGGCTATTTCTCGACCGAGGCCGACGCCAAAGCCTATTACGACGAGATGCGCTTCATGCTGGCCACCCAGCGCGCCGCGCCGAACAGCCCGCAGTGGTTCAACACCGGCCTGCACTGGGCTTACGGTATCGACGGCCCGGCGCAGGGCCACCACTATGTCGATTACAAGACCGGCGTTCTGACCAAATCCGCCTCGTCCTACGAACACCCACAGCCGCACGCCTGCTTCATCCAGTCGGTCGCCGACGATCTCGTCAACGAAGGTGGGATCATGGACCTCTGGGTCCGCGAGGCGCGCCTCTTCAAATACGGCTCGGGCACCGGCACCAACTTCTCCTCTCTGCGCGGCGAGGGCGAAAAGCTCTCGGGCGGCGGCAAGTCCTCGGGCCTGATGGGCTTCCTCAAGATCGGCGACCGTGCTGCCGGCGCGATCAAGTCGGGCGGCACCACCCGCCGCGCGGCCAAGATGGTTATTGTCGATGCCGATCACCCCGATATCGAGGATTTCATCAACTGGAAGGTCATCGAAGAGCAGAAGGTCGCCTCGATCGTCGCCGGTTCCAAGATGCACGAGCAGAAGCTCAACGGCATCTTCGCCGCGATCCGCTCGTGGGATGGTGCTGAGGCCGACGCCTTTGATCCCAAGGTCAACGAGGGCCTGAAAGAGGCAATCCGCGACGCCAAGCGCGTGATGATCCCCGAGACCTATATAAAGCGCGTCCTCGATTACGCGCGTCAGGGCCACACCTCGATCGAATTCCCGACCTACGACACCGACTGGGATTCGGAAGCCTATGCCTCCGTCTCGGGCCAGAACTCGAACAACTCGATCCGCGTCACCGACGCCTTCCTCAAGGCTGTCGAGGAAGATGGCGACTGGGAGCTTATCAACCGCAAGGATGGCAAGGTTTCCAAGACCATCAAGGCGCGCGATCTTTGGGATCAGGTCGGCCATGCCGCCTGGGCCTGTGCCGATCCGGGCATCCAGTATCACGACACGGTCAACGCCTGGCACACCTGCCCCGAAGACGGCGAGATCCGCGGTTCCAACCCCTGCTCGGAATACATGTTCCTCGACGACACGGCCTGCAACCTCGCCTCGATGAACCTCCTGACCTTCTACAAGGACGGCGAGTTCCAGGTTGAGGATTATATGCACGCGACGCGTCTGTGGACGCTGACGCTCGAAATCTCGGTGATGATGGCGCAGTTTCCGTCGAAGGAAATCGCCCAGCTGTCCTATGATTTCCGCACCCTTGGCCTCGGCTATGCCAATATCGGCGGCCTTCTGATGAACATGGGGCTAGGCTACGACAGCGACGAGGGCCGCGCCCTTGGTGGTGCGCTGACCGCGATCATGACCGGCGTGGCCTATGCCACTTCGGCCGAGATTGCAGGCGAACTTGGGGCTTTCGCCAAGTTCGAGAAAAACCGCGCCCATATGCTTCGCGTGATCCGCAACCACCGCAATGCCGCCTATGGCAAGACCGATGGCTATGAGGGCCTCGCGGTCAAGCCGGTGGCGCTCGATCACAGGAACTGCCCCGACCAGCGCCTTGTGAAACTGGCGATGGAGGCCTGGGACGAAGCGCTCGCCCTTGGCGAAAAGCACGGCTACCGCAACGCCCAGACCAGCGTCATCGCGCCCACCGGCACGATCGGCCTTGTGATGGATTGCGACACCACCGGCATCGAGCCCGACTTCGCGCTGGTGAAGTTCAAGAAGCTTGCCGGCGGCGGTTATTTCAAGATCATCAACCAGTCGGTTCCGGCGGCGCTTGAAAAGCTCGGCTATGGCTCGGCCCAGATCGAAGAAATCATCGCCTATGCCGTGGGCCACGGCTCGCTCGGGCAGGCGCCCGCGATCAACCACACCTCGCTCATCGGCCACGGCTTCGGTCAGGCCGAGCTCGACAAGATCGAAGGCGCGCTGAAAACCGCCTTCGACATCAAGTTCGTCTTCAACCAGTGGACCTTGGGCGAAGAGTTCTGCCAAAAGACCCTCGGCATCCCCGCCGAGAAGCTCAACGACCCGACCTTCAACCTGCTTCAGCATCTGGGCTTCAGCCGCAAAGAGATCGAAGCCGCCAACGACCACGTCTGCGGCACCATGACCCTCGAAGGCGCGCCCTTCCTCAAGGACGAGCACCTCACCGTCTTCGACTGCGCCAACCCCTGCGGCAAGAAGGGCAAGCGTTTCCTCTCGGTGGGCAGCCACATCACCATGATGGCCGCCGCCCAGTCGTTCATCTCGGGCGCGATCTCGAAAACGATCAACATGCCCAATGACGCGACGATCGAGGATTGCCAGAAGGCCTATGAGCTGTCGTGGAGCCTTGGCATCAAGGCCAACGCGCTTTACCGCGATGGATCGAAGCTGAGCCAGCCGCTCGCCGCCGCCCTCGTCGAGGACGACGACGATGCCGCCGAGGTTCTTGCCACCGGCTCGCAGCAGGAGAAGGCCGTGGTTCTGGCCGAGAAGATCATCGAGAAGGTGATCGTCAAGGAACTGATCCGCACGCACCGCGAAAAGCTCCCCGAGCGCCGCAAGGGCTATACCCAGAAGGCGATCGTCGGCGGCCACAAGGTCTATCTGCGGACCGGTGAATATCAGGACGGCAAGCTCGGTGAAATCTTCATCGACATGCACAAAGAGGGCGCCGGCTTCCGTGCGATGATGAACAACTTCGCCATCGCGGTCTCGGTCGGCCTTCAGTATGGCGTGCCGCTGGAGGAGTTTGTCGACGCCTTCACCTTCACCAAGTTCGAGCCCGCCGGCATGGTTCAGGGCAACGATTCGATTAAACAGGCCACCTCGATCCTCGATTATATCTTCCGCGAACTGGCGGTGAGCTATCTCGACCGGACCGACCTTGCCCATGTCAAACCGCAAGGCGCGGCGTTTGATGATCTGGGCCGTGGCGAGGAAGAGGGCCGCTCCAATTTTAAGGAGCCGAGCGAAAACGCCGCCTCGAAATCGCTCGAGGTGCTGCGTCAGATCTCGTCGACCGGCTATCTGCGCAAGCGAATGCCTCAAGAACTTGTCGTCCTCAACGGCGGCATGGGGGCCACCGCCTTCGCCACCGGCACCGATCCGGTCGCCGCGCTCGAAACGCTGGTTCCCGCCGTGGCCTCGTCGACGATTTCGGCGGCCTCCTCGACCGCCGTTTCCAGCGGCACGGTCAGCATCTCGGCCCGCGACAAGGCCAAGATGCAGGGCTATGAGGGCGATCCATGCGGCGAATGCGGCAACTACACACTGGTGCGTAACGGCACCTGCATGAAGTGCAACACCTGCGGCGGCACCAGCGGCTGTAGCTAACAGGGTCCGGCGCGGGTGCGCTCGCGCCGCCGACGTTCAGGCCGCAGGCAGAAACCGGGCGGTACATAGAATGAGCCTGAACGGCGAGACTATACGGGGGCTTCGGCCCCCGTTTTTTCTTTTGGGGGCAAAGATTTGCAAGCGGACCCTAACCTTTGGGAATCTCAAACCCCGGCGCGGCCAGCTCAAACCCCTCAAACTGAAATCCCGGGCTGACGGTGCAGCCCACAAGCGTCCAATCGCCCGTGGTCTCCGCCGCCTGCCAGTGCCCTACCGGCACGATCCCCTGCGGCCGCGCGCCCGAGGCAAGGTCGGGGCCAAGGGTGAGCGTGGTCGCGGGGCCTTCATCGCTGGCCGAGATATGCAGAAGGATCGGCGCTCCGGCATAATGGTGCCAGATCTCCATGGCATCGACGCGGTGCCAATGGCTCCGCTCGCCCCGCCGCAAAAGGAAGTAGATACAAGTGCCTACAGGCCGACCTTCACCTTCCGCCGCCCAGGTCTGGCGATACCAGCCCCCTTCGGGGTGCGGCGCGAGGCCCAGCAAGTGGATGATCTCATCTGCTTTCATAGGGAGAAACTAGCGTGGGCTGCGCCAGAGGCAATTGTAATTCGTGCGGCAACGAGCGAGCCTCACCACGAGAGGAGCCACCATGAACCATCCCATCGTCATCGTCGGAGCCGGCATCGTCGGCGCGTCCATCGCCTGGAATCTCGCCCGGCGTGGCAAGCCCGTCCTGATCCTCGACCAGACCGGTATCGGCAAAGGCGCGACCGGGCGCAGCTTTGGCTGGATCAACGCCAATTTCGCCGAAACACCCGCCTACTTTGCCCTGCGCTCGGCCGCCATCGACGCCCATCACGAGATGGAGGCCGCCCTCGGCCCGGTGGCAACCCGATGGACTGGCTGCCTCTGGTGGGAGGATGAGGGCGCCTCCTTCGATGCCCATGTCGCCGAACTCGCGGCCTTCGGCTACGAGGCGCAGGTCGTAGCCCGCCCCGAGATCGCCCGCATGGCTCCCGCGCTGGCCACGCCGCCCGATCAGGCGATCCATGTGGCCCGCGAAGGCGGCGCCGATGGCGAGGTGATCGCCGCGCGCCTGATCGAGGCCGCAGTCGCACTCGGCGCGAAGATCTGGATCGGCCCGAAAGCCAATGGTTTCCTGCGCCAAGGCGGACGGGTGATCGGCGTGGCTACCGACCACGGCCCCGTGCCCGCATCTCAGGTGATTGTCGCCGCAGGCGCAGGAGCGGCAACCCTCACCGGCCTGCCAATGGCCAACAAGCCCGGCCTGATCCTCCGCACCCGCCCGCTGCCTGCAATCCTCGGCCCCATCATCATGGCGCCCGATGTGCACTTCCGGCAAGACGCCGAGGGACGGATCGTCGCGGGCGAGATCTTCTCCGGCGATGGGCCGGGTCAGGCCAGTATCACAACTGATCCCGGCTCCCTCGCCCTCGAACTCATCGAACGCATAAGGGTGCACCTTCCGGGCCAAGAGATCGAGATCGAACGTGTCACCTTCGGCCTGCGACCCGTCCCCAAAGACGGCTTGCCGGCAGTCGGACCACTGGAAGAGGGGCTCTACATCGCCTCGATGCACTCGGGCATCACGCTCGCCCCACTGATTGGCACCCTCGTCGCACTGGAAATTGCCGAAGGAAGCGAAGCTCCCGAGCTCGCCCCATTCCGCCCAAGCCGCCTCTCTTAGAGGCCCGAAAATATCCTCGGGGGGTGAATGCGCCAGAGGCGCAGAGGGGGGCAGACAGCCCCCCAACTCGCCTACCGCAAAATAGAACGCCCGGCATAAAGCGCCGAAGCGCCCAGCATTTCGTCAATCCGGATCAACTGGTTATACTTTGCCAACCGGTCCGACCGCGCCAGCGAGCCGGTCTTGATCTGGCCGCAGTTCGTCGCCACGGCGAGATCGGCAATCGTCGAATCCTCGGTCTCTCCCGACCGGTGCGACATCACATTGGTAAAGCGCGCCCGATGCGCCATCTCGACGGCCTGAAGCGTCTCGGTCAGCGAGCCGATCTGGTTGACCTTCACCAGCATCGAATTGGCGCAGCCCCTCTCAATCCCCATCGCAAGCCGCTCGGGGTTGGTCACGAACAGATCGTCCCCCACAAGCTGCACGCGATTCCCGAGCGTTTCGGTCAAGAGCGTCCAGCCCTCCCAGTCGTCCTCGGCCATGCCATCCTCGATCGAGATGATCGGATAGTCGTTCACAAGCGCCTCGAGATAGCCCACGTTCTCCGCCGAACTCAGCGTCTTGCCTTCCCCCGACAGGACATATTTGCCGCCCTTGAAATACTCGGTCGAGGCGCAGTCGAGCGCGAGGTAGATATCCTCGCCCGGGCGATAGCCCGCCTTCTCGATCGACTTGAGAATGAAATCGAGCGCATCGCGGGTCGAGGACAGGTTCGGCGCAAAGCCGCCCTCGTCGCCCACACCCGTGGCCAAGCCCGCTGCCGAAAGCTCTTTCTTCAGCGTGTGGAACACTTCCGAGCCCATGCGGACAGCATCGCGGATATCCTCCGCGGCGACCGGCATGATCATGAATTCCTGAATGTCGATCGGGTTGTCGGCGTGCTCTCCGCCGTTGATGATGTTCATCATCGGCACCGGCAACACGCGGGCCGAGGTGCCGCCGACATAGCGGTAAAGCGGCTGGCCCGAGAAATCGGCCGCGGCCTTGGCGGCGGCCAGCGAGACGCCGAGGATCGCGTTGGCGCCGAGGCGGGACTTGTTGGGCGTGCCATCGAGCTCGATCATGATCTCGTCAAGCTCGACCTGTTCCATCGCATCGAGGCCCAAAAGCGCCTCGGCGATCTCGCCGTTCACCGCATCGACCGCCTGCAAGACGCCCTTGCCCATATAGCGGCTCTTGTCGCCATCGCGCTTCTCCACCGCCTCATGCGCGCCGGTCGAGGCCCCCGAAGGAACCGCGGCGCGGCCCATCGAGCCGTCTTCGAGGGTCACATCGACCTCAACGGTCGGGTTGCCCCGGCTATCAAGAATTTCGCGGGCGTGAATGTCGATAATCGTGCTCATGGGAACCTCAAAATGATGTTGCGGTGCTATAACGCGGCTTTGGTGGAAGGGGAAGTGCGCCGCAAGCGGGCTTCGCGGGCGAAGGTGTAAAGGCCAGAGGCGACGATGATTGCGGCACCGATGAGGGTATAGCCGTCCAGAACCTCGCCAAAGACGATCACGCTCAGGGCAAGGCCAAAGACGATCCGGCTATAGCGGAACGGCGCAACGAAGGAGATATCTCCAAGCCGGTTGGCCAGGATGATGGCATAGAGGGCGGGAATGCCAATGCCAACTGCGGCCAGCAGATAGCCCCAGTTCACAAGGCTCGGCCAGACCGGGGGTGTGCCAAACATCACGCAGACGATAATCCCCGTTGGCACCATGACGCCGAAGCCCGCTGTCGACAGCTGAAGCGTTGTGACATGGGCGGGCGTTCGGCGTGTCGCCAGATCGCGGGCACTTTGGGTGATCGCCCCAGCCACGACCCAGAGAGTGGTCAACTCGAAGGCCGTGCCGAAGGGCCTGACGACAATCAGCACACCGATCAGGCCGATGATGATTGCGCTCCAACGTCGCCAGCCAACGGGCGCCCCGAAAAAGAGCGCGGCGCCCATCGTCACCAAAAGCGGGTTGGCCTGCATGATGGTCGTGAGCAAAGCAAGCGGGACCAGCGACAGAGCGATGATGAAATTCAGTGACGTTGCGGCCTCGAGGATCGACCGATAGAGGGCGGGACCCTGGAACAGCGATCGGGGCAGGGGGGTTTCTCCTCGGCGCAACGACCAAATCGCAAAAGCGGTGGCGCCTCCCAAGCCAAGCATCGACATGATCTGGCCGGGCGGGAGCTGCGCGGAGGCGCCTTTGATAAAGGCATCCTCGACTGCAAACCCTGCCATCGAGGCAACCATGAACGCCGCGCCGTGGAGGTTGCTCACCTTACTTTTCCTTCTTGGCGAGCGGCACGCCGTAAAGCTCGAGCCTGTGCCCCATCAGCCTGAAGCCCAGCTTGGCGGCGATTTTCTCCTGTAGCGCCTCAATCTCGGGATCCACAAACTCGACCACCTCGCCCGAATTCATGTCGATCAGGTGATCGTGATGCTCGCGGTCGGCGGTTTCATAGCGCGCACGGCCATCGCCGAACTCGTGCTTGTCGAGGATGCCCGCCTCTTCGAAAAGCTTGACCGTGCGATAGACCGTAGCAAGCGAGATGCGCGGATCAACGCGCGAGGCGCGGTTATAGAGCTCTTCAACATCGGGATGATCGTCGGCTGCCTCAAGCACAGTGGCAATGGTCCGCCGCTGTTCGGTCATTCGAAGGCCATTTGCCTCGCAGCGCGCCAGTATCGACTTTGCCATCTGCCCTTACCCCGTTGGTCGCGGCTTCAAGGGCGATGTAGCGACAGGACGCGCCGGTGAAAACCCTTTTTCACAACCAACGCCGCCAACGCATCAAGATATAGAGGCCAACGCCAAGCGCGGCCAACGCCACACACAGAAGGAAGAACCCGACCGACGACTGCGCGCCGGGGATGCCGCCGAGATTGACGCCGAACAGGCCGGTGAGAAAGCCGAGCGGCAGAAAGATCACTGCGATGACCGACAGTGCAAAGCCGTTGCGGCCCATGCGGGCGGTCTGCACAAGGTCGAGGTGGTCGGAGATTGCCGTCAGGCGCTCACGCACCTCGTGCAACTCCTCGACCGAGCGGGTCGCGCGGTTCGCGGTCTCGTGCAGGCGCGGCCGCAGGGAGGCGGGGATCACCGGTGTCTCGATCGCCGCCAGAAGGTTGAGCGCATCGGTCTGCGGCCCGATGTGGCGGCGCAGCTTGATGACTTTGCGGCGAAGGGGGGCAAGCTTGGGTTGGCTCTCGTCTTCCTCGTCATAGACTTCGGTTTCCATCTGCTCGGTGATCTCGTCGAGATCGAGCGAGACGGTCTCGATCCGCTCGGTCAGGCCATCGCAAAGCGCCAGGAGGAATTCGGCCGTTGTCGCCGGGGCTTGGCCTTGCTCGGCGTCAAGGCGAATGGCGTCGACGGCAAAGATCTTGCGGCGGCGGACGGTGACAAGGATGGTCTCGGTTGCCCAGATCCGCACCGAGACCATGTCCTCGACCTCGGAGCCCGCGTTGAGGTTGGCGCCGCGCAGGGTCAGGATCAGGCCGTCGCCCTGGGCGCTGACCCGCGGGCGGGTCTCGGTGGCCTTGAGGCTGCGGGCGACGATCGGCGGCAGGTAGGTATCGACCCAATTGGCAAAGCCCGGATCGTCGAGGTTGAGATGCAGCCAGCGATAGCCCTGCGCGCCCTCAGGCAGAGGTTCGAGCGAGCGGGCAGGGACCGCCTTGCCATCCGGACTGACATCGAAGGCGCAGACGGGGGAAAGCGGGGTCATGGTTGCTCCTGCTTGGGGAGTTCTGGCGCGCGGCCAAGACGCATGGCGACCTTGCCGACCGTGAGGCCCTGAACGATGATCGAGAAGACCACGACGACATAGGTCGCGGTCAGGATGAGCGGCTTCCACTCGTTCTCTGGCAAGGCCAGCGCAAGCGCGACCGAGATGCCGCCCTTGAGCCCGCCCCATGTCATGATCGGAATGACCCCGCGGCTGAAACTGCGGAACGGCCTCAGAAGGGCGATTGGCACAGCCACAGCGGCAAGGCGCGCGAGAAGAGCCAAGCCCACCGAAAGGGCTCCGGCAATGAGGAAATCCCATTCCAGCACGATGGAGAAAACCTCAATCCCGATGAGCAGGAAGAGAACCGCATTCAGAATCTCGTCGATCAGCCGCCAGAAGGCATCGACATAGCGCCGCGTCTGTTTCGACATCCCGTATTTCGTCCCCACATCGCCGATGAGAAGCCCCGCGCAGACCGCCATGATCGGGGCTGAAACATGAAGCGCCACCGCCAGCTCATAGCCGCCGAAGGCAAGCCCCAACGTGATCAGAACCTCAAGCGCATAGTCGTCGATGCGTTTCATCACCTGAAAGACAAGCCAACCAAGGACCACGCCAAGGACCGCGCCCCCCAGTGCCTCCTGCAGGAAGAGACCCACCGCGCCGCCAAGCCCTTCCGCATGGTGCCCGTCCGAGGGAAAGGCGAGGCCGACAAGCACGAGGTAGACCACATAGCCCACGCCATCGTTGAAAAGGCTTTCGCCGGCGATCTTGGTCTCGAGCGTCTTTTGCAGTTCGGCCTCGCGCAGAACACCCATGACCGCCACCGGATCGGTGGGCGAAATCAGCGCGCCAAAGACGAGCGCGACAAGGAGCGGCATTCCGGTGATCCAGCTGAAGCCGAAACCGACGACAGCGGTCGAGAGGCCGACGCCGAGGGTTGCCATCAGAAGGATCACGATGGCCTGTTCGCGCAGGGATGAAAGGCTGACGTGCAGCGCGCCGGCAAAAAGGAGAAGCCCAAGCATTCCTTCCAACAGCGCCTTTGAGAAGGCAATCTCGCGCACCGCGCCGCCGAGCGAATCCGCAAGGCCGAGCGAGGGCACCACGAGATCGAGTAGCATCGCGCCGACCGAGGCGGCCAAAGCCACGACCAGAACGCCGATGCTCGGCGGCAGGCGCAGCCAGAAATAGTTGATGGAGCCAAAGACCCCGGCCAACACGATCAGAAGGGATGTTGCCTGAAGGAGGTTCATGCGCGCCTCTTGCTTTTGGCTTGAGCCTAGCGCGGATTGGCGCAGGGGTCACGGGTTTAGAGCAAGAGCCGCCCATCCATCGTTTGCACCGCTGCCCCGCTGATGGTGACGCCGTTTGGCCCTGTCGTGGCGCTGATCCGCGAGGGGCGTCCCATGTCCTCGCCCTGCCGGATCTCGAGGGCGATATCGCGTCCCTCTAGTTGCGCCAAGAATGCTGCCAGCGCCGCCGCGGCGCTTCCCGTGGCGGGGTCTTCGGGGATGTTGTCGAGCGGCGCAAACATCCGCGCATCCACACGCGATCCGGCGCGGGTATAGCAAAAGATCGCGAAATCGAGGCCACCGGGATAGAGCATCGCCCCGCGCCGAAAGGCATCCGTCACCGGCATCGCCGAGGACAAGGCCTCGCGGTCGGACAGTTCGGCAAGCACGAAGGGCAGGCCGAGGCTCGCCTGAACCGGCGCGTGGCGATGCAGACGGATATCGCCGATAGCGAGGCTCAGGCATTCGGCCACAAGCTCGGTCGGCGGTTCGGCAAGGATTTCCAAAGGCCGCGCGGTGGTAAACCGCGCCACATTGCCCGTCGCCACCGCCGCAATCGGGCCTACGCCCAGCTCCAGCACCATCTGTTCGGGTTTGCCCAGAGCGTGAAGCGCGACCGCCGTGCCGATGGTCGGATGCCCGGCAAAGGGCACCTCCATCGTGGGCGTAAAGATGCGGACCTTGGCTGTATGTGCCGGATTTTCTGGAGGATAGACAAAGGTCGTCTCGGAGAAATTGAACTCGCGCGCGATCTTCTGAAGCTTGTCCTGTGGCAGCTTTTCCGCCTCGGGAAAAACGGCAAGCTGATTGCCGCCGAAGGGCGTCTCGGTGAAAACGTCATAGACAAGATAGCGCGGCATCGGGCGGGCCTTTTCTTCAATGGTCCGCCCGAGCCTAAGGGGCTTTCGCCCTGTCGCAAAGCCTTTTGCGCCTCAGCCGAGCTGCACCAGAGCATGGCGTTTCTTGCCCGCGCTGAGCTTGACCGGCGCGCCCAGATCGACGACCGAAAGCATCAGCCCCGCATCCGTCAGCGGCTCGTCATTGATCCGAGCGCCATTGTCGGCGATGAGGCGCTTGGCCTCCTTGCCGCTGGCCGCAAGGCCCGAGCGCACCAGAACCTGCACGATGGAAATCCCCTCGCCAACCTCATCGGCCGAAAGGGTCAGCGTCGGAAGATCGTCGCCGATCCCGCCCTTCTCGAACACCTCACGCGCCGTCGCCTCCGCAGCCTCGGCCGCCGCGCGGCCATGGGCAAGGGTGGTCACTTCGTTGGCGAGGATGATCTTGGCCCCGTTGATCTCGGACCCGCCCAACGCACCAAGACGCTCGCATTCCTCGACCGGAAGCTCGGTATAGAGCTTGAGGAAGCGGCCCACGTCGGCGTCGGTCGTATTGCGCCAGAACTGCCAGAACTCGTAAGCGCTGAGCATATCGGCATTCAGCCAGATAGCGCCCGCCGCCGATTTGCCCATCTTCTTGCCGTCCGAAGTGGTCAGGAGCGGCGAGGTCAGGCCATAGATCTCCTTGTCGAGAACCCGACGCGTCAGGTCGATACCGTTGACGATATTGCCCCACTGATCCGAGCCGCCCATCTGCAACAGGCAGCCATAGCGGCGGTTGAGCTCGAGAAAGTCATAGGCCTGCAAGATCATGTAGTTGAACTCGAGGAACGACAGAGATTGCTCCCGGTCGAGCCGGGATTTCACGCTCTCGAACGACAGCATCCGGTTGATCGAGAAATGCCGCCCGATATCGCGCAGGAAATCGAGATAGTTCAGCCCGTCGAGCCACTCGGCGTTATTAAGCATGAGCGCACCGCTGGGGCTCTCGTCATAACGGATGTAGGCCGAGAAAACCTTCTTGATCCCGGCGATATTGTCGTCGATCTGCTCGGCCGAAAGAAGCGGGCGCTCATCGGCGCGGAACGAGGGATCGCCCACCTTGGTGGTACCGCCGCCCATCAGGGTGATCGGTTTGTGGCCGGTCTTCTGCAGCCAGCGCAGCATCATGATCTGAATAAGGCTGCCCACATGAAGCGATTTCGCTGTCGCATCAAAGCCGATATAGGCCGGAACGACACCCTTCACCAAAACCTCGTCAAGGCCTTGATAATCCGTGCAATCGGCCAAAAAGCCGCGGGTTATCATCACAGCCATGAAATCCGATTTGGGATGGTAGGTCATCGTCTTGTCCTTAAGGTTCGGGCGAG
>CAKZOU010000068.1 GCA_937138255.1 uncultured Paracoccaceae bacterium
AGTGCCGCGTCACGATCCACACTGCGCGTCCGGGTGTCATCATCGGCAAGAAAGGCGCCGATATCGAGACCCTGCGCAAGAAGCTTGCGAACCTGACCGACAGCGAACTGCACCTCAACATCGTTGAAGTGCGCAAGCCCGAGCTCGACGCCGCGCTGGTTGGTGAATCCATCGCCCAGCAGCTCGAGCGCCGCGTTTCGTTCCGCCGCGCCATGAAGCGCGCCGTGCAGAACGCCATGCGGATGGGTGCCCTGGGCATCCGGGTCAACGTCTCTGGCCGCCTCGGCGGTGCCGAGATCGCCCGCACCGAGTGGTATCGCGAAGGCCGCGTTCCGCTGCACACCCTGCGTGCCGACATCGACTATGCTCTGTCTGAAGCCATGACCCCCTATGGTATCATCGGGATCAAGGTCTGGATCTTCAAAGGCGAGATCATGGAACATGACCCGGGCGCGCGTGACCGTCGCCAAGCCGAGCTGCAGGATGGGCCCGCCCCCCGCGGCGCCGCTGGCCGTCGCTGAGGAGTAAGACAAGATGCTGCAACCTAAGCGCACAAAGTTCCGCAAGCTGTTCAAAGGCCGGATCCATGGCGAAGCCAAAGGTGGTTCGGACCTGAACTTCGGCCACTATGGCCTCAAGGCAACCCAGCCCGAGCGCGTCACTGCGCGGCAGATCGAAGCGGCCCGCCGCGCGATCACCCGCCACATGAAGCGTCAGGGTCGTGTCTGGATCCGTATCTTCCCGGACACCCCGGTCACCGGCAAACCCGTCGAAGTTCGTATGGGTAAAGGTAAGGGTTCGGTCGACTACTGGGCCTGCAAGGTCAAGCCGGGCCGGATCATGTTCGAGATCGACGGCGTTTCGGAAGAGATCGCCCGCGAAGCCCTACGCCTCGGCGCGATGAAGCTTCCGATCAAGACCCGCACCGTGGTCCGCGAAGACTGGTAATCAGCCTCGCACCGAATTAGGAAAGCCCCCGCCCGAAACGGCGGGGGCTTTTCGTTAGAAGGCCCCTCTGGCATCCTTTGGGGCACGCCCGCCAGCAAGGAAAGCCCCATGTCCGAGATCTCGACCCTCTTCGTCACCCGCCTCTATCGCGCCAAGCTCGACGAGCTGGCCAGGAAGAAGATCGACACAGCCGAGCTACTTCAGACCTGCTATTCGGTCGCCGAGGATGACGAGGCCGGGCAGGAATGGTGCGAGGAGAACGACTATCCGGGTTATACCTCCTATGCCTCGCTCGATGATCTGGCCTGGCGGATGCCGATCTTTGGCGAGGTCCAGAAGGCACTCGACAAACACGTTGCGGCCTTTTGCGACGACCTTGGTTTCGATCTGAAGGGCAAGAAGCTCAAGTGCAATGCGCTGTGGATCAATATCCTGCCCGAAGGCGGCACCCACGCGAGCCACATCCATCCCCATTCGGTGATCTCGGGGACGACCTATGTGGCGATGCCCGAAGGCACGAGTGCGCTCAAGCTCGAAGACCCGCGCTTGCCGATGATGATGGCCGCACCGCTCGTGAGGAAAGACGCGCTGCAAGAGCTGCAGCGGTTCGTCTACGTCAAACCCGAGGTGGGCGAGGTTCTTCTCTGGGAAAGCTGGCTGCGCCACGAGGTGCCGATGAACATGGCCGAGGAAGAACGGATATCGGTCAGCTTCAACTACGGCTGGGAATGAGCGGGCCTAGATATAGCCGACGTGAACGCCCAAAGCGTCCTTAAGACCGGTTTCCTCATATCCAAAGTGAGACCGGACCACAGCTTCGAGCTTGTCGAAAATTGTGGCGGCCTGAATAAACCCTCTGTCGTCGGGATAGGAACTGAGCGAATGAGCCGCTTCGACTAGTCTGTCGATGAGTTCATGCACGACGAGGTGTTCCCCCCGAAGCTTGGCGACCATGCAGCGGATTTCATCGGTGCCGTTGGCTTCCAGCGCTGGAAACATGTGATGCTCTTCCGCATCGTGATGGAATTGAAGCATTCTGCATTCTTGCCCGCAAATATTCCCGAATAGGCGATAGTTCTGGGCCATTTCCATATCCCGAAGCGCCTCGATGAATGCCGTGGGATCAGAGGTTCCATCGGTCACGTGCCGCAAAATCATTCGCGCCTTTGATATCTCGCGAAGATGCATCCTGTGGATCGCCGTCAGATGGCGCCCCGCCTGCCGCTGCTCGTCCGTGACATTCGCATAGGGCGGGACTGAGGGCCGCGCCGCTTCGTTGAGGTCAAGATCATCAAGGGCGACCTGCACCAATGGCCTGGAAGATGTTTGAGCCAAAAGACTATCCTTTCTGGGCCGGCCCCCGGCAAACTCGGAAATGCGCAGCCGAGCCTTCGGCGCAGAGCGCCAGGGCAAAAGGTTGCTGCTTTCATCCCGCCGTGCAAGCCGAATTCGCCGATCTAGGCCCGCGCAGCACCCGAGCCTTCAGCAAGCTCGCCTGTCACCCACGTCATGATGAAGCGATAGGTGATAAAGAAGACAAGGGGCGTGGCAAAAGACATAGCGGTATAGGTTCCGATCAATGCTGCGTTGCCGACCCCCAGCTTCACAGCGAGAACCTGCACCAGCAAGAAGGCGGTGCTCGGGAAAGCGAAACCCGCCCAGAGCGGCGACCAGCCCCCCTGTGACATCCAGGGCCCGATGCCGATCAGCGCAAGAGCGATCCCTCCGGCAAGCCAGTAGAATATCTGAAACGCCCAATCGACGCCAAGAAGCCCGAAGCTCGTTGCAAAGAGGCAGTTTGGCGCGAGGAAAATCGCCACCGCGGGACGCAATGGCAACGGAATGCCTCGACGCAAGGATTGAATCGCAAACCCGGCGGTGATGACGAGATAGGGAACGAGCGCGGCAAGCGTCAGAACATAGCTTTCCCAGATATGTCCGAGCGGTATCCCTGCAATTGGCCCGACGACCGGCCCGACGAAGGTCAGGTATTGAAACGGAGTAAACTCGCGCAGTTCCTGCGGTTCGCGCCAGATCGCAAAGGCGCCAAGCCCGCTGGCGCCGACCTGAAGCACGACGCCGAGCCACCATACCTCCGAAGCGGTGATCCCAAAAGGCAAGAGAGCCGCCGCCAAAAGCATCATCGACATCGCGCCCGCAGCGAGGCCCGCACGCGCCGGGGGCAGGGCGACCTCCTCGAGGACAACCCTGGGCCGGACCGAGATCTTCCTCATGTAGAGAGCAAAGAAATAGAGAAAGAAAGCGGTCGCGAAGGCCAGCATCAGATCGCCAATCTCATCAGCGATCGGCAGAACATCCGCCGCGTTCCGCCAGCCAAGCCCAAGCCCTAGAAGGCTGAGACTGACTGGAAAAACCGAGGGCGGTGTACTTCGCCAGAGCTTGGGTCGTCTGTGCATTTCCGCCAAGACCGAAAGAGCTTTGAAACCGGCACCAAAGCTAACGCAGAGAGCCCCGGCGGATCAATCCCTGGTTCCGCGTCCAGACGTCACACGGAAAATGCCTAGCCGGCCACCACGGCATCGACCTCGATCTCGACGAGCCATTCGGGGTTCACGAAGCGGTTGATCGCCATGATCGTGTCGACCGGCCGGGAGGTCTGGCAATAGGCCTTGCGCGCCTCGATCGCCTCTTTCCAGTTGTCGATGTCGGTCAGGATCACGCGGGTCCGCACAATATCTTCGATCCCGGAGCCCGCCTGTTTCAGCGCCGCCTCGATAATCTCGAAACACCGCGTCGTCTGGGCAAAGACATCGCCCACCCCGACCGTTTTGCCGTTGGTATCAACCGGGGCTGTTCCGCCCACGGCGATGAAAGGCCCCACCCGCACAGCGCGGCTGAAACCTACGATTTCCTCCATCGGGTTTCCATTGGAAACGAGCTTGCGTTCATAGGGCATCGTCCATCCTCCTGAAAGCTGATCGCCGATGTTAGCATGATCCCGTCTGCGCGGCGCGTTCAAATGCAGGGACCGGAGAATCTCCAAACTTTCCCTTGCCCTCCCCATGCCCCTCCCTTATAGGGACGCATCCTGCGATTCCGGGCGACCGGATTCGTGGGTCTATCATTGTCTCCACCGGGCAAAGGGGTCACCCCAAGAGGGGCCTACCGGTGATGTGGAAAGGAAGAGGCGCATGAACGCCAGCGAACTGCGCGCCAAGACGCCGGATCAACTCCGGGACGAGCTTGTCGCTCTCAAGAAAGAAGCCTTTAACCTGCGCTTCCAGCAGGCCACCGGCCAACTCGAAAACACTGCCCGTATGCGCACCGTTCGCCGTGCCGCCGCGCAGGTCAAAACCATTCTGAACGAAAAGGCGGCCGGCGCCGCTTCGGAGGCCTGATAAATGCCCAAACGCATCCTCCAAGGTGTCGTCACCTCGAACCAGAACCAGCAGACCGTGACCGTGCTCGTCGAGCGCCGTTTCAAGCACCCGCTGCTGCAAAAGACCGTTCGTAAGTCCAAGAAATACCGGGCTCACGACGAGAACAACCAATTCAACGTCGGCGATGCAGTCCGCATCCAGGAATGTGCGCCGAAGTCGAAAACCAAGCGCTGGGAAGTCATCGCCAACTAGGCTCGGCTTTTCAGCTCAATCGAAACCCTGGGGGCTAGTCCCCAAAGGTCGGGAGAAACCAAATGATCCAGATGCAGACCAATCTGGATGT
>CAKZOU010000069.1 GCA_937138255.1 uncultured Paracoccaceae bacterium
AGCGCCGAGAGAGCCTCGGGCTGGGCCATGCTGGCCTTCGGTGCGGGGGCGCGCTTGGGGCGGGCGGGCTCGATCACCTCGTCATCGCCTTCCACGGCCTTGGCCAGCGTGCCGCCCATCGCCATGACGGCGGGGGCCTTGTCTTTCAGTTCGATCACCACCCGCTGCGCTGTTTTCGGTCCAACACCCTTGGCCTTGGCGATGGCGTTCCAGTCGCCAAGCGCAATCGCCCGGCTCACCCCATCGGCGCCCAGCGCCCCGAGGATCGCGGTCGAGGCCTTGGCGCCAATGCCTTGCACGCCCATCAGGAGACGGTGCCATTCCTTCTCGACAAGGCTGGTGAAGCCGAAGAGCTGCAACAAGTCTTCGCGCACGAGGAGATCGGTATAAAGCGCCACCGCCTCGCCCACAGGCGGCAGCGCGGCCATGGTTCGGTCGGAGACATAGACGAGATAGCCCACCCCTCGCACGTCGATCAGAACATGGTCGGTGGCGCGATGCTCGAGGCGACCGGAGATCTTGCCGATCATGACGCAGCCCTCGCCACGGCGCGGGCAAGGTGCCCGGCCGATTGGCAATGATGGGCATGACAGATGGCAATGGCGAGCGCGTCGGCGGCATCTGGTCCGGCGATCTTCACGCCCGGAAGCTGCAGCCGCACCATATGGTCGATCTGGCGCTTGTCGGCGTGGCCAACGCCCACCACGGCCTTCTTGACCGCGTTGGGGAGATATTCGCCAACCGCGATCCCCGCGTGCGCCGGCACCAGAAGGGCGATGCCCCGCGCCTGTCCAAGTTTGAGCGTCGCCACAGCGTCTTTGTTGACGAAGGTCTGCTCAACTGCGGCGGCATTGGGCCGGTAGGTCGCGAAAACGGCGGAAAGCTGCGTGAACAGATCCAGCAGACGCTCTGCCAGATCGGCGCCGCCGTCCGATTTGCAGGTGCCGTTCGCCACATGGGACAACCGCGAACCATCGACGTCGATGATTCCCCAACCCATGTTCCGAAGGCCCGGATCGATGCCGATGACCCTCATGCTCGCCCCTGTTCTTGATCACTTTGCGCTCAATTAGCACAAAAAGAGAACAAACGCCAAGAAGCTTTCACGAATGCTGCGCCGCAGAAAAGCCACAATTGCGGTCGCAACCCGCCTCTCGAAAGCGTCAAAGCGACATTCAAGACCACCATCTATGCCTTTTATAATAGGGCTTTGGGATAGACCCCAAACCCATGATCCAATTGCATAGGACCTATGCAAAATCATCTCTGGAAATGTGGATTTGCCGGCTCTATCTGCCGCTCATCAAGATTTTCTCGCTGCGATGCAGCAGCCCCGACATAAGGATGTTTATCATGGTCGCCATCGACACCACCCGCGCCGCCGCTCCGGCCATCGCAAACCGCATCATCTCCGCCATCTATGGCGCATCCGCTTCTTTCGCCGCCTGGAACGAAGCCCGCATGACCCGCAACGCCCTGTCGCGTCTGTCGGCCCGCGAGCTGGAAGACATCGGCCTGTGCCGTGGCGACATCGAAGAAATCGCCGCCCGCGGCGTTCGGTTCTAATCTGAACCCACTCACGAACAAGGCCGCGCCCGGTTGCCGGACGCGGCCTTTTCTTTTGCGAAATACTTCAGTTCAGGGAAGAAGAGCTTCGATCTGATCCACGATCCAGATAGTCGCTGGATCGGCTTTCATGACGATCGCGCCAATTTTTTCTACCGGCGTGCCTGTCTCAAGAATCGAAACCCGCTGTTCATAGGTGGCCTGCCCTAGGCTCATGAACAAGAACGCCTTGAACAATACGGCGCCCACCAAAAGCGTTGCAATGCTGCCGATGGGGAATGCAGACCGCGACCGCCGATGGGTCGCAACCACAGTTCCATCTTCTTTGACCTGATACTGAATGCCGTGCTTCATGCTGCCACGACGGGTGGCGATGTGCTCGAGGCGTCTACTAAAATCGGTATCGGCGCTTGTCATAACAATAACCCATTCGCAAGGCCCCCACCTCACTCGGCAAAAGTCATCGCCAAATGTGTCAACTTTGTGGCGAACCCCTTGGAAATGAACGAATCCGCCCGATCTCTTGTTCAGATCGTCACATTCGCCGCAGAGTTAGCGTCGACCAGTCAACAATCGATTGGTGTTCAACAAGATTGAAGCCGTGACGCGCATAAACCTCGATCACGGCCTCTGCCTGTTCATTGAGAATCCCCGAGAGAATCGCGAATCCTCCGGGGGCAAGATGCGCCGCCATGTCGGGCGCCAATGCGACAAGCGGGCCCTTCAGGATATTGGCGAAGACCAGATCGAAGGGCGCGGCGGCGTGCAGGGCGTCGGAATCAAATCCCGCCGCTTCCAGACAGATCACGCGCCCCTCAAGGCCGTTGAGGCGCACATTGGTCTCGGCCACCTCGACCGCCACGGCATCAATATCAGAAGCAAGAACCGGGTTGGGGTAAACCCGCGCCGCGGCCATCCCCAGAACGGCCGTGCCACAGCCGATGTCGGCGGTGTTCTGCGCGACAAAGCCCTCGTCGATCAGCCGGTCGAGCGCCCGCAGGCACCCAAGGGTTGTTCCGTGGTGGCCAGTGCCAAAGGCCATCGCCGCGTCGATCAAAAGGCCGATCCGACCCTCAGGGAGCTTGTCTGCATCATGGCTGCCATAGACGAAGAAGCGGCCCGCCTCGACCGGCGCGAGATCGCGCCGAACCTTGGCGACCCAGTCCTGATCTGGAACTTCCGAGATGATGAAATCGCGTGCGCCGTGGATCTTGGCCAGCAATGCAAGTGCGGCAAGGTCGGGCGGCTCGACGAAATAGGCGGCAACCTCCCAAAGCCCCGATCCGTCCTCGATCTCGAAGGTGCCAACGCCGGTCGGCTCCGGCTCGAGCCCTTCGCAGGCCAGCGCCAGACGGTCGGCGGCGTCGGGGTCAGCGATCTTGGCGATGGCGGAATAGGTCAGCATTTCGGCTCTCCGGTCGGAATTATTCCGCCGCCTTCAGGAGCGGATTGGAAAAGATGGTCTCGTTTCCCGGACAAGGGTGCCGAGGAATGAAAAGCGCCAGCGTGAACGACACCGAGGCCATGGCCGCCGCAAGCAGGAACACCGCCGACGGCGAAACAAGCCAGAGATAGCCCAGCGCCGCCGGAAGGAACACCGCCGCGATATGGTTGATGGTGAAGGCCACAGCAGCGGTCGGCGCGATATCGGCCGGATCGGCGATCTTCTGGAAATAGGTCTTGAGCGCCAGCGCCATGGCAAAGAACAGATGATCAAGAACGTAGAGGGCGGACGCGATCAGCACACCCCAGCCAAACCAGTAGATGCCGCCATATGCGAGAAAGACGCAGATCAGACCGGAGTATTCAATCAAAAGAGCCCGCCTCTCGCCAAAGGCGGAGACAAAACGTCCCATGAGCGGGGCGAAGATCATGTTGGCGACAAGGTTGATGAGAAAGAGCCCCGTCACCTGATGCACCTCGAAGCCGAACTTCTCGACCATCATGAAACCGGCAAAGACCGTAAAGATCTGGCGGCGCGCTCCGGCCATGAACTGCATGGCATAGTAGAGCCAGTAACGGCGGCGCAGGACCATCTTCTTCAGTTGCGGGTTCGGTGCCTCATACTGGGGATAGGCCACCATGCAGAAGATCGCGACGAGAAAGGTAAAGCCGCCCGAGGCCATGAAGACAAAGTTGTAGGACAGATCGAAGGTCTTCCAGCTCAGGACAATGAGGATATAGGCAACCAGCGTCGCGGCCGAGCCTGCCGCCATGATCCAGCCGATCGTTTGCGGCGCGCGCTGCCTGTCGATCCACTGCAATTGCAGCGATTGGTTGACCGTCTCGTAATAGTGAAAGCCGATCGACGAGAGCATCGTGATCGTCAGAAGCCCGCCGAGCGAGGGAAACCACGCGGTGATCGCCGTCGCCGCGCCCAGAAGCGCAAGTGCGACGGTGCCCAGCACCTGCTCGCGCATGAACATAAGGATTGCGATGACGCCAATCGCCAGAAAGCCCGGGATCTCGCGCACTGTGTGCAGCCAGCCGATGTCGGAGCCATCGAAATCCGCAACCTCGATGACAAAGTTGTTGAGAAGCGCCGACCAGGTGGAAAAGGCCACAGGCATCGCCGCCGCCATAAGGAAAAGCAGCGTGATCGGCCGTCGCCAGAACGGCATCTGCGAGGCGTTGTGCAAAGGGACGGTCGATCTCATGGGCGCCGCTTACGCCGTTTTCGCTCCACAGGCGAGGCCAAAACACATTGTCATATTATGATCTATATCAATGACGGTCCGGCGTCGTTCGAACATAACCGCTTCAAACCGATTCCGAGGCGAAGATGACCTTCATTGATTTTGTCGAATGGCTGGGCGAAGCGCCCGTTTCCATGCTCATGGGCGCCGCGACAGGCATTACCTTCGGCGTCGCGGCACAGCGTTCCCGATTTTGCCTGCGTGCCGCGACCGTCGAATTCGCGCGGCGCAAACTTGGCCCCAGCGTCGCGGTCTGGCTCCTGACCTTTTCGACAGCCGTAGTCTGGGTTCAGGCCGCTAACCTTTCAGGGCTCATCAATGTGCAAGACGCCCGGATGATGGCCGTGGCCGGCAGTTGGTCGGGCGCCATCATTGGCGGGCTGATGTTTGGCGTCGGCATGGTGCTGGCGCGGGGCTGCTCGGGGCGGCTCCTCGTCCTTGCCGCCACCGGAAACCTTAGATCGGTGGTATCGGGGCTGATCTTTGCGGTGGTCGCTCAGATGACAATCGGCGGCTGGCTCTCGCCCTTGCGCGACTGGATCGCCGCCCTGTGGGTCACACCGGGGGGCCGCAACATTGATCTTCTCGCGGCCCTGCATCTTCCCGACTATGCGGGGCTCGCCCTCGGCGTCGTGACGGCATTTCTTGCGCTCGAAATCTCGCGCCGCAACAAGATCGGCGCCTCGCGTCTGATCTTTGCCTCGGGGGTCGGCTTTTCGGTGGCGCTCGGCTGGGCGTTGACCTCGGCGCTTGCCCGTATCTCCTTTGAACCTATGCCCATCGAAAGCGCGACCTTCACTGGCCCGTCGGCGCATACGCTCATGTATTTCCTAGACCGCAATGCCGTTCTGGAATTCGACATCGGGCTGGTTCCGGGCGTCTTCATCGGCGCGTTCCTTTCTTCGATCCTCGCCAAGGAATTCACGTTTCAGGGCTTTGAAGGCGAGGCCAACATGCGCCGCGCGATGACCGGCGCGGCGATGATGGGCTTTGGCGGGATGCTCGCCGGCGGTTGTGCGATCGGCGCGGGCGTCACTGCCAGTTCGATCTTCACCGGCACGGCTTGGGTGGCGCTCACCTCGTTCTGGATCGGTGGAATGATTGCCGACTGGTTGATTGACCAGCCTCACGCCACCTGGCGGCCGCGTGCCGCCACGACCGCGTCCGCGGAGATGGCTTCGGCATCCAGCCCCGACTGACGCAGCTGCCCGTCTGGCGAGACGTAGTAGGAGCAGAAATAAAGCCCATGTGCGGCTGTCCGCCCGCCCGAAACGAGAGGCTTGCCAGCGTCATCAAGAACATCTGGCATCGGCCCAAGGATGGGCCGCAGATCGACCCTGTAGCCGGTCGCAAAAATCACCGCATCATAGGCCGCCGATGATCCGCCCACGAAATGGCAGGTGCCCCTGGAAAAGCGCTCGGGGCCGGGCCTGATCCCAATCCTGCCCTTCTTGATCTGGGCCAAGGCGCCAACGTCGATCATCGGAATACGGCCGTCCTCGATCACTTGGGCGTTTGGGCCTTTGGGGGCGGAGCGGAGGCCATAGTCCTCGTTCCGCCCAAGCTTGAGCCAGAGGATCGGTGCGGTCAGCGCATCGACAATCTTGTAGGGGAGGATCTTGCGGAGGATGCCAAGCGAGGTCACGGGGATCCCGAAAAGCTCTTTGGGCAAAAGGTTCACCGGCCCACGCACCGCCATATCCACAGCCACGCCCGCCTCGGCGAGATCGAGCGCCACGTCGCCCGCCGTATTGCCAAAACCCACCACCAAGACTTTCTTGCCCGCATAGGGCGCGGCGCTCTTGTAGGACGAAGAGTGAACCCAGTTGCCGCCGAACTCTGCCAATCCCGTGAACTCGGGGACAAAGGGCGTGCCGTTCAATCCCGTGGCAAAGACAACAACAGGCGCCTCAGACACCCCTTTGGCATGGGTCACGCGCCAGCCGGAGTTCGAGGGTTTGACCGTTTCCACCGCACAGCCGAATTGCGGGCGCAGATCGAAATGCTCGGCGTAGGTCTGCAGATACTCGACCACCTCGTCCCGCGAGGGATATCGCGGCCCCCTGGGCATCGGCAGGCCGGGCAGGCCAGAGCGGCCCCGTGCGGTGTGAAGGTGAAGCCGGTCATAATGCCGCCTCCAACTGTCGCCGATCTTTTTGCCTGCATCAAGAATTTCAGGGGTAAATCCGGCCTTCTTAAGACAAGCCGCAGCGGCGAGCCCCGATGGCCCGGCCCCGATTACAATCGCACGCATGAAACCCCCTCAATAGAAACTCTGCGGATCTATATCGATTGTGAGCCGCAGATTCGTTGGCAGTTTGAACTGTCCGACCCATTCCGCCAAGGCCGCCTGTATCGGAGCCGCCTTGTCGGCCTTGACCAGAAGCCGTACCCGATGCCGCCCGCGAATACGGGCGATGGGCGCAGGCGCGGGGCCATAGACCTCGGCCCCGATCCGGCGCAAGGGTTCGATGCGGCGGGCCATCTCGGAGCCAAGGTCAAAAACCTCCTGCACATTTGGGCTCGATAAAACGATCCCTGCCATGCGCCCGTAGGGCGGCACGCCTGCCGCCTTCCTTGCCGCCGCCTCGGCCGACCAAAACCCCTCTTCATCGCCCGACAGGATCGCCCGAATGACGGGGTGTTCGGGTTGATAGGTCTGCAACAGCGCCTCGCCCGGCGTCTCGGCCCGCCCCGCGCGGCCCGCCACCTGTCGCATCAGTTGAAACGTGCGCTCGGCGGCGCGCAGGTCGGAGCCTTGCAGGCCGAGATCGGCGTCGATCACGCCGACGAGCGTCAGGAGCGGAAAGTTGTGCCCCTTGGCGACAAGCTGGGTCCCGATGATGATGTCGGTCCCGCCTTCGGCGATATTGGCGATGGCCTCTTTCAGCGCCCGTGCCGAGCCGAAAAGATCGGACGAGAGGACCGTGACCCGCGACTCGGGGAAGACCGCCGCCACTTCCTCCGCCATCCGCTCGACCCCCGGCCCCACGGGCGCAAGCTTGCCCTCGACCCCGCAGGAGGGGCAGGCTGCGGGCATCGGCTTGGTCTCGCCGCACTGGTGGCAGACGAGGCGCTTGAGAAAGCGGTGCTCGACCATCCGCGCATCGCAGTGATCGCAGCCGATCTGATGGCCACAGGCCCGACAGAGCGTCACCGGCGCATAGCCGCGCCGGTTGAGGAAGATGAGCGATTGCTCGCCCTTCTGGGTCCGATCATTGATCGCCGCTTGCAGGCTCGGCGAGATCCAGCGGCCCGAGGGCACATCCTCGACCCGCATATCAATGGCGCTCATCTTCGGCATCACCGCCGCGCCGAAACGGCTCGTGAGCTCGAGCTTGCGGTATTTTCCCGCCTCGACATTGGCCCAGCTCTCAAGGCTCGGCGTGGCCGAGGCCAGAACCACCTGCGCTTCGTTCAACGAGGCCCGCAGCACCGCCATATCGCGGGCATTATACACAACACCATCTTCCTGCTTGTAGGAGGTGTCGTGCTCTTCATCGACGACGATCAGCCCCAGATCGCGGAACGGCAGATACAGCGCCGAACGGGCGCCCACGACCAGTTGCGCCGCCCCTTGCCCCACCATGCGCCAGCAGCGGCGGCGTTCGGTCAGGGTCACGCCCGAATGCCATTCGGCGGGCGGCATGCCGAAGCGGGCCTCGACGCGATGGATGAATTCGTTGGTCAGGGCGATTTCCGGCAGAAGGACCAGCGCCTGCCGCCCTTGCCGCAGACATTCGGCCACCGCTTCGAGATAGACCTCGGTTTTGCCGGAACCGGTCACGCCCTGAAGAAGGGTGGTGCCATAGCGGCCTGACCGCACGCCCTCGCGCAGGATCTCGGCCGAGGCGGCCTGATCGTCGGCCAGAGACTTGCCGGCAAGGTCGGGATCAAGCGCGGGATAGGGCGTGTCGCGGGGGGTATCTTCCTCGCGCACTGCGCCTTGTGTCACGAGGCCCTTGACGACAGAGGTGCCAACACCCGCCGCCTCGGCCAGTTCGCCAAGGGTGAACGACAACCCGCCGTAATCCCGCAAGACCTCGAGAACCCGCGCCCGCGCCTCGGTCAGCCGTTCGGGGGCGGCATCGCCCAGCCGATAGACCTTGCGCATAGAGGGCGCATCGCCAAGGCCCGGTGCACGGGTGGCAAGGCGCAGCATGGCGGGCATGGGCGTGAGGGTATAATCGGCCACCCGGCCAAGGAAATTCCGCATCTCCTCGCGCATGGGCGCGGCCTCGAGAACGCGGTTCACCGAGCGGATCTTGGAGAGATCGAAGTTGCCCTGCCCCGCCCCCCAAACCACACCCAAAACCTTGCGTGGCCCAAGCGGCACCTCGACGAATGCGCCGAGCCAGCAGCCCCCCTCTGGCGCCTTGTAGTCCAGAAGGCGATCGAGCGGCTGGGTGGTCAAGACCCCCACCAACTGGCCTTCATGGAAAAAATCCGCCGTCATAGGCCCTCGCGTTTTCCGGGGTTTCCGCTTCACCCTCCTTGAGGTAAACGCTGGCCCAATCCCTGCCAACCCGCCTTTAGGAGCACGCAATGAAATTCTTCGTCGATACCGCCGAGATCGACCAGATCAAGGAACTCAATGAGCTGGGCATGGTCGATGGTGTGACCACCAACCCCTCGCTCATCGCCAAGTCGGGGCGCGATATCCTCGAGGTGACCAAGGAAATCTGCTCGATCGTGTCGGGTCCGGTTTCGGCCGAGGTAACTGCGCTCAAGGCCGACGAGATGATCGCCGAGGGCCGCAAGCTCGCCAAGATCGCGCCGAACATCGCCGTCAAGGTGCCGCTGACCTGGGATGGCCTCAAGGCCTGCAAGGTGCTGTCGGACGAGGGCAATATGGTCAACGTGACCCTTTGCTTCTCGGCCAATCAGGCGCTTCTGGCCGCCAAGGCGGGGGCGACCTTCATCAGCCCCTTTGTTGGCCGGCTTGACGATATCAACCTCGATGGCCTCGATCTGATCGCCGATATCCGCCAGATCTATGACAACTATGGCTTCAAGACCCAGATCCTTGCCGCCTCGATCCGCTCGGTCAACCATATGTCGGAGTGCGCCAAGATCGGTGCCGACGTAGCGACCGCGCCGGCGAGCGTCATCAAGGCGATGGCCAACCACATCCTGACCGACAAGGGCCTTGCCGGTTTCCTCGCCGATATCGAGAAGGCCAAGATCAAGATCCTCTAATCGCCCGACGACAAGAATTTCCGCGCGCGGCCAGTTGTTCGCGCGCGGCAACAAAAAAGAAGAAATCCCTCAAGCTTGATGCTAAAGTGCCAAAAAAAGCAGGCACGAGAAACTCATGAGCAGCACCCCCCTGATCGAACCCTCGGTCCGCGAGAAGATCATCGCCGACCCCAATACTCTTCTGGAAGACGCCGATATCATGCGTGCGCTGGTGGCCGCGAACGAGCGGTCAATGGGCAACAATGTCGTCGATCTGCGCGGCATCGCGATGGAGCGGCTTGAGGCCCGGCTCGACCGGCTGGAGGATACGCACCGTTCGGTGATCGCCGCCGCCTATGAAAACCTTGCCGGCACCAACCAGATTCACCGCGCCGTTCTGAAGCTCATGGATTCGACGAAGTTCGAGGAATTTCTGCATGATCTGGGGGCAGAAGTCGCCGAGATCCTGCGCGTCGACGTCATGCGCCTTGTGCTGGAATCCGAGATCTCGACCCCCGACCCCTCGCTTGCCAAAGTGGGCGATGTGCTCTCGGTGGCCGCGCCGGGGTTTATCGCCGACTACCTCACGCAAGGGCGCAGCCAACATTTACGTCAGGTCACGCTTCGTCAGGTTCAGCCCGAGGCGGCTACAATTTACGGCGACAAGGCCGAATATATCCGCTCGGAGGCCTGCCTTCTTCTGGATTTGGGAGCCGGGCGCCTGCCGGGTATGCTTGTCATGGGTGCGGAAGATCCTCATCAGTTCTCGGCCCAGCAGGGCACCGACCTTTTGGCCTTCCTCGCGGGTGTGTTCGAACGCACCATGCGGCGTTGGCTGTCTTGAGCCGGTGATTTCCGCGGGCCTGACCGACGCTCTGGATCGCTGGCTCGACCATGCCCGCGCCCTCGACGCCGTAGCCGACAACACGATCAAGGCCTATAGGGCCGATGTCTTGGGGTTTCTCGCCTTCATGCAGGGCCATTTCGGCGAGGCACAAGGGCTTGGCGCGATCTCTCGCATCGGCGTGGGCGATATGCGGGCATGGATGGCGCACGAACGCAGCAGGGGCATCGCGCCCCGTTCGCTTGCGCGGGCGCTGTCGGCGGTCAAATCCTTCTATCGCTGGCTTTCCGAGCGCGAAGGCTTCGAGCCGACCGCCGTGCTCTCCGCCCGCGCGCCCAAGTTTCACCGCAAGCTTCCCCGCCCTCTTGCCGAAGACGCCGCCCGCGAGATGATCGACCGCGTGGGCCTTCAGGCCAGCGAGCCTTGGGTCGCCGCCCGCGACGAGGCGGTGGTGACGCTCCTCTACGGCTGCGGTCTGCGGATTTCCGAGGCGCTCGGCCTGACGGGCCGCGATCTGCCGCTGCCCGAGGTGCTGCGCATCCGTGGCAAGGGCGGCAAGGAGCGGATCGTTCCGGTGATCCCCGCCGCGCGCGAGGCGGTGGCACGATATGTGGAGTTGAGCCCTTTCGAGCCCGAGCCGAACGCTACGGTTTTTCGCGGCGCTCGTGGTGGGGCGCTTTCCCCCCGCGCCATCCAGAAGGTCATGGAACAGGCCCGGCTTCAGCTAGGCCTTCCCGCCACCGCCACCCCCCACGCCATGCGCCACAGCTTCGCCACCCACCTTCTCGCCCGTGGCGGAGACCTCCGCGCCATTCAAGAGCTTTTGGGCCACGCCTCGCTCTCGACAACGCAGGCCTATACTGCGGTGGACGCCGCGCACTTGATGGATGTCTACGAACGCGCCCACCCACGTAGCTAGGCAATTGAGATATTGCCGCCGCGTCAGCTTTCCGCCATGAGGGGCGAATGACCATCACTCAAAAAGCCCTCGCCGTTCATCTTCTCACCGCCACGGGCGCGGTTTTCGCCATGCTGGCGATGCTCGCAGCCGTCGATGAGAAATGGAGCCTCATGTTTGTCTGGCTCGTCGTGGCCTTTTTCGTCGATGGCATCGACGGCCCCCTCGCCCGGCGCTATGACGTCAGGAAAAACGCGCCAATCTTTGACGGCGTGCTTCTCGATCTGATCATCGACTATCTGACCTATGTCTTCGTGCCAGCCTATGCGCTTTTCAAGTCGGGCCTTTTGCCGGGCTGGACCGGCTGGATCGCGATTATCATCATCACCTTCACTTCGGCCATGTATTTCGCCGACAGCCGTATGAAAACAAAAGATTATTCCTTTTCCGGCTTTCCCGGTTGCTGGAACATGGTGGTGCTGGTTCTCTTTGCGCTTCAACCGAGTTTCTGGGTCAGCCTCGGCTTCGTAGCGCTTTTGGCGGCGGCGATGTTTGTTCCTGTTCGCTTTGTTCATCCGATGCGGACCCAACGGTGGAGAATGATCACCATTCCCATGGCCCTTGGCTGGACCTTCTTTGCCGGATGGGCGGCATGGGTCGATTTTCACCCCGAAAGCTGGGCCCATTATGGCCTGATCATCACCTCGGTCTATCTGCTCGCGGCAGGCGCAATCCAGCAGCTGATCTACGGCCTCGACGGCTAGAGCCGCGTCAGGATCATCCCGCCAACGATCAGGGTGGCGGCAATCATCTTGGCCCTGTCGAGCCTTTCACCGAAGAAGAACACTCCTATCGCCACGGCAAACAGGATCGACGTTTCCCTCAGCGCTGCCACAAGCGCGATCGGCGCCTGCGTCATGGCCCAGACCGCGATCGCATAGGCCCCGTAGGAACCCGCAGCCGCCAGTGCGCCCAGCCCCCAAGACCGCAAGGACGCACGAAAGATTGCCGTGCCGCGGAGCGCCGCTGCGGTCGGAAGCATCAGCGCCGCATCAATCGCGAAGAGCCATGCCACGAACGTTGCCGCATCTCCGGCAACCCGGGCGCCCATGCCATCGACGAGCGAATAGCCTGCGGTCGCCATGGCCGAGAACAGAGCAAAGGGGATCAACCGCCGATTTTCGCCGGAACCCAAGGCACCATTTGCCATCAGGAGAATGCCGAGCCCGAGGACCATGACGCCCACATAGGCCGCCACAGAGATCACGTCTGCCAAGAGAACCGCCCCGACGACGAGGACGATCAAAGGCGCAACCCCTCGGGCGATCGGATAGACACGGCTCAGATCGCCGTGCTCATAGGCATAGGCGAGGAAGAGCTTGTAGGCCGCATGTAGCGCGCCAGAGGCCAGAAGCCAGAGCCAGACCGCCCCCTCGGGAAAGGGCCTCCCCAGCGCGATCAGGAGCCCCGCCCCACCCTGAACCGCCGTCATGATGACCATTCCGGTCATCTTCGAGGCTCCGAGTTTGATGAGCGCGTTCCATGAGGCGTGGAGCAGGGCTGCGCCGAGGACGGCGAAGAAGACGAAAAGGCTCATCACGCGCTCTTATTGGGATTCATCAACTTAATCATCAAATCAGCAAGGATGCCGCCGATTCAAGTCGTAAAAGTGCTACCTTGGTTTCGATCCCTCGCCCGCCGGAAAAGCCCCCGAGACCGCATTGAGCCAGAACGCGGTGGCAAGGAACGATGATCGGGATCGAGTTCGCCCCGCATCCCTGCCCGACCGCCTGCGCGGTGACGCCAAGATCGCGGGCGATCTCGCCATAGGTGCGGGTCCGGCCGAGGGGGATGTCGATCATCGCCTGCCGCATCGCCTGCGCGAAATTGCCGGAGGCGGGTTTGAGGGGCAGATCGAACTCCGTCAGGCGGCGCTCGAAATAGGCGTCGATCTGGCGCGCCACCTCGGCGGCGAGTGTGTCATCCGGCGCAGCTGGGAGAGCCTCACCCCAAGCAAGGCCAGCCACCGCTTCGCCCTCAAGCGTGACGACAATCGGCCCTGTCGGGGTGTCGAGCCCGAAGCGGCGCTCGCTAGTAGACATCTTTGAGCTTCACGGCGCGGCCGTTCTGCTCGAACGTGTCACCTTTGCCGAGGCCCGCGATCTTTTGCGCCACGGGGCTGTCCATCGCGATGCCCATGAAGGTCTGGCCGCCGGCCTCGAAGGTTCCGGTCGCGACCGAGAGAACGAAGTTCCGGCCGCCAAAGCTCACCACGGCGCCAGCCTCGGCCTCGGCCTTGGGGCCGAAATCCATCGCGCGGATCGCCGCGATCTTGGCCTCGTGGATCGCCGCCGGCCCTTCGAGCGCGTGGGCAATATCCGCGGTCCCTCGGGCAACGGAGATCTCGTCGGTGGTAAAGGCTTCCTGATCGTCGAGCTGCGAATCCTTGAGATAGGCTTCGTATTGCTCGCGGGCAGCCTCAAGATCGGCGGATTCGAGGGCGAGCATCCGCTCGCGGATCAGGGTCTTGTCGACGCGGGTCATGGCAAATCCTGCTCTGGTTACAAGGCAAACGCCTCATAACCAGATTTAAGAACTTTCCGGCCTATGCCAAGGCCTCGTCGCAGCGATAGCAGACGCCGGCGTGCGAATGGGTGCCGACATCGGGCAGGATTTTCCAGCAGCGCTGGCATTTCTCGCCTTCGGCCATCTCGAAGACCACGCCCACACCTTCGACCTCGGGCAAGCGGAAGGCCTCCGAAGGGCTCGGATCGGTGCTGACGTCGATCGCCGAGGTGATGCAGAGATCGTCGAAAGCGACGGTCTTGAGGATCGCCGCGGTGGCTGCATCGACGTGAACCACCGGCGCCGCCTCGAGCGAGGCGCCGATCACCTTGTCGGTCCGCTGGATTTCAAGCGCGCCGGTCACGACACGCCGCACGCGGCGCACGGTTGCCCATTTGGCGGCCAATGCCTCGTCGCGCCACTCGGCCGGAGTTTCCGGCATATCGACGAGGTGCACCGACGATGCCTCGCCGGGGAACCGCTCGAGCCAGACCTCTTCCATGGTGAAGACGAGGATCGGCGCAAGCCAGGTGGTCAGGCGGTGGAACAGGATATCAAGCACCGTCCGCGCGGCGCGGCGGCGCGGCGTGTCGCCATCGCAATAGAGCGCGTCCTTGCGGATATCGAAGTAGAAGGCCGAAAGATCGACAGTCGCGAAATTGAAGACCGCCGAGAAAACCCCTTGGAAATCGTAGGATTTATAGCCCTCGCGCACGGTCTGATCGAGCTCGGACAAACGATGCAGAACCCAGCGCTCAAGCTCGGGCATCTGCGAAGGATCAACGCGGTCGGCCTCGGTGAAATCGGCAAGGCTCCCCAGCATATAGCGCATGGTATTGCGCAGGCGGCGATAGCTGTCGGCCACGCCTTTGAGGATCTCGTCACCGATCCGCTGATCGACCGTGTAATCCGTCTGGGCCACCCAAAGGCGCAGGATATCGGCGCCGTATTGCTTGATGACCTTGTCGGGCGCGATGATGTTGCCAAGCGATTTGGACATCTTCATGCCCTTCTCGTCGAGCGTGAAGCCGCAGGTCACAACTCCGCGATAGGGCGCGCGGCCGATGGTGCCACAGCCCTGAAGCATCGAGGAATGGAACCAGCCGCGGTGCTGGTCGGTGCCTTCGAGATAGACATCGGCAAGCCCGTCTTCCGAGCCATCCTCGCGGTCGCGCAGAACGAAAGCGTGGGTCGAGCCGGAATCGAACCAGACGTCAAGGATATCAAAGACCTGGTTATAGTCCTCGGGGTTGACGATGCCGCCGAGGAACCGCTCTTTCGCGCCCTCGACATACCAGCAATCGGCACCCTCGGCTTCAAAGGCCGCAACGATGCGGGCGTTGACCTGCGGATCGCGCAGAAGGAAATCCGCGTCAGTCGGCAGGGCGCCCTTCTTGGTGAAACAGGTCAGCGGCACACCCCAGGCGCGCTGGCGCGACAAGACCCAGTCGGGCCGCGCTTCGATCATGTTGTAAAGGCGGTTGCGGCCAGCAACGGGCGTCCATTCCACCAGTTTGTCGATCGAGGTGAGCGCCCTCTCGCGGATCGTCTTGCCATAGGCGTCCTGCCCGTCGCCCACGGCGCGGTCGATGGCGGCAAACCACTGCGGCGTATTGCGGAAGATGACCGGAGCCTTGGAACGCCACGAATGGGGGTAGCTATGGGTGACACGGCCACGAGCGATGATGCCGCCCGCTTCGACCAGCTTTTCGATCACCGCGGCATTCGCCTTGCCCTCTTTGCCCTTGGCATCAAAGACCTGAAGCCCAGCAAAGAAGGGAACATGCGGCAGGAATTCGGATTCCTCGCCCACGTTGTGGGTCATCCGGTCCTGCCAGCCGCGCTTGACGAAACAGTCGTAGTCATCCGCACCATGGCTCGGCGCGGTGTGGACAAATCCGGTGCCGGCGTCGTCGGTCACGTGCTCGCCGTCGATCATCGGAACGTCGTAGTCCCAGAAGCCATTGGCACCTTCGAGGCCGCGGAAGGGGTGATCACAAACCAAACCTTCAAACTCGCTAGTCTTAACGTCCCTAATTTTCTCGAACTTAGTAACTCGTGCCTTTGCAAGAGAATCTTCAGCCAAAGCATTGGCAAACAAGAAGAGTTCATTAGGCGAGACCCAGCTCTCCTCTTGTGTTTCTAGGACCCGATACAGGCCATAAGAAATCGCCGAGTTATAGGCGACAGCCTTGTTTGAGGGAATGGTCCATGGAGTAGTCGTCCAAATGACCACTCTTGCATTCAACAGCTCAAGGTCTCGGAAAACCGGAGTTTGATCATTACCGAAATCCCGAACTGGAGCGTGCAGCTTAAACGGAACCCAGATCGTGTGGCTCTTGTGGTCGTGATACTCGATCTCGGCCTCGGCCAGCGCGGTCTTTTCAACGGGCGACCACATGACGGGCTTGGATCCCTGATAGAGCGTGCCGGTCATGAGGAACTTCATGAACTCCTCGGCGATCACCCGCTCGGCGTGGAAATCCATCGTCAGATAGGGGCGATCCCAAGTGCCGGTGACGCCAAGACGCTTGAACTCTTCGCGCTGGATATCGACCCAGCCCTCGGCAAACTTGCGGCATTCCTGCCGGAAGGCGACGACATCGACATCGTCCTTGTTGAGGCCCTTGGCGCGGTATTGCTCTTCGATCTTCCACTCGATGGGAAGGCCGTGGCAATCCCAACCGGGGATATAGCGGGCATCGCGGCCCATCATCTGCTGGCTGCGGACAACCATATCCTTGAGGATCTTGTTCAGCGCGTGGCCGATGTGCAGGTGGCCGTTGGCGTAAGGAGGGCCATCGTGCAGGGTAAAGGGCTTGCGCCCGCCCGCCTTGGCCTTTTCGCGCAGCTTCTCGTAAACGCCGATCTGGTTCCACCGCTCGAGCCAGGCAGGCTCGCGCTGGGGCAGGCCCGCGCGCATCGGGAAATCGGTTTTCGGCAGGTTCAGCGTGGCTTTGTAGTCAGGTGTCTCGGCGCACATCTCTTGCGTCCTTCAATCGGAAGTCAGGTCTGGATTTGGGGCGGTGCGAGGTCTCAGACACCTTGGCCCGGCGACTCTGTCTCAGAGCGCCGGGTGCGTAATTCGGGCGATGATCACATATGCGAAAACCATGCGGCGCTTATAGGCGCGGGCGCAGGCAGGGTAAAGCCTTTGCAACTGCGGCAGGCTGCCGGCTTGCAAGCGGCGCGGCGCAGGCAGAGGATCGGCGCATGAGCACATCCATCCCGCCCCGCTTTCCGATCACCGAAGACCAGATCGACTGGGTCGTCTTCCGCTTTTATGCCCGCGTCCGGGCGCATCCGGTTCTTGGGCCGATCTTCTGGAAACACGTCCGCAACTGGGATGCCCACGAGGCCAAGATCGCCCGCTTCTGGCGCAATGCGATCCTGTTCGAGAAGAGCTATGACGGCAATCCGATGGCCGCGCATATGGCGGCTGGCAACGTCGAAGGGCCGCATTTCGCCATTTGGCTCGGGCTTTTCGACGAGGTCTTGAACGCCGAGCTGCCACCCGATCTGGCCGCCGCGTGGTCGGCGCTGGCGCACCGCATCGGGCGCGGTCTTCGGCTTGGCATCGAAGGGGCCGCGAGCGACGGCCCTCCCAAGCTCGACTAGTCTTTCGACGACCCGAACAGCCCCTTGAGCGCCCGCCCCACAACGGCCGTCACCGAGGCGCGTTTGCCGGGGGCCAAGGGGATCGGGCGGCAGACGTCGATCGCGGCAAGGCCCACGCGGGCGGTCAGCGCGCCGTTGATAACGCCCTCGCCGAACCGGCGTGAGACCTTGGAGAGAACCCCGCCCCCCGCGACCGAGCCGATCAGATCGTCGCCCACCGCCACCGCGCCCGTGGCGACAAGGTGGCCGAGGACAGAGCGGGCGAGCCGCCAGCTGCCGAGCGTCCCGGCCCTGCCGCCGTAGATTTCCGCGATGCGCCGGATCATCCGCAGGTTGGCGGCAAGGGCTGTGGCCACGTCCGCCAGCGCTAATGGCACAATGGCTGTCACCGCCGCGACCTGCCGCGAGGCGGCTTCGACCTCGGCCATGGCGCGGGCATCAAGCGGATCGAGGAGGGTATGCGAGGCCAGCAGCAACAGGCCATCGGCGTCAAACATCTCGCCCCGCTGGTCCTTCAGCCGCGCCAAGCCCCAGCGCATATCCTCGCGCCCTTGGTAAAGGCGGGTCAGGTCATCGACCACCGCCTGCGCGCCGGAAAGGCTCGCCTCGGATGCGGCGATCTTGGCTTCCGTCTGAATCTTGTCGAGGCGGCGGAGGCGGCTGAAGGCCGACAGCTCGCGCAGGGAAATCAGCGCCGCAACGCCGAGGAAAATCGCCAAGAGCCCCAGCGCAATCGCGCCAAGGATTTGATTTCGTTCAAGAAGGGTCGTCACAAAGTTCCACGCCGCGAGCGACAGGGCAAAGCCCAGAAGCGCCGACAGGCTCCCCCAGAACCACCGTGCAAGCCGCCCGCCGCGCGGTGCGGCGCCTCGGGCGATCACCCGTTGCATCGAAGTTTCCAGCGGCAGATCGCCGACCGGCGGCGCGGCCTCGGGGCCATTCTGCGCCGCGCCCGGTTCGATCTCGATCAAGAGCGATTTCCTGCGGTTCAGCTCGGTCATAACTTGTCTCCGATCAGGAACTGCGCGGCCTTGTCGAGCCGGATATGCGGCGGGCCGTCGCCGGGGCGGAGGGTCAGCGGCGCGGGGGCGAATTGCATGATCTCGTAGTCGGTGTCGAGCCATGCCGTTGCCCCCTCCCGCGCGGGGGTCAGCAGGTGGGCGGGGTCTTCTGGCAGTTCGCCCGCGTAGAAGGCAGCCAGACGACCGCTATCGAGAAGCCGCCCGCGCACAACGTCGAGCTTTTCGCCCTCGCGCGTCACCGTGTCTTCGACCGTGGTCCGAAGGGCTGCGATCGACATGGCGGCGGTCTCTGCCCCGGCGAAATCCGCCCGGTCCTTGGCACCGCGCAAAAGCGCCTCGGTGATCGCTGTCAGGCGCGGGTGCTGGCTGTGATGAAGGTGGTCGGCCTTGGTGGCGGCGAAGAGGATCCTCTCGATCCGCTTGCCACCCAGAAGGCGGGCGAGAAAGGGGCTTTTGCCGGGGCGGAAGGCCACGAGGATATCGGCCATCGCCTGCCGGAGGTCTTCAACCGCGCGGGGGCCTGCATGGATCGCGCCAAGCACATCGACCAAGACGATCTGCCGGTCGATCCGGGCGAAATGTTCGCGGAAGAAGGGGCCGACGACCTTTTTCTTATAGCTTTCAAAGCGACGTTCAAACTCGTGCCAGAGCGAGGCTTTGCCGGCCTTCTCAGGCTTTCTCAGCGGCGCGAAGGAGAGAACGGGCGAGCCCTCCATCTCGCCCGGCAACAGAAACCGCCCCGGCGAGCAATCGCTATAGCCTGCGTCGCGGGCGGCGTGGAGGTGATCGGTATAGGCCTTAGCCAGATCCTGCGCTGCTTCTTCGGTGAACTCCGCCGAAGCATCCGTCGCCGACAGCCGCGCAAGGAAATCCGCCGCCAGCGGGCGGTGATCGAGGCGCTGGAGCGTCCGCTCCGACCATGCCTCGAAGCTCATCTCCATCAGGCCGAGGTCCAAAAGCCACTCGCCCGGGTAATCGACGATATCGAGATGCACCGTCCGCGCACCCCGAAGACCCGCGAGCGCCCCTTTGGGCTCGATGCGGAACGACAGGCGCAATTCGCTGATCCGGCGGGTGCCCGAGGGCCAAGTGGGCTCTTTCGCGGTCAGCCGCGCGAGGTTGGCCTCATAGTCAAAGCGCGGCAGCGTGTCGTCGGGCTGGGGCTGAAGAAATGCCGTGCGGATCGTGCCAGCGGCGGCCGACAGAAGCTGGGGCATCCGGCCCCGGTCCATGAGGTTGGCGACCAGCGAGGTGATGAAGACCGTCTTGCCCGCCCGCGAAAGGCCGGTCACGCCAAGCCGGACCACGCTCTCGCCAAAAGGCGCGGTCACGGTCTCGGTGGCGGTCTCGAGCCGCCTGAAAAGTCCATCGGCAATCTGGCTGAGGTCCAAACCTGCCCCTTTCCTCGTGTTTCCCTAGATAGATAGGGGCGCATCGGCCCCTTGGGTAGCCCCAGCCGCTTGCCGGATCGCCCGCTCTGGGCTAGGGCAAGGTCATGCCCCGCTATGCTCTCAGAATAGAATACCACGGCGCGCCCTTTGCCGGCTGGCAAAGGCAGGCCGATCAGCCTTCGGTTCAGGGGGCGATCGAGGCCGCGCTGGCCAAGCTCGAGCCGCGGGACCACACGATTGCCGCAGCGGGGCGCACCGATGCGGGCGTGCACGCCACCGCACAGGTCGCGCATTGCGACATGGAAAAGGATTGGGAGCCGTTCCGCCTGTCGGAGGCGCTCAACTGGCATCTCAAGCCCGCGCCCGTGGCCATCACCGCCTGCGCCCGCGTGGCCGACGACTGGCACGCTCGGTTTTCGGCCATCGAGCGGCGATATCTCTTCCGGCTCATCAGCCGCCGCGCACCCCTGACCGTCGAGACGGGCCTCGCGTGGCGGGTGAACCACCCCCTGAGCCTCGCGCCCATGCAGGAAGCGGCCAACCACCTGATCGGCAAGCACGATTTCACCACCTTTCGCTCGTCGATCTGTCAGGCCGAAAGCCCCGTCAAAACACTCGACGAGCTGCGTATCGAGGAAATCGCCCGCCCTGACGGGGCCGAATTCCGCTTTCACCTGCGGGCGCGGTCGTTCCTGCACAATCAGGTGCGCAGCTTTGTCGGCACACTCGAACGGGTCGGCGCCGGTGCTTGGGAGCCTGACGATGTGAAGGCCGCGCTCGAGGCGCGGGATCGTGCCGCCTGTGGCCCGGTCTGCCCGCCAGACGGGCTCTATCTTGCCGGCGTCGGCTATCCCGAAGATCCCTTCGCTGGCGCATAGGCGGGGCTCCGCCGCTCAAGGAATGCGCGTTTTCATTGCCGTCCTCATCGGCTAGGACAATAGAGCCTGTCTGCCTGATGCCCCGCGAGGAGAATCCCCGTGGCCCGTATGGTCCGCCCTGTCGCCGGTATTCTCGCGCTCACCCTGAGCGCCCTGCCCGCGCTATCGCAAGATATCCGGTTCCGTATCACCGAAAACAGCGCCCTTAGGCCCGCCCTCGAAGCGGCATCGCTACTAGTGGCGCAAGAAGCGAGCGGCGAGGCGTCGGCTCAGGACATCGTCGCCGCGGCGCGCGCTGATTATCCCCGCCTTCTCGCCGCGCTTTATGCAGAAGGCTATTTTGGCGCCACGGTGTCGATCCTCGTCGACGGGCGCGAAGCGGCAGGCATCGCGCCGCTTGATGCACCATCAAGCATCCGCGGGGTCGAGATTATCGTCACGCCAGGGCCAGCCTTCCGTTTTGGAGCAACCGAGGCCTCGCCGCTTCCCGAAGGCGCAGAGATGCCCGCCACGTTCGTCACTGGCCTGCCTGCCAGCACCGACGCGATCCGCGAGGCTGCGCGAACGGGGATCAACGCGTGGCGCGACGCCGGTCATGCCAAAGCCACGCTCGAGAGCCAGCGCGTGATTGCCGATCACAGGGATAGCCAACTCGACGTCAGCCTTGGGTTCGCGCCAGGTGCACAACTGACCTTTGGCCCCGTAGCTGTCGAGGGCAATAGCACCGTTTCCGATGACCGCATCCGCGAGATCGCTGGCCTCCCTCAAGGTTCTGTATATAGCCCCGCCGAGATCGACCGCGCCCTCGCCCGACTGCGCCGCGCTGGAGCCTTCCGCGCCGCGAGCCTGACCGAAGCCGACGCGACGACCGTCGATCTTGCCTTGCCTATCACGTTGAATGTCGTAGAGGAAAAGCCGCGCCGCCTTGGCTTTGGTGCCGAGCTGACCTCGTTCGATGGCCTCGCGCTCAGCGCATATTGGATTCACCGCAATCTCCTTGGCGGATCCGAAAACCTGCGTATCGACGGCTCGGTCGAGGGGATTGGCGGCGCGACCGGCGCTCTGGATGCGCGTCTTGGCGCGGCCTTTGTGCGGCCAGCAACGCTAGATGCCGACACCGACCTTCTCGCCGGAGCCGAAATCCTCCACCGCGAAGACCCGCTCTACGGCATGAATTCGGCCAGCCTAGATGTTGGCCTGCGCCGACGGTTTGGTGAAACGCTGCAACTCAGCCTCGCCGTGGGCGCAAAGACGGCGCAGATCAGCGACGATTTGGGCACCCGCAGCTATACCGTCCTGACCCTTCCCGGCACCGCTACATTCGACAAGCGCGATAATGCCCTAGACGCGCACAAGGGCTATTTCCTCGACGCCAAAGCGACCCCGTTTCTCAGCCTCTCGGGCGATGCGGCAACCGGCCTTCGGCTCTGGACGGAGGGCCGCGCCTATTTCACGCCGGGCGCGGCCGGCAATCCGACTTTCGCCCTGCGCGGCCAGCTTGGCACGGTGATGGGGCCCGATCTGTTGTCCGCGCCGCCCGACTATCTCTTCTTTTCCGGCGGCGGCGGGACAGTTCGGGGCCAGCCCTATCAATCGCTCGCCATCGATCTGGGCGGTGGCGACCGGATCGGCGGGCTGAGCCTTGCGGCTCTTTCAGCGGAAGTCCGCGCCAGCGTGACCGATACGATCGGTATCGTCGGTTTTGCCGATGCGGGCTATGTCGGCGCAAGCGCCCTGCCCTTGACCAATGGCGATTGGCACGCAGGGGCGGGCATCGGCATTCGCTATCAGACGGGCCTTGGCCCGCTCCGCCTTGACGTGGCGACCCCGATCACCGGCACGGGCGCTGGCCAGTCGATCAATATCTACATTGGCATCGGACAGGCCTTCTGATGCGACGGCTTCTTCTCCTTTTGGTTCTGCTTTTGCCTTTTACCGCTTTGGCGCAGGAAGAAACCGACAAGGATTTTCTGACTCGCCTTTTGGAGCGTTCGCTCTCCGGCGGCGGACGTCAGGTCGAGATCGAAGGATTCTCCGGCGCCCTAAGTTCGGAAGCCCGTTTTGAGCGATTGACTGTCTCAGACACGCAAGGCGAATGGCTTGTAATCGAAGGCGGGCGTCTCAACTGGGACCGTGGCGCTCTTGTAACCGGCCGCGTCGATATTGACCGGCTTGTAGCGGACGTTGTCCATCTGATCCGCTGGCCAGTTGCCTCGACAGACCCAATCAAGCCCGAAGCGACACCCTTCGCCCTACCTGACCTGCCCGTTTCGGTGGATGTGGGCGCATTGAATGTCGAACGCATTTCGATTGCTGAAGGGATTGCCGGGGAGCACGTCGACCTGAGCCTTTCGGGTGCACTGGCGCTCGGCGGTGGCGAGGGCTCCGCTCAACTCTTGTCGCAACGAATAGATGGAGGGATTGGCGCTTTCGCTCTGGAGGCCAGCTACTCAAACGAGAGCCGCATTCTCAAAGCCTATCTTGATCTTGACGAGGGCGAAGGTGGACTTGCGGCCAAGGCGCTTGGCATTGCCGGAGCGCCCGCCCTGCACCTGACCCTCGGCGGTGAGGCGCCGGTCGACGCCTTCGCAGCGACGCTCACGCTCGACACCGAAGGCGTGCGGCGGCTCGAGGGCAGGATCGCATTCGGGCTTGGAGAAGAGGCGCAATACGATCTGGCGCTCTCGGGGGATATATCGGCGCTGTTCCTGCCGGAATACCGGCCATTCTTTGGCCGACAGGTCGAGCTGACAACCTCGGCTATCCGGCGCAGCACCGGACAGCTGGTCTTGTCGGACTTGTCTCTATCAAGTCGCAGCCTTGCTCTCCAAGGATCGGCGAGGCTCACTCCCGGCGGGTGGCCAGAACGCTTTGATCTAAAGGGCAGACTTGCAGATCCCGAGGGTGCCCCCGTGCTTTTGCCTCTGACAGGCCAGGCCACCACTGTCGCCTCGGCCGACCTGTCTCTGGCCTATGATGCCGGCAAGGGGGATACTTGGGCCGCAACGCTCCGCGCCGATCAAATTGGTCGCCCCGGTTTCTCTGCGACCACGGCTTTGATCGAGGGCAGCGGCACCATCACCCAAGGCGAGGACGAAGCCCCGCGCCGCTTTGACGGCACGATTGCCTATCGCGCCGAGGGCGCTGCCTTTGCCGATCAAGAGCTTTCGGCTGCGCTCGGCGACCGGCTCAGCGGAGGCGTGCAGCTGTCGCACATCGACGGCGAGCCATTCCGCATTCGGGGCCTGTCACTGGAAGGGCCGGGGATTGGCCTAAGTGCCAATGCGGAAATCTCCGGAGCGGGTGAGGATTTCATGGTTCGAACTGAAGCATCGTTCGACATCGAGAGTCTGGAGCGCTTTTCTCTACTTACTGGTCGCGACCTGTCGGGCGCGGTAAAGGCCTCCCTCAGCGGGAACATTCAGCCCACCGACCTGTCGTTCAACCTGTGGCTCAACGCCGAGACCAATGGGCTGGCGGTCGGTCTTACTAACCTTGATCCACTCTTGACCGGGCGGACAGCAGGGAGCGCGCGCCTCATCCGCGATGGGTCCGGCGTCCGAATCGAAGGACTTAATTCCCAGGGCGGCACGTTCGCGGCCAAAGGGGCGCTTTCGCTCACCAGTCAAAGCCTCGAGGCCGACCTGCGGCTTGATCTTGCAGACCTTGCGCTGGTCGTTCCGGGTGTGGATGGCCCGGCAACCTTCGAGATCATCGCCCGGCCAGAGGCTGACGGTGCAACATCCCTTGCCCTATCTGCCGCCGGGGCGGGCGAGGAATTGGCGCTGACGGGCCAAATCTCTGCCGATGCCCCCCGCGAGTTCCGTGGCACGGCGAAGGCGACTTCCCGGGATCTTTCACGCCTTGCTTCCCTTGCCGGCATCCAGATCGGCGGGCAGGCGGAAGCAACGGTAAACGGCCGCTCCACTCTGGATTTCTCGGATTTTGCGATCGCCGCCGAAGCAACAACGTCAAATCTGGAGCTGGCAACCGACATTCTGAACCCGCTTCTCGCAGGCGCAGGCAAAATTCAGACTGTCGTGGAACGGCGCGAAGGGACGGCAATCATCGTTCCATCCCTTTCGGCAGAAACGGCCAACCTGTCCCTCTCTGGCAGCCTCACCCAGATGACGGACGGACCCAAGGCCGAATTCAGCACCCGCATCGCTGATATGGCGCTGATCGCATCGGACTTTGCCGGGCCACTTGAGGCCGGTGGCGCCGCCACCCGCAGCGAGGATGGTCTATGGTCGCTCGAAAGCGCCAAGGTGACTGGCCCAGGCGGTTTGCAGGCGGATATCAGCGGCAGCGTGGGAGAAGATCTGCCTGCCGATCTCCGGCTTTCAGGGGCCCTGCCTCTTGGCCTATTGAACCAAATACTAGAGCCTCGCCGCGCCGCTGGCATGGTGCGCTTTGATCTGGGGCTACGGGGCAGTTTGGACGGCAATATCCTCGGCGGTTTGAGTGGCACGCTATCTCTTGCCGAGGGCCGGCTTGCCGATCCTCTTCTGGGGCAATCCATCGAAGGGCTAAGTGGTGCTGCCAGCTTCGAAGGCGGAAGTGTCAGGATCGACCTCTCGGGAACATCTCCGGCAGGCGGCGACGCACGGCTGAGCGGGGTGGTGGGCCTTTCAGCCCCGATCTCTGCAGATCTTGGCCTGCAGCTATCCGGCTGGGTGCTGCGCGATCCGGCATTGTATCAGACCACGCTCGACGGCGCGGTGGGGATCTCGGGTCCGTTGACAGGCGGTGCGCTCATCTCGGGCGAGGTTCGGCTTGGAACAACAGAGCTGCGTGTTCCATCGTCCAGCATCAGTGCCGCAGGCGATATCCCGGAGATCACCCATATCGGGGCTTCACCAGACATCACAGAGTCCCTTGCGCGGGCAGGTCTGACCAAAGCGGCCAACACCGGCGGCGGCCGAGGTGTTTCCTACGACCTCGATATCCGCATCCTTGCGCCCGAACAGGTTTTTGTGCGGGGGCGAGGGCTCGACGCCGAGCTTGGGGGCGCCCTGACGTTGGGAGGATCGACAGCTGATATCGCGCCAGTGGGCCGCCTTGATCTGATCCGGGGCAGGCTTGATATCCTGCAGCAACGCTTCGACCTTACTCAAGGCTCGGCCGATATCCGTGGCGACCTGATGCCCGAGATTCAGCTTGCCGCAACCACGACCGCGCGAAGCGGAACGATCGTCAACCTGAGCGTTGAGGGAAGACTCGATTCACCCGATTTTGTGTTGTCGTCGACGCCTGATCTGCCGCAGGACGAGATCATTTCACAGCTTCTTTTCGGCCGCGGCCTCGATCAGATATCGCCGCTCCAGGCGGTTCAACTTGCCTCCGCGGTCGCGACCCTCGCTGGTCGTGGCGGTGCCGGTCTTGTCGACAACCTTCGACAGCGGTTTGGCCTCGATGATCTGGACATCAGTTCGAACCCCGAAGGAGACACGACCTTCCGGGTTGGCAGATATTTTGGCGAAAACTTGTATTCCGATGTCGCCGTCTCGAGCGGCGGCCAGAGTGAGCTCAGCCTCAATCTCGATCTGTCGGAAACGCTGACAGCCAAGGGCAGTATCGACAGCGAGGGTCAGACCAGCCTCGGTATCTTCTTCGAGCGCGACTACTGAAAGAAAAACGGCGGCCCAGAGGCCGCCGCTTTGATCAATGCTGTTGGCCTCAAGCCGTCACTTCAAGAAGCGCCTCGGCTTCGTGGAACGGGCAGGCCACCTTGTGATCCTCGCCCGGAATCGTGATCATTTTCGGACGCTCGCCCGCGCAGCTCGCCTGCGCCTTGCGGCAGCGGGTGCGGAAGACACAGCCCGAGGGCGGGTTCATCGGCGAGGGCAATTCGCCTACGATCACCTCGCGCGGGCGCGCCTTCTCCAGCTTGGGATCGGGGATCGGCACCGACGAGATGAGCGCTTGCGTATAGGGGTGCTCGGGCCGCGTCGTCAGGCGATCGGCGTCGCCCTCTTCCATGATCCGGCCCAGATACATCACGCCGATCCGGTCGGAGATATGCTTCACCACTGACAGATCGTGGGCGATGAAGATCATCGACAGGCCCATGTCGCGCTGCAACTCCATCAGGAGGTTGATCACCTGCGCCTGCACCGACACGTCGAGAGCCGACACCGGCTCGTCACAGATCACGAGTTTGGGCTCGAGGATCAGGGCGCGGGCGATGCCGATGCGCTGGCACTGGCCGCCCGAAAACTCGTGCGGATAGCGGTTGATGAGGTTCGGCAGAAGGCCCACACGCTCCATCAGCTTGGCGACGCGCTGCTTCACCTCGGCGCGGGGCGTCTTGGGGAAGTGCGTGACCAGGGGCTCGGCGATGATCTCGCCCACCGTCATTCGCGGGTTGAGCGCGGCCAGCGGATCCTGAAAGATCATCTGCACATCGCGGCGATGGGCGCGGCGCTCGCCAGGCTCCATTTCCGCAAGGTCTTTGCCTTCGAACCGGATCTTGCCGCCCGAGGTCGGCACAGTGCCGATGATCGCACGGGCCAGCGTTGATTTGCCTGAGCCGCTTTCGCCGACGATACCAAGGCATTCGCCCGCCGCCAGATCAAGGCTCACGCCATTCACAGCATGGAGTTGGCGCGGCGGCGTCCAAGGCCAGGAGCCGGGGCGGCGGATCTCAAACGTAACCTGCAGGTTCTCAAGTGTGAGGAATGGGGTCGCCATCATGCCACCTCCTTGACCGGGACGTGGCAGGCACGACGGCGGCCGTCCATCGTCGTGAGTTGGGGCCGGGTCTGAGCGCACTCGGCGCGAACATTGGCACAACGCGGGCTAAACGGGCAGCCCGCCGGCAAATGCGACATATCGGGCGGCTCGCCGGCGATAGTAATGAGCATCTCGTCGTCGCGGTCGAGGCGCGGAACGGCGGAGAGAAGGCCGCGGGTATAGGGATGTGTCGGCTTCTCGAACAGCTCTTCGGTCACGCCCTCTTCCATGATCTGCCCGCCATACATGACGAGGGTCCGGTCACAGAAACCGGCCACAACGCCAAGATCGTGGGTGATCAGGATCACAGCAGTTCCAAACTCGTAGCGGATATCGCCCAGAAGCTCCATGATCTGCGCCTGCACCGTCACGTCGAGCGCGGTGGTCGGCTCGTCGGCGATCAGAAGGCGGGGGCGACACAGAAGCGACATGGCGATCATCACGCGTTGGCGCATCCCGCCCGAAAACTCGTGCGGATACTGGCGCACGCGCTGGTTCGCCTCGGGGATCCGCACCGCGTCGAGCATCTTGGCGGCTTCCTTGACGGCGTCGGACTTGGACATCCCCTTGTGCAGGACAAGCACCTCGGCCATCTGGTCGCTCACCCGCATATAGGGATTGAGCGAGGTCATCGGGTCTTGGAAGATCATCGCGATCTCGTCGGAGCGGACCTTGTTCAGCTCGCGCTGCGAGAGCTTCAGAAGATCCTTGCCGTCGAACTTGACCGAGCCCGTGGCGCTGCCGTTCTGGGCGAGAAGGCCCATCGCGGCGAACGCCGTCTGGCTCTTGCCCGAGCCGCTCTCGCCGACGATGGCGAGGGTCTCGCCCTTGTCGATGTTGAACGACACGCCGTTGACCGCGTTTACCGGGCCGTCGTTCGTGCGGAAAGTGACCTTGAGGTCGTTGATTTCTAGCAAACTCATATCAGCGGTCCTTCGGGTCGAGCGCATCGCGCAGGCCGTCGCCGACGAAGGTGAAGGCGAAAAGCGTGGCGAGGAAGAAGAAGAGCGGGAAGGCGATCTGCCACCAGGCGCCATAGAGCATCTGCTTGGAACCGGCTTGGATCAGGGCGCCGAGCGAGGTCATCGGCTCTTGCACGCCTAGGCCGAGGAAGCTGATGAAGCTTTCCGCCATGATCAGGCCCGGGATCAGTAGCGTCGCATAGACCACGACGATGCCCAGAAGGTTCGGCACGATGTGGCGCAGGATGATCGTGAAGGGGCTCACGCCCACCGCGATCGCCGCCTCGACGAATTCCTTGTTCTTGATGGTCAGCGTCTGGCCGCGCACGATCCGCGCCATGTCGAGCCAGCTGATAAGGCCGATGCCCACGAAAAGCATGGTGATCGAGCGGCCCCAGATGACGAGCATCAGGATCAGAACGAACATGAAGGGGATCGACATCAAGACGTCGACGGTCCGCATCATGATATTGTCGATCCGGCCACCGAAGAATCCGGCGGTCGCGCCATATAGCGTGCCGACGATCACCGCGACGAGCGAGCCGACCACGCCGACCATGATCGAGATGCCGGTGCCTTGAACGACGCGGGCATAAAGATCGCGGCCCAGTTCGTCGGCGCCGAAATAGTGGCCGTTCTCGACACTCGGACCGCCGATCTGGGCCACTCGGCCCATAAGCTTCCAGTCGATCGCTTCATAGGTCCAAGCCTGAAAGAAAGAACCGAGCAGGGCGAAAAGCAAGATCGCAATCAAAACGACGAGCCCCCCGACCGCAGCTTTGTTGCGCGCAAAGCGGGTTCGCGCATCGCTCCAGAGCGAGCGGCCCTTCACCTCGGCGAGATTGGTTGCCTCGGCGAGCGATTCCATTTTGGTTTTGTCAGGATACATGGTCAGCCCCTCAGTACCGGATCTTCGGGTCGATCCACGCGTAGAGCACGTCGACAAGAAGGTTGAAGATGATCGTCAGGGTGCCGACGAGGATGGTGATGCCCATCATGGTCGAATAGTCCCGGTTGAAGGCCGAGTTGACGAAAAACTGGCCGATGCCGCCGGTCGAGAAATACTGGTCGATGATCACCGAGCCAGTAACCATGCCGACAAAGGCGGGCCCGAGGTAGGACAGAACCGGCAGGAGCGCCGGCTTGAGTGCATGCTTGAGGATCACGCGGCTCATCGGCAGGCCCTTGGCCTTGGCCGTGCGGATGAAGCCCGAATTCAACACTTCAAGCATCGACGAGCGGGTAATCCGCGCGATGGAGGCGAAATACGAGGTCGAAAGCGCAATCACCGGCATGATGATGTGATCCCATGTCCCGCCTTCCCAGCCACCGCCCGGCAGCCATCCGAGCCAGAGGGTGAATACCAGAACGAGGATTGGCGCCATGACATAGTTCGGGATCGACTGCGAGCCGATGGCGAAACCAACCGACAGGTAGTCGAGCCATGTGTTGTGGCGGATGGCCGCTGTGACGCCGAGACCGACGCCAAAGATCACGGCGACGATAAACGACCAAAAGCCATAGGTCAGTGTGACCGGGAAACCCTGCGCGATAATGTCGTTGACCGTGCGATCCTTAAACTTGAACGACGGGCCGAAGTCGAAGTGGAAGATCACGTTCGTCAGATAATCGACGTATTGCTTCCAGTAGGGCTGATCTAGCCCATACTTGGCTTCGAGATTTGCCATCACTTCCGGTGGCGGAAGCTTTTCGCCCATGAACGGGCTGCCAGGAGCAGACCACATAAGAACGAACGAGATCGTGATCAGGATCAGGATCGTCGGGACAGCCACCGTAAGGCGGCGTGCGATATAGGTGAACATCAGGGGATCCCTATCGGAGTAGAGATTAAAAGTTCCGCGCCCCCGTTTGGGGGCGCGGCTGGTTTAGATCGGCTTGTCGATTACTCGACCTTGTACAGGTCGCGAGCGTACCAAGCGTTCTCGACGTTGTTGTCCGGCCAACCCTTGAGGGTTGCCTGACGTGCGCCAACCGAGGTGTAGAAGTAGATCGGGATGATCGGTGCGTCAGCGGCAGCGATGGTTTCGATCTGGTTGTAGAGAGACTGCGGATCTTCTGCGGTCTTTGCCTCGGCGAGAAGGGCGTCAACTTCGGCGCTGTTGTAGCCAGCGTCGTTGTATCCCGAGCCCGAACCATAAAGATCGAGGAAGGTCGAGGCTTCGTTGTAGTCACCACACCAACCGGCACGGGAGATCTCGAACTGGCCAGCACCGCGGGCCTCGAGGAAGGTCCCCCATTCCATGTTGTTGATGGTGGATTCGATCCCGAGGTTCTCTTTCCACATCTGGCTAACCGCGATGGCGATCGACTTGTGACCTTCCGAGGTGTTGTAGAGGATTTCGGCACTGATCGGATTATCGGGGCCATAGCCAGCTTCAGCCATAAGCGACTTGGCAAGCTCGTTACGCTCGTCCTGGGTCATGGCAGCAGATTCGACAACCGGGACGGTAAACCCAGCGGTGGTCGGCGGCGTGAAGGTGTAGGCCGGGATCTGGCCAGCCTGCAGGATGCCGTCGGTGATAACCGTGCGGTCGAAGCCAAGGTTCAGAGCCTGACGCACCCGAACGTCCTTCATCCATTCCGGTGCGTTATCCCGCATGTTGAAGTTGTAGTAGTAGGTGCAGAGACGCGGGTTCGAGTAGATCTCGGCCGGATACTGCTCCTTGAGCGAGAGATACTGACCGGTCGGAACACCGACGAGGTCAAGCTCGCCTGCCTGCCAACGGGTGAAGGCCTGGGTCTCGTCGTTGATGATGAGACGGACGACCTTGTTGATGACGGTCTCGCCATCGTTCCAGTAGTTGGCGTTGCGCTCCATGACCATACGCTCCTGCGGAACGTGCTCGGTCAGAACATAGGCGCCGTTGCCGACGATGTTCTCGGGGCGGGTCCACTCGGCACCATGAGCTTCGACAACGGCCTGCGGCACCGGGAACATGGTGGCGTGGGTCACGGTCTGGGCGAAGTAGGGAACCGGGCGCTCGAGGTGGACGACGAGGGTTTGATCGTCGGCAGCTTCAACACCGAGGGTGTCGGGAGCAGCATCGCCCGAACCAACGGCGCCAGCACCCTTGATGCCGGTGATGTCGGTCACGAACCAGGCATAGGGCGAAGCGGTGGCCGGATCGGCCGCGCGGCGCCATGCGTAGACGAAGTCACCAGCGGTGACCGGATCACCGTTCGACCACTTCGCGTCGGCGCGCAGGTGGAAGGTGTAGGTCATCTTGTCGTCGGAGAGGTCGTAGCCGGTGGCTACGCCGGGGATCAGGTTGCCGTCGGCATCCTGGTTCATCAGGCCTTCGAACAGGTTGCGAACAACGGCCGAACCAGAAACGTCTTCGACCATGCCCGGATCAATCGAGGGGCTCTCGTCAATGTCCTGATAGGTGAAGGTCTGGTCGGCGGCCAGCGTCTCGCCAGCCATCGGGCTTGCAGCAAAGGCTGCGCCCGAAAGCACGAGCAGCGCGGCGGTCGACGCCATGAGGGTCGTTTTGATTTTCATTGAGTACTCTCCCTTTTGTGAGCCGGTTTATCCGGCAATCACGTCGGTTTCTTCTCGCGGCAAGCGCGACAATGCAGGGATTATTTTTTTGTCTGCACCAAATTAGCAAGAGCAGATTTCAAGTTGACCATGGGTAAGCCTTGAAAATTCAGGCGAATTTCAGTGATGTGGCGAAATTTTGTCAAAAAGTGCCAATTCGGGTCACTGCCGCGCAATAAAGTTTCGCGGTTTTTTCGCGGTTTCTCAGAACTTCTGGCCGATAGGGCAATCAATCAGACCGATTCGGACCTAATGCTTGCGATTCCTTACCCTCGACACCGGATTCGGAAAATTTGACCATGCGCAGAAGGCCCCCTTCCAGAACGCAGCTTCTTGCACTGTTCAGGGACAGAAAACGCGCATCTTCGCTTTCAGCCTTGCATGAGCAGGGTCAGACAACCGGCAGATTTGGGCTTTGTCGGTTATTTCTCAATATATTATCGATTTTCCCGGCCCAGCCTTCGATGCTTTCCCTTTCCTTCCGCTCTGCATCGAAGCCCAGTGCATGTCGCTACCGTGCACCGCTTAAGGCCATGAGATGGATTGGATTTGATCAATTCTCCAACCCTTGCCATTATGGGTTGTCTGGTTAAACGAATTGAGGTCTTCGATTGAACAACACGGCCAACAAGCCCCCCGCACATGAGCTGGTTTATCGCAAGCTGCGGGAGATGATCCTGTGTGGTGAACTTGAGCCGGGGCAAGCCATAACGATCCAGGGCCTTGTTGCATCTCTCGGGGCCGGCATGACACCGGTTCGCGAAGCCATCCGCAGGCTTACTTCTGAAAGTGCGCTCGTTTTCCAAGGCAACCGGCGGGTGTCGGTCCCCGTTCTTACCCTCGATCAAATCGACGAACTGGCCTTTGCTCGTTTGGCGCTTGAGCCTCAGCTTGCCTTTTGGGCAACAGAGAATGTCACGGCCAAAGACATTTCCAAGCTGGAAGCGATCGACGCCGAGATGAACAAGGCCATCGCTCGCGGCGATGTGCGCTCCTACCTCTTCCGCAATCACGAGTTTCATTCGGCCCTCTATGCCATTTCCGGCGCGCAAATCATGATCTCGCTGGCTGATGAACTTTGGCTTCGCATGGGCCCCTCGCTTCGGGTCATGGGCGGCCGGTTCGGCACCTCAAATCTGCCCGACAAGCACATCGACGCCATCGCGGGCCTTCGCGCTGGCGATCCAAAAGTGGTCAGCCGCGCCATTCACGACGATATCGAGCAAGGTTTCGAGCAGATCCGCAAATCGCTCGAGAAATAGCGCCTAGAGACGATCCCGAAGCGAGAACCACAGCATCGCCGCGGCCAGAAGGGGCTCGCGCAGGAGTGCTCCACCAGGAAAGCGTTGCGTCGGCACGCTGGCCATCAGGTCAAACTTTTCGGCCTGCCCTGCGATCGCATCGGCGGCCATCTTGCCCCCCATCGTCGCCATCGCCACCCCATGGCCGGAATAGCCCGAGGCGGTCAGGATATTGCCCGAGAGCCGCTCGAAATGCGGCATCCGGTTCATCGTGATCCCGAGCGTGCCGCCCCAGGCATAGTCGATCCTGACGCCCTTGAGCTGAGGATAGATCTCTTCCATCGGTTTGCGGACGTTGCCGGCGATATCGCGCGGGAAACGGTAGCCATAGCTTTCGGTGCCGCCAAAGAGCATCCGGTTGTCTTCGGACAGGCGGAAATAGTTGATGACAAACTTGCTGTCGGCAACGGCGTGGTTTTCACGGATCAGGTCGCGGGCGCGATCCTCGCTCAGGGGTTCGGTCGCCACGATGAAATTGTTGATTGGCATGACCCGCGCCGCCACGCGGCCCTGCATATGCCCGAGATAGCCATTGGCGCCCAGCACGACGAACTTGGCCCTGATCCGCGCGCCTTCCGTCCGCACCGTCGCCGGCTCGCCTTCGTCAACACCGAGAACGCGGCTCTTCTCGAAGATCCGCACGCCCTTGGCGAGGCAGGCCTCGGCCAGACCGAAGGCAAATCGCAGGGGATGGATATGGCCCGCCCCCATGTCGAGGGTGCCGCCGTGGTAGGCATCCGAGCCGACAAGATTGCGAATTTCCGACTTGTCGAGCGCCCGGATCAGGCCATAGCCGTAATCTTCTTGCAGTTTTTCTGCATAGGCTTTGCTATGGGCCACAAACCGCGCCCGATGGTCGGCGTGGATCACACCAGACACCCAGCGGGCGTCGATCTTGTGCGCGTCGATCAGCCCGCGAAGAACCTTGACCGAGTCCTGCCCTATCTCCCAAAGCCCGCGTGCGGCGTCGAGCCCGACCATCTTCTCAAGCTCGTCCTGATCAAGACGCTGCGTGCCCGACACCTGCCCGCCATTGCGGCCCGAGGCACCAAAGCCCGCGCGATGGGCGTCGAGCAGGATCACGTCATAGCCGCGCTCTGCAAGATGCAACGCTGCGGAAAGGCCGGTAAACCCCGCGCCAACGACACAAACATCACAGGACAGATCGCCCTTGGCCTGCGGCTGCTCGGCGGGCGGCGTGGCGGTTGCGGCATACCACGAGGCCGGATAGGCTCCGACCTCGTCGTTGGCAGTGAGGATATCGAGGCGGGCCATCAGGCCGCCTTGAGCAGATCGTCCGCCTTGAGGCCCGCATAACATTCGTCAAGCGACTTGCGAGCACGCTTGACGAGTTCGTCAACATCGTCGTGGCTGAAGATCAGCGGCGGCGAGATGATCATGCGGTCGCCCACATGGCGCATCACAAGATCGTTGGCAAAGCAACGCTCGCGGCAACGATAGCCCACCGTGCCTTCCGGCGAGGCAAAAGGCTTGCGCGTGCCGGTTTCCGGCGTCAGCGCCAACGTGCCCATCATGCCGACGGTGCGGGCTTCGCCGACCAACGGATGATCGGCCAGTTCGGCCCAGCGCTTGGCAAGGTAGGGGCCGATATCGTCCTGCACGCGCTCGATCAGCTTTTCTTCCTGAATGATCCGCAGGTTCTCAAGGGCAACGGCGGCGGCGACAGGGTGGGCCGAATAGGTATAGCCGTGGTTGAAATCACCGTTCTCGCCGACGACCTTCGCCACCTCGTCGCAAACGATCGAGCCACCGATCGGCACATAGCCCGACGACAGGCCCTTGGCGATCGTCATGATATGCGGCTTGATGCCGAAGGTTTGCGAGCCGAACCAGTTGCCGGTGCGGCCAAAGCCGGTGATGACCTCGTCGGCGATCAAGAGGATGCCGTATTTGTCGACGATGCGCTGGATTTCGGGCCAGTAGGTGCTCGGCGGGATGACAACCCCGCCCGCTCCTTGAACCGGCTCACCGATGAAGGCGGCCACGCGATCGACGCCCAGCTCGAGGATCTTGTCCTCAAGCTCGCGGGCGCGCATCAGGCCAAACTCCTCGGGCGTCATGTCGCCGCCTTCCATATACCAATGCGGCTGGCCGATATGTTCGATGTTGGCGATGATGCCGCCCTGCTCGTGCATCCCGCTCATGCCGCCAAGGCTGCGGCCGGCATAGGTCGAGCCGTGATAGGCGTTTTTTCGGGCGATGACGATGTTCTTCTCGGGATGGCCGAGCGCCTGCCAGTAGCGGCGCACCATCAGAAGGTTGGTGTCGTTCGATTCCGAACCCGAGCCGGCAAAGAAAACGTGGTTGAGATCGCCCGGCGCCAGCTCGGCCAGCTTGGCGGACAGCGCAATCGCCGGAACGTGAGTTGTCTGGAAGAAGGTGTTGTAATAGGGCAGCTCGCGCATTTGACGGGCGGCCACATCTGCCATCGAGTCCCGGCCATAGCCGATGTTCATGCACCACAGGCCCGCCATACCGTCGAGAATGCGGTGGCCTTCGCTGTCGGTCAGATAGACGCCCTCTGCGCGAGTAATCACCCGCGCGCCCTTCTTCGCCAGCTCGGCATTGGCGGTGAAAGGGTGCATGTGGTGAGCTGCGTCAAGCGCCTGAAGCTGCTTGGTCGGCAGGTTGTTGGTAATCATCGTCATGACATTCTCCTGAACAGGCGGGTCAGACGCCTTTGGCCGCAAGTCTGCCGGCTATATCCGGTTTCCTCCGCGGTAGCGTCGGGGTGTTTCGGTGTTTCGCGGCGCCCTGCCTCGCGATCAGAAGCCAGCGCTCTCGAATTTGAGCATAATATTGGGGGCGCAGGTGTCAACTATTTTGATCAAATCTTTGGACACGGCAGAAATCATCGCCCCGACCACCCCATCGGAGAGAAAAAACAGAGGATTACAGCCACCTTTTCCGCTCGGATCTTTGGCGCAGCGCCCGGAAGGTCAAATGCATGAGCGTCAAAAGCGAGGGCCGGTTGATTCGGGGCCGCCGCCGCCCGTTCGGGCACAAGTCGACAAAATCTTTTGCAGGCATGATATTTCTTGCCCAAATTGGCGCAATATTCAGTCTTCACAGGGTTTTTGCGCCCGGCCCCTTGAATTTGCGGGGATGCCGTGGCCCCATTCTGCGCGGCTCTGATGAAGATAAATGTTGCCAAACGCCCAACGTTTGATCAAATTTACCTCAATAAGACCAAAAACCAACTCTGGGAGACCAAACCATGAAGAAGACCTGGCTGCTAAGTGCAGCAACAGTCGCCCTTGTGGCGAGCGCCGCCACGGCCGACGAAGTCCGCGTTTACAACTGGTCGGACTATATCGACGAAGAACTGCTGACGAAGTTCGAAGAAGAGACCGGCCTCGATCTGATCTACGACGTCTTCGATTCGAACGAAGTTCTCGAGACCAAGATGCTGGCCGGCGGTTCCGGTTATGATGTCGTGGTTCCCTCGGGCACCTTCCTGCAGCGCCAGATTTCTGCCGGCGCTTTCCAGAAGCTCGACTATTCGAAGCTCTCGAACGCGGGCAACCTCTGGGATGTCATCAAGGACCGCACCGCGCAGTATGATCCCGGCAACGAATACGCCATCAACTATATGTGGGGCACCACCGGTATCGGTGTGAACGTCGGCAAGGTTCAGGAAGTCCTCGGCGCCGATGCTCCGATCGACAGCCTCGCGCTGATCTTCGATCCGGCCAACATGGAAAAGCTCGCCTCCTGCGGCGTGCAGCTGCTTGATGCCCCGACCGAGATCATCCCGGCCGCGCTCAAGTATATCGGCGAAGACCCTGCCAGCGTCGATCCCGACGTCATCGCCAAGGCCGAGCCCGTGCTGATGGCCATTCGCCCCTATGTTCAGAAGTTCCACTCGTCGGAGTACATCAACGCTCTCGCCAACGGCGAGATCTGCGTGGCCTTCGGCTGGTCGGGCGATATCCTGCAATCGCGTGACCGCGCTTGGGAAGCCGACAACGGCAACGAAATCGCCTATAATGCGCCGAAGGAAGGCGCCCTGATGTGGTTCGACATGATGGCCATTCCGGTCGATGCTCCGAACCCGGACGGCGCCCACCAGTTCCTGAACTTCATCATGGATGCTCAGAACATGGCGGCAGCGTCGAACTACGTCTACTACGCCAACGGCAACAAGGCCTCGCAAGAGTTCCTGGTGGAAGACGTGATCGGCGATCCTGCGATCTATCCGGACGAAGCCACTCTGGAGAACCTCTACACCACCCTGCCCTATGACGCCGCAGTTCAACGTGTCGTCACCCGGCTCTGGACCCGCGTCAAGTCGGGCACCTAAACACCAATCAAGACATTGCCCCGCGCCGAAACCGGCGCGGGGTTTTTCTGTGATACGAGGACATTATGGCGAAGCCATCCAAGACCCCTGTTGTGTTTGCCCCTTGGGAAGACGAGACCCAGAAGCCGATCATTCAGTTCAAGAATGTCACCAAGCGCTTCGGCAATTTCACGGCGATCGACAATCTCAGCCTCGACATCTTCGAGCGTGAGTTCTTTGCCCTTCTCGGCCCGTCGGGCTGCGGCAAGACCACGATCATGCGGATGCTCGCCGGTTTCGAGGCTGTGACGGAGGGAACCATTCTTCTTGGCGGCAAAGACATCAGCCCGGTTCCGCCGAACAAGCGGCCTGTGAACATGATGTTCCAGTCCTACGCTCTTTTCCCGCATCTCTCCGTCTGGGACAACATCGCCTTTGGCCTGCGTCGCTCTTCGATGCCCAAGGACGAGATCGGCGCCCGTGTTGACGAGATGCTCCGCCTGACGCGCATGGAGAAATTTGCCAAGCGCAAACCGCACCAGATTTCCGGCGGCCAGCGCCAGCGCGTGGCCCTTGCCCGCAGCCTCGCCAAGGCGCCCAAGCTCCTCCTCCTCGACGAACCGCTCGGCGCGCTCGACAAGAAGCTGCGCCACGACACTCAGTTCGAGCTGATGGACATTCAGGAAAAGACCGGCACCACATTCGTGATCGTGACCCACGATCAGGAAGAGGCGATGACCGTGGCAAGCCGCGTGGCCGTCATGGACCACGGCAAGCTCATTCAAGTTGCCACACCGGCCGCGATTTACGAGACCCCCAACTGCGTCTACGTCGCCGACTTTATCGGCGACGTGAACCTGATCGAGGGCAATTCCAAAAAGGTTGGCTCTGACAAATATGAAGTCAGCTGGGCCGAGGGCCAAGCCGCCCTGCACGGCTCCTGCCCGCGCGAGATCGCCGATGGCACCCGAGTGACCTATGCCATCCGCCCCGAAAAGGTGGCGATTTCTGCCGACAAGCCCAAAGACGCGGCCAACGCCATTCAGGGCACGGTCCATGATATCGCCTACCTCGGCAATATCTCGACCTATCACGTGATGCTGCCCAACGGTCAGGTCATCAAGGCGCAGGAATCCAACACCCGCCGCCTCGCCAACCGCCACTTCACTTGGGAAGACCCCGTCTGGCTTTCGTTCACCGACACCGCCGGTGTCATCTTGACGGAATAGGGGCGCGCCATGAACTATCGCCGCCTGTTTCTGATCGGTGTCCCGTATGTCTGGCTTCTGGCGCTGTTTCTGGTGCCGTTCATCATCGTTCTGAAGATTTCGCTGTCCGATATCGCGCTGTCGATCCCGCCCTATACTCCGACCCTCGATCTTTCAGAGGGCTGGGCCGGCATCAAGGATTTCTTCAGCAAGCTCGACTTTGACAACTTCCTCTTCCTCAAGACCGATCCGCTCTATTGGAAGGCCTATGTCTCGAGCCTTCAGATCGCAATTTTTTCGACAGCCATCACGCTGCTCGTCGGCTATCCCATCGCCTATGGAATGGCCCGCGCGCCGGAAGAATGGCGCGCAACATTGATGATGATGGTGATCCTGCCCTTCTGGACCTCGTTCCTGATCCGCGTCTATTCGTGGATGGGCATTCTCGGCAAAGAGGGCTTTCTAAATTCGGCGCTCATGTGGCTGGGGATCGTCGACGAGCCCCTGACGATCCTGAACACCAACACCGCCGTCTATATCGGCATCGTCTATACCTACCTGCCGTTCATGATCCTGCCGATCTATGCCGCGCTCGACAAACTCGACATCTCGCTCCTCGAGGCCGCGGAAGACCTCGGCTGCACCCGCACATCCGCCTTCTGGCTGGTGACTCTGCCGCTCTCGCGGCCAGGCATCGTGGCGGGCAGCTTTCTTGTCTTCATTCCGGTGATCGGCGAGTTCGTGATCCCCTCGCTCCTCGGCGGGTCCAACACGCTGATGATCGGCAAGATTCTCTTTGAAGAATTCAGTTCCAACCGCGACTGGCCGGTGGCCAGCGCCGTGGCCGTGCTCCTGCTGTTGATCGTCGTCGTGCCGATCGTGCTCTTCCAGCGCAGCCAGGAACGTCAGGCGGAGGCCCAGAAATGAGACGCTTTAGCTGGTTCAACGCGACATCTCTTACGCTCGGCTTTGCCTTCCTCTATCTGCCGATGCTGATCCTGATCATCTATTCGTTCAATGGCGGCCGCAACGTCGCCATCTGGGCCGGGTTCTCGACCAAATGGTATGGCGAGCTGTTCCGCGATCAGGCCTTCCTTGATGCGGCCTGGGTGACCCTTCGGGTTGGACTGATGTCCTCGACCCTGGCCACCATCCTCGGCACGATGGCGGCCTATGTCATCGTCCGCGGCGGACGCTTTAAGGGCCGCACAGTCATGTCGGGTATGCTTTATGCACCGATCGTGATGCCCGAGGTGATCACCGGCCTGTCGCTTCTCTTGCTGTTCATCGCCATCGGCCTTGACCGCGGCCTTGTCACCATCGTTCTGGCGCATACGACCTTCACGATGTGCTTTGTCTCGGTGGTCGTTTCCTCGCGCCTTGTCACTTTCGACCAATCGCTCGAAGAGGCCGCGCTCGACCTCGGCTGCACCCCGTGGGACGCGTTCAAATCCGTCACCCTGCCGATCATTGCGCCTGCAGTGATCTCGGGCTGGCTTCTGGCCTTCACCCTCTCGCTCGACGATCTGGTTCTGGCGAGCTTTGTCTCGGGCCCGTCCTCGACCACGCTGCCGATCAAGATCTTCTCGGCCGTGCGTCTGGGCGTCAGCCCCAAGATCAACGCGCTGTCGACCCTGATGATCGCGATCGTCGCCATCGGCGTGATCAGCGCCTCGCTCATCAACAAGCGCAGCGTGACCAAACGGCTTAAGGACGAGCAAGAGGCCGCCGCATCATGACCAGCTTCAAAGCCGAGTATGACGCGTACTGCGCGTCTTTCGGCGTGCCCGATCGCATCGAAGCCATGTTCTTCGACGCCAATGCGATCCCTCGGGGCAAATGGGTTCCGGGCAAGGATGTTGGCAAGTTGATCAAGGGAGGGCTTCGGATTCCCGAGGCCGCCTATGCGCCCAACATCTTTGGAGAAGAGGTGGATGCCACCGGCCTTGGCAGCATCAAAGGCGACCCTGACGGGCATCTCGTCCCGGTTGCCGGAACGCTCAAGCCCGTGCCGTGGCTCGAGGGTAACGTCGCGCAAGTCTTGATCGAGATGACAGACGCGGCGGGCACTACGAGCGTCCTGTCGCCGCGTGGCATTCTTGCGAAGATCGTGGATCATTTTGCCGCGCTCGGCCTGCGCCCGGTCGTGGCGACCGAGCTCGAGTTCTATATCTGTCGCGCCCGCGAGGATTCCGACGAAGCCCCCGAGCCGCCCGTCGGCCTTGGCCGCGCTCGAAATTACGAGATGGGCGCGCTTGTCCGGCAAGAAGAGATCATGGCCGAGATCATCTCGGCCGCGCAGACCCAAGGGATGCCGACCGACGCCCTCATCGCCGAATATGGCCCCGGCCAGTTCGAGGTGAATTTCAACCATACCGACGATGTGCTGTTTGCAGCCGACACGGCTGTCTTGTTTCGCAAGCTTGTCAGCGGCGTGGTGCACCAGCACGACCTCGAAGCCACCTTCATGGCCAAGCCCTATGCCGACCACCCCGGCAACGGGATGCACGTTCATGTCTCGCTGATCGACGAGGCGGGCGAGAACGTTCTTTCCGCCGACAAAGGCGTGAGCGAAAACCTCGGCCATGCGGTTTCCGGTGTCTTGAAGACCATGCGCGAATTGCACCTCGTCTTTGCCCCGCACCTCAATTCCTTCCGCCGCTTCCAACCGGCTAGCTTCGCGCCGACCTCGCCCGACTGGGGCATAGATCACCGCGGCGTCGCTATCCGCCTGCCCGATACCCGCGGGCCGGCGGCACGCCTTGAACACCGGATCTCGGGCGCCGACGTGAACCCCTACCTCGTTCTGGCGGCCATTCTCGGCGGCATCCTGCACGGCCTTGAAACCAAGCCCGATTTGCAGCCCGCTCTCGGCCCGCAAGACACCTCGAGCAAGGCGAAGCTGACCCACGACTGGATCGCCGCCATCGAAGGCTTTGCCGCCTCCGAGGTCGCCCGTGATATCTTCGGACCAACCTTCCACCACGTCTTTACCGAGATCAAACGCGACGAAGCCATGACGCTGACCCGCATCATCCCGCCCTCTGAATACCGGGCCTACCTCAGCCGACTGTGAACCCCATGACCCAGACCGCCGGTGTTCCCGACACCCGTATCGCCGCCCTCGCCGCCCGCGAGGCCGAGGCCTATTCCGCCGCACGGCCCAAGACCCGCGCCGCCCTTCAGGCTGGCGCCGCCGCCTATCTCGACGGCGTGCCGCTGCATTGGATGAAAGACTGGCCCCAGCCCTTCCCGATGCTCGTCGCCCAAGCCAAAGGCGCAACCCTCGTCGATATCGACGGCAACGAGCTTGATGATTTCTGCCTCGGCGACACGGGCTCGATGTTCGGCCATTCCCCCGCGCCCATCGCCCGCGCCATCAAGCAGCAGGCCGGAAACGGCCTGACCTATATGCTGCCCACCGAGGACGCCCTCGCCGCCGGTGCCCTTTTGTCCGAGACCTTCGGCGATATGCGCTGGCAGATCGCCACCACCGCGACCGACGCCAACCGTTTCGCCCTGCGCGTGGCCCGCGCCGTCACCGGCCGCCCCAAGGTCCTCGTGTTCAACGGCTGCTATCACGGCACCATCGACGAGGCGATGGTCACGCTGGATGAGGGCGGCACCACGATCACCCGCCCCGGCCTATTGGGGCAGGCCGCCGATCTGACGCTCACCGGCGTGTGTTGCGAATTCAACGATCTGGCCGCTGTCGAAGCCGCGCTCGCCAAAGGCGATGTCGCCGCGATCCTGACCGAGCCGGTGATGACCAACTCCTGCATGGTCCTGCCCGAGCCTGGCTTCCACGAGGGCCTGCGCGCACTGGCAACCAAATACGGCACGCTCCTGATGATCGACGAGACCCACACGATCTCGTCCGGCCACGGCGGCTATACCCGTGTCCACGGGCTTCAACCCGATATCTTCGTCGTCGGCAAATGCGTCGCGGGCGGAATGCCCACCAGTGTCTGGGGCCTTGGCCCCTCGGTCGCCCAGCGCTATCTTGAGGTGAACGCCGGCCGCGCCTCGGGCCATTCCGGCATGGGCACCACCCTGTCTGCCAACCCGATGCAATTCGCCTGCCTCAAGGCCACGCTCGGCGAGGTTATGACCGAGAAGAACTATGCCAAGATGGAAAAGGGCGCCGCCCGCCTCCACCGCGGGCTTGCCAAGGCGATCAAGGCCCACAAAGCCCCCTGGCACGTTGTCCGCGTTGGCGCCCGAGTTGAATTTATCTGCTATCCAACCCCCCTTCGCGACGGGAAAGAGGCCGCCCAAGCGCACAAATCAAACCTCGAGGCCGCGATCCATCAAGCTCTCCTCAATCGCGGCTGCCTCATCGCTCCGTTCCATAATATGATGCTCGTATCGCCCGCGACCAAACCGGACCAGATCGACCGGCTGGTGGCGGCGTTCAACGACGTCCTCGATACGCTCTTTGCCTGAAAGCCCTTTCCATGACGACCTGCCCCTCGGGCGCCACGCCCGCCGAAGCCGAAGCCTTCCTCTCCGCCCACCCCGAGATCGAGGCCATCGACATTGTCTTGCATGACGGCAACGGCATCGGCCGCGGCAAGATCATCCGCCGCCACGAGCTCATGTCGCTCTATACTGGCGGGCGGCATATGCCGATCTCGATCCTCGGCCTCGATATCTGCGGCGAGGATGTGCACGAGACGGGCCTCATCTGGGATCAGGGCGATGGCGATCTGCGCGCCTGGCCGATCCCCGGCACACTGAAGCCCCTGCACAACACCACCCCGCCCCGCGCCGAGGTCTTCATGTCGCTCTACGAGCTTGATGGCCGCCCCATGACCTCCGACCCGCGCCACGCGCTGCAACGTCAGGTCGATGCCTTTGCCGAAAAGGGCCTCCACCCCGCCGGCGCTTTCGAGCTTGAATTCTTCCTCCTCGCCAACGACCGCGACGCAAACGGCAAGGTCCGCCCCGCCGCCGATGTGCTCGATGGCCGCCATAGCTCCAAGACCGAGGTCTATTCCGTCGATCACCTGCACGGGATGCTGCCCCTCTTCTCCGATATCTACGCAGGCGCCGAAAAGGCAGGGATCAAGGCCGAGACGATGATCTCGGAATATGCGCCGGGCCAGTATGAGCTGACCCTGCACTACCGCGAAGACGTGATGCAGGCCGCCGACGATCTGATGCGCCTCAAGCGTATCGTCCGCGCCCAGGCCCGCGCCCATGGCGTCACCGCCTGTTTCATGGCCAAACCGGTCGAGGAATACGCAGGCTCGGGCATGCACTTCCACGTCTCGATGCTGGATGACGATGGCCGCAACGTCTTTGTCGAAGAAACCGAAGGCGAGTGGAACGAAACCCTCCTCCACGCCCTCGGCGGCCTTCGCGTCACTATGGGCGAGGCGATGCTCGTCTTCGCCCCCCACGCCAACAGCTGGCGCCGCTTCTCCTCGCAATCCTACGCGCCGGTCTCGCCCTCCTGGGGCGTCAATAACCGCTCGGTGGCCCTGCGCGTCCCCGCCGGCTCGAAACAAGCCCGCCGCATCGAACACCGCCCCTCGGGCGTCGATGCCAACCCCTACCTCGTCGCCGCCACCGTCCTCGCCGGCATCCGCCACGGGCTTGAGGGCCGGATCGACCCCGGCCCCGAGACCACCGGCAACGGCTATGAAGGCGACGATACCCTCTCGGTCCCGCGCGACTGGAACGAAGCCATCGCCGCCGCCACCAAGTCAGATTTTCTGAAAGACGCCCTCGGCGTGGATATGCACCGCACCTTCACCGCCGTCAAAGCCGCCGAATACGCCCGCGTGGCCCGCACCATCTCCAACGTCGACTTCGACCTCTACCTCTACACAGTCTAGGCTTCTTTTGGCCCGAAATACTCCGGGGGAGACCCCGCCGTCAGGCGGGGTCGGGGGCAGAGCCCCCTCTTCTGGCCGCCGCAAGGCACCAACGGGCAATCTCTTCCGCTCCGCCTGTGATGGCCTCGCCCAACCCTTCGGCGAAGGCATCAAACGCCGCAAGGCTGGCCGAAGGAACAATCACAAAAACCGGCATATCCACCGCCATCGCCGCGCCGATCGCAGGGCGAAACCCGCGGCCCTCGATCTCCTGCTTGCCAAACTTGTTGACAATCAGGATCTCGGGGCCTTCGACACCGCCCGCATGGATCGCCGCAATCACCTCGCCAACCGCCTCTTCCAGCGCCCCGGGATCAAGCCGACAGCCCCTCGCGTGTGGCCCCAGATCCTGACTGATCCGCACCACCCGCTCGCCTGTCAGGATCTCGAGGTCCATATGACAACGCCCGTTCGAGGCCGCCCCGTGATTGTGCTGGATCGCCCCGGCCACGCGCACCCCCTGCGCCAGAAGCAATTGGGCGACCTGCACCAAAACCGTATCCGCCGTCACGCTTTCGCCGGGAACCATGTAGCCGAGCCGCATCGTCCATCCTCTTGCAACTGCTGCCCCCCGCTTACAGTATGCCCGCAGACGAGGAAAGCGCCCCATGCCGCCTGAGCTGCCCATCCTGCCCGATCCCAAAGCCCCCGGCCTGACCCGCAAGGTCAGGGGCATCGACCATAACGGCGCCGAGGCCGAAATATCGGTCGTCGAAGAGCGGCCTCTGACGATCTTTCTCAACTCTCAAGAAATCGTCACGGCCATGACCATCGGCGACTATCCCGACTATCTGGCCGTCGGCTTCCTGCGCAACCAGCGGATGCTGCGCGACGACGATGTGATCACCGCCATCGACCATGCGCCCGAGATCGACACCATCGTCGTCCGCACCGAGCGGCGCACCGCCTATGAGGAAAAGGTCCGCAAGAAAACCCGCACCTCGGGCTGTGCGGTGGGCACTGTCTTCGGCGACATGATGGAGGGGATCGAGGGGCTGACCCTGCCCGAAGCCGAGGTCAGAACCAGCTGGCTCTATCCCCTTGCTAAGACCATCAACACCTTGCCTTCGCTCTATCTCGAAGCGGGGGCGATCCACGGCACGGTCCTCTGCCAAGGCGACAAGCCCTTGGTCTATATGGAAGATGTGGGCCGCCACAACGCGGTCGACAAGATCGCTGGCTTCATGTTCCGCCATCAGGTGAGCGGCGCTGACAAGATCCTCTACACCACCGGCCGCCTCACCTCGGAGATGGTCATCAAGACCGCGCAGATGGGGATACCCGTTCTGGTCTCCCGCTCGGGGTTCACCGCCTGGGGGGTCGAAATCGCCCGTCAGGTCGGCCTCACGCTCATCGGGCGGATGCGCGGCCAGCGGTTCGTCTGCCTGTCGGGCGAAGAGCGGCTGATCCGCGACGCGGCGCTCTCGGGCGAAGACGAAGACCGCAAGCACCGGCGCAAGGGGGCGGAGAATGACTAGTCCCCCCGCCATCATCCTGGCCGGTGGCCGAGCAACCCGGATGGGTGGCGGCGACAAGGGCCTGCGCGAGGTCGGGGGCGAGCGCCTGATCGACCGCGTGATCGACCGCATCGCCCCCCAATGCGGGCCCATTGCCTTGAACGCCAATGGCGACCCTTCGCGCTTTGCTGATCTTGGCCTGCCGGTTCTGCCCGATAGCCTCCCCGATCACCCCGGCCCCCTTGCCGGAGTGCTCGCCGGAATGGACTGGGCCGCCAGCCTTGGCGCCGAGGCGGTCGTTTCGGTTGCCGCCGATACGCCCTTCTTCCCCCGTGATCTCGTGGAGCGCCTTCAGGCCGCCGCTGGCCCTTCTGGCCTTGCCCTCGCTGCCTCGCCCGACGCGACCGGCAAGCTCTGGCATCACCCGACTTTTGGCCTCTGGCCCGTGGCCCTGCGCGATAATCTGCGCGAGGCTCTCCAAGGTGGCCTGCGCAAGGTCGTTCTCTGGACCGACCGGCACGGGGCGGGCACGGCCAGCTTTCCCGCCTCGCCCTTCGATCCCTTCTTCAACATCAACACGCCCGACGATATCGCCGAGGCCGAGAAACTCGCGGAGCTCGCATGAAGGTCTATGGCGTCACCGGCTGGAAGAACGCGGGCAAGACAACCCTCGTGGAACGCTTGGTCACCGAAATCTCCGGCCGAGGCCTCACGGTCTCAACCATCAAGCACGCCCACCATTCCGCCGATATCGACGAGCCGGGCCGCGACAGCTTCCGCCACCGCGAGGCGGGCGCGCGCGAGGTGATCCTCGCCACGCCCGAGCGCTGGGCCTTGATGCACGAGCTGCGCGGCGCGCCCGAACCGAAGGTCGAAGCCCTGATCGAGCGGCTCGCGCCTGTCGATCTGGTGCTGATCGAAGGTTTCAAACGCGCCCCGCACCCCAAGATCGAGGCGCACCGCGAGGAGATGGGCCATCCCCTGATGGCGAATGACAACCCGACCATCCGCGCCGTCGCCTCCGACATCTCGCATATCCCGGTCGATGTGCCGGTTTTCGATCTCGACGATATCCGCGGCATCGCCGATTTCATCCTGAACGAGTCTGGCCTCTGATGTTCGATCGGGTCGCCATCCTCGACTGGTCAGCCTCGGGTGTGCCCAAGACGGGCAAGGATTCGATCTGGATCGGCGTTTCAGACGCGAGTGGCACCTCAAGCCATAACATCGCAACGCGGGGCGAGGCTGAAGCCGCCGTCTTAGCGCTTGCGCAAGAGGCAATTCTCACGGGCGAGCGGCTCCTGATTGGGGCCGATCTGAACTTTGGCGCACCCGCTGGTCTTGCCAGCCACCTGACAGGCAAGGCCGAGGCCATGGCCCTTTGGGCTTGGCTGGCCGAGCGGATCGCCGACGACGCCCGCAACCGCAGCACCTATCGCGCCATCGCCGCCGAGATGAACGCCACTCTGCCCGGCGGCGGGCCGTTCTGGGGCAATGGCGGCAAGGCCGATATCGACGGGCTGCCGCGCAAGAAGCCCGCCCTGCCCGACTGGCTGGCCGAACATCGCCGCTGCGACCAGCAAAGCAAGGCCGAGGGCCTATCCCCCAAGTCGCTTTGGCAACTCGCCGGGGCGGGCGCTGTGGGGGCGCAGAGCCTTTTGGGGATGCCGATGCTACACCGGCTGAAGGCCGCGCTTGGGGCAGATTGCGCCGTCTGGCCGTTTGACCCGATTGAGGGCAAGGCCATTGTCATCGCGGAAATCTATGCCGCCTTCATCGGACCTGACGTGAAGGCGCTTGAGGCGCGCGGCAAGATCCGCGACGCGGCGGAGGTCGAGCTACTGTCCGCCGCACTTTGGAACCTAGCGCAGTCGGATCGCCTCGCGCCCCTGTTCCAAATCGACGCCGCCACCGAAATCTTGCGCGAGGAAGGCTGGACCCTCGGCACAGGCCACGGCCCCACCTTGCGTGCCGCGATCCCAGCAAGCCAGCTCCCCCCGCGTTTGCGCGACGACTGTTTCGCCATGCCGCAGGGCGTGGCTTGGGTGCCTGTCGATGAAGCTCTGGAACGTTTGAAAGCCGCGCTTGCACCCGTGACAGGCACCGAGGCCCTCCAGACCAACATCGCCTGTGGCCGGATCCTCGCAGCCGATTGTATCGCCCGCCGCTCGAACCCGCCACGGCCCAATTCGGCGGTGGATGGCTACGGCTTTGCACATGCCGCGACCAAAGCGGGCGTCAACCGCCTGCCTCTCGTCGCTGGCCGCGCTGCAGCCGGGCAGCCCTTCGAGGGGACCGTCCCGCCCGGCCACGCCGTCCGCATCCTTACCGGCGCGATCCTGCCGGAGGGCGTCGATACCGTGGTCCTCGAGGAAGACTGCGCAACCGATAGCGCCAGTGTGACCTTCGACGGGCCGGCGAAGCCCCGCGCCAATACCCGCAAGGCGGGCGAAGACGTGGTGGAAGGCGCGGTTGCGCTTAAGGCTGGTCAGCGCCTGCGCGCGCCCGATCTTGCGCTCCTCTCGGCGCTCGGGATAGCCGAGGCGACGGTTCACCGCCCTTTGCGGGTGGGCGTCCTCTCGACCGGCGACGAAATCATCGCCACACCCGACAAACCCGCCCTGCCGCATCAGATATACGACGCCAACCGGCCCATGCTGTTGGCTCTCGCGCGCCAGTGGGGCCACACGGCGGTGGACCTTGGCCACGCTCCCGACAGGCCCTCTGTGATCACCCGCAAGCTCGACCGTGCGGCGCGCGAGGTGGATGTGGTCCTGACCTCGGGCGGCGCTTCGGCGGGCGACGAGGATCACGTCTCGCGCCTTTTGCGCGAGGAGGGCACGCTCTCAAGCTGGCGCATCGCCATGAAACCGGGCCGGCCCTTGGCGCTGGCGCTCTGGAAGGGCGTTCCCGTTATCGGCCTTCCCGGCAATCCGGTGGCCGCCTTGGTCTGTGCCCTGATCTTCGGCCGCCCCGCCCTTTCGAAACTCGCGGGCGGCGACTGGACTTCGCCGCAGGGATTTACCGTGCCTTCCGCTTTCACCAAATCCAAGAAGCCGGGCCGCCGCGAATACCTCCGGGCCCGTATCAATGCCGACGGCGCGGCCGAGGTCTTTGCCTCGGAAGGCTCGGGCCGGATCAGTGGGCTGTCATGGGCAGACGGGATCGTCGAGCTTCCCGATGGTGGGGCCGAGATCGCGCCGGGAACGCCCGTGCGCTATATCCCCTACGCCTCGTTCGGCCTGACCTAGCCCCGCCGGATCAGATAGGCGCGGGTGCCTTCGAGTTCGTTCATGCCCTGAAACTCGTGCCCCGCCTCAGTGCAGAAATGCGGCACGTCCACCACCGCCATCGGATCGCTGGCCAGAAGCCGCAGCACTTGCCCCGATTGCATTGCAGAAAGCCGTTTGCGCGCCTTCAGCACAGGCAGCGGGCACAATAGCCCGGTCGCGTCGATTTCCTGATCCCACGTCATGGCGCAAAAGTTATGCAAAGGGTCAGAAACTGTCCATTGTCGGGCGCGGCAATCTGTCAGAAAGTCGGCAGGTTCTATGCGCCGCGGATAAGGAAAACGATATGGCCCTCGACGATGGCAAAGGTGTTTGGAAATCGGGCCGTGGCAAGGGCCGCAAAACGCCGAAGGGGCGCCAGCTTGACGATGCCGCTTGGGCCGAGGTCCGCGCACTTTTGGGCGACCGGCCGCGCAGCCGCGATCTGTTGATCGAGCATCTGCACCTCATTCAAGACGCCCACGGCCACCTTTCTGCCCCGCATCTGCGGGCGCTGGCCGAAGAAATGCGCCTGTCGATGGCCGAGGTCTGGGAAGTGGCGACGTTTTACGCCCATTTCGATCCGGTCCGCGAAGGCGAAGTGAGCCCGCCCGACCTGACCATCCGCGTTTGCGAGTCGCTGTCTTGCGAACTGGCAGGTTCCGAGCAACTGATCGCCGCGCTCGAGGCCGGGATGGACCCGGCCAAGGTCCGCGTTCTGCGCGCGCCCTGTATGGGCCATTGCGATACCGCGCCGGTTCTCGAGATCGGGCATCATCACATCGACCATGCCACGCCGGAAAAGGTCGAAGCGGCCATCGCGGCCTCCGACACCCACGCCCATATCCCCGCCTATGAAACCCTTGCCGCCTATCGCGCGGCGGGCGGCTACGCCAAACTCCTCGATCTGCGTGTAAACGGCGATTGGGAGAAGGTTCAGGAAACCATCCTCGCCTCGGGCCTGCGCGGCCTTGGTGGCGCGGGTTTCCCCTCGGGCCGTAAGTGGGGCTTTGTCCGCGCGAATGCCGGCCCGCGCTATCTGGCCGTGAACGGCGACGAGGGCGAGCCGGGCACGTTCAAGGACCGCTTCTATCTCGAGCGCACGCCGCACCTGATGCTCGAGGGCATGCTAATCGCCGCCTGGGCGGTCGAGGCGGATAAGTGTTTTATCTACATGCGCGACGAATATCCCGCCGTGCTGCACATCCTGCGCGCCGAGATCGCCGCGCTTGAGGCGGCTGGCCTCGTCGGGCCGGGCTATATCGACCTGCGCCGTGGCGCCGGGGCCTATATCTGCGGCGAAGAAAGCGCGATGATCGAGTCGATCGAAGGCAAGCGCGGAATCCCGCGCCAGCGCCCGCCCTATGTGGCGCAGGTCGGCATTTTTGATCGTCCCACCCTCGTCCACAACGTCGAGACGCTGCACTGGGTCGCCCGCATCTGCCGCGAGGGGCCGGAGATTCTGAGTTCGACAGAGAAGAACGGCCGCAAGGGGCTGCGCAGCTATTCCGTCTCAGGCCGCGTGGCCAAGCCGGGGGTTTATCTCCTGCCCGCAGGCTCGACCATCACCGATATCATCACCGCCGCAGGCGGCATGGCCGAGGGGCACGACTTCAAAGCCTACCAGCCGGGCGGCCCTTCCTCGGGCCTTCTCCCCGCCTCGATGAGCGATATCCCCCTCGATTTCGACACGCTCCAGCCGCACGGAACCTTCATCGGCTCTGCCGCCGTTGTCGTCCTTGGCCACAAAGACAGCATCCGCGATGCCGCGCTGAACATGCTGCGCTTCTTTGAAAGCGAGAGCTGCGGGCAATGCACACCCTGCCGGGTCGGCTGTGAGAAGGCTGTCAAGCTGATGCAGGCGCCGAAATGGGATGCCGACCTTTTGGGAGACCTGTGCACCGTGATGACCGACGCCTCGATCTGCGGCCTTGGCCAAGCGGCGCCGAACCCGATCAAACTTACGCTGAAACATTTTCCGGACGAGGTCTGAACCATGACCGATCAGATCAAATTCACCCTCGACGGGCGCGAAGTTTCGGCCAATGCGGACGAGACCATCTGGGACGTGGCCAAGCGCCACGGCACCGATATCCCGCACCTTTGCCACAAGGATCAGGCCGGCTATCGCGCCGACGGCAATTGCCGCGCCTGCGTGGTCGAGATCGAGGGCGAGCGCGTGCTGGCCGCCTCCTGCTGCCGCAATGCGACGAGCGGGATGGTCGTCAAAACCGAGAGCGAGCGGGCCACGAAATCCCGCGCGCTGGTGATGGAGCTTCTCTTGGCCGATCAGCCTGAACAGGCCGCCGCGCATGACAAATCAAGCCACCTGTGGGACATGGCCGCCGCCAATGGTGTGAGCGAGAGCCGCTTTCCCACAGTCGAGGCCGAGCGCATCCCGCTCCTTGACGACAGCCACGTCGCAATGCGCGTCAACCTTGATGCCTGCATCCAGTGCGGCCTTTGCGTGCGGGCCTGCCGCGAGGTTCAGGTCAACGACGTGATCGGCATGGCGGGGCGTGGGCACGATGCCTATCCGACCTTCGATTTTGCCGATCCGATGGGGCAATCGACCTGTGTCGCCTGCGGCGAATGCGTGCAGGCCTGCCCGACCGGCGCGCTGATGCCCGCGACCGTTCTCGATAGCGCCGAAGTCGGCGACCGCGCCGATATCGACAGCGAGACGCTGAGCATTTGCCCCTTCTGCGGCGTGGGCTGTCAGGTGAGCCTCAAGGTCAAGGATGGCAAGGTCAAATACGTCGAGGGCGTCAATGGTCCTGCCAATGAGGGGCGTCTTTGCGTCAAGGGCCGCTTTGGCTTTGACTATATCCATCACCCCCACCGCCTGACCAAACCGCTGATCCGCAAGGAGGGCGCGCCCAAGGGGCTCAATGTCGATCCGGCCAACCCCTTCACCCATTTCCGCGAAGCGACTTGGGACGAGGCGCTAGATTTCGCCGCCGGCGGCATGGCGCGGCTCGCGCAGGCGCATGGCGGGCGGGCGATTGCCGGCTTTGGCTCGGCCAAATGCTCCAATGAAGAGGCTTATCTCTTCCAGAAACTGATCCGGCAGGGTTTCGGCCATAACAACGTCGATCACTGCACGCGCCTGTGCCACGCCTCATCCGTAGCGGCACTGATGGAGAACGTGGGCTCCGCCGCCGTTACGGCGACCTTCAACCAGATCGAAAACGCCGATGTTGCTATCGTCATTGGCGCCAACCCGATCGAGAACCATCCCGTCGCCGCGACCTATTTCAAACAATTCACCAAACGCGGCGGAAAACTTATCGTCATGGACCCGCGCGGGGTCGGCCTGCGCCGTTTCGCGACGCATATGCTGCAATTCCGCCCCGGTGCGGATGTCTCGATGCTGAATGCGATCATGCACGTCATCGTCGAAGAGGGCCTCTACGATCAGGCCTATATCGAGAAGTTCACCGAAAACTGGGAGGCCGAGAAGGCCCACCTCGCCGCCTTTGCCCCCGAGAAGATGGAGGCGATCTGCGGCATCCCCGCCGAGACCCTCCGCGCCGTGGCCCGCGACTTCGCCACCGCCAAGGCGGGGATGATCTTCTGGGGCATGGGCGTGAGCCAGCACATCCACGGAACCGACAATTCCCGCTGCCTCATCGCGCTGGCGCTGATGACCGGTAATGTCGGCAAACCCGGCGCAGGCCTTCACCCGCTGCGCGGCCAGAACAACGTTCAGGGCGCATCCGACGCGGGCCTCATCCCGATGTTCCTGCCCGATTATCAGACAGTCACCTCCGACGACATTCGCGGCAAGTTCTCCTCAGTTTGGGGCTCGGGCGACTGGTCGGCCGAAAAGGGCCTGACCGTGACCGAAATCCTCGACGCGGTTCACCATGGCGATATCAAGGGGATGTATATCCTCGGCGAAAACCCCGCCATGTCGGACCCTGACGTAACCCACGCCCGCGAGGCGCTGGCGAGCCTTGAGCACCTTGTCGTGCAGGATATTTTCCTCACGGAAACCGCGAACTATGCCGACGTGATCCTGCCCGCCGCCGCTTTCTATGAGAAATCGGGCACCGTGACCAACACCAACCGGCAGGTCCAGATGGGCCGCCCCGCTGTCACGCCTCCGGGCGAGGCGCGCGAGGATTGGGCGATCACGGTTGAACTGGCCAACCGGCTCGACCTTGGTTGGCGCTATGCCAGCCCTGCGGACGTGTTTGCCGAAATGAAGCTCACCATGAAGTCGCTCGACAACATCACTTGGGAGCGTCTTGAGGCGGAAAATGCGGTGACTTATCCCAGCCTCTCGCCCGGCGATCCGGGGCAGGCGATCGTCTTCGCCGATGGCTTCCCCCGTGCCGAGGGCCGCGCGCGGTTTGCGCCCGCTTCGGTCATCTCGCCCGACGAAACGCCGGACGCCGATTATCCGATGGTCGTCACCACCGGCCGCCAGCTTGAGCACTGGCACACGGGCTCGATGACCCGCCGCTCGAACGTGCTTGACGCGATCGAGCCCGAGGCCAATTGCTCGCTCCATCCTGATACGCTGCGCGAGATGGGCGTCGAACCCGGCGGCATGGTCCGGCTCGAGACGCGGCGCGGCACCATTACCATGCTGGCGCGGGCCGACAGGGCGGTGGCGCGAGATATGGTTTTCGTGCCCTTCGCCTATGTCGAGGCGGCGGCCAACGTTCTGACCAACCCTGCCCTTGATCCCTATGGCAAGATCCCCGAGTTCAAGTTTGCCGCCGTGAGGGTAACGGCGGCCTAGCCCGCCGCCGCAAGCCCAAACAGGGGTACCTTGTGCTTCCGCTCTGCCCCGCTAGTCTTTAGCGATAACCCGACGACCGCGTTGCAAGCGGGCACGGGAAAAGCCGATTTTTCGGCCACCAAGTGGAACTGAAAGGCTAGCCTATGACCGAACCCCTGATTATCTGCGTGGCGATCACCGGCTCCTTGCCGACCAAGGAAAGCAACCCCGCCGTGCCGATCACGGTCGAGGAGCAGATCGAGAGCACGCAGGAGGCCTTTGAGGCCGGCGCGACCATCGCCCATTGCCATGTGCGCGATGCCGAAGGCAAGCCGACCTCGGACCCCGAGCGCTTTGCCCGCCTCAAGGAAGGGCTCGAGGCGCACTGCCCCGGTATGATCATCCAGCTTTCGACCGGGGGGCGCTCCGGTGCGGGGCAAGCGCGGGGCGGGATGCTGCCCCTGCGGCCCGACATGGCCTCGCTTTCGGTGGGGTCGAACAACTTCCCGACCCGTGTTTATGAAAACCCGCCCGACCTCGTCGATTGGCTCGCGGCCGAGATGATCAAGTATGACGTGAAGCCCGAGATCGAGGCCTTCGACCTGAGCCACATCCTCAGGGCCGCCGAGATGCAACAAAAGGGGCAGATCAAGGATACGCCCTATGTCCAGTTCGTCATGGGTGTGAAAAACGCCATGCCGGCCGACAAATACGTGTTCGATTTCTACGTTGAAACCGTCCACCGCCTATTCCCCGGTGCGCCATGGTGTGCGGCGGGGATTGGGCCGAACCAGATCGTTCTTAATGAATGGGCCATTGCCGCAGGCGGGCACGCCCGCACGGGCCTTGAGGATAACGTGCGGCTGGACCGTAACACGCTTGCGCCCTCAAACGCTGCACTGGTGCGCCGGACGGTCGAGATTGCGGAAAGGCACGAGCGCCCGATTGCTTCGTGGCAGGAGGCGCGCAGGCTTTTGGGGCTACGCGCCGCCTGAAGGCGGTCAGGGCTTTTTGCGGCCCGGCGCAGACGAGCTACCCGGCTTGCGCGGCGAGGTCTTTACGCCCGGCGGGGTGAACCGCTTGGACGCATCCGCCGCGCGGCTCGGCTTGGCGGGCTTGTCCTTGGGCGTGAAGTCGCCTTTGCGCCCCGGCTTGCCCTCAGACTTGGCATAGGGCTTGCGGTCCGCCTTGTCGTAGGGCTTGCGGCCCTCTTTGTCGAAAGGCTTCCGGTCTGCTTTGTCATAGGGCTTGCGCTCTGACTTCTCGTAGGGTTTCCGCTCCGCCTTGTCATAGGGCTTGCGCTCGGGCTTTGGGCCGCGCTTTTCATAGGGCTTACTGTCGTCACGCTCGCGGCGCGGGCGGTCTTCCTTGGCCTCGGGCTTCTTCCAGACCGGCTTTGCGGCCGGGCGATCCGAGGCCTTGTGGCGCGGCTTGCGCTCGGTGCGCGGTTCGGCGGCTGTCTCTGTCTCAACGTGCGCGGGCCGTTCTACACGGGCGGGGCGATCCTCCCGAGGTTTGTAGCTTTCACGCGGTTTGTAGTCATCACGCGGCTTGCGATCCTCGCGGGGCTTGTAATCCTCGCGGGGCTTTCGGGCGGGGCGATCCTCGCGGGACGGACGATCTTCGCGCGGAGCGCGCGGGCGAGCAGGACCGAAATCCGGGGCGGTGTCGAGCGCGGCAACCTTGATTCCGTCTTCAAGGGTCATGCCCGGCCCGATGGCTGCAACGAAACCGTCAGCGGCGCTTTCGGCAATCTCGACAAAGCTCTCGTTGTCGCGCACTCGGATCGCGCCGATGGCCGTCTTGTCGAAACCGCCCGCCTTGCACACAAGCGGCAAGAGCCAGCGCGGCTCGGCCTTGGCATCGCGCCCGACCGAGAGCGAGAACCAGCGGCTGGGGCCAAACTCCTGCTTTTCCTTGCGTGGCGCGGGCGTGTCGACAGGTGCGAGCTCTTCCGGCGCGGAGCGGCGCGATTTGTAGAGCTTGAGATAGGCCGCAGCGATCCGCTCGGCGCTGTGCATTCCGGCCAGCTGGGCGGCGAATTCGGCCACCTCGTCCGACACCTCGTCGGTCCAGACCGGATCGTTCAGAAGGCGCTCTTGCTCTTGCGCGGCAATCTCGTCGGCGGTGGCGGCAAGGCGCCAGTCGGCAACAACACGGGCGGTTTTCAACAGGCGGTCGGCCTTGTTGCGCAGCTTCGGCGTGACGATCAGGGCGCTGACGCCCTTGCGGCCAGCGCGGCCAGTGCGGCCCGAACGGTGCAGGAGGGTCTCGCCATTCGAGGGAAGCTCGGCGTGGATCACCAACTCGAGGTTCGGCAGGTCGATCCCGCGGGCGGCAACGTCGGTCGCCACGCAAACGCGGGCGCGGCCATCGCGCATCGCTTGCAGGGCGTGGGTGCGCTCCTTTTGGGTCAGCTCGCCCGAGAGGGCGACCACATGGAAGCCGCGGTTCGACAGGCGGGCGGTCAGGTGGGTCACCGCCGCGCGCGTATTGCAGAAGACGATGGCGTTCTGGCTGTCGTGATAGAGAAGCGTGTTGATGATTGCGTGTTCGGAGTCGAAGGGTGAGACGGTCAGCGCCTGATAGGCGATGTCGGCGTGCTGCTCGCGGCCAGAGGTGGTCTGAACCCGCACGGCGTCGCGCTGATACTGGGTGGCAAGCCGTGCAATGGCGGGCGGCACGGTGGCCGAGAACATAAGGGTGCGGCGATCCTCGGGGGCCTCGGCCAGCATGAATTCAAGGTCTTCGCGGAAGCCGAGGTCGAGCATCTCGTCGGCCTCGTCGAGAACGATGGCGCGGAGAGACCCCATTTGCAGCGAGCCGCGCTGGATATGGTCGCGCAGGCGGCCGGGGGTGCCCACAACAAGATGCGCCCCGCGATCCAGCGCCCGGCGCTCGTCGCGCATATCGGTGCCGCCCACGCAAGAGGCAACGACAGCGCCGGTCTTGGCGTAAAGCCAGCCAAGCTCGCGCATCACCTGCAGCGCCAGTTCGCGGGTCGGCGCCACGATCAGGGCAAGCGGCGCGCCCGCTGCGCCAAGGCGCGTTTCGCCCGCCAGCAGCGTGTCACCAATGGCAAGGCCAAAGCCCACCGTCTTGCCCGATCCGGTCTGCGCCGAAACCAGAAGGTCGGCCCCGGCCAATTCTGGCTTGGTCACGGCCTCCTGAACGGCGGTCATGGTGTCGTATCCGCGCTCGGCGAGCGCATCGAGAAGGGGCTGGATCATGGCGGGTCTCGGTCTCATGCAAGGTTTGGAACGGCAAATGAGCGCACCGGACCATGGATCGGTGCGCCTATACCCCTCTTTGGCCTTTGTATAGTGCAGATCGCCGGGAAACGGGCGATTAACTGCGGGCCAGTATCCGCTCGGCCCCGATCCAGCCCACAAGGATCGACGGCGCGTTGGTATTGCCCGCGATCAGGGTCGGGAAGATCGAGGCGTCGCAGACGCGCAGCCCCTCGATCCCGTGGACCTTGAGATCGGGCCCCACGACCGAAGTAGCCGCATCCCGCCCCATCCGCGCGGTGCAGGAGGGGTGATAGACTGTGCCGGACCGGTTGCGGAAATCGGCGATCATCGCCTCGTCGCTCTGCGTCTCTGGGCCGGGGCGCAGTTCCTTGACGATCAGATCCTGCAACGGCGGCTTGCTGGCGATATGGCGCAGCTCCTTCACCGCGGCCAGCATCTCGGCCACGTCTTCGTCGGTGGAAAGCGCATTGGCGACAATCTTCGGCGGCGCGAAGGGATCGGCGCTGCGCAGGTGAAGCGAGCCGCGGCTCGTCGGGCGACAGTTCGACAGGCCAATGGAAAGGCCCGCGAAGGGATCGGGCGTCAGAAGCGGGCGCTCGCCCACGCGGGGGACCAGCGTCGAGAAGGCCTGGAAGTAAAGCTGCATATTCGGGCGCGGCTGATCCCCGCTCGTGCGGAAGAACCCGCCACCATGGTTGATCGACTTCGCCAGCGGGCCGCGCCCGCCGAGGAAATAGCGCATGCCGACCCAAAGCTTGCCCCACCAAGGGCGGAGAATATTGTTATAGGTCGGAACGCTGACTTCCCAGGTGTAGTTGATCCCCACATGGTCATTCATGTGCTGCCCGACGTTGGGGTTGTCGGTCACGACCTCGATCCCCAAAGGTGCAAGCTCGGCCTTCGGACCTATCCCTGAAAGCATCAGAAGCTGGGGCGAGTTCACCGCACCTCCGGCGAGGATCACATCGCGGGCCGCTCGCACCTCGTGATCGCGCCCGCCCTTGCGGTAGACCACACCCACGGCCTTTTTGCCCTCGATCAGAACGCGGGTCGCATGGGCGCGGGTGATCACGTTCACGTTCGGGCGCTTCATCGCACGGCGCAGGAAGGCACGGGCCGAGGAATTGCGGCGGGCGTTCTTGATCGTCATCTGATAGATCCCAACGCCCTCCTGATCCTCGCCGTTGAAATCGGGGTTGCGCCTGTGGCCCGCCGCCTCGGCCGAGGCGAGATAGGTTTCCACGAGGGGATGCAGGTCGGTCTTGTTGGCCGAGATGAACAAGGGGCCGCCCGTGCCGCGATAGGCGTTGCCGCCCGCCTCGTTATCTTCAAGCGCCCGATAAGCGGTGCGCACGGCCTCCCAGCCCCAGTTCTCACCCGCGATCCGGCCCCAATCCTCATAGTCCGTCCGGTGGCCGCGCGCCCAGACCATCGCGTTAATCGAACTCGATCCGCCAAGGATCTTGCCGCGCGGCCAGTAATCACGATTGCCGCCTAGGCCGGGATCGGCCTCGGTCTCGTAGGCCCAGTTCACGCCTTTGTCGTAGAAGAGCTTGCCATAGCCCAAGGGCAGCGTGACGTAAAAGCGCCGGTCCGATCCCCCCGCCTCGAGCACCAGCACCGAATGCTTGCCGCTTTCGGATAGCCTGTCGGCCAGAACGCAGCCAGCCGAGCCGGCGCCAACGATCACATAGTCATAGGTCTGGGTCATGGCTTATCGGGGCTTGTTGGTGTCGTAGAGGGCGCCATAGGCGCTCGGGGCCCAGTCGCCAAGTTCGGCCACGGCATAGGTCGCTTTTTCCAGCCATGCGGGATTGACCTCGACGCCCCATCCCGGCGCGTCCGGCACGGTCACGCAGCCGCCTTCGACCGCAAAGGGATCACCGAGGAAGAGGCCATTTTGCCACGGGTAGTAATCCTCACCCTCGATCGACAACTCGAGATACTTGCCCGCATTCGGGATCGCCTTGAGAAGGTGCATCGTGCACATGGTCACAAGCGACAGGTTGGCCGCGTGCGGCGTGCAGGGCATCCCCGCCTTGGCCGCCATTGCCGCCACCTCGAGCGTGCGGCAGATGCCGCCCATATACATCACGTCCGGCTGAACCACATCGACCGCGTGCATCGCGATCATCCGCTTCCATGTGGCCAGATCCCAGTCCTGCTCGCCGCCGGTCACGTCAATCTCGAGCGCGGCGGTGACTTCGGCGGTCGCCTCAAGATCCCAATAGGCGACGGGTTCCTCATAGTGGCTGATGCCGTGATCCTGAAGCATATGGCCCACCTCGATCGCCCGCTTCACATGAAAGCCCGAGTTGGCATCGACCAAAAGATCGGCCCGCCCGCGCAGGGCCTTGGACATGGTGGGAATGATCTCTTCGGTGCGGCCCGGCCATTCGTCGATATTGTCGCCGCACTCGGCACCAATGCGAAACTTGACCGCGTCAAAGCCCTTTTCGTCGCACAGGCGCGACAGGCGCGCGGCCTCGTCCTTCGGAGTAATGTCGCGCTTCATCGAGCTTGCGTAGGCGCGGAGCTTGCCCGGTGTGCCGCCCAGAAGCTCGACCACCGACTTGCCCTCGCGCCGCCCCTTGAGATCCCAAAGTGCGGTATCAAGCCCCGCCAGCGCCCGCGCCCGATAGCTTCCCGGAAACTTGTGCTCGCGCCGCTGCACGACGTCGATCAGGCGGGGGATATCCTCGCTGTCGTTGCCCAAGACCCACGGGACGAGCTGGCGGTGAAAGACTTGCGCCGTGATATCGGCGTTATAGGTCGAGGTCTGGCCCCAGCCGAAATGCCCATCCTCGGTTGTCGCCCTGACGAAGCAGACGAACTCGGTGGCAAAAGTCTCAAGTTTGACGATACGCGGCACGGCATTCTCCGATCATTCGGCGATCTTCGGCAATTGCTAGCCGGTCAAGCAGAGTTGTGCCTGACCCAAACGACATTTCCCTGACGTTTTCGGCCCTTGGCCTAACTTCCCAGCGCCTCGATATAGGCGCGGATCAGGGCCACGCCCTCTTGGTCAATCGTCGAACGCCCAAGTTCGGGCATCATGATCCCCGGATCGGTGCTGTCGAGCCTGTAGAGCAGGATCGAATGATCGGGATCGCCGGGAACGATGTCATAGTCGAACCCGCCCGAACCACGACCCGCCGCCACCGGAGGCTTCATGATCCCGCGATGAATGGCACGGTCCTCGTCCCAGTTGAGATACAGGCCCGATGTATCCGCTGGCCGCCCCGGTGCGTGGCAATGGCCGCAGTTGGCGTCGAGATAGGCACGGGCGCGGGCTTCAAGTGGCACGGCCTCATCGGTGAACGAGGGAGTTGCCGGGATCGAGGCACGGTCGGCGGGCAATTCGGCGATGATCCCCGCCGCCAAAAGCCGGTCAAGCTGGTTGCCGCCCTCTTCCAAGAGATTGAGGTTGCGGACCTTCGGCCCGATCGGGCGGAAGGCGCCATCGGTCCCCACATGGCAGCCCTTGCACTGGTTTACGTTGGGAACGTGGTAGGCCACATCGACGGTGCTGCCATCTGGCCGCGTGGCCGTCAGCGCCAGATCCTTGCCGGCCACCTTCAGCTCTGCCTCGTCCTGAGCCTCGTTCCAGACATAGGGCCAGGCTTTCCAGCCGGCCTCCTGGTGGATCAAAAGCCGCGTCTCGACGCGGTGGATGCCGCCCGCCCCGTCGGGGTAGGCGAAGGTCTTGACCAAGACCGATCCGACCGGAAGGTCGAGCACATCCTCGCCTTGATAGGCCGCCGGGCCAGCCGAGGCAGGCACATAGACGAAGCGGTATTTGAGCGCATAGTCGGTGAAGAGGGGCGCGCTGATCGTATAGGGCACGACCGCCGCGTTGGGCGTCATCGCGGCCATATCATCGAAAAGGCCAATCTCGGAAAGGTTGGCCGGCGGCCGCGAAGCCGCCAGAGCCCCATCGTTCACCTCTGCTGCAACCGGCCCTGCAAGGAGGGCCAGCGCAACCGCCAGCGCCTTAGAACGTCTGGTCATTTACATCGACCCCACGGATGACAACACTGACCGGCCCGAGAGACGGATAGGTCTCGGAGGCGTCTTTCATACTCAGGCTGGGCTTATGCAGCCAACGAGCAGCGAAATACATGATCAGGTTGGCATTTCCGAAGGGCGGATTGGCCTCATAGACGTTGTCGTGGATCGAGTGGCGGCCGCCCTCTTCGATCCCCCAGAGGAAGAAGTTGGGCAGCGGCATCACGCCGTCCCAGATGATATTGGGCAAGGGCGTTCCAAGCGCGCCGGTGACGATCTCGGCAAACTCGCTGGTGTCGGGGTTGCCGCCCGAAACACCAAAGACGTTGTCGTGGATATGGATGCGCTTGGGCGTCGGGTCGTAGGTCTCGTCCTCAAACCCCTCGACATAGCTCATGATCGCCACGTTCACCGTGTCATTGTCGCGCATATCGTTGCCGAAAACCTCGACATCCCTATTGGCCATGATGAGCATCCCCGTTCCGCGCGGGACAAGGCCGACGATATTGCCCTGCGGGGCGAAATTGTCGGTGTTGTTGGCATAGCTCTTGTTATCGAAGACGCGGATCGTATGGCCGCCCTGCTGCGGCAGGTTGGGCAGATCGAAGATCAGGATGCCGCCGGTGTTGTTGGTCAGTTCGTTGGCATAGACATCGGCATAGTAGCTGTTCTCGATCTCGAGGCCCGCCACGTTGTATTCACCACGGCTGTTGCGGACGATGATGTTTTCCGACTGGCCGACATAGATGCCCGCGTCCGAAGCCCCGATGGCAACCGAGCCGTCGATATAGACGTTCTTGGTTTGCACCGGATAAAGGCCGTAGGCGCCGTTGGTCTCGTCGGGGCCATTGGTCCATTCGGCGCGAACCCGAACGATGGCCACACCATCGACACCCTTGATCTTGATCGCATCGCCCTTGGTATCCTCGACCGCGAAATCCTTGAGGATCGCGCCGCCTGCGGTGATCAAAAGTCCCTCGGCTCCACCGCTTTGGTTCTTGAACGACAGGATCGAGCGGTCCATGCCGCCGCCGACGATCGTCACATCTGGATTGTCGAGCGAAAGGCCGTTGCGGATGTCATAGACCCCGTCGGCCAGAATGATCGTGTCGCCTGGCTCTGCAAGGATCAGCGCCTCTTGCAACTGCTCCTCGGCCGCATCGCCGGGAAAAATATGATATTCGTTGCCTGCAAAGGCGGATTGGCCCCAAAGGACAACGGTTGCGGCGGCAAAATGTCTAATCATGAATCCACTCCCTTTGGCCAAAACCGAAGCCGACCTGACCCTCGAATGTCAAGGCACGGTTGACCTTGACGTAAGGGAAGATCGCCGGGGTTATCGCCCTATACCGACAAGGCGGCCCGGTTCATCCTGTTTCCTTTGCGAAATGCCCCACATTTTGACAAGATGACGACAGGGGGGAGAGTCTTATGGGATCGGAAGCGCAGATCCGGATCGGCGACCGGGAAGAACTCATCTTCATGCTCGCCGAAGCTGCCGCCATCGAGCATAACGTCATGTGCGGCTATCTCTATGGCGCATGGAGCCTCAAGCGGGGTGAACGTGACGGGCTGACGCCCGATCAGGCAAGGGTCGTCGCAGAGTGGAAGCGGCTCATCACGCAGGTCGCCATCGAGGAGATGACGCACCTGACGCTGGTGGGCAACCTTGCCATTTCCATTGGCGGAGCGCCGCATCTCTCAAGGCCGGAATTCCCGATCCCGGCGGGCGAGCATCCAGCGGCCATCGACCTCGAACTGGCCGGTTTTTGCCACGCGCTTCTCGACCACGCGATCTTTCTCGAGCGGCCCGAGGGCGTCGATCTGGCCGATGCTCCGGGCTTTGTCCCGCCAGCAGAATATTCCCGCGCTGCACCGAAGGGCACGATCATGCCCTCGTCGCAGGATTACAGCACCATCGGCCATCTCTATCGCGGCATCTATCATGGCTTCGAGGTTCTGACCCGCCGCTACGGTGAAGAGGATCTGTTCTGCGGCACGATTGAAGATCAGATCACTCCGTCCGACGCGCCCCTGCCCGGCCTTTCGGTCGTCAAGGACCTTGCCAGTGCCCATGACGCCATCGAGACCATCGTCGAACAGGGCGAAGGCGCGCCGCAGCATTCCGAAGACTCGCACTACGCCCGTTTCCTCGCGGTCAAGGCCCAGCTCGAGGAAATGGTCGCCAAGGATCCGACCTTCCAGCCCGCCTGGCCCGTGGCCCGCAACCCCTGCGCCAAGACGCCGATCCCCGGCAGCAATCGCATCCAGATCACCGACCCCGAGGCGGCGCAGGTGCTCGACCTTGGCAATTCGCTCTACAACCTCATGCTGCGTTGTCTCGCGCAGGCTTGGGGCCGCGCACCGGGCGAGGCGGCGACCAAGCAACTGATGGTCACCCTTGCTCGCGAGGCCATGTGGGCGCTCGTGTCGGTGGGCGAATACCTTGCCTCGCTTCCGGCGGGGCCCGAGCATCCGGGCCTGCACGCAGGGCTTTCCTTCTCGACCCTTCGGGATGTGCGGAGCCTGCCTGAAGGGCGCGGCGAGATGCTGTTCCTCTCCGAACGGATGGAAGAGATCGCCAAACACGCCGAGCGGCTCTTTCCCGAGGGGCACGAGCTTTGCAAGATCCCAAGCGCCGTTCGCAAGATGGCGCGAAAGATCGTGGTGCCGGGGGCTGAGCCCAAGCCGGATGCTGCGCCGCTCGTCAATGACAAGCCCGGCGCGCCGGTGGCGGAAGGCGAAGACGATCCCTTCGGCAGCGCCGAGGGCAAGGACATGACGCTCCACTTCAATACCAAGCGCTGCATCCATTCACGGCGCTGCGTGCTGGGCGCGCCGGATGTGTTTCTGGCCAATGTGGTGGGCGAATGGCTTTTCCCCGACAAGATGCTCACCGCCGATCTGCGCGGCATTTGCCATACCTGCCCTTCGGGCGCGATCACCTATGATCCGAAGGGCGATACACCGCCCGAGCCTGCGCCGCCGGTCAACTCGCTCAAACCCCGCGAGAACGGCCCCTATGCGGTCCACGCGACGATCATCATGGATGGCAAACCGGACGGCTATCGCGCCACGCTCTGCCGCTGTGGGGCGTCGAAAAACAAGCCGTATTGCGACGGTTCGCACACCACCATCGGCTTCCGCGCCAGCGGAGAGCCGGAGACAAGGCCCTCGGATCCGCTCAAGGTTCGCAATGGCGAGTTGCGGATTGATCCCGAGGTCAACGGGCCTTTGCAGGTGACCGGCAACCTCGAGATATGCTCGGGCACCGGGCGCAATGTGGACAGGGTCCAGTCGGTCCGGCTCTGCCGCTGTGGCGGGTCCAAGAACAAGCCGTTCTGCGACAACACCCACCTCAAGATCGGCTTCCGCAGCGACCAGTAGCCCTTAGAGATACCAATCGTATTCTTGCCGCGAGATCGTCTCCATGAAGGCCTCGAGCTCGGCCGCTTTCACCTGCCGGTAGAGGTCGAGATAATCCTCGCCGAAATAGTCGGTCAGGATTTCTGCCCGCCCGAGGGCCGCCAGCGCATCCCAGAAGGTGTTGGGCAGGGTTTCGTCGAGTGCTGCACCCGCGTTGCCGGTGTGCTTGGCGCCGGGGTCAAGCCGGTTGGTCAGGCCATAGTGGACGCCGGCCAAGACAGCGGCGGTGACAAGATAGGGGTTGGCCTCGGCCCCCGCCACGCGATGCTCGAGCCTGCGGGCGGCGCCATCTGTGACGGGAGGAAGGCGGAAGGCAACCGAGCGGTTGTTCTCGCCCCAGTCGCGGGTGACGGGGGTAAACTCGTCGGGCTTGAAGCGGCGGTAGACGTTGATGTTGGGCGCGAAGATCGCCATCGCCTCATGCAGCGTCGCCTGAAGGCCGCCCACCGCATGGCCGAGAAGCTTTTCACCTTCGGGCCATGCCGGATCAAAGATATTGCGGCCCTCGTCGTCCAGAAGGCTCAGGTGGATGTGCAGGCCGTTGCCCGACAGGCCGGGGAACGGCTTGGACATGAAGGTCACGTCAAAGCCCTGCGCCCGTGCCGCGCCCTGCACCGCCCGCCGCAGAAGGGCCGCGTGATCGGCGGCGCGGAGGGGGTCGGTCTGGTGCTCGAGGTTGATCTCGAATTGGCCCGGCCCGTATTCGCAAATGACCGTGCTGACCGGCAGACCCTGCGCGCGGCAGGCCTCCTGCAAGGCGTTCAGGATCGGGCCATATTCATCGAGCTTGGCGAGCGACAAGACCTGCCCCTGCGACTCGCGCTCACCGGTGACCGGTGAGGCAGCAGGGATCGGCCCGCCATCCTCAGCGCGGCCAAGGTCGGTGAGATAGAACTCCAGCTCCAGCGCCACCACGGGCCTCAGGCCAAGGCCGCGCACCATTTCGGTCACATCCGCAAGGATCTTGCGCGGCTCATACCAGAAGGTCTCGCCATTCGTGGCGCGGGTCATTTGACACAGCACTTGGCCGCCTTTGCCGCCGCTCCACGGGATCGGCGCGAAGGTGCCCGCAATGGGTCGCGCCATGCCATCTGGGTCGCCGTCGGAAAAGCCAAAGCCCATCGGATCGGCGGTATTGCCCCGCACATCGACAAGCTGCATCGCCGCGCAAACAGGCGTTCCGGCCTTGAGCATCTTGGCGACGTGGCCGACCGGAAGCCGTTTGCCGATCGCCCGCCCGCAAAGGTCGATCACGATCGCGTCGATATACTCGATGAAGGGATGATCCTGCAGGAGCTCGTCGAGCTCGGTCTCGGTGGCAAACATGGGGCCTCGTCTCGCTTTGGTTCTTTGCGATGATCATAGCCACCAACGTTCACTGCGATAGCCTTTTCCTACCCCTTTTCAGGCCGGTGGGTCTCTCTGAGACCGAGGAGAAGCCACAAACCCGACAGCGCCATTGCGCCTGAGGTGAGCCAGAAGCCTGCCTCGAGATAGCCCGATGCATCCGCCACAAGGCCGATCGCCAAGGCCCCGAAGGCATAGCCAAGGTCGCGCCAGAAGCGGTAGACGCCCAGCGCCGAGCCGCGCCATTCCGGTGCTGCCAGATCGCCCACCGCAGCGATCAGGTTGGGATAGAGAAGCGCCATGCCGACACCCGTCACCGCCGCCGCGCCAGCCCATGCAAGCGGCGCCGACAGGAGCGGGAAGGCCGCCACAGCCGAGGCACAGATGGCAAAGCCCGCCACGATCGGCGGCTTGCGCCCGATCCTGTCGGAAAGCGGGCCGGTCCAAAGCTGGCTCGCGCCCCAGACAAGCCCATAGGTCGCTGTGATCCAGCCGATGGTGACAAGGGCCACGCCCTGCGCCGCGAGATAGACCGGCACCAGCGCCCACATCAGCGCATCGACGAATTTCTCGACGCTGCCCGCCTGCGACAGCGCCTGAAAATCGCGGCTCTTCCAAGTGACCAGGGCAAAGATGCTCTTGGCGGATACGGCTGGGCCCTTGGCTGTGCCGCTCGTCTGCGGGCGCGTCTCGGCAAAGGCCAAGATCGCCGCAACCAGCGCCAGAAGGTTGACGATCAGGCCGAACGTAAAGAGCGCCGTGCGCGGATCGAACTGGCTGGCAAGATAGCCCGTAGCAAGGCCCGCAATCGCCACGCCGCCATAGCCCGCAAACTCGTTGACGCCGGTGGCCAGACCACGTTGATCCGGGCGGGCGATGTCGAACTTGGCGGTTACGGTCATTGACCAGCAGAAGCCCTGATTGACACCGAGCAGCACATTGGCCGCCACGATCCAGCCCCAACTCGGCGCCAAAAGGATGACGAAGGGGATCGGCAGGGCGACGAGCCAACCCCAGATCAAGACCTTCCTCCGGCCCACACTGTCGGACAGGCGGCCCGAGACAAAGTTCATCGCCCCTTTGACAAGGCCGAAGCTGACGACAAAGGCAAAGAGAGAGACTATTGAGCCCTGAGCGACGCCAAATTCGGTTTCTGCCATCGCGGGGATCACGGTGCGCTGAAGCCCGATGGTCAGGCCAACGAAGAACACCTGCAGAAGCTGCTGCAGGAACGGGCCGAGGTTTTCTCGCAGGCCCAAAGGTCGGGTTGTCGCGGTGGTCATTTCGTCGATTCCGTTTGCAATTCTGGTCGCGGGCGCATATCATTCAAGAGATTTATTGAATGATACTTACGAACCGAGGCCTACAATGTCAACGTCCTACAAACTCGCCCTGATCGACGAATACGCCTCGATTTCGCGAGCGCTCGCTTCGCCGCACCGGTTGCGGCTTTTGGAGCAGCTTGCACAAGGCGAAAAGGGCGTCGATGCGCTGGCGGAGGGAACCGCCCTGACCTTTGCCAACTGCTCGCAGCACCTTCAGGAATTGCGGCGCGTCGGGCTGGTGACAAGCCGCCGCGAGGGCAAGGCGGTCATCTATCGGCTGACTGATGACGACACGCTTCGGCTCATGGCGCTGATTCAGAAGATCGCCCGTAACAATATCGCCCGCGTCGATGAGATCCTCGACGGGATTGCTGGCGGCATCGAAAGGCCCGAGCCTGTCTCGCGCGAAGTTCTGGCCGAACGGCTGGCGGCGGGCGACGTGGTTGTCCTCGACATCCGCCCGCCCGAGGAATTTGCGGCGGGCCATATCCCCGGAGCGCTCAGCGCGCCTCTGGAAGACGTGGGCAAGCTGGCCGAAAGCCTCGACCCCGCAACCCCGATCTATGCCTACTGCCGCGGACCCTACTGCCTCTATGCCGACCGTGCCGCCGCCGAGCTGCGCCAGCGCGGCTTTGAAGCCCGCACGGTTGAAGGCGGCTTGCCCGACTGGCGCGCCGACGGCCGCCCCGTGTCAACGGACGACAGGGCGGTCGACGCGGTTATCTAGGCGATCAGCCGAGTTGATATCCGGGCGTGGATTTCGAGATCGCCTGCTCTTCGGCGTCCATATCCTCGGGGATACCTTCAAAAAGCGGCGTTGAGAGATAGCGCTCGCCAGTGTCGGGCAGCATACAAAGGATGACCGATCCGGGCTCGGCCCTTTGCGCCACCTTCATCGCCGCGGCAAAGCTCGCGCCGCCCGAGATACCTGTCAGGATGCCCTCTTTTTGGGCCAGCTTTCGCGCCCATTCGATGCCTTCCGGCCCGGCAATCGGCAGAAGCTCGTCATAGCCCGCACCATCGAGAAGCTCTTGCAAGACATAGGGCACGAAATCCGGCGTCCAGCCCTGGATCGGGTGCGGCTGGGCGATGGTCTGGCTGGCGGCAGGGGAATGGTCGGCGTTGCGCTTTTGCGCCTCGCCCTGCCCGACGATCTGGGAATTGGCGGGCTCGGCCATGATGATCTTGGTCTCGGGCCGCTCGCGGCGCAGCACACGCGCAACGCCCGTGATCGTCCCGCCTGTGCCATAGCCCGAGACGAAATAATCGAGCTGGTCTCCCTCGAAATCGCCAAGGATCTCGTGACCCGTCGTCATCTCGTGCATATCGGCGTTATCGGCGGTCTCGAACTGATGGGCAAAGAACCAACCGTTGGCTTTGGCCAACTCTTCCGCCTTGCGATACATACCGATGCCCTTCTCGGCCCTCGGGGTCAGAACAACCTTTGCGCCGAACATCCGCATCAGCCTGCGCCGCTCGACCGAGAAGCTGTCGGCCATTGTCACGACAAGCGGATAGCCTTTCTGGGCGCAAACCATGGCAAGGCCGATCCCGGTATTGCCGCTCGTCGCCTCGACCACGGTCTGGCCGGGCATGATCCGCCCTTCCCGCTCGGCCGCCTCGATGATGTTGAGCGCGAGCCGGTCTTTGACCGAACCGGCCGGATTGAAGAACTCGGCCTTCACATAGAGGCGCACACCGGAAGGCGCGAGGTTGTTGACGCGGATACAGGGCGTATCGCCCACTGTGTCGAGAACTGAGTCGAACACGCGCCCGCGGCCGTGCAGGTGCCGGATTTCATCTGATCTGTGCATAGAGCCCTCCAAAGGAATACGTCAGAAAAAAATGCCTTCGCCGATGATCCTAGCACAATCTAGCGCCGCCTCTATGCAATCCGTCAGGAGAATGAAAAAGAAAAACGCCCGGTCAATCGCCGGGCGCTCTCTGGTATTGTGGTGCGTCTGAGGCAGGCAAACGCGAACCAGGTTCTTGTCTGGCCTGCCTTAGGGCCTAGGCGGTGTGTTTGATCGTGAAAACGTAAACGTTTCCGTCCTGATGATGCTCGACCAGCTCGTTTCCGGTGGTGCGGCAGAAGGCTTCGAAGTCTTTCACTGCGCCCGGATCAGTCGCCTGAATTTCCAGGGTGCCACCGGTCGGAACATCCTTGAGCGCCTTCTTGGCCCGCAGGATCGGAAGCGGGCAGTTGAGGCCCTTCGCGTCGAGAGTTACGTCAGCCATTCGTCTTATCCTTTAGATATAGAGGTTAATTTCACTTTTGGTGGCGACCTCGACCCAAGACGCCGCGCCGCCGATGGCGACACCGTCGATCAGGTCTTCGCGCTTGTATTCAAAAAGATCGAGCGTCATCTGGCAGGCAATCATGTTGACCTCTGACTCGATGGCCATCTCGCGCAGTTCCTCGACCGAGGCGATGCCCTTTTTCTTGATGAGGTTCTTCATCATCGCGGTGGTCAACGCCGGGGCGCCCGGCAGGGCGGCCATAATGTTGGGCATCGCCATATGGCCGCCCATCATCGGCATTTCCATCGCCGAATTGCCAAGAGTTGTCACCTTCAGGTTCATGTCTTTCTTCAGAAGGCCGAGGCCGTAGAAGGTAAAGAACATGGTGACATCAAGCCCCATCGCCGCGGCGGTGGTGGCCAGAATGAACGGAGGATAGGCCCAGTCGAGCGTGCCCTTCGTTACGATGATCGACATCGACTTTGCGTTTTGTTCGTCCGCCACGGGACATCCCTCCCATAATATTCCGGGCCTGACGGCCCGGACCTAGATCCGCGCCCCTAGGTCAGGCGCATCCTGCAAATTCATCTGCGGCCATCTTGGCCTCATAGGGTGCGGCAACGGCCGCTCCGGGGGTCAGGATCGCATCCGCATCGCCCTGATCGGCCGGCTTGATCCGCACCATCCAACCGGCGCCGTAGGTATCGCTGTTGGCCAGCTTGGGATCATCGACGAGCGCCGAGTTCACCTCGACGATCTCGGCGGTAAAGCCCAGTTTGGCCGGGCCCACCCATTTGCCGCTTTCGACGGTCGCACAGCTTTTGCCGGCCTCGATCGTCTTGCCCGCTTTCTTGCCGGTGAAGGCCACGAGCTGGCCGGCCATGCCGGTCGCGATCATCGTCATGCCGGCGGTATAGGTGCCATCGCCTTCGGGGCGATACCACAGGTTGTTCGGCACGTCGTAAAACAGATCGTCCGGAAGATTACATCCACGTACCACTGGCATCGGTCGACTCCTTCGTCTTCTTCAATTCGTTATGGTGCTGTCCGCGCTATGCAGCGGACGCGATGAGCAGCAGAAATCACCCAGGCCACTTTCATGGAGTTTGCCTCCGACAAACAGCCCCAGATGACGCAGAACATGGGCTTCGAGCATCAAATGGTGCCGCGCCTGAGCAAGATCGCCCTCGGATAATGACATCTCGACGACGTTCCGCAAATACACAAGTTCACGGCAGGTCTCGCGGCAGGCGTTGAACGAGGGATTGCCCTTGGCCCCCTGACGATGCAGCGCCAGAAGGCGGTATCCTTCCACCTCATCGTCGGTCGGAACGCCACCTGCGGCTTCGACCCAAGCCTCAAGCACGACCTCTCCGGCGCCAAGAAGCTGCTTGGCGGCCTCGAGCGGCGCAGTGTCGGAGGCAGCCGACGCCGCTACGGCATCGGCCAGCGCAATTGCGCCATCAAGATCGAGGGGCGCCTGAAAGGTCATCCGAGGCCCTTTTCCTTAAGGAAGGCGCGCGAGTCCGACAGGTTTTCCTGAACGCCCACTTTCGAGGCCGATAGGCCAAGCGCCATTCCCAGAAGCTGGGTGAAGTAGAGGATTTTCACGTTGGTCTTGCGCCCGAGAACCTTCTCGGCGCGAACCTGATGCATCTCAAGGCCGGTGTGGCAGGTCGGGCATTCGGTGGCGATAACCTCCGCGCCGCAGGCCTCGGCCGTTTCGATGATGTTGAGCACGAGCTTGGTGGACATATCGCTGTCGGACAGCGAATGCGCGCCGCCGCAGCAGGCGGTTTTCAGCGGAAACTCGACGTTCTCGGCGCCGGCGGCGGCGAGGATATCGTCCATGAAATGCGGCTTGGCGGTCGACTCGCTGCCCGGGCCCTTGTCCTTCTCGGGGAAGATATGGCGGGGGCGGGTATACATGCAGCCGTAGTAATTGGCGACCTTGATGCCCTTGAGCGAGTTCTGCACCCGCTTGGCCAATTCTTCCTCGCCCACCGCCTTCTTGATCCAGTCCAGCGCGTGGATGGTCTCGACCTTGCCGGGCTTGTAGGCGTCGTGGCCGGCCTTGGCGCTGATGCGCTCGTTCACCTCGACCGATTTCGGGTCGTTGGCGAGGTCGTACTCGGCCTTCTTGAGATTATGATAGCAGCCGTTGCAGGGCGCCATGACCTTGTCGAAACCCATATCCTCGGCGATCGAGAGGTTGCGGGCGGAAAGATAGGTCTGGATCTTGGGGTCAACGTTCTTGACCTCCATCGCGCCGCAGCAGTTCCAGTTCTCAAGCTCCACAAGCTCAAGCCCAAGGGATTTGCCGACCGCCTTGGTCGAGCGGTTATAGGCGTGGCCGGTGCCTTCAAGGGCGCAGCCGGGATAATAGGCGACCTTCTTGAGATCGTTGCTGCCGTCCATCAGTGGCCTCCTTTGGCGCCGACAGCGGCACGGTTCGCCGCTTCGACTTCTTGAACGTATTCATTGATTGCCCGGCGCGATTTGGCCCAGTTGCGGGTGCGCGGGCGCCGCACGACCGCCATGCCCATCCGCATCAGGTAGAAAACCGGGAAGCGGAAGGCGAGGCCCTTGATCAACGCCACCAGCCACGGCTGGGCGAGGGGCTGTTCGGTGCGGCGGAAGAAATTCATGATGACGCGGCTTTCCTCGATCTTGCCGGTCTTGATGACCTGCCCCGAGAATTCCTCGTCAAACTCGGTCGAGGGGCTCTTGGGTGTATGGCCCTTAAGCTCGAGCCAATGCGCGGTGGCCTTCATCACGCCCTCGGGCGCCACGTCGCGCGGGCAGGCATAGGTGCATTTATTGCAGGAAACGCACTGCCAGATGATGTCCTTGTCGCGCAGAAGCTCTTCTTCCATGCCGAGGCGGATAAGATAGATCCAGTAGCGCGGGTTGAACTCGGGGTTCACGGCGTTGACGGTGCAGGCGTTTGTGCACGAGCCACACTGCCAGCAACGGTGGATATTCTCACCGCCCGGCAGGGCCGCGATCTCGTCCTGCATATCGTCGTTGTAGTCGGTCAGCGAGCGGCCCGTGATAAAGGTGCTCCAGTGGCCGGACACATCGACGCCGTCGATGATGAGGTTCTCGTTCTCGACGAGATTCTCCTTCCGGATCAGGGACTTTTCATGAATGGGCACGGGGAGCCTCCGGTTCGGGAAGTGCTGGGGTTCCCCCCAGGAAATGAGCTTGGCCGTCGATCAGACGCAGGCGGGTGCGGCCGGTTTCGGTATCCACGGCATCAAGGCCGAGCATCCGGCGGGTGTGCAGCATCGGATCGCCTTCCATCGAGAAGTCGGTCCTCAGGTATTGCCCGCCCCGGTCGTTGATATAGGCCGCATAGACATGGGCCATGAGAAGATCGGTATAGAAGGGCAGATCGCGGAAGACGCCTTCGGCGGCGAGGAACCCCTGAAGCTCTTCCGACAGGGTCGAATGCATCAGGTAGTCGTCGTCGGCGTCGATCTTCGCGGCATCGACATCCTCCGCGTGCCAGATCTCGCGCAGGACGCCGGTTTTCACCTTGGCATCCCAGACCCAGCGGCACATGAGCGGATAGCGATCAGGCGCCGTGAAGTGCAGAACCTCGGCCGCCAGATCGCGCACCCAGCGGTGCGCCTTGTCGGCCGGGAAAGACGCCACGAACCCGGCGATGCGCTCGTCGGCGGAGGCGGTGTCGGACCACCCCATGAGAAGCTCGATCAGACGCTGGCGCATGATCGAGAAATCATTGTCGGCGAGCCACTGGCCGATGCGGCGTCGCACCGGGGTCACGAAAGCGGCGAGGTCGAGGAATTCCTCTTTCGTCAGCTTGTCGATATGGCCCTTGCCGAGGAGTTCTTCAAATAGCGAGGCCTTCAGCATCAGCGCGGTGATATAGCGCTCGACCCCGCCCGTAGGCTCGGCCGATTGCACCATGTTCTCGAACGCCCGCCGCAAACGGTGGCCGGACAGGTCCAGAACCGGCGCCGAGGGCACCGGGGCAGACTTTTCGGCCTGGGGGGCGAAACCGAACATTACTCAGCCGCGACCTTTCCGGCGGGTTTGAAGTTGAGCGCAGCCATCGCGGCGGCCTGGCCTTGGGCGATCGAGTCGTCGATCGTCTCGGGGCCGGTCGCCGCACCCGCGACAAACACGCCGGGGCGGTTGGTCTCGGCCAGATGCGCGTAGGTCGATTGCTTGGCGATATAGCCGTATTTGTTGAGATCGACGCCAAAGACCGACGAGATCGTCATGTTGTCGACGTTGGGATCCATGCCGATGGCGTGCACCACCATGTCAAAGGGGATCGAGACCGGGCGCTTGATGAGCGTGTCCTCGCCCTTGACCAGCAGGCGCTTGCCGTCCGAAGTCACCTCGGCGATGCGGGCCTTGATGTATTTGACCTTATGCACTTCCTGGCTGGCCCAGTAATAATCGCCCTCGTAAAGGCCGAAGGTCCGGATATCCATGTAGTAGATATAGACGTTGGTCTTGGGCGAAAGCTCGCGGATTTCCATCGCGATATTGGCCGAGACAGTGCAGCAGATCTTCGAGCACCACTCGCGGCCGATCTGACGGTCGCGCGAGCCGACGCAAAGCAGGATCGCCACGCGGTCCGGCACACGGCCATCAGAGGGGCAGCGGATGCCCTTGCCCGACGAGATCATCTGTTCGACCTGAACGGTGGTCACAACGTCAGGATAGGTGCCAAAGCCCCACTCGGGCTTGTTCACACTGTCGAAGTGGGTGAAGCCCGTGGTCAGGATCGTCGATCCCGCCTCGATCTTGGTTCCGTCCTTCAGCGTCGCGGTGAAAGCGCCGGGCTCACCGTCAAAGCTCTGCACCTGCGCGTTCAGGCGCACATCAACACCCTCGCGGCCCTGCACGCGGTCGACCATGGCGCCGATGGCGTCCTTGGCCCATTCGTGCGAGGGGACGAGCTTGGCATAACCATCAAGGATGGGCGCGCCGCCGAGCCTGTCTTCCTTTTCGACCAGAACAACTTTCTGGCCTGCCGAGGCGAGGGCGTGCGCTGCCGAGAGCCCGGCGGGTCCGCCGCCGACGATAAGAACGGGTTTCGTCACTACTATGCTCCTGCGATCGCTTTGGGCCGAACGTAGCCGGGGCCCGAGGTGATGGCCCGCTTGGGGTCGTAAAGGGTTTCGATGCGGCCGGCCTTGACCTCTTCGAGGTAGCCTTCGAACTCGGCTTTGGCCTTCTCCCAGTCGATGCCCATCTTCTCCAGAAGGGTCTCGAAGGGCGAGGCGTGCCAGTGCAGCTGCGCCAGCTTGTAGGGATGCGCGCCCATGGTCAGCGCGGCGAACTGGCAATCGGCCATAACCGGAAGCGCATAGACCTTGTCCACCGCCTTGCCGATCCACTGGTTCTTGTCGAGCGTGGTGATGCAGCCGGTGTCGTGGCCGATCATCACATCCGAGCGCGCCTCTTCCACGGCGACCTTGATCTTGCGGTCGATAGCGAAGGAACGGGTGAATTCGCGCTCGCCGATGATGTGGCGGAAGCCGAAGCCGCAGCAATCATACCAGGTCGAATAATCGATGACCTGCGTGCCGAGCGTCTGAAGAAGGCCGGTGGTCACGGCGACGCGGTCGCCGTTGAGAACGGTGTCATCATAGATCACGTCCTCGGGAACCATCTTGTAGACATGGCAGGCCGGGTGAACGGTCGAGCGGATGTTGGAGACATCCACCGTCTGGCGATCCTTGATCCGGTGGCGCATGACGTGCAGCCACTCTGAATAATGCACGATCTCTTCGGGGATCAGAAGCTTGCCGTCGACAAGGCGGCCAAGCTTGCCAAGGATCGTCTTGACCTCTTCACGCAGCTCGGCCGAGTGCAGAAGGAAGCCACGAATTTCCTTGTAGTTTCCAAAGGATGTGCCGCAGTGGACGAGCGGGTAATATGTGCCCTCGGGCAAGCCCTGCGACTTGGCCGAAACATAGGCCTGATGGAAATTCCGCAAGAACACAGCGGCAAGCGAAACCACGTTGCCGATGCCCGATCCGTGATAGTTCCAGGCGGTGCAGGAGGTCTGGTCGGTCTCGTCGAGATAGTTCAGGCCAAGCTGGTTCTGGATCCAGAGGATCGACGAGGGATAGCCCGGGATGTTGCCGCACTGGCCGCAGGATTTGTGGTGCCAGAGATTGTTCGTTGGGATCTTCTTGTCCCAGCCGAACAGCGTCTTGGCCATCACCGGCTCGTGCACGTCGGTCACGCGGTGAACCTTGATCTCGCCCTCTTTTTCAAGCTGCCACATGATATCGCGCACATCTTCCTTGCGCTCTTTCGAGGTCAGTAGCGCGCGCTTGTCGATCCGCGCCTCGACCCAGTCGGTCGCGCGGCGGGCTTCGGTCGTGCTCAGCTTGGTCGGCGTCCAATCGGCGCCAAACCCGTTGTAGGCACCCGATTTCGAACCGTTGGTAGTGTCGTTGGCCATAATGTCCTCCGTCCGTGCAGTTGCAGCTACAGGCGTATCAATCGTCGTCGTCTTCGTCGTCTTGCTCGTCGAGCCAGTCTTCCCACTCTTCGCGTTTTTCATCCATCACGTCGGCAACGACGTCGAAGAGGTTTTCATCAACCGTTTCGAGCTGTTTGAGAACGCCGGTCGCTTCCCAGATGGTGTAGAGCTCGACCGAGGTCTTGAGGTTCACTTCCCAGGCCGTGTCGAGCGTGTGCATCGTCGGCATCGGGATCGCCTTGCGCAGGATCATCAAGGGCGCATCGACCTTGGCCACGTTGGGGCCCCAGTCGGGGAAGGCCTCTTTGGTGATCATGTTGGGGGCAAGCTGGTTACCGGTGGAAACCACCTTGAGAAGAACGCGGCTGAAGGGCCGGAGCACCTCTTTGACCGATTCAAACTCGTGCTTGATCGCAACCTCGCGCATGATCATCACAAGGCCGCCGGGCGAGTTTTCAAAGGGGCAGCGGGCGGCGCAGGTATAGCACTGGGCGCAGGCCCAGATCTTTTCCTGCATCGCGTCATAGATGCCTTCGAGGTTCTCGGTCCAGAGAAGCTGGACGATCTCGCGCGGGCTGTAATCGTAGTAATGCGCCGAGGGGCAGGTCGCCGTGCAGATGCCGCAGTTGAGGCAGCCGTGGATCTCGTGACTATAAGTCGGGTGGTTCCGAATATCGTCGAAGATTTCCTCGAGCTGTTCCCGGCTGACAGGCGCACCGTCTGAGACCGGATCGGCGATCGGCGGTAGCGGGATCGACGAATGGGCTGTCATGGCTTCGGCCTCCCTTGGTGCGTCAGTAGGTCAGAACGCGAACGTCATCGTCTTCCATGATGGATTCGATCACATGGGCTCCACCCACGATCCCTTCACATTCGGGGATCAGATCGTCGGCGGTCATGTCAAAGAGATCAAGGTTGGGCGAGCAGCAATAGAATTTGGCCCCCGCCTCATGCGCGTCCTTGATGAAATCGTAGACGGTCTTGGGCGAGCCTTCCTTGACCACAAGCTTCTCGGCCTCACCCTTTTTCATCAGGCGGCCGGCGGTGGCGGTGCAGATGACCTCGACCTCGTAATCCATCGCAGCCGCGACGGTTGCCTGGAAGAACGGAGCACCCAGCTCTTCCCCGTTGCGAGGGTCGGTATTGACCATCACGATAATCAGCTTTTCCGCCATATTTCCTCCCTTTGGCGCCGAACCCGAGACTCCCCATCCCGAATGTGTCGCCCATTCCTCAACAAAATCTTATATGTAAAATTTAGCATGTCAACGAGACTGTGCCTTGATGCCTGTCTGGCACCCTCCCGAAGTAAGGGGCGCGCTACATCCAGCCGCAGTGATCGACGATCGAAACCATGAGCGCGCTCAGCGCCTCTGCGATCTCGGCCTGCCGGTCTCCAAGTTCGACAAGCGCAGACACAGTATCGTCAGGAGTTTCAGCGAATTCCATGATCAGGTCTTCGGCCATGCCGCGCTTGTAGCCGGGGTGGCCAACCATGCCGAGGCTGTTGCCGTTGACAGTAAATGCCATGATTTCGCCGCTGGGGCCGAGCGCGGAAATCTCGGCGGATTTTGGCGGAACGGGGCGGTCCCGAAGATAGGAGGCCATCGGAAAACTGCCCGGCAGTTTCGCGCCAAAGGCCGAATCGGCCACCGGATTGATTCGCGATACCTCGAACCGAAGCGCCGCCTCGGCCGCCCCGCCACCTGCGGCCACCGATAGGATCACCGCCCCGAGGCCGAACCCCAAGACTGGCAGCCCCGCATCAAGGAAAGCCTTGGTGAGGCGCAGTTCGGGACCGAGGCTGGGCAGGATATGTCCGCTGACCACGCCATAGGGGCCCGCGCCCAGAAGCACCAAGCCGTCGAAGCTTCCGGTCACGGACGGAATAGACCCACCCGCCGCAAAGGGGCGGCGATACTGGAAGCGCACGTTGCGCCCTTCCATATGGTCTTCCATGAAGCCGAGGTATTCCGACTCGGTGTGCTGAATGACACAGAGGTTCTTCATGGCTGCGTGGTCGCGGCCATCACCGCCTTGGCGATATCGGCCCCGGTGACACCCGGCATCTCGATGCCGTTGCCCGCAAGTGCTGCATCCGCGACAGCCCCAAGCGCCGCCTCGTCGAGATCGCAGCCACTGAGAGAGGCGGCCACCATGTCGATCCCTTCAGGCGGCAGGCAGGTGAAATCGCCGCTGATATCCAGCTCCTGCACCTTTCCATCGTGGCTCACAAGCCGTGTGCGGATCATCCCGCCCGGCGCCTTGTGGCCACCTTCCGAGATATGCGTGTGTTCAGAAATCTTGACACCATGCGCCACCGAGCGGCGGGCCTTCATATAGGTCCAGTCGGGATCGGCAAGCTCGGCCTCGGCCCGGGCGATGGCGGCCAATTCATCCTCGGTCGGCTGGTCATAGACAGGCTCGACCTTGAGCACATCGGCGCAGTGCTTGAGGAACCGCGCCTTGATATCGGCCCGGTCGGGCATCTGGCCCAGTTGCTTGACCATCGTCGTCATATAGTCGTCGAGCGTCTGGCGCAGTTTGTCGCGGAATTTCTCGGACGGGACCTTGAGGCATTTCGACATGGTCTCGGTATCGAAATCGAGCATGAAGCTGCCGACCATCACGGTCGCCTCGCCGATCGAGGCCGCGCCCGTGCCACCGATCTTGCGGCCGTCGACATGGATATCGTTCACCGGGCGGTAGTTGGCGTTGATCCCCATCTCCTTGTAGGTCCGCACCACGGGTTCAATGAACAGGGGATAGAGGTTGACCGCAAACTCTGGCGCCTTGTCGCGGGGATAGATGAAGTGAGTGAAAAGCTGGTTCTCGTCGAGATAGACCGCGCCCCCGCCCACATGGCGGCGATAGATCGGCAGGGTGTTGGCCTTGCAGAATTCCTCGTCGACCTCCTTGGCAACCTCCTGATGCATCCCCACGCAGACATAGGGTGTCTGCGGCGAGACGAGCGAGAGGATCGGATCGCTGTCGGGGCCGATTGTTTCGGCGAGGCCGTGGTAGACGGCTTGGCTCCGCAATGCCGGGACCATCCCGAAATCTAAGACTCTGAGTTTCATGCAACCCTCCCACAGGCAAAGCCGACGAAACACATCAGCTTTTTATAATGTGCCAGCGAATACGGCACAGGGGAAGAGGAAAGGTCAGGCGGGCTGAACGAGGGCAGAAAGCGCCTCGATGGAGGCGATATTCCTTGCACCGAGGTCGGCCACGACCCATTCGGCCATCGAGAAATCCTCGGCGGCCGTATAGCGCGAGGGTGTGACGATCACCCGAAGGCCTGCCGCTTGGGCGGAGATGACGCCGTTGCGGCTGTCTTCAAAGGCCAGAGCCTCCGATGGTTCGACCCCAAGGCGCTTGACCGCCAGATCGAATACGTCCGGCGCGGGCTTCTTGGCCACTACCTCGTCACCTGCCGCGATCACGTCGAAGACCTCGCGGGCCTCCTTGCCCCAACAGGCGCGGCAAAGGGCATCGACGTTGGGGCGGTTGGTCGTCGTGGCGACCGCCACCTTCAGCCCCGCGGCACGGGCGGCAGCGATCAACTCGGCCACACCGGGGCGAAGCGAAAGCGCGCGCCCTTCGACAAGCGCGCCATAGCGGGCGGTCTTGGCCTTGTGCAGCGCGGCAATCTCCTCGTCGCTCGGGGCGCTCGCCCCGATATGGTCGCGGAAGGCGCGCATCCGCTCCTTGCCGCCGGTGGTTTTCAAGAGCCGGGTGTAGTCCTCGACGCTCCAGTGCCAGTCCATCCCCGCTTCCGCGAAGGTCTCGTTGAAGGCGCGGCGGTGGGCTTCTTCGGTTTCTGAAAGCGTCCCGTCCACATCGAAAATCAGGGCCCGCAGGGTCACGAGAGGGTGCCCATCTCGGCGACGATGCCCGGCAGTCTGGAGAAATCGGAAAAGGCGACCGCGTGCGGCAGGGCCGAGGTCGGCGTCTTGCGATAGCCCTCGGTGAAGAGGGCGAAGGGGACACCCGCACGCACAGCGGTCTCGGCGTCGATCTCGCTGTCGCCGACATAGACGCCCTCGCCGCCAAGCTCGGCGAAACAGGCGATGAGGGGATCAGGTTCGGGTTTCTTCACGGCAAGCGTGTCGCCGCAGACGAGCGACAAAAACACGCCGTCAAGTCCGACCGCTTTCAGGATATCGCGGGTCGGACCTTCGGGTTTGTTGGTGCAAAGGCCAAGCGGATGGCCGCACTCTGCCAGAACCGCAAGCGCATCGGCCACGCCGGGATAGAGCCGGGTCAACTTGCCGTTCACAGCGTCATAATGCCCGGCGATGCACTTGTGGAACTCGGGCCGCCGGCCCGCGTCGATCCCCCGCGCGTTCATCACCCGATCCGACAGGACCGGCAGGCCGTTGCCGATGAACGAGGTGATCGTCTTGAGGTCGAGCGGCTCGAGGCCGAACTCCTCAAGCGCCCTCGCGGCGGCAAGGTGAATGTCGGGCGCGCTGTGAATGAGCGTGCCGTCGAGATCGAAAACAACAGCGGCTGTCATGCGGCGCGTGCTGATGCGACTTTGGGATCAAGTATGCCCTTGGCGTAGCGCTTGGCCATGTCGTCCAACGAGACCGGCTTGATCTTGTGCGACTGGCCGGCCGTGCCGAACCGTTCGAACCGGTCGCGACAGAGGCGCTCGAGTTCGTCCATCGCAGGGATCATGAACTTGCGCGGATCGAACTCGGCGGCGCGTTCGGTGGCGACCTTGCGGAACTGGCCGGTCATGGCCATCCGGCAGTCGGTGTCGATGTTGACCTTGCGGACGCCCATCTTGATGCCGCGCTCGATCTCTTCGACCGGCACACCATAGGTTTGCGACATATCCCCGCCATAGGCGTTGATGAGGTCTTGAAGATACTGCGGCACCGAGGAGGAGCCGTGCATCACGAGGTGGGTGTTCGGCAGCTTCTCGTGGATCGCGGCGATGGTCGACATCGAGAGGATATCGCCATCGGGCTTGCGGCTGAACTTGTAGGCGCCGTGCGAGGTGCCGCAGGCGATGGCGAGGGCGTCGACCTTGGTGCGGGTCACGAAATCGACGGCCTGATCGGGATCGGTCAGAAGCTGGTCGTGGCTCAGCTTGCCTTCCGCGCCCGAGCCATCCTCGGCGGCAGCTTCGCCCGACTCGAGGCTACCCAGAACGCCAAGCTCACCCTCGACCGACGCGCCGACAGCATGGGCAGCCTTGGTCACGCGCTCGGTGATCTCGACGTTGTAATCAAAGCTCGAGGGCGTCTTCATGTCTTCTTCGAGCGAGCCATCCATCATCACCGAGGTAAAGCCGTGGCGGATCGCGGAAAGGCAGGTGGCGTCGTTGTTGCCGTGGTCCTGATGCATGACGATGTGGGTATCGGGAAACATCTCGGTCAGCGCCTGCACCATGTGGCGCAGCATGATATCGCCCGCATAGGATCGCGCGCCGCGGCTTGCCTGAAGGATCACCGGGGCATCCGTGGCTGCAGCCGCCTTCACGATGGCGAGGCCCTGCTCCATGTTGTTGATGTTGAACGCGGGCACGCCATAGCCGTTTTCAGCCGCGTGATCGAGGAGTTGTCTCAGGGTAATCAGTGCCATTCTTGCCTCCCTTGGGCGAGTATTCGGTGGACGCGGCGCGCCGTTAGATGAGCGACCGCGCCAGATCGGCGACGGCCTCGGCGGTGATGCCGAAGTGACGATAGAGTTCGGGGGCGGGCGCAGAGGCGCCAAAGCCAGTCATGCCGACGAAGCCATCCTCGGGGCGCAGGAGAATATCCCAGCCCTGACGGATCGCCGCCTCGATGCCGATGCGCGGGGCATCGCCCAGAACGGCTGCGCGGTCGGCAGCGGATTGCTTGGCGAAAAGCTCAAAACAGGGGGCCGAGACGACCGTGGCCTTGATCCCGCCCTCGGCCAGCTTGTCGGCGGCGGCGAGCGCGATCTCGATTTCCGAACCGGTGGCGATCAGCGTCACGTCCCGCTCCTTGCCACCGCGCAAAACATAGGCGCCCTTGGCGGTCTTGTTGGCGTCTGAATGTTCGGTCCGCACGGTCGACAGATTCTGGCGCGAGAGGGCGAGGACGGACGGCGTCGCTTTCTCGGTCATGGCGATCTGCCAAGCCTCGGCCGTCTCAACGGCATCGCAGGGGCGGAACACCAGCATATTCGGCATGGCCCGCAGCGAGGCGATGGTCTCGACCGGCTGGTGCGTCGGGCCGTCTTCGCCAAGGCCAATGGAATCGTGGGTCATCACATAGACCACCGGAACCCCCATCAGCGCCGAAAGGCGCATCGAGGGGCGGCAGTAATCGGCAAAGGCGAGGAAGGTGCCGCCATAGGGTTTCAGCCCCCCGTGCAGCGCCATGCCGTTCATCGCCGCCGCCATACCGTGTTCGCGGATGCCGTAGTGGATGTAGTCGCCGCAGAACGCACCCGGCGCGACCGAGGTCATTTTGGACGAACGGGTGTTGTTCGAGCCGGTGAGGTCGGCTGAGCCGCCCACGGTATTGGGCAGGGTCTCGTTGATCACCTCGAGCGCCATTTCGCTCGATTTGCGGGTGGCGACCTTGGGCTTGTCGGCCGAGAGCCTGGCCTTGTAGGCGGTGATCGCCGCGTCGAGCGCCTTGGCGTCGGGCGCGGCGTGGTGGGCTTTGAAGGCGGCGGCTTTCTTGCTTGCGGATAGGCGCTTGCCCCAAGCCTCGCGCGCGGCGTGGCCGCGGGCGGCGATGGCGTGCCAGCCGGAATAGACATCCTGCGGGATCTCGAAGGGCGGATGATCCCAGCCCAAGGCCGCGCGGGCGGCGGCGATCTCGGCGTCGCCAAGGGGCGCGCCGTGGACATGGTGGGTGCCTTGCTTGTTCGGCGCGCCAAAGCCGATCACCGTCTTGCAGGCGATCATCGAGGGGCGCTTGTCGGCGCGGGCAGCAGTGATCGCCTTTGCAATAGCCGCTTTGTCGTGGCCGTCGACCTTCTGGGTATGCCAGCCGGAGGCGGCAAAACGCGCGCATTGGTCGGTCGAGGTTGAAAGCTCGGTGCCGCCGTCAATGGTGATGCCGTTGTCGTCCCAGAAGACGATCAGATGCCCGAGGCCGAGGTGGCCGGCCATGTCGATCGCCTCGTGGCTGATGCCTTCCATAAGGCAGCCGTCGCCGGCCAGGACGTAGGTATAGTGATCCACCAGATCATCGCCAAAGCGGGCATTGAGCATCCGCTCGGCCAGCGCCATGCCGACCGAAGTCGAGATCCCCTGCCCCAAGGGGCCGGTGGTCGTCTCGATCCCCTTGGCGTGGCCGTATTCGGGGTGGCCCGCGGTGCGCGAGCCAAGCTGGCGGAAGGCGCGGATCTGGTCGAGCCCCATGTCGTCATAGCCCAGCAGATGATGTATCGCATAGACCAGCATCGAGCCGTGGCCGGCCGACATCACGAAACGGTCGCGGTCGGGCCATTTGTCATCCGACGGGTCGATTGTGATGAAGCGGTTGAAGAGAACCGTCGCCACATCCGCCAAACCCATCGGCGCGCCGGGGTGGCCCGAGTTGGCCGCCTGCACCGCGTCCATCGCCAGAACGCGGATCGCGGTGGCCATCTTGTCTTCGAGGGATGCCGAAACCGGCGCATGGGTGTTCATGGCATTCTCCTCAGGCGCGCCGCGACTCGTGCACGAGCCGGTGGATCATCGGGGTGAAGATGAGCTGCATCGCGAGGTCCATCTTGCCGCCGGGAATGACGATCGAATTGGCGCGGCTCATCCAGCTGCCCTGGATCATCTGGGTGAGATAGGGGAAGTCGATACCGCGCGGGTTCTTGAAGCGGATCACGACGAGGCTCTCGTCGGCAGTCGGGATCCAGCGGGCGATGAAGGGGTTCGAGGTGTCGACCACCGGCACGCGCTGAAAGTTGATGTCGGTCTCGGTAAACTGAGGCGTGATGCAATGCACATAGGCGTGCATCCGGCGCAGGATCACGTCGGTAACCGCTTCGGTCGAATAGCCGCGCTGGGCCTTGTCGCGGTGGATCTTCTGAATCCATTCGAGGTTGATGACCGGAACGACGCCAATCTTGAGATCGGCGAGAGCAGAAAGGTTGACTTCGCTGTTCTTCACCGCGCCATGGAGGCCTTCGTAGAATAGGACGTCGGACCCTTCCGCGAAAGGCGCCCAGTCGGTGAAGGTGCCGGGGGCAGAGCCGTATTTCGCCGCTTCCGCATCGTCGTGGACATAGTGACGGGTCTCGCCACACCCGGTTTCGGCATAGGTGCGAAACACCTCCTCGAGTTTGCCAAGCTCGTTGGCCTCGTAGGAGAAATGGCTGAAGGTCTGGTCGCCCGCGGCCTTGCGCTTGGTCAGCTCGTCTTTCATCGCCGCACGGTCAAAGCGATGAAAGGCGTCACCCTCGATCGAGACCGACTTGAAGCCCTCGCGGCGGAAGATCTGGTCGAAGGTGGTCTTGACCGTCGTGGTCCCCGCGCCGGAAGAGCCAGTGACCGAGATGATGGGGTGCTTCTTGCTCATATCATTAGTCCTTGGTTCATGCGCGGAAAAGGCCGCGGTTGCCGAAGAGAGCGCTGACCTCTTCGTCGGGCAGATCGTGATAGGCGCTCACTCGGTCGACCTTGACGGAGGTGCCAAAAACGAAGGGCGTGCGGGCATGAAGCTCGGTCGCTGTCAGGCCTAGGATGCGGTCGGTGCCATTGGTGGCCTTGCCGCCCGCCTGTTCGATCAGGAAGGCGATGGGCGCGCATTCATAGACCATCCGCAGGCGCCCGTGCCGATAGCCTTCACGCTCGTCGGAGGGATAAAGGAAGATGCCGCCGCGGCTGATGATCCGGTGGGTTTCCGCCACCAGCGAAGCCACCCAGCGCATATTGAAATTCTTTGCCCTCGGGCCGGCGCTACCTGCAAGACAATCGTCGATATAGGCGCGGATCGGCTTGGACCAATGCCGATAGTTCGAGGCGTTGATGGCAAATTCCGATGAATTCGCCGGAATTTCGACGCCATCACGAACCAGAAGAAAGGCGTTCGTCTCGGGATCCAGAACATAATACAGAACGCCTTGTCCGAATGTCATCACAAGGGCGGTTTGCGGTCCGTAGATGATGTAGCCCGCGGCGACCTGTTCGCCAGTCGGCCGCAGGAAGCTTTCGTTGGCCCCCTCTTTGGCTTCGAAAATCGAAAATATCGTGCCGATCGAAACATTGACATCGATGTTGGAGGAACCGTCGAGCGGATCAATCGCCAGAGCGTAGCGGCCCTTTGGGCTTAGGGCGACGACGCTGTCCTGTTCCTCCGAGGCATACCAGCGAACGGCGGTCTTGCTCAGCGCCTTGGCAAAGGCCTCGTCGGCCATCACATCAAGGGCTTTTTGGCTGTCGCCGTCCGAGTTTTCGCCGACAGAGTGCCCGAGCGAACCGCCCAACGGCCCACGCGCTATTGTTCGGCTCAGGCTTCTGCCAACATAGCAGAGAGCATTGATGACCGGAAAGAGATCCTCGGGGATCCTGTCTGGCGCAATGGCCACACTGCCTTCGGTCATCTTGTCCTCCCTCAATGACACAGGCTTGATATGACGGGGAGTGGGATGTAATAGAATTTAATAAGTTGGAAAAACTATTAAGTTTTTTGAAATGTCCATCCTGCCCGCTCTCACCTTCAGGCAACTTCGCGCCCTCAAAATGGTCTGCGAGACCGGATCAATCACCGGCGCCGCCGAGAGGCTCTCACTGACCCCGCCAGCGGTTCACAACCAACTGAAAACGCTTGCCAATACGATCGGCGCCGAGGTTGTGACTCGTGCAGCTTCCGGGGCCTTTGCGCCCACTCCTGAAGGCGCATCCCTACTTATCGCCATCGAGAAATCAGAGGCTGCGGTATCGCGGGCGCTTTATGAAATCGAAGCCTTGCGGCGTGGGGTCGCAGGGCAGGTCGTCTTGGGTGTTGTCAGCACAGGCAAATACATTGCGCCAGGTATCGTGGCTCGCCTAAAGCGGAGCCATCCCGAGATCGAGATCCGGCTCGAGATAGGCAACCGCAACCAGATTATCGCAGGGCTCGAGTCTGAATGGATCGACGTGGCGATCATGGGACGCCCGCCGCGCCAGCCGTCTGTTACGGCCTATCCCATTGGCAATCATCCACATCTTTTGATCGCAAGCCCCGACAACCCGCTGAGCAAGAAGACGACAGCCAGCCACGACGAGATTCTCGATCAGACAATAATCCTGCGCGAGGAAGGGTCAGGCACCCGAATCCTCGCCATGCGGTTTTTGGACCGGATCGGAGAGGGCCGGCCGTTTCGCCAGATCGAAATGGATTCAAACGAAACCATCAAACAGGCAGTGATCGCCGACCTCGGCGTGGCGTTGATTTCAGCCCATACCGTGATCGACGAAATGGCCGCCGGGCGCCTCGTGCAAATCCGGGCCGAAAGCCTGCCAATCTATCGCCAATGGTTCGTCCTATATCGCGAAGAACTTCGCCTGAGTGGCGCCATGCAAAGCGTCATTGAAGCCATCCGCAATGAAAGCGCGGCGATCCTGCGATCTGAGGAAATTGCTCACCTGATCGGCGCGAACGCCTAGTCCGATGTTCCCTTCCCGGCCAGATCAAGCCATCTGGCCGTGATAGACGCTTCACCCATCAACCACTCACCGAAGCGGATGATTTGCGGCCGCATCAGCTGACGCGGGGTGATCTGAAAGACATAGGGATGCGGCGCGAGTAGGTTTTCGCGCATCGGCACGATGGGAAGGAAATTTCCCTCATCAAGGTCCGCCTCCATCAGCGAAAGACCACAGACGAGAAACCCCACATCCTTGCGAACTGCCTCCAGAGCGTGTTTCGCGTGCTTGTAGTGAATTCCGCGTGCGGCACCTTCGGCGCGGCGGCCGAACCGTGCAATCCACTCGGGCCAGCCGGGGCGGTCCTCTCGGTCTCTTTGGGATTCAAGGTGCAAAAAGGGCATCCCGACAAGTCCATCGAGCCGATCTTCGGGATCAAAACGCCGGATGTTGTCGAGGCTGGCGACAGGAATGATCCGATCTCGATAGAGGACTTTGCCCTCCTTCTGATCTCCATATATGATCCTACAATCAGGGGCGGTCTTGCGCGCCGGTGCGTCCCCCTTCCCATTGACATTGAAATAGATGTTCGGGTTTTCCGCCCTAAACGCATTGAGGCGCGGCAAAAGCCACAGGTCGGCCCAATCCTCGTCGGCCTCGATATGGATTTCCGCCTGTCGTCCAAAGTCGAGCGCATCGGCAGCGCGATCGAGCGCCGCGAAACCTTGGACAAGATCCTCGAGCGCGGCCTCAAGGTTGGCTGTGGGTCGAAGGCCAGACCGGCCGCGCGACAAAAGATCCGTGCCCAGATAATCTTCCAGCGCCCGGATCCGCTGTCCCACCGCAGCCGGGGTTATGCCGAGCGCATCTGCCGCCTCTTTGAGCGATCCAAAGCGGATCGCCATCTCAAGCGCCTGAAGGGATCTGAGGTGCGTCGCAGCTTTCATTTCCGTCCCACTGGAATCGGGCCATTTGGGTATGCTAAATGTTTTCTTTAGTTGCCCAAAGAACTTTGAGTTGGATTTTATATGCCAAATTGATCCATTCTGGGGCTGCCAGCCAGAAGGAGTATGGCCCGTGGGCACGCTCAAACGTTATCTGATTGAAAGGGATATCCTCGGGATTGGCGACTTTTCCGCCACCGAACTTTGCGGGGCAGCGAGGGCGTCCAATCAGGCGCTCAATGCTCTGGGAACAGTAATCCAGTGGCAGCACAGCTATGTGGCCGAAGACAAGACGTTTTGCATCTATCTGGCCGATAGTCTTGAGACGATCAGACGACATTCGGAACTCAGCGGGATTCCCTTCACCAAGATTACCGAAATTCCGGGGATCATTGATCCCCTGACGGCCAACTACTAGCGCGGCGGCAGCCGCACCGCGCCATCGAGCCGGATCGTCGTGCCGTTGAGATAGGCGTTCTCGATGATCTGGGCGACCATGAGGCCATATTCCTCTGGCATCCCAAGACGCGCGGGGAACGGGATATTGGCGGTGATTGCAGCCGTGGTTTCCGGCGGCAAGCTTTCCATCATAGGCGTATTGAAGAGGCCCGGCGCAATTGCCATGACGCGAATGCCGGATCTTGCCAGCTCCCGCGCCGCAGGCAGGCTCATCGCGGCGATCCCACCTTTGGAGGCGGCATAGGCCGCCTGCCCCACCTGACCATCCTCATAGGCGGCCGAAGCGGTATTGATGATGACACCACGCTCTTCGCCGACCGGCTCCTGCCTCTGCATCCCGAGAACGGCGTGGGACATGACATTGTATGATCCGATCAGGTTCACGCGGATCACCCTCTCGAAGAGGTCGATCGACAACTCGCCCTCGCGCCCGACAATCCGCGCCGCACTTCCGATGCCAGCGCAGTTGACGGCGATCCGCGGGGCTGATCCGAAATGGGCGACCGTGGCGGCGAAGGCCGCTTCGACCTCGGCCGTAACGCTAACATCTGCTCGAACAGCGAAGCCACCGATATCGGCCGCGACGGCAGACGCGCGGTCTATATTGAAATCAACCACCGCCACCCGCGCACCCCTGCCAGATAGATGACGCGCCGTCGCCTCGCCCAGCCCGCTTCCGCCTCCAGACACCAGTGCAACCTGTCCGTCGATCTGCATATCTGTCTCTCCCTTCCGCGCCCTATTCGGCCGGGCCGACGGTGAGGTGGATTGGCTCAAGGCCACCGATCCTACCGTCCAGCACATCGCCGGCAACCACGGGCCCCACGCCTGCGGGTGTTCCTGTCAAGATCACATCGCCCGGAGCGAGATGATAATAGTTCGAAAGATCGGCGACGATCTCTGGAACAGAGTGAACCATCTCGCCAAGGGCCGCGTCTTGCCGGATCGTTCCATTGACTGACAGCCTGAGCCGCAGATCGCCAAGGGCACCCACGTCCGAAGCGCGGCTCGCCGGAGCGAATACAGCCGAGCTTTCAAAATCCTTGCCGATGTCCCAAGGGCGGCGCTTGTCTTTGGCAATGCCCTGCAGATCGCGGCGGGTCATGTCGAGAGCAGCGCAATAGCCGAGGATCACCTCGGGAGCCTTGGAAACCGCGACGCGGAACGCTGGCGCACCGATCAATACCGCCAACTCCATCTCATGATGGAAGTCAGCCGTGCCCGGAGGATAGGGGATGGTCGCGCCGCTTGCGATGGCAGCGGCAGGCGCTTTGGTGAAATAGAACGGCGCCTCGCGGTCAACCTCGTTGCCCATCTCGGCCGCGTGGGCCGCATAATTGCGCCCGACACAAAAGATACGACGGACAGGAAAGCGGGCCTCTTCCCCCTCCAAGGGGATCGAAAAGGCTTCTGGCAATTCGAAAAGATGACGTGTCATGTAATCCCTCCCGGCAACCCGCAAGTCTTCTCAGGATTGCGCGAGAGGGTAAAGGACCGTCTAGTCCATAATCTCGCGCCGCAGCCGCGCCTCAGAAACCGTCGCATATTGCTCGTCCACGAATTCCTCGGCCCGATCCTCGTCGGCCAGAACCACCGCACGAACGAGGCTCTTGGCCACCTCGAGGCGCGACATATAGACGATATCCGCCCCCGCCTCTTTCAGATCGCGCCAGCCCTGCATCTGGATAGCGTTGGAAATGATCGTCGCTTCGGGGTTGAGGTGCCGCAAAAGGCGCACGAGATCGCGGTTGGTGATCCCGCGCAGAAGATCGTCCGAAATGGTGCAGACGATGATCTTGGCGCGGTTGACCCCGGCGTGGATGAGCGACTCTTCGTTGGAGATATCGCCATACTTGACCTTGACCCCCATGCCGCGGATCCGGTCGTGGATCGCCACGTTAAAGTCCACCACGGTGGTCTTGGCGATGAGGTGTGGGTGGGTCTTGGCAAGCTCGGTGACAAAGGACGAGGCATCGCGGTGAATGCCGAGGATCGCCAGTTCGACTTCATCGCTCTCTTCCTCGACCGTCTCTTCCGGTTCTTTGAAACCGATGCGGTTGAGGAAACCTTGCATGATCTCGTGGATCCGGTAGGCCCCCTCGAAAAGCGGCGTGGTCATGACAGCGGTAAAGACAAAGGCCAGAATGATCGCTGAAGAGAGGTCTTTGCTGATGTGTCCGAAGCTCAGGCCCAGATAGGCGATGACGAGGCCAAACTCGGAAATCTGCGCGAGCCTGATCGACGATACTTGCGCGTTGCGCTGATCGACACCTGCGAAATAGAGCATCGGGAAGAACACCAGCTGCCGCGCCAGCACCGCGAGGAAAGCAATCCCGAGAGCGGTCAGCGGGCCCGACCAGCCGTTGATCGCCGGAAGAGCAATCCCGAGGCCGACAAAGAACAGCGTGATGAAGAAATCCTTCACAAGGCCGACCTTGGTCACGATCTCGGTGCTGTAGGGCGAGCTGGCGATGGTTGCGCCGGCAATCAGGGCTGCCATGCCCGAGCTGACCGTCATATGCCAGTTGAACCCGAACATCTTGGTGAAGGTGTCGATGTTGGTGCCGATGGCGACCATCGCAAAACACCACGACATAGCCCCCAGGAGGATTAGCTCGGGCATCTTCGCGATCCACGAAAAGGCGCGATCCACGATCGTGCGGGACAGGAAGACGGCAATCACCACCAGAATGCCGATGCCGAGGAACGAGAAGCCGATCGCCTTGATATCGGGGCTGTCGAAGGCCGGCTGGATCAAGGTCACGATGATCGCCCAGATATCCTGAAAGATCAAAATGGTAAGAGAGATGCGGCCCGGTTGGGTATCAAGCTGGAAATGCTCCTGAAACAGCTTGACCACGAGCAGCGAGGACGAACCCGCGATGGCGATGCCGAGATAGAGCGGACCAAGCGGCGTATCATCCAGGACGCCACCAAACCCCATATAGATCACCAGCTTCGCAAACAGCATCCCGAACAGAAGCGTGATCGGATACTGGGCCAGACCGACCAAGAGGATCAGGCGGCCGCCGGAAAACAGGCTCCGAAGGTTGATCTCGAGACCGATAACAAACAGCAGCAGAACGAAACCGATCTGGGCAATCGTATCCACGTTTGCCGGGTCGGTAATCATGTGAAAGCCCTGCGGGCCAAGGAAAACGCCCGCAAGGATGAAGGCCGCGATCGACGGAATCTTGAGCCTGGCGAAGATCACCGCAATGCCGCCCGCGAACAACAGGGCCGCGCCCATGTCTTGAACGAGCGTCGGAACAGCACCGCCCGCGGCAGAAGCAGGGCTGGCCATTATTGCCGAAAGCAAGGCCGCTAGCGCGATCACTATAGGCAGTTCCCGGAAACGGGTTATTAGTCGCTCTCGCACTTCGGCTCCCCCTTTGGAGTTCTCTTATTCTTGATTGTCGTCAGATTGTTTGCAGGACAATCAGGTAGGTCATCGCAATATAGGTCGTGTGATGCAGAAACTGATCGAGACCGTTGAACGCCCAAAATGTTCGCGGTCTTTCCGAACTTGAGACGTGATCACCGTAGTGGGCTTTGGCGAAATCCAGCGCGTAGTGGACGACAAATTCGCCGACCGCAAAGAACAGGATCACCAATGGCGCAAGACCGAGCAGAGCAAGAACAACAACGGTTCCTGCCGCATGAATCCCGGCATGCGCATAGCCCCCCGGCATGGTCAGGCTTCCCTTTCCCCGGATCATCCAATCGAATTGCAGAAGATAGTCTGCTGCAAAATGCTTGAGCTCTAGGCAGAGCATCACCCAAAGGGCAAAAGTTGTTGTCTCAGGCACGGTTCCCATCCCACCAGTTAGTCACGTCAAGTTTATTCGATAAGGGCGGTCTCGCCTAGGTTTTCCTTCTCATTGAGAAGCTCGGCGAAGTCGTTGCCACGCTCAGGGAGCTTCTTGTAGAAGGTCACAAGACCGGGTTCGACCGTCAGCGCCAGCGCGAGGCACGCGTCAAGGCGCGCTTGGTCAAGCTGGCCGTTCTTGGCAAAATCGCGGATCAGCCTATGGTGTAGTTGCTCGAGTTCCTGGAACGCCTTGCTGTCCTTCACCGTTTTGCCGCCGATCAGGATGTGGGTCTGGATCCGCATCGATTTGCCCTTGAGGCCCAGATAGCCCGCCTCGAGCATCGCAAAATCGGCCAGTCCCTCGCGCATCGACTCTGTGATCAGGATATCATAATCTACCTGCCGGCAGGCTGTCTCGATCCGTGAAGCCACGTTCACCGTATCGCCGATGGCCGAATAGTTAAATCGGTCCGCCGAGCCGATATTGCCGACGCATGCGATCCCCGCGTTGATACCAATGGCGCAGGCTACAGGCTTGTGATCGTGCTCTGAGTTGAAAACAACGAGCGCGCTTCGCATATCGATGGCCGCCTGTGCAGCCAGCACGCGATGGTTTTCCGTTTCCACCGGCGCGTTCCAGAAGGCCATGATCGCATCACCGATGAATTTGTCGATGGTTCCCGATTGAGCTAGGATCTTGCCCCCGAGCTTGGTGAAAAGGTTGTTCAGAAGCGAGACCATCTGATCCGCCGTAACGGTCTCGGTCAGCGGCGTGAAATTGCGGATATCGCAAAACATCAGGCTGACCTCGCGGTTGATTCCGCCAAGTTCGACGTGGTGACCGCTGCTCTCGATCTGATCAAGGACACCGGGCGCGACATAGTGCGAAAAGGATCTGCGGATCATGCGCTTGTCGCGGTCCGCCACAATGAACTGATACGCAGCAAGACCCGAGAAGGCGAGGAAACCGCCGACGAGGGCGAAGGTTGCATCAAAAAGGATGTGAAGACGCACAAAGGCAAACCAGCTGCCACCCAAAACAATGACCGCCGTGAGCATTCCCGCACTGATCGATGCCAAGGGCCCGAACCACGCCATCACGCCCAAGACAATCACCCCGAGGATAACGAAGGTCAGTATTTCCAGCGCTTCGACAAGGTCATTGCGAACAAGAAAGTCTTGCAGAAGTATCTGCTCGACCATCTGGGCGTGGATGGACACGCCCGGCACGGGTTCACGAAGGGCGGTCGTCCGTATGTCGAGAAGTCCAGCGGCAGACGTTCCTACAAAGACGATATTGCCCTGCAACTTGTCGATTAGGACAGGGTCGTAGCCATCGGCCAGAACATCCTTCGCCGAGACATAGAGCTCTGGGGATTCCCGCCGATAGCGAACCCACAGTTGGCCATCAGGCAGGGTCGGTATCGAGAGGTCAGCGAGATTGACCGTTTCGAGGTATCCAGGGATTTCTGCGGCCCCTTGCAGAACATAGGTGGACGCTCCGAACGCCACCCGGAGCGCCTCGAGAGAGAGGCTCGGGTAATAGCCTGCATCGCTGTTCCAGATCAGTGGAACCTTGCGAATATATATTGATCCGTCGAGCGGATTGACCGAAACCCCTCCGATCCCGGATGCAGCGTCCATAAGAACCGGCAAGACAGGCGTAGGCGCCTGAAGATATGGGGCACCAAGACCTGGCTGATTGCCAATTTCAACGAACCCGGCCTTTGCGCGCTGGGGCTCGGCCTCGACATCCCTTGACACCGCCACCCCCAGAACGACCCGCGTCTGGGCGATCGTATCTGCAAAGATCTTGTCCGTATCCAAAGAGGACAGGGTTTCAAGTTCACTCTGCCCCATGTTCGTTTGCAAATCCGAAAACCGTGTCACGAGCGAAGACGGCGACATCCGGTCGGGTTCCGCAAAAAGCACGTCGAAGATGATCACAGCCGCGCCGTAATTGGCCAGCTTTTCGGTCAGTTCCGCAAACAGGTCACGAGGCCAGGGCCACTGGCCGAGTTGCTCGAGCGATTTTTCATCGACATCGACCACTCGCACCGGCAGAGGGACATATTCGCGCGGGCTCAGGGTTTGAAGATAGTCGAAGTAGGTTTCCCGAAGTTCACGTACCGGCAGGGGATCCATCCCGCGCACGAAGATCAGGATCGCGAGCAAGAATATGCCAACCGCGAGGACAATTCGCCTCATTTAGCGCGATATCCTACGTCAACATTCAGCATCAAGCTGGGTCTGGCGGAAGGCATTTTGGAGGAAGCGCTACGCCGTCTTTCTTCTTGCCGTGCTTCCAGCCTTGGCCGTTACAAGTTCCCCAGCCTTGCTGATGGTCGCTAGTCGGATCACCTGCCCCATTACTCTGCCCACCGCTGTTGCCAGGTTGATAATAGGGGTCGGGTTCAACTGGTGCAGGCACAATTACAAGCGAGTCCGGCGGCGGAGGCGGCGGCGGAGGCGGCGCGGGATCCGGCTCCTGCGGCGGCGGCGGCGGAGACGGAGCCGGAGGAGGCGGCGGAGGCGGCGGCGGAGGCGGTGCCGGGGGCTCCGAAATGTCGCCACAGCTTTCGATCGGCGCACGGAAATCTTCTCTGAGCGGCCGCTGATTGACAACATAGGGGAAATCATTGCGAAGTTCGGAATTGCGATCTTCGCCATAGAAGAACAAGACGCTGATCCTGCTTCGCTCGGTCCGGCTCAACGAGCAAAGATCCTCCATCTCCTCGCACTCGCCTTTCAGCGTGCACAAGATGACCTTGCCCTCAAAAAGCACAACGCTGGTCAGCCGGTTATGTTCGACGTGGAAATCGAAGATCGTGCCCCGAACGGCCATTGTGGCAGTGGGCGTTACGATCTCGTAAGCTTGCTTTTCCGATTGACCCGTAATGAAGCGGAAAGTTCCAGCCAGCGCATTGACAGAAAAACGGCTGGCGCGGTTGGACGTCTTCATCAGGATTTCGTCGATCACCAGCTGCGAGCCTGGGCCAACCACGATCCTCGTATCATCCGAGAAAATAAGCTGAACCGAGCCATTGCGGCCGGTCTTGACAACATCACCCTGCGAAATCTGGGTGCCTTCCACGATGTCTATGGTTCCATTCGCCGTTTCCAGCTCGGCCAGAGGCGCCACAGCTGCAACATAGCCAACCACTCCGGCCAGTGCCGAAGTTGCAAGACCGAGGGTCGAAAAAACTATGAACAGAAATGTCGTAATGTGACGCATAGAAATCCCCCAACAACTCAACAACAGCGCTGAGACGTCTCAAACACCCTCTGAATCCTGAAGGCGAATCTGCCTACAATTCAAATCGTTTGTCTAAAACATGACACCCTTTTGCCGCAATTGGCTAGGCATCTCATATCAGAGCCACTGATTTTCATAAAGTTTTTCCTGCATTTCCCTTCGATTTTCCCGAAATGCCGCTGTTTCGAAATTTGGCAAAAAAGCCCAATTTTCGCCCCACTCTCCACAAGGGCCCAACGTTTCGCGCCAAGTTTCGATGTCCGACGGCCCCGTTCGTCCGTCTCAATGCCCCGACGGTCTGTCGATTCTTGATCTCTCGTGCGCGAGGAGTGTGTTGGTTTGAACCACCTTGGCCGCGATGGCGCGCGCCAGCGCGAGGTTGAGGAGCGCCGCCAGAGAGGGGTTTGTCCGGTTGAGTGTATCTATCGTTTCTTGCCGAAGCCGCCAGGCTCGGCTTGGACGCTCGGCAATCACATCTGCGCTGCGACCGAGGCAGAGAACATAGGCCATTTCGCCCACAAGCGCGCTTGGACCAACAGACCGGACACGGGTTGCCCGACCCTTCCCGCTGGGCAGGAATATTCCAAACCGCCCTTCTTCCACGAGATACATATCCCGGTCTTGGTCGTTTGCCCGCATCAGCGCCTCGCCCTCGGCAAGATCAACGGACTCCAGCACGCCTAGAATTTCGCTGGACCGTGGATCGCCTCCACACATCTCCGCAACGATGGAAGCGATTGTCGCAGGAGGCAGGGTCGTCGCCCCAAGCCTAAGCAGTCTGTCCTCACAATATTCGATGGCCTCGTCGAGATCGCGCCAAATCAAATATCCGGCGGCGTCGTCGTCCGCCGTCTTTCGAACCGGGATCCCCCAACGTTCAAAGCCTTGCTGGATGCGTTGGGAAAGACCTGTCATATGCAACCCTGCCGGCAGATCGCCAAAGGTATAGGCAATCTTTGCCAAGGCGGCGCTTGCGGAGCTGTCAAAGCGGGTGACACTACTCATGTCCAAAATCAGCCCGGCGAGCCCCTGCGGAAGCTTGCTGTGTGCTTTGACAGTATCGAGCATATTTTCGACCGAGCCGAAAAACAAAGCGCCCTGTAGATGGAGGATGCAAATACTGTCGGCCTGCCGGGCAAGGGCGGCGCGCTCCTCTGGAGAACGATCATAAGCACTTTGTCGGACAAGCGCGTTCGAGGCGTGGCGAACGAGTGGCAAACGTGCATATCCGAGTGCAAATCCGAATAGAGCCAGCATGAGACCAACCGCAATCGCCGGCAGAATTCCAAAGACCACGGTCACCGCGATGATGCCTGCGATGACGACCCTGTCCTCCACAGGAAGACGGCGCATGGTTTGAACCGCCCAGTCGCTGATCATCGAAAGGCCAACGAAGAGAAGCAGACCGGCCGCAACAAACACCGGAACGGCGGCGACGATCTGCGAGGCAAAAAACGAAGCGGCCAGCATGAATATTACATTGCCAATGATCATCGGCCTCGCCACGACACCAAGTTTGGCCGCCAATAGTGTTCCTCCTCCCTGAAGATAGCAGGCAAGACTGCCGATGGGGCCGATGGCCATATTTATAAGGCCGGTCACCTTCAGTTCCCGGCTTTCATCGACATCGGATCTGGTCCCGAGCTCGACGCCGGCCACGTTCAGAAGAAAGCCTATGAGATTGATCAACACGACCGCCGCGATTGTCGGCCCGGTTGTTGCGACCTGCCCCCAATCGATCAAACCATAGAGTTCACGGGCGGAAGGCAGAGCTCCCCCTTCCGCATGATACGGATCGACCAAAAGCCCCATTTCCGCCGCGTCGATGCGGCTGACATCCAAGAACCCGATGACAAGATAGAAACCCACGGAAAAGACGAGGAGCGCGACGATCAAAAGAAAGGTTCCCGCCTTACGGGCGACAGCGAAATACAAAACCACCGCAAGGATAGTCGCGGGAATCACGCTGTAGAGGGTCTCTTTTTCGGTCAGAGCCAGAGCGATGTCTCGGTATTCTGACGCACCTGCGAGGATCGACAGGGCCGCATGGACAAGAAGGAAGCCCGAGCTTGCGAGAAACCCGGCTGCAACCGAATAGGGGAACATTCGGATCAGGCGGCCTAGGCGAAAACGGCCGACGAGCCAAAACGTAACGCCAGACGCGAGCGCAGCAGTGCCCAAAACCGCGAAGACAGTAGCGACTTGCGCCCCGGCCGGCCCTGTCACGCCAGAGGCAGCTATCGCAGCCGCTGGAGCAATGATCGCAATGGAGGAATCTTGGGTGATCGACAGTGGCGCACGGAAGCCGCCGAACTTGTAGAGAGCCAGCGTTCCGGAAGCCGTAGCGAAAATGAATATCGCTGTTGCCAGACCAAGTCCGGCACTCAAAGAGCCGGCAAAGCAAATGGTGGCAAGGGCAAGACAGGTCCCAACAGCATCGACGCCAAGGACCACTCCGACTCCAGCAGAGAACATAGACCCCGCCAAGGATCCGCCCGATTTTGCCGCAATCGCGTTCGACATCTACCCTTCCTTTTTCGTTGCGTTCAGGTCCGGTCCGTCGGGCCCAAAAGTTGCTCTAGGATGCAGTGCCTAATGCCACGAGATTCTCATGGAGACGGACAGCAACGAGTTTGGTCAAGAAGATTCCGAAGGCAGGATCGTGCAGGACCAGCTTCAAAACCTGATCGTGAGAGAGGGCGAAGACTTCGCAAGGTTCGGTGCAGACCGCGCTTGCCGTCCTGCCCCGGTCATTAAGGAATAGAGCGATCTCGCCAAAGAGCGTGCCCGGCTCGATCTCTTTGTCGAATTCGGGAAACCTGACGCGCCCTTTCGCCAGAAAATACATCTCTTCCGCCCAGTCGCCTTTGTTGAAAAGGACCATTCCCTGAGGAATCTTGCGATGGACCATCAAAGGCAAAAGTCTTTCGATCTCTGGATCACCCTCGGCCGCCTCGCGGACCCTCTTTGTCAACCGGACGTGCTGGATCACCCGAAGAATATTAAGAGGGAACAACGCCGCATGGAGGATCAGGATCGCATGGCTGCCCGCACCGAGCCCGTAGATGAAAAAGAAGACGTTTGAGGCTATGGCAAAACTGCGAAGCGGAATGATGGCTTTCATAAAGAAGGCCGCAAAGACGAGTGCCGATGCTACATAGGACGTAACTGTGATCCAGTCCGCTGCCATGTCCAACCTGATTTCTCCGCAAGGCACTAGTGCGACACGACCAAATCTCGGCATGCGGTTCAACACATTTCCGCGCTCTGCCAAGCCACACAGGCAACAGCAAGACATCCGCCGTGGTGGCTCAGCTAGGTTTAGACATTTATTCGACCCCTGGGCCGAGTGATTTCGGGAAGGTTGACCGTAGCAGCTCTCGAAGCGTAGCTTACGACAATTGTCTCTCGCCATTGATTGCTCGGATTGCCCGGAGAGGGCCCTTTCATGATCAAGACATCCCGCGACGCTTTTGCCGCGATGCTTGCCCGAAGGGGCATTCATTATGGCTGGGCGATGGTCGCTCTCGCCTTCCTGCATACCGTGTTCGCTTCGGCGTCGATGGGGGTGCCGAGCGTTCTGATTGTCCCCATGTCGGAAGATCTGGGCTGGAGCCTTGGCGAGCTTTCCGCCCCTCAGGGCCTTCGGCTTGCCCTCTTTGGCCTGACCGCACCCTTCGCCGGCGGTCTCATGCTGCGCTATGGGCCGCGGGCGATGATTACGGTGGCGGGCGCCTGCCTTGTCGTGGGGCTGTATCTTGCCGTCACCACCACCACGAAATGGCAGCTTTGGCTTGGGCAGGGCATCCTCCTTGGCATCGCGCCGGGCCTGACCGCCTCGCAGATATCCTCGGTGATCGCCTCGCGCTGGTTCAAGGACAGGCAGGGGATGGTGCTTGGCGTCTTGGGCGGGACATCCGCGGCGGGGATGCTTCTTTTCATGCCGCTCGCCGGATGGGTTAGCATTGGCTGGGGCTGGCGCATTGCGATGAGCATCCCGATGGCAGGCGCTGTTCTGAGCTGGCTTCTTTTCGTCTGGTTTGCCCGCGACCGGCCACAAGAGATCGGCCTGCCGCTTTATGGCGAGACAGAGGTTCAACCGACCCCGCCCCCCTATCGCACCAATTTTGTCCGCCTCTCGTTCAGCGCCCTGTCGATGGGGTCCAAGCGCTGGATCTTCTGGGTTCTTGTGTTCTCATTCGGCATCTGCGGCGTTTCGAGCTTTGGCCTGACATCCTCCCATCTCGTCCCCTTCTGTGGCGAATTGGGCGTACCCTATGGAACCGCCGCATGGGTTCTGGCCACGATCGGGGTTTTTGATCTGATCGGAACCATCGGCTCGGGCTGGCTTTCAGACCGGTTCGACAATCGCTGGCTTCTCGGATGGTATTACGGCCTGCGGGGGCTCAGCCTGATCTGGCTTGTCTATGCCGACCCGTCTTTCGCCATGCTGTCGATCTTTGCCATCGTCTATGGCCTTGATTTCATCGCAACCCTGCCGCCGACAATCCGTCTGACCGTGGGCGCCTTCGGGCGCGAGATGGGGCCGGCGGTCTTCGGCTGGATCTTTGCCTCGCACCATGTGGCGGCGGGCCTGATGGCCTTTGGCGCGGGCGTCAGCCGCGACGCAATCGGCACCTATGTTCCGGCATTCCTCTTCGCCGGGGTCCTGTGCCTCTTCGCAACTGCGAGCTTCTTCTTCCTGCGAAAATCCGCGCTTCAAATCCCCGCGACCGCATGAGGCGAGGGCCTGACCTTCCCCGCAAGACCTGATAGCCTCGCTCCATGAGTGCGATCTTCACCTTCGATAATTCCTATGCCCGCGAACTTGAGGGGCTTTATTTGCCGTGGACCGGCGCCAAGGCCCCTGCGCCACAGGTGTTGCGGGTGAACGTGGGACTGGCGGAGGAGCTTGGCATTGATCCCGTAGAGTTGAAGACAGCCGAAGGCGCCGCCTTCCTCACCGGCTCCGACACCCCTGAAGGCGCGGCGCCGCTGGCGATGGCCTATGCAGGGCATCAGTTCGGCGGCTTCTCGGCTCAGCTTGGCGATGGACGGGCGCTGCTTTTGGGCGAGGTAATCGACCGGAACGGCAAGCGGCGTGATATCCACCTCAAAGGTTCGGGCCGGACGCCATTTTCCCGAGGCGGCGACGGCAAGGCCGTGCTCGGCCCCGTCTTGCGCGAATACCTGATCGGCGAGGCGATGCACGCGCTTGGGGTGCCGACCACACGCGCCTTGGCGGCAAGTCTGACGGGCGAAATGGTCTGGCGCGAGGGCGGCAAGCCCGGCGCCGTTCTGGCGCGGGTTGCTTCCTCGCATCTGCGTGTCGGGACGTTTCAGTTCTTTGCCTCGCGCGGCGAGACTGACCGCCTGCGCCAGCTGGCCGACTATGCGATTGCACGGCATTTCCCCGACCTTACAGGTTCCGAGGGCCGCTATCTTCAGCTTCTGACTCGTGTTTGCGACGCTCAGGCCCGCCTCATCGCCCAATGGGTCAACCTCGGCTTTGTCCACGGGGTGATGAACACCGATAACGTCGCCATTTCCGGCGAAACCATCGACTATGGCCCCTGTGCCTTCATCGACGCTTACGATCCCAAGGCCGTGTTCAGTTCGATCGACCGCAATGGCCGCTATGCCTATGGCAACCAGCCCAATATCGCCCAGTGGAACCTCGCCCGCTTTGCCGAAAGCCTTCTCGACCTGATCGACCCCGAGGATAGCGACGCCGCCATCGCCAAGGCGACCGAGGCGCTGAACCAGTTCCCGCAGCACTATCAGGCCGCCTGGCTCAAAGGCGTGCGGGCCAAGCTGGGGCTGATGAAAGACCTCCCCGGCGACCTTGATCTGGCCAACGATCTTCTGGCCCTGATGGCCGAGAGCCGCGCCGATTTCACCCAGACCTTCCGCTCTCTTTCCGACGTGGTGCGCGGATCCGAGGCGGCCTTCCGCGACCGCTTCCTCGATCTGGCCGCAATCGACCCATGGCTTGGTCGCTATGGGGAGCGAACCACCCGAGAGGATATTCCGACCAACGCGCGGACGGCGGCAATGGACCGGGCCAACCCGATCTATATTCCCCGCAACCACAAGGTCGAAGAGGCTCTCGAGGCGGCGGAAAATGGCAACCTCGCGCCATTTGACACTCTCTTGGAGGCGATCACATCGCCCTTCGAGGCGCGGGAAGGCTTTGAAGCCTATGCCGCGCCCGCCCCGGACGATTTCGGCCCCTACACCACCTACTGCGGAACCTAGCCGTTCCGCCCGTCGCTCTTGCCGATGGCCTCGGCCACCATGGCCAGTTGCACCATGGGATCATCGCTGGCGCGAGAGGCCACGGCGAGAGCCGCCGACATCTCCTGATAGCTGCGCTCGAAATAGCGCCGGCCTTTGGTCCAATCGAGAAAGCCCATGCCCTGCGGCGTAACAAGTTCGATCACGACGTCGCCTTCCGTCGAGATATGCTCGAGCTGGCGCCGCGAGGAGACGATCATCGTCCGAGAGAGAATGGAAAAGATCTTCGGGAACCAAGGCTTGCGGCGCAGGAACAGACGCAGGAACGCCCCGAACCGGCCGGGAAGCCGATCATAGTCGGAGGTGACGCGCCATTCATTCTCCTGCCGGAAATTGAACACGAGGTTCGGCCCCGCCTTCAGATCGCGCATGGCGGAAATCGGAACGTTGTCGATCAGGGCGCCGTCGATGAAAACCTCGCCCTCGTCCGACAGCATCGGCGGCAGAAGCGCCGGGATCGAACCCGAGGCCCGCACCGCCCGCCACAACTCGCCCCTCCGCAAGATGCTCAGATCATGTCGGCTGAGGCTTGTCGCGGCAGCGAAGAAATTGAGGGGGAGATCTTCGATCCGGCGCAGCCCGTAGTGCTCTTTCATCGAACGATCGAGGGTGTGGTGATCAATGACGCTGTATAGGGGCACGGTCGGTTTCTTAAGAGCCTTGCTCTTTACAAAAACCTCTTCGCAAAGGTCCATGACCCGCTCGGGCGCAAGCCCCATCGCCATTGCTCCGGCGACCGCCGCGCCGGCGCTGGTTCCGCCGATCATGTCGATGGCAATGCCATGTTCGGCCAAAGCCTTGATCGCGCCGAGATGGCCCGACCCGAAGGCCCCGCCGCCACAGAGAACGACGCCAAGCGCTGTCCCGGTCACAAACCGGCTCAGGCGCGCGAAATCCTGATCCCGGCCAAGGGCCACATGGTGATGCAGTGCAAAGTCTCGCGGTTCGGTCCACCCTTGGGTGTGGGCAATCGAAACGTCCGGGCCACCCCGCAAAACGATCAGGTGACGGTTTTCGGGCATGACAGCGCGAGAGATCGCGTGTTCGCCTTCGCTGACCGCGACCGGGCCGGGCCCCTCGGGCTGCGCGCCCAGAAGATAAAGCGTGTCGCAGTTGGCAGCGATCCGTTCGAGAACCGCGGGATCGGCAGAACCATCGCACAAAAGCACCGTGCCTTCACCTCGGGATTCCGATGCCCGCAGTAGGCCGATGGGATCTTCGCTCTTGCTCCCTTCATATCGGGCAACCGCCCAGCCCGGGTGCCGCTCCATGGCCGATGCAAAGGACGACACGAACGGCGCGGGGACCGGCGCATCGCCCAACGCGATCATTGCGACCAAGCGGCCAGGGCGGGGCCGCAATTTTGGGCTGGTGGTCGTGACACGCGCCAGCCGCCGGGCGACGGATGACAAGATGCTGCGCTCGAGCCCGGCCACCTGTTGCGCCACCTCGCGATAGCCCGCTTGCGAGATCACCAGAACTTCGCTGTCCCTGAGCGCGATCACATCCGCCGAACGCACTCCACCGGCAAAGAACGCCAACTCACCAATCGGCTCGCCCACGGAAATCTCGGCGATCGGCCCGGACGGCCCCAGAACCGCGAACCTGCCCCCAAGCACGATGAACAGATCCGCGGCCGGGTCGCCCCGTTGGATCAACAAAGCGCCGCTGCCGATATGGCGCCTCTCGGCCACATCGAGGATCTGGCCGATCACCTTTGGCTCCAGTTCGGAAAAGACGGGGACGGCTCGAAGCCCCTCGATCTCGTCCGCCGAGCATTCATTCGTCATTCTGTATTACTTTCTTGAAATCCAAGCGCCATTGCGCCCCGCCGAGGCCAGCGCCGCCTCGATAAACCACATCCCCTCAAGCCCGGCTTCGATGCCCGGCAAGAGCGGCCGCTCGCTGCCGGAAATGGCATCGGCAATCTCGTCGTAGAGCGTGGCAAAGGCTTCCAGATACCCTTCGGGGTGCCCCGGCGGGATACGGGTCCAATCGGGGCCAGAGCCAGCCCCGCCCCGCGTCAGGATCTGCTTAGGCTCGCTCAGCCGGGTCAGGGTCATCCGGTTGGGATCTTCCTGCCCCCACTCGATCCCGCCCTTCTCGCCATAGACCCGCAGCCGCAGCCCGTTCTCGTTGCCGACCGCGACCTGACTGGCCCAGAGCATCCCCCGCGCACCATTCTCGAACCGCAGGAGGATATTGGCGTTGTCATCAACCCGCCGCCCCGGCCCGAAGGATTGCAGATCGGCCGCCAGCGCCTCGACGCCAAGACCGGTGACAAAGGTTGCAAGGTTGAGCGCATGGGTGCCGATATCGCCGATCGCTCCTGCGCCGCCGGTCTTTGCGGGATCGGTGCGCCATCCTGCTTGCTTTTGCCCTTCGGTTTCGATCACCCGCGAAAGCCAATCCTGCGCGTATTCGACCTGCACCACGCGGATCGCCCCAAGCGCGCCTTCGGCAATCAATTGGCGGGCGCGGCGGATCAGTGGGTAGCCCGTGTAGTTGTGGGTCAGAAAGAAGCGCGCCTTGCTCTTTCGGGCAGCGGCGGCCATTGCCTCGGCCTCTTCCATGCTCGCACAAAGCGGCTTGTCGCAGATCACATGAATTCCCGCCTCCAGGAAAGCGATAGCCGGAGCGGCATGAAGGTGATTGGGTGTTACGATGGCAACAGCTTCTATTCCATCGGCCCGCTCCGCCTCGGTCCGCGCCATGTCGGAGAAATCGGCATAGGCGCGATCGGCAGTGATCCCGAGATCAGCCGCGCTATCGCGTGCCCGCGTCGGATCTGAGGACAACGCCCCTGCAACAAGATCAAAGCGCCCGTCCAGCCGCGCGGCGATCCGGTGCACCCCGCCGATAAACGCCCCGCGCCCACCGCCCACCATTCCCAGCCTGATCTTGCGCATATTTTGTCCTCCAGTTAGCGCCAATCAAATCAACCCAGAAACTAGGTCGCAATCCCTTCCTTCCGACCTGCCTCTGCTAGATGGTAGAGCCACGCCACAAGAATGCAGAGCGCCGCCATCGTCCACCAAAGCGCGGTTCCGCCGCCGATGTGCAAGAGGCCGCCGCCCACAAGCGGGCCGATGGCGAAGCCGAAACCGGCAAGCGAAGAGGCGCCGAAATAGCTGCCTTTCATGTCCTCCGGCGCCATGCGGTCGATGATCAGATTGATCGTCGGGAACAGGATCACTTCGCCAATCGACAGGACGACAATCGCGAAAAGGATCGTGTATTGTGATGTGATCGGCACCACGGCAAGCATGGCGAAGGCAACTGCCATAAGCCCGATCCCCAGCATCGCCCGATAGAGCGGGGCTATGCGTTGCAGGGCTGCCAAGAGCGGGAATTGAAGGACAAGGACGGTCGCGGCATTGGTCAGCGTCACCTTCGGATAAAAGGTCACCGGATCAATCTCGCCGCCTTGCTGGATATACTGAATTAGCCCGGCCTCGAGCTGGGAATAGGCGATGCCACCTATGCCGAGTGCGAGGACGAAAACCTGAAAGGATTTGTCCTGAGCCAGAACCCTCATCGCCTCGGAAAAGGAAAACACCTTACCCGCCACCCGACCGCGCGGCGGGGTGCGGAAAAAAATGAAAAGAGCCACGAGGAGGTAGACTGTCAGGACGCCTGCGACGATCAGAAAAGTCTCTTGCCGCCCCGTCAGCCCCCAGGCCACCCCGACCACCGGCCCGAACGCAGCCCCGAGGTTGAGCGCATAGTAGCGCATATGCAGCGCGAGATCCTTGGCGTCGCGGTCTTCAAGTTCGTCGGTCAGGAGCGCCCGCCCCGGAGTTTCGATCGCATTGGAAGCGACGCTTTCAACCAGCATGGCGAAAAGGATCACCCAGAGGCTTTCGGTTACGCCCAGCAGAGCCAGCGACAGGATGGCGACCACAAGACCCAAGACAATGACCCGACGGCGCCCGAAACGGTCAGACAGATAGCCGATATAAAGCCCCGTTGTCGCAGCTGCGAGGCCGGAGATGCTCAGAAAGGCACCCACCTGAAAGGTATCTAGCCCATGGTCGCGGTGCAGGATCACGGCTAGATAGGGCCAGACCATGAAGAACACGAACCTGCTGGCCATCGTCGCAAGGATGATCAGCCAGACAACTGGCGTGAACTGGGAAATCGACCGAAACACAATGCGCCCCTTCAAAACAGAGTCCCGGCTATGATCCCAGTTGCCGTTTCGTTCAACCCTCAGGCGCGACGGGTCTGCATAATCTTACCGGATTGGGATTGCATAGACACAGGTTCGGGGGTCTTTTCCTGAAGGTGTGGGGCTCGAGATTAGGAGTGAGTGGGTGCAGGATTCTGGCCGTAATCTGTTGAAGACAGTATTACTGGCAATTGGCCTGATTGGGCTTGGTGCCGGCCTCGTCCTTGGCGTCCTGGGATATGAAACGACCGCCGATCTGGTTTGGACGGTCGGTGTTTTGCCCGTCTTGGCCGCGCTCGTCATCGATATCATCCGATCCCTTCTTGAGGGAGAAGTGGGCCTCGACATCGTCGCCGCCCTGTCGATGTCGGCCGCGCTCACCTTTGGTGAAACGCTCGCAGCCGCTGTCGTGGCTGTCATGTATTCGGGCGGCAATTTCCTCGAAAGCTTTGCAGAGGGCCGCGCTCGGCGCGAGATGCACGATCTTCTGGCGAGAGTGCCGCGCTCGGCCACCCGGCATCGGGACGGAGGGCTCGAAGAGGTTGCCCTCGATGACATCGCCCCCGGCGACCGCTTGCTCATTCGGCAGGGCGATGTTGTGCCCGTTGACGGGATTATCGCCTCGGAGACTGCCTTTGTTGATACATCGGCCCTGACGGGCGAGTCATTGCCGGTCCGGCTCTCCCGCGACGCCGAAGCGCTGAGCGGTTCAACCAACGCAGGCGAAGCGTTTGATCTGACGGCCACGCACCTCGCCGCGGCTAGCACCTATGCCGGGATCATCCGCCTCGTGTCGGAGGCGCAGAAATCGAAAGCGCCAATGGCCCGTATGGCCGACCGCTGGTCGCTCGGGTTTCTGGCTGTCACTGTCGTCTTGGCCAGCGCCGCCTGGTGGTTCACCGGCGATCCGATCCGAGCCGTCGCCGTTCTTGTGGTGGCGACCCCCTGCCCTCTCATTCTGGCCGTGCCGGTGGCTCTGGTCGCGGGCCTTTCGCGGGCCGCGCACTTCGGCGTTTTGGTCAAGGGGGCAAGACCGCTCGAGGCCATGGCGCGGGTCCAGACCTTGATCCTCGACAAGACCGGAACCTTAACCGACGGCCGCCCGCAAATCATCGCCATCGATACCCGCAACGGCTGGAGCGAAAGTGACGTGCTGCGCTATGCCGCCGCCCTGGATCAGGCGTCCAAACATCCCGTTGCCCAAGCGGTCGTCGCCGCGGCGCAGGAGCGCGGCCTAGCCCTGCACATTCCGACCGAGGTGTCCGAACAGCCGGGCGAAGGGGTTTCGGGCCTCGTCGAGGGGAAGCGGATTGTCGTCGGCGGGCAGGATTTCGTTGCGAACCACCACGACGAGGCCGATGGCGACCACCCGGCCCTTCTCTCTGGTTCGGCGCTTGTCGCAGTGGCGATCGAGGGCAAGCTCGCCGGTTACATCGTGATGGCCGATCCCTTGCGTGCCGGCGTGGCTCCGATGTTGGAACGGCTGCGCCGGGGTGGCATCGGCCGCCTTCTGTTGGCCACGGGCGACCGGTCAGAAGTGGCGGCGCGGGTGACCGAGGGGCTGGGATTGGATGGCGTCCGTTCGGAACTCAGCCCTGATCAGAAGGTTCTTCTGGTTCTGACCGAACGCAAGAACGGGCCGGTCATGATGGTGGGCGATGGTGTTAACGACGCCCCGGCGCTCGCGGCCGCCGATGTCGGGGTGGCGATGGGTGCCCGCGGCGCAGCGGCCTCGGCCGAAGCGGCGGATGTTGTGCTTCTGGTGGACGAGATCGACAGACTCGGGCCAGGGATCGAGATAGCAAGAGGCGCACGCCGAATTGCGCTTGAGAGCGTGGTGGCCGGAATTGGCCTGTCGGTTCTGGGGATGCTTGCCGCTGCTTTTGGATATCTCACGCCGGTCGAAGGCGCGATCCTACAGGAAGGGATCGACGTAGCCGTCATTCTGAACGCCCTCAGGGCGCTCAGGATCCAGCCGGATCGGGCGTCTAGAGGATAGCCTCAAACAATGTGGCTCTCGCGGGCAATCATTGCCGCATGGGTGCGGTTCTTTGCGGCCATCTTCGCCGTGAGTGACCGGACGTGCATCTTTACCGTCACTTCCTGCAGTTCGAGGTCACGCGCGATTTCCTTATTGGATTTTCCGGCGCAAATACCGATGAGAACCTCTTTCTCCCGTCCGGACAGACCAAATGGATTCTCGGCCTTGTCTTTGAACAGAAATTCGAATGGCGCGAATTTTTCGCCCGCTATCATAAACTTAACCGCGAACACCATAGACTTTGCGCCCATTGTCTTGGGAACAAACCCCGCAGCGCCAAGCGCAAGGGCCGCCTCTGCAATAGAGCGGGATGCGGCCCCCGACAGGATGGCGACGGGCTTGCCTTGATTAAGTTCAATCATTGATCGCAGGCCGTCGAGCCCGTTCATACCCGGCATTTCGTAATCCAAAAGAACGAGATCGAACGGCCCTGAAGCCTTGACCTTATTCTCGGCCTCGCCGTAGTCGTTTGCTCGTTCCAAGCCGGCGCCAATTTGGCTCTCGAGGAATGAGGAAATCATCTCGCGCACAAGAGCATGATCATCCGCAACCAGTATTTTCATAACCAGACCCTACCGAGTACACACATTCTAACCCTGCCGCAGCACCAGTTTGTCCTGCCGCCAAAGTATACAAGATACGTTCAAAGGGCGGCATTGGATCTATCGAGGTAGGTTTTGGCGATTTTCAGAAAGAGTTCGATGGCGACCAATACCAAAGTATATATCCCACCTCAAATGATAGCTCCGACCGATAAAACAGATATGACTGCACCAATGGGGCATCGCTTCGCCCAAGGTAGAGGGACTGAGGTCAAATGATCAGAGCACTATTCTCGTCTTGTCTTGCCATCTTGGTGGCCTCGGTTCCCGCGGCGGCGTTCGAGATGCGCGCACCAACCGAAGAGGTGGTGCTGGTAGTCAGCGGAGAGATTGCGGTCACCAATCAAGGCGATACGGCGGCCTTCGATCGTTCCATGCTCGAAGACCTAGGCGGCGACATCATCGTGACATCCACGATCTGGACCGACGGGGTTTCCGAATTCGAAGGGGTAAAACTGTCCACGCTCGCCAAACTTTTCGGCATCGAAAGCGGTGTTTTCGTCGGCTACGCCATCAACGACTATAGCGTTGAGATCCCGGTCTCGGATGCCTACGACCATCAGCCCATCATCGCCTACAAACGCAACGGCGAGTTCATGTCAGTTCGGGACAAGGGGCCCCTATGGATCATCTATCCATACGACCTCGACCCAGCAACCAATACAGAGCTGATCTACTCGCGCAGCATCTGGCAACTTGATCGTTTGGTTGTCGAAAGATGAAAAGAAGCTGGCGCGTTCAGCTCTTCAACTCCGATGTCAAAAGTGGACGCGTTAGCAAGCTGCTCGCGAGCCTTACCATCGTTTTCATCCTGTTCGGCTCCTATTCCGGTTGGCGGGTTTGGAACGAAATTGGCCAGATGACCGAGGCAAGAAATGACGTCATCCCTTGGAATCTGTCTCAGCTCGAGGTCGAGTATCTATTATTTGCCGGCAGCGTGCATCACTTCTCGGAAGTCATTCGGCAAAACGACAGCGAAAGAATTCAGAAGTCCCAAGCGGAAACCAGGACCCGCTTCGATGTATTCTACAGCCGCGTCGCGACGCTCTCGGAAAGCGACCTCTACAGATCGGTTCGCAGTGCACCCGAAAGCGCGGATCATTTTCTGGCGCTACAAGCCTTTGCGATCGAAGCCGCCAGTACCATCGACAATCTTGAAAACGAAGATGCAGAGGCCGTCAGGCAGCTGGAAGCAAAGACAACCGATATCCAGAATTCCGTGCGAAAAATCAGTCTGGTTGGAGTTAATTTGCACTCTGCACAGTCGGAAAAATATCGGCAAGGGGTCTTTGCGACGCTGATCCAGTATCTGTTTGCGATGTCAGGATTGTTTCTGGCGCTGACCCTCATTGCGTCGCTCCTCTGGACGACTGCCAAAGCCTTGCGCCTGCAGACAGCGGCGTCGCTGGCAAACGCCGCGCGATTGAAGGGCGTTTTCGATGCCTCCCCGTATCCAATTCTCGTTTTGGGCGATGGGGAACGGATCCTTGACGTCAGCAGGGCGGCCGAGTCTGCCTTCGGCTACTCCTCGAAAGAGTTCGCAGATCTTAAGGCCCAGGATCTATTCTTGACTGAGCCTTCGGTGCGCACCTCAAATTTTCCGCCCAGTCTGCCGGAAGGCGAAACGTCTATCGGAACGGAAACGGTTCAACAAAGTCTTCTTGCTAGACGCCAAGACGGCACAACATTCCATTCTATCAGCTTGCGTTCTCATGCGATCGAGCGCGAACGAAGCGTCGAGATCATGGTTGTGAGGGATATTTCTCAGACACTGAAATATGAAAAGCAGCTCTTGGAATCTCGCGATCAGGCACGCGCTGGGGAAAAGGCGAAGGAAAGACTTCTCGCCGTAATAAGCCACGAGATGCGAACCCCTCTCCACGCAATTCTGGGCGCGATCGAATTGCTGGGACGAACGCACCTGACCTCTCGGCAGAAGGAGCTCTCCGACATTTCTGAGCAGTCGGCCCAAAACCTTCTCACCCAGGTTAACAATCTTCTTCGTATTGCGAGAGATACGTCAAATGGACTGATTGCAGACATAAGAAATTTTCACCTTGGATTGCTCGTTAACACTATTTCGGAATCAAACAAGATTCTGGCCGCGCAAAACAACAACTCTATTGAGGCCCATATCCCTTCAGAGGCCGACGAATTTGTCAGAGGAGACCCCGAGGCGCTGCGTCAGATCTTGGTCAATCTAATGAGTAACGCAATCAAGTTTACCAAAGACGGACAGATTTCGTTGTCGGTTCAGAAAGATGGTGCGCGAGGCGCGTACCTTTTTGAAGTGCGCGATACCGGCGTAGGTATCGCCCCTGAACTTCGAGAGGAGATATTCAACGACTTTTATACCGTTGAGACAAACGGCCAGTTGATGCCAGCCGGTACGGGGCTTGGTCTTGGAATAGTACGGCGTCTCGTCGAAGCAATGCAGGGGACCATCACCTTCGAGAGCGAGCCCGGAAAGGGGAGCTGTTTCACAGTCTCGGTTCCACTGGACAACGTCGTCGAGGTTCCAAAAAATATCGATGAGGCGCCGGTTGATCTACAGGCCAGCGCCAACCGGATCCAAGATGGCAATATCAAGAACATTCTCGTCGCGGAAGACGATGCTTTCAGTCGACGATTGCTTACGGAAGGGCTGCAAAGCCTCGGCTTTGACGTTGAGTCAGCGACAAACGGAAATGAAGCCGTACGATTGGCCGCGACCCGACAATTTGACTGTATTATCCTCGACATCAATATGCCTGAGCTTGATGGCACTATGGCGGCAGCGGCGATCAGGTCGCAAGCTGGGGCATGTTTAAACACACCCATCATTGCCCTGACAGCTCATGTCTTTCCCGAGGAAATGAAGGAAATTTCCCGTGCCGGCTTCACCAAGATTCTAAACAAACCGCTCTCTATGATAGAGCTATTGTCTGAATTGGATGAACTGGCCTCGCAGTCAAAGGTTCGGTCGACACCCGACTCCGCAAAACTGATTGATGGAGCCAAGTTCCGAGAGATTATTGAAATCTATGGCGAAGAGAAAACCTCGGAGCTTTTGAATGAATACCAAAAGGACTGCATTGAAAAACTAGGTTCACTTACCGCGTCCACTGTCGATTTCGAAGGGGTGGGGCAATATTTAAGGGAGCTTCATACCCTAAGGGGCTCTTCGGCGCTCTTTGGAGCTCGGCATTGCGTCGAGACGATACTGGAGTTGGAGACTTTGGCGCGCGCTGGTCACTATTCAACGTCTCTTGATGGCCTTTCAAGTCTCCGAGCAATATTCGAAGAGACCTTCCGCGCTTTTCAAACGATACTTAACCACGCCGCCACGGCTGATGCTGACGCCAGATAATTGAATGATGTCTCGGCCCGCATTGGCGGGTTTGATTCGACATATGGCAGCCCTATGTCGGCACCTTGCACGATCTGTGGCCCGCTATCATATTATTGCCACACGAAAATCCGCGTCTCGTCATGCTTTGATATACTTTTGTATCGGCCACACTAACCGTTCGAAATTCGGTTCTATCCGATGACTGCCGCAATTCAAAATCTATCGAAATGCAAGACGCCAGTGATCCAATGACCTCGTTCGCTGCACTTTTCGACAGGATAAAGAATGTTTGGATATCCCTGGTTTTCGGAATCTGGCAATCGCCAACCGAGTTTGATTGAAAGGGTCAATCGACCAAACCATTTCGATCGTCCCGAGGCGTATGCCCTAGGGCAATCCGTCGAATTCGGGGCTTTCGAGAATATTACTCGGAGCCCCTCACACTACGCCAATGATAGGGCCCGACCGGAAATTGCGACTTCCGGCACCGGCATGCTGTCGGGAACCTGCCTCGACACCCCAGAAGGACCGACACCTATTGAGGACCTTCGTGTCGGAGATCAGGTTTGGACCTTTGACGATGGGTTACAACAGATACGTTCAATAAGTCGATCCTGGGTTCGGCCCAATGCGGCTTTGGGAGAGGTGAGCCGCAAATTTGTATGGATCGACAATGGCGCGGTGGGAAATTCATTGCCGCTTCTGCTTCTTCCCGGCCAACCTATCATGATCGAAAGCGACTTGGCCGAAAGCGTTTTGGGCGATCCCTTTGCGGTTGTTGCGGCCGACACTTTGGTCGGCATGGATTTCTCTGAATATGTCGCCGTTTCCGATCCGGTCGAGATCTACAATGTGACGTTCGATCGCTCTCAGCTTGTTTACTGTGCCGAGGGTGCCCTTGTCTGGTTCGGCGGAGATGAGAGCCCCCGGGAAGGCGGCGACCAAGAAAACCGCTATGAAGTATTTGAAGGTCGGTTTGGTCAATTGCTCACGAGGGTCGGACTGTCTCTGCCTAGAACCGACGGTCGCCTGTTGCGAGATTTCTACGCGGCAGAGGCGGGCGCTGTCTCGGTGGACTTTGTAATCCTTACAGCCGCGGCCGCGGGCTTGGGCTCTGTGATGCTATCAATCATCGGTACAGGCGGCGTCGACCTGGCCAAGAGGATTGGCGAATTTCTGGCAAACATGCCGTTGACCCCATACTAGGGGCTGAAATTGCCAACCCGCAGGCCATTTGCGCCACCAATAAGATGCAAGCCTGGGCGTTTAATGGAAGACCCGGCCCCAAGGCGCGCGGGCAATCCAATAGCAAGGACACGCAACTGATTTTCTGCGGAATTCAGATTTATACTTTTGTATATCTTATCATGACCTATTGGCGCCCTGATGTATCCGCTGCAACCGAAATATCTCTAAAGGGTATTTCCACGCCAAAGAGATCGCAATCCTCGCAAAATTGGCTTCGGATTAACAAAAAGACACGAGGCTCGAGGTTGGTTTCATGGCAGTTGTTTCGTTTTCGGCTTTTGGCGATGGAGCCTTCCGGCGCATTTCACCAAGCCGGCGCCATTTGAATAACCAGCCCCACGCGACCTACGAAATCAACCACCTTTCTTTTGGATCGGGGTGCCTCCCTATCGGTAGGGCCGCGTCTGGTTCAATGGGGCTTCCTCCTTCGACTTGTGTAAAAACTGACCGAGGCTGGACAGCTGTTGAGAAAATTGAAACAGGAAGCTACGTCGAAACCTTCGACGATGGTTGGCAGCCTGTCCAAACGATAATTCGGCGGAAGATCGAGGCTATATTTTCAGGCGAAGCATACCGAACCAAGCTCGTTCGGATCGGCTCAAATATCGTCGGAAACACCGCTGACCTTTACCTTCCGGCAGCGCAGCCTGTCCTACTTGAAAGCGACGTTGCCGAAGATCTATTTGGGGATCCCTTTCCAATAGTCAAAGCTCAATCGTTGGTCGAAGCCGACATGGCCGAAGAGGTTTTGCTTTGCGGCAATGCCGAACTCTTCGAGCTCCATTTCGCCCGGTCTCAACTGGTCTATTGCTCCGGCGGCGCGGTGCTGTTGACGCATTCGCAACGCGAGCAAATCGATGATTTTGCCGCAATGGGGGTATCTCCTGACAGATACCACGTCCTTGACGAAATGACCGCGGTCGCCGTTCTGCGCGCGGATGTTCGTTCATCAAATCTTCATGCTCATGGCTAGATACAGATGGCAAAACTCATGCCTATAGGATCCGTGATGGCGCGTGCGCGGAGATACTTGGTTCACTGGCTATTTGCGTCACTTGTCTTTCTTGCCTTCGCCAATCCCGGCCTTGCCATGGAACGCAAGAGCCCGCTGAAGATCCTGGCAATTGGGGATTCCCTGATGGCTTGGAATGGGATCGTACGGGGTTCAATTCCCGACGTCATAGAATTGGCCTCAGGAGGGGAATTATTGGACCGGTCGCAGATCGCAAGTTTTGTTCTGACCGGCGGATTGGAAAGACAGTACGTCGAAGGAGATTGGGACTGGGTCGTTGTCACCGGCGGCGGCAATGATCTGTGGCTGGGTTGCGGGTGCCAGCGATGCGACGCCACACTGGACAAGATGATATCTCAGGATGGCTCCTCCGGCCGCATTCCTTCCTTGCTCTCAAGAATTCTTCGAGACGACGCTCGCATCCTTTATGTCGGCTATCTCCGCAGCCCTGGCATCGACTCTCTGATCGATCATTGCGCCACTTACGGCACGGAGTTCGAGCGCAGAATAGATGCTTTGGCGGCATCGCAAGAGCGCATCACATTCCTTTCTCTGGCTGACCTCGTGCCGTATGGCGACCGGACCTATCACGCCCTGGACATGATACATCCATCCCGCAAAGCCAGTTTTGACATAGGCTATAGCGCGACCCAAATCATCCTCGGAAAACAGTAAGCCCGGCGTGACAAAAAAACCCCCTTCCGCGCTTTCGCGAAAGGGGGGAATCCGATGGCTTTCGCCGCCGGATAGATGTCGTTGAGGTAGAGCGATCTTGGAATGCGTCGGGAGGGCCTGCAACCAATCAAGAGGCCAGGATCTGCCTCAAAAGTATGGGGCCCTTACACTCATTTGCTCCAGGAAGCCGGCCAGCAAACCTGCGGAAGAGATCCATGGGTTGTTGCGCGGGAAGTATGCGAGCAATTGTTGACCTTTGCCAAATCCCCGCTCATTCTGATCCGACCAAAAACACGCCGCCATGTGAAGCGGCGCAAGTTCAAAGGGAGATCATAATGTTCAAACACGTTGCCGGGGCAATTGTTGCCGCAACGCTTGCCATGCCGGCGTTTGCCGCCGATTTGGGTGGCCAGATCGTCAACATCGGCTCTGACACCACCTATCCGCCGCACGAGTTCATCGAAGACGGCGTGGTCAAGGGCTTTGACGTCGATGTCGTTGCAGCGATCTGCGAGCGCATCAACTGTCAGCCCAACTGGATCACCACCGCATGGGATGGCATCTTCGGCGCCTTGGCCGATGGCCAGTTCGACATGGTCGTTTCGGGCGTGACCATCACTGAAGAGCGCGACAAAATCGTCGACTTCTCAGATCCCTACATCATCGTCCAGCAGGGCGTTCTGATGCGGGTCGAGGATGCAGGCAAGACCATCGACGACTTCAAGTCGGGCGCCATGCGCCTTGCCTCACAGAACGGCACCACCAATGCCGCCTTGGGTGAAGAGCTTGTCGGCCGCGACAACCTCGCCCTCTTCGACGCCTTCAACAACGCGGTCGTCGCGCTGCAGAACGGCGATGTCGACGGCGTGATCATCGACTCGACCTCGGCTGCTGCTTACGAGCAGGAGTTTGCGGGCGAGCTGACCGTGGCCATCACAGGCCTTTCATCGGACCCGCTGGGCCTTGTGTTCCAGGAAGGTTCCGAGCTGCAGGATGCCTTCAACGAAGGTCTGCAGGCGATCAAGGATGACGGCACTCTGAACGAGCTGATCATCAAGTGGTGGCCGAAGTAATATTCGGCGTTCCGCCCCGGTCCGGCCAGCCGGGCCGGGGCTTTTTCTTTCCCTGAAAGGCCCTGTCGAATGACTGCCCTTTTCGGCTGGATGCGCGGCATCCGTGCGTCCAACCTCGTTTTCATCTCTGTCTTCCCAATCATCATCTGGCTCATCGCGACGTCGCGGAACTACGGCCCAGCGCTCAAGGCGGTCTTGGGTATCGAAAGCGACCCGTGGACGCTTTTTGCGATGTTCCTGATGTTTTCGGCGGTCGGCGTTGCCGGTTTTCTTGGAAGCCTCTGGGTGCTGCGCTCGCTTCGCCCCGACGAAGGCCCCGAAAGCATCGCCCGTGACCGTCGCCGCGCAGCGATTGCCATTGCCGTCCAGACCGTTCTTTTGGCGCTCTTGTCGCAGATGTCGTCGGTCGATGCCTATCTTGTCTCGGTGGTCGTCAATGAATTCGATCCCCGCTCGGTCGATTTTGTCATCGTCGCAGACAATACGTTCATCCTCGATCCCGATTTTCAGACCGCGATGCTCGCGGCGTCGCGCAAATACCTTCTGGTTGCGGCCAGTCTGGCGTTTTTTTCGCTGGGCTGGGCAATCGCTCCGATCGCCGCGCATCGGACTTTGGCAGGGCGGGCGATCTGGCTTGGTCTGCTGCTGATCAATTTCGCGGCAGCCTTCTATTTCTTGATGATGGCCCACGCCGGCTTTGCGGTTGGCATCATGGTCACGCTCAGGGCAGCATTCTTTGCCTATATCGGCGCCTCGATACTCGGCCTTGTCTGGGCACTTTTGACCCGCCTGAATCCATCTCGCACAGCGTCGGTCGTATTCGGGGTTCTCGGCGCTATCCTCGTTGCCTCGTCGGTTTTCTTCTTCACCCGCCCCCATGTCGAGGTCGAGCTTGTGGGATCGCTCGACGGCAGGATCGGGATCGTTTCGGGCACACCGCAGGGCCTGACCGATACCATTCGCTATGGCGAGTTTGGAGACGTTGCTCCGGATGAACCCTATAAGGTCCGCTCCCTTGCGACGAACGAGCAGGCGCTTGATCTTCTTGAGAAAGGCTCCATCACCTCGGCGCTGTTGCCCAAGGGGCTGGTGACGGATCTGCCGGTGCTCTGGCAGGCCGACTATCTGCCGGTGACTACCAAAACGATCGCCATCGTCTGCCTTGCACTTGGGACGTTGTTCCTCCTCCTTGTCGGGATCGGAGCCATAATCGAGGCGCACCCTCTGGCCGTATTCTCGGATTTCTTCGTCGATACGATCCGCGGCGTGCCGATGCTTGTCATCATCCTCTATGTCGGCCTGCCGCTGGCCGGCGCGCTCAAAAGCGCCTCGGCAGGCTATATCGACCTGCAGATGATGACGCGCGGGATCATGGCTATCGCCATCGGCTATTCCGCCTATATGGCCGAGATCTTCCGCGCCGGGATCGAAGCCGTCCCCAAAGGCCAGATCGAGGCGGCCCGCACCCTCGGCCTCAAGGAAATGCAGATCGCACGGTTCATCATCGTGCCTCAGGCCGTGGCCATCGTCCTTCCCGCGCTTGGCAACGAATTTATCGCCATGCTGAAAGACACCTCGCTCGTGTCGATCCTCTCGGTGCGCGACCTGACGCAGCGGATGCGCGAGTTTCAGGCGCAAAGCTTCCTTGCGTTTGAGCCCTTCAACTCCGCAGCGCTGATCTATGTTCTTCTGACGCTCATCGCGGCCTCGGGTATCAAGTCGCTCGACAGGATGGTCAACAAGGGCAAATCGCATTGAGTGCAAACGCGCTGACGGCGACGACGTGGTATGAACAGACGGGAGCGGCCCCGCCGGAAACGGCGACGCTTTCCGATCTTGCCCCGGCCTATGACATCGCCATCGTCGGAGGCGGCCTTGCCGGAATGTCTCTTCTTCGTCTTCTGGGCGAAGCGGGGGTTTCCGCCGTCTTGTTTGACCGCGGCAAGATCGGAAGCGGCGCCTCGGGGCGCAACGGCGGGTTCTGCTCACCTGGATGGGCGGCCGACGACGACAAGATTGCCCGACTTGTCGGCTCGGAGGCGGCACGTTGCCTCGACGAGCTAGCGCTCGGAGGTGTGGCATGGATGCGCGACAGGCTGAGGCGCCCGGGGTACGAGGCAGCGTCACCAAAGGACGGCATCTTGACCGTTTCGCTTTCGGGCAAGCCCCCTGCAAACCCGGAAACTGGTTCCGAGCTTCTTGTGGGCGACAGGCTGCGCGAGGAAACCACCAGCCCGCGCTATCGCTTCGGCTCGGCCTCTGACGCGGGATTTCAGTTTCACCCTTTGAATTTCCTGCGCGCCCTAGCCCGCGAAACCATCACCGGCGGCCAAACCGTGATCGAAAACGCCATGGTCGACAGGATCGAGCGGCAGCAGGGATGTTTCGTGCTTGCCACGGGCGGCAAGTCGATCCGGGCTCAGAAGATCGTTATGGCGACGGGAGGATACGGCGGGCGCGAGACCGGAAGGCTCTCGCGCATCCTTTTGCCGATCCGCACCTACATCGGCGTGACCGATCCGATGCCCGAGCTTCTCGACGCGCATATCCCCAGCCGCTATGCCATCGGCGACACACGCCGCGCCGGAAATTATTACCGTCGCTTGGCCGATGGGCGGCTTCTGTGGGGTCTCGGCATTACGGCCTTCGGAACGCTTGAGGTCGAAACTGTCCGGCGCATGGTTCGCAAGGATCTGGGCAAGATCTATCCCGCATTGGCGCGCGACATGGACAAGGCCGGCATTGGAATCGATACAGCATGGGCCGGAAACATGGGCTATGCCCGCCATTTCATGCCCTATGTCGGAGAGACAGAGCCGGGGCTCTTTACGATCGCCGGATTTGGCGGCCACGGGATGAACACCGCACCTGCGGCCGCAAAGGCTTTGTGCCAGGCGATGATGGGAGAAACCGGCGCTCTTGCCCCCTTCGCCGCCGTTCCAAAACAAACGACCTTCGGGTCCGTCGGTTTGGTTGCCGCCGAGGCAAGCTATCGCTGGCGACAGATCAATGACAGGCTCGCCGAGGCGTTGACATGACACTTGCCCCAAGAACATTTGCCAGCGCGGCCGAGGGCCTTTGCGCCTTCTATGAAGAGGAGATATCGGGCGAGGCCTTCTTCTCGAAGCTTGCGAGCTTTCATTCCGGTGAGGCGCGCAAGGCCCTTGGGCTCATGGCCTCGATAGAGGGCGCGATGCTGCAAGTGCTGGCGCCGATGGCAGAGCGCTTGGGAGTTGATCCGGCACGCGCCGCCACTATTCGCGCCGAGGGCCAGCGCGAGGCCGAAGCATTGCGAAGCGTCGGCTGGCAGGATCTGCTCCGCAGGATGTGCGAGGAGTATCCCGTTTTTGTCGCCGAATTCGATGCGGTCGCAAAAGCCGCCGACGAAGCGGAACGGGCGGACGCGCAGCTCCTGCTAGATCACGAAGTTGCCTTGCTGGACTACGCGGCGGCGGCGCTCGCGGGTCGCAAAGACAGCCTTCATATCCTCGAGCGCTTTCTGGCCAAGCTGCACGTTTAAGGTCTGGGCTTCAGGCCGCGGCGAGCCGACGTTTGCCAACAAACGTGCTTAGAACCATTCCGCCAATCATCGCGATTACGAACACGACACCACCGAGCCCGCCCCATGTCACTGATGCGATGGCTGGCCCCGGGCAGAACCCGGCCAAGGCCCAGCCAGCCCCGAAAAGGACCGAACCAGTCAAAAGCCGGCCGTCGATGAGCGGCTCAGGCATGGTCGGGAAAGCGTCGCCCACAACGGAAACCTTGCGCCGCGCCGCGACCCGCCAAGCCAAGAGCATCGGCAAGATGGCCCCGCCAAGAACAAATGCGAGCGTCGGATCCCACTGGCCGAAGAGATCGAGCCAGCCCTGAACTTTGGCCGTATCGGTCATGCCCGAGATCAGAAGGCCAAGCCCGAACAGACCACCGGAAATGGCAGAAACAAGATGACGCATCAGAGAACTCCGAGGATGTTGCGGGCCACAAACATGACCACGATGCCAGCGGCGAGGTAGACGAGGGTCGAGACGATGCTCCGCCACGAAAACCGCGACATCCCGCAGACGCCGTGGCCAGACGTGCAACCATTGGCCAGCCGCGTGCCGAGGCCAACGAGGACACCGGCCAAAACCAGCAAGGGCAAATCGCCCGACACATTCGTCTGTGGCGCGCCGAATATCAGAACAGCAATCCCCGGCACGCCAATCAAAGCACCAAGGAACCAGAGCCGCTCGGTCGCGGAATCGGGTTCGCTCCCCTCGACAATCGAGCCGAGGATGCCGCTCGCGCCGAGGATACGGGCGTTGCCAAGAAGAAGTATGGCCGCGGACAGGCCAATCACAAGGCCACCGGCAAGGCCCAATATCCAGTCGGACGGTATCGAAGATAAAGACATGGGCGATCTCCTGCGGTTCGGCATAAAGATCGCATTCCGTCTAACTGATTACAATTGTTGCAGAAAAATAAGGAGGGCGTGTCAGTTGGATCGACAAAAACGGAACGTCGCGCCAGCGGCTTGAAAGGGATTGGAACACAATTCTGTAGAGATCAGATCGCCCGAAACATCGTTCCGGTATCGAGCGGACCGCTTAGGCGGAAATTTCCGTCAAAATCCGGCTCAGCATCCTGTCCAACGCCGACAACTCGCTCAGTTCGATATATTCGTCCGGCTTGTGCCCCTGCCCCGGCATCGACCCGGGGCCACAAACTACGGAGGCCAGACCGGCCTCGGCAAAGAAGCCGGCTTCGGTGCCGTAAGGAACTTTGAAGTGTCCGCTCCGCCCCGAAAGGCGCTGAACCATCCCAGCCACTTCGGCGCCGGGATCGACAGAAAGGCCCGGATAGGCGCTCACCTGCGCGATCTCGATCCGGGCGACTTCGAAGATGGCGCTATAGGGTGCGGCGATCCTCTCGGCCTCCTGCCTCAACCGCGCGACAAGCGCCTTGGGGTCGTCGGCAGCGAGGTGGCGGATCTCGAAAGCGATTTCGGCACGGTCGGGAACGATATTGAGCGCCCTGCCGCCCGCGATCTTGCCCACATGGAGGGTCGTGCAGGGAATATCATAGTCCGCATCGCGCGGCCCTGTAGCGGCAAGTTCGGCCTGCAGGGTCCGCACCGCACCAACGAAATCGGCCGCAAGGTGAATGGCGTTGACGAAATCCGGTGCCATCGCCGAATGCCCGGCCTGCCCGTGGCAGACCGCATTCAAGGCGACCTTGCCCTTGTGGCCAAGCGCCAGCTGCATCTCTGTGGGCTCGCCCACGATCACGGCGCGGGGCTGGCCGATCAGGGGCAGGACGGAGGGCAGCATATCTCGCAGGCCGAGGCAGCCCACCTCTTCATCGTAGGAAAGCACGATCTTCAGGGGCTCTTTTAGGGTCGCACGCCCCGCCCGCTCTGCCAGCGCCAGAGCGCCGGCGACAAAGCCCTTCATATCGGTCGTCCCGCGCCCATAGGCGCGGCCTTGGTCGAGGCTCAGCTTGAAGGGATCGCGGGTCCAGACCTGACCCTCAACAGGCACGACATCCGTGTGCCCGGAAAGGGCAATCCCCTGCCCCGCAGGCCCGATCTCGGCATAAAGACCCGCCTTTTGGCCCGAGGTATCGGGGAACCGCTGCACCCGCGCGCCCGCGCTTTTCAGGAGCCCCTCGACATAGTCCACCAACGCGAGATTCGAGCTCGCGCTCACCGTGTCGAAGGCGATGAGGCGGTCGAGGATTTCAAGCGTGCGGGTCAACTCAATCGGCAAGGCGCGTGACCTCGCGGCGGAAGGGCATGTCGTAGCCCCGCTCGGGCTCGTCCAGCTCACGCGCATAGCGGTGGCCCGCGTGGGTCGCCCAGGCGATCGGCCCCGGCGCGCAGGCATCGCCGATGACCTTGACCGAGAGGATACCGGCATCGGCCCACTCGGCCTTGCGTGCCTGAAGGTCGTGGAAAAGGTCATCCTCCGACAGCCGGGAACCGACGATCACGACCGCATCGCAAGGCGTCCGCTCACGGGCATCGGTATAGCTGCAATTGGTCTCGACCGCGCCCGCAAGGATCGCCGCCACGCCGCGATTGAGGACGATCCTCACCCCCGCCGCCGCCAGCCGGACATGGATCGCCGTTTGCTCAAGCGTGTTGCGGGCCCAGTCGGAGACATAAGGCGCGGGGGTGATGAGCGTGACCTCGCAGCCAATCTGCGTCAGAAGCTCGGCCAGAACCCCGCCCATGTAGTAGTGGTCATCGTCATAAACGACGACACGGCCCTTGGGCACGCGGCCTTCCATCAGGTCATCCGGCGTATAGACCGGCATCGCCTTGTCCATCGGCATCGGCACAACGTGCTGCCGCGCCACGCCATCGGCCCGCCAGTGCGCGCCGGTGGCGATACAGACGTTGTGGAAGCCGAACTCGAGGATCTGCTCGGCATCGAGGCGCGAGGCGGGGTAGGTCTCGACGTTCGGGCGCTGCGACAGCTGATACTGGCGGTAGTCCACCACCCGCCCCCAGGCCGAAAGCCCCGGCAGCTTGCGCTCGCGGGCCACACGCCCGCCAATTTCGTCCCGCGCCTCGGCAATCGCCACATCATAGCCGCGCAGCGACAAGGCCCGCGCGGCCTCGAGCCCCGCCGGACCGGAACCGACGATCAGCACGTTTTGGCTCGCGCCCTTGGCGTTCATCCGCTCGGGATGCCAGCCGCGCCGCCATTCTTCCATCCATGTGGGGTTTTGCGTGCAACGGCCCATGCCTTGGGTCATGTCGCCGGTGATGCAGATATTGCAGCCGATACATTCGCGGATGTCCTCGATCCGCCCTTCTTCGATCTTCTTGGGCAGGAAAGGATCGGCAATCGAGGGCCGGGCACAGCCGATGAAATCGAGCGTGCCTTGCCGGATCATCCGCGCCATCACATCGGGGCTGGTGAAGCGGCCAACGCCCACCACCGGCTTGTCGGAAAGCTCGCGGATGCCGCGCACCAACTGTTCCTGCGCGGCCTCTTCCTTGAAGCGCGAGGGGCCGGAGCAATCCTCCCACGTCCCGTGCGCGAGGTCCCACAGGTCGGGCAGATCGCGGTTCATCTCGATGAAGTCGCGCACTTCGGCGTTGGAAAAACCAAGCTCTCCGATGGTCTCGTCAAGCGACACGCGCAGGGTGAACGCCATGGTCTCGCCCACCGCCTCGCGCATATCGGCAATCACCTCGCGGGCAAAGCGGGCTCGGTTTTCAAGGCTGCCGCCGTATTCATCCATCCGCTGATTGGTGGCGCGGCTCAGAAAATGCTGAAAGATGCCGAAGCCATGCGCGCCGTAGAGGCAGATGAGGTCAAACCCGGCCGTATGGCAGCGCTTGGCTGCATTGACGAACCAGCGGCGCAGGTTGCGGATATCTTGCCTGTCCATCGCCCGCGCCTGCACCGGATCGTTGGTGAAGGTGCGGATCGGCAGGGCCGTGGGCGCGAGGGGCACTTCTTTGGTGTAAAGGTTCGGCCCGTTGATCCCCGAATAGGCAAGCTGGATGCCCGCAAGGCCCCCATGGGTCTTCATCCGCTCGGCCATGCGGGCGATCGAGGGGATATCCTGATCCTCCCAAAGGCGCAGTTCGATGAAGGGCGTGATCTCGGACGAAGGGTGCATCTCGGTCTGTTCGGTGAAAATCACCCCCCAGCCGCCCTCGGCCTTCACGCCCCGCATCTCGGCTGCCGCCGAGGGGTCGCGATAGCCGCCGCCGTTGCAATGCGGCACCTGATAGAAGCGGTTCTTGGCCGTATGCGGGCCGATCTTCACCGGCTCGAAGAGGATATCGTAGCGGGGATCACGCATCGGCCTATCGGTCTCCCGGCACGCCATAGGACGGCGCGGCGCGCGGATCGAGAGCGCGCTGGATATAGGCGGCAAGCTGAGGCTTGTAGACGTCCCAAGCGGTCGCAACCGCTTCGATGGGATTATCCTCGGTCCAATCACAGCGCAGGTCGGCCACGGGCCAGCTGACCTTACCCACAATCTTCATCCCCGCCGAATGCACCGGCCCTGCCTCGCCTCCGGCGGCCAGCCCCGCCCGCATCGCGGCGATCAAACGGTCACCGATGTGGCCTTTGGCGGCGAGGAAGCCGTCGACAATCGCCTTGGGAACATCCGCATTCGCCAGAAGATTGCCGCCCGAGGCCACGTTCTCGGCCCGCGCCTCGCTCCAGATGCCGAGCGAGTTCGACCCCGAATGGATCGCTGTGCCGCCCTTGGCGTCAACGATCAGAACCTGCCGATACTCGATGAAGGCCCCGCGCCGCTGGATCTCGGCCACGGCCCCGGCGGCGCTCATGCCGCCCTCCATGAGGTCAAGGCCCAAGGGCCCAAGCGTCGGGTCTGTCACGTTCTGCGAGGCCACCGCCCCCACACCGGCCCGCGCATAGGAACAGCGGGCGGCCACGGCGGGCGAGGACGACGAGATCGCGACCCCGAACATGCCGGTCTCTTCACAGCGGGCGACGAGGGAAAAGGTCATGGCGCTAGTCCGGAATCACGGCGGTGCCGTCGATTTCCACGAGCCAGTCGGGCCGCGCCAAGGCGCTCACGACAAGGCCGGTCGAGACCGGATGCACGCCTTTGATATATTCCCCCATCGTCCGATACACGGCCTCGCGGTGGCGCACGTCGGTGATATAAACCACCACCTTCACCAGATGCTCCATTTGCCCGCCGCATTCCTCGATCAACTGTTTGATGTTTTGCATGACCTTGTGGGTCTGTTCGACCGGATCATGGCTTTCGATATTCTTGGCGGTATCAAGCTCTTGCGGGCACTGGCCGCGCAGATAGATCGTCCGCCCGCCCTGCGTAACGACCGCTTGGGCCAGATCGTTGTCGAGCTTCTGCTCGGGGTAGGTATCTTTGGTGTTGAACTTGCGGTGGCGGTAGTGGGCCATGAGGGTCTCCGAGGGGTCAGGTGCGTTCGGCAGGGCTCTTGTAGGCCCGATAGCTGCGCTGGATGCCGATCTGGTCGGCGATGAAACGGGCATCGTGCCAGACACCCCAGATAAAGGACGAGCCGCGCCGCGACAGCCACGGCAAGCCGAGGAAATAGATCCCGCGCTCGGAGGATACGCCTCGCTGGTGCTTGGGGCGGCCGTTCTCGTCGAAGGCATCTACCTTGAGCCAGCCGAAATCGAGCGCATAGCCGGTGGCCCAGAGGATCGTCGTGATGCCCGCCTTCTTCAGATCAAGCGCGAGGATCGGGTTGGTCATGCAGTCGGGATCGGGGCCGATCTCGTGGGCCTCAGGCTCCAGCGGCAGATCGAGGCCGTTGCGGTCGGCATAGGCATCGGCCTCGCGCAGGACCGAGAGGTAGTTGGCGTCGCCCCGCCGGATATTGTCGGCCAGATCCGGGGCGAAACGCATGATGCCATTGTCAAAGCCCGCCGTCAGGCCGACAAGGTTCATCCCTTCGCCTGCGAGGCGGCGGAAATCAATCGTCTTGCCGCCATCCGCGCCGCTCACGGCGATGGCGATATGCTCGGTTCCGGGCTTGGGCGCGGGGGCGTCCCACCTGCCCAGAACGCCGAGCCACCAGCAATAGTCGCGCCCGCGATAGGCGCGCGGCGGGCGATCATGCGCGCCGACCGAAAGATAGACGGTGCGGCCCGAGGCGCGCAGCTCGTCCGCAATCTGAACGCCGGACGACCCCGCGCCCACGACCAGAACGGCCCCTTCGGGCAGCTGGTTGGGGTTGCGGTAGCTGTTCGAGTGCATTTGCAGAACGTCCGCTTCGGCAGGCACAATCTGCGGATAGGTCGGCCTCTGGAACGGCCCCGTGGCCGCGACCACATTCGCCGCCTCGATCACGCCCTCCGAGGTTTCGACCCGAAACCCCTCTCGCCCCGCAAGCCGCGTGACGCTTTTCACCTCGACCCCGCAACGGATCGGCGCGTCAAAGCTTTTCGCATAGCCCGAGAAATAGTCGGCGACCTTTTCCTTGGGGGCAAACTCGTCGGGATCGAATTCGTCAAACTCCATCCCGGGAAAGCGATCATGCCAGACCGGACCGTTGGCCACGAGGCTATCCCACCGCTCCGACCGCCACCGCTCGGCAACGCGACCGCGCTCGAGCACAAGGTGGGGAATACCGGCCCGCGTCAGATGCTCGCTCATCGCCACCCCCGCCTGCCCGGCTCCGACGACAAGCGTGTTCACGTTCTCGACCGCCACGATGCATCCTCCCTCAGATCAAGGCCATACTGCCGAGGCGCAGGACGAGGTGGTAGCGAAATCTTCGATCAAAGGTCTCAGATCAGCGCGTTGAGCGCGCCCTCGACAAGCGCCTTGGCTTCTTCTGGGCCCGCCTCTTTCGGGATCTCGAAAGCCTCGCCCACACGGAGCTTCACCCGCGCGGTCGGCAGCGGCAGCTCCATCTTGTCCCAGCGGCTGGTGACGATCTTCTTGCGGCTCGCGTTGGCCGAAATCGGGATCAGCAAAGCGCCGAATTCAACAGCCAGATTGGCCGCCCCCGGTTTGGCCTCATGACGGGGCCCGAGCGGACCATCAGGCGCGATGGCAACAAGGGCGCCCGGGTGCGAAAGCTCTTCGCGGATCGCCCGCCGCCCGCCGTGATTGCCCCGCTCGACCTGCATCGCACGATAGCCGAACCAACTGCAGAAGCGGGCGATGACCGAGCCGCGAAAGGAATAGCTGGTGACAACGAGCGCCGGTTGGCCCGATATCAGATAGAAGAGCGGGGCATAGCTTCCATGCCAGACGATTCCGATGATAGGGCGGCCCGTGGCGCGCGCCTCATTGAGACGGTGGATTTCGCTCTTGTCGATGCGCCAGGTCGCGCTCCACAGGCGCAACAGAGCATAGATGGTCGCCGCCACCACAAAGGCCGCGATGCGCCCCAGTGGCCGCCCTTCTTCCCAGTTTGGTTTCTTATTGTCGTAGTCGGTCAACGGAGTGCATCTCTTGCGCTTGGCAGCAAGGTGATCCCAACCGCTCGGAACAGGTTTTCAAACATACCGACTTCGGCAGCAAGGCCCTCCAAAATCCGCTCCCATTCGGTGCGGCCCGGCTGGTTCCCGCTTCGGGTGACTTCCGTCACTTCGGCATAGAGTGCTTCGATGTTTTCAGCCATCGTGCCGATCGAATAGGGCTTGGCGCCTACGCGAGCCGCAGCGCGGTCATTCTCGACCTGCGCGGCGTTTCGCAAGGCATAGCCGGAAATGGCTGCGGCGAAGGCCTCTGGGTTGGTATCGGCGCTCAGTTGAACGCAGCTCTCACAATGGCGCAGCGCATCCCGCACACCGGAGGCATCGAGCGCCACAACCGGTGCCCCGGATGCGAGCGCCTCGGCCACCACGAGGCCCTGGGTCTCGGATTTCGACGCAAATGCAAAGACGTCGATGGCCGCATAAAATGCAACAACATCATCGCCCCTAACTTCACCCAAAAAATGCATCCGCCTGCGCAGCGGACTGCCGGAAAGCCGCATGGCCATCTCGGCGCGCATCGGGCCATCGCCGGCGTAGACGAAATGCGCGTCTGGATTGTTTTCTAGGAATCGACGCGCGCTTTCGAACAGAAACTCGAGGTTCTTTTCCGCAGTGAGCCGCCCCAGATGCCCAGCCACAAAATCTTCATCCGTCAGGTCAAGTTTGGCGCGAAGCGCCGCCCTGGCCCCTCGGGCAAACCGTTCCACGTCGATCCCGGTCGGGATCACTTTGATCGGCGAGTGAACTCCCTGCTGAAGCAGCAAGTCCTTCATGCTCTGGCTCGGAGCGATCACCGCATCCGCAAGATTGGCATAGCCATTCGCAAGGTTTCGGGCGAGGTCAGGCCACAGGCGCTGGGACTCGACGAATTGCCTGACGTAGATGTCATAGCGCGTATGGTAGGTGTAGACGAGCGGAACACCACAGGTCGCCGCGACCCTCGATGCCGTATGTCCGAGCAGGAAGGGGTGGTGTGAATGGACGATATCCGGCCCGAAAGCATCGAGCTTGTCCTGGATCGGACGCGACAAAGGTATCGGCATCGAATAATCGGAATTACCCATGTTCTTGAGCGCCGGAACGCGCAGAACTCCGGGTATGTCCGCTTCATGCCCTCGAAAGGTTGGTGCGATCACCAGAACCTGGTGCCCGCGCTCGCGAAGCCCATTGCACAGCGTATCGACGCTTCGCGCCACGCCGCCTACATGGGGCAGATAGGTATTGGTGAACATCAGGATATGAATGGCTCACTCTCCCGGAACCGCTCAACTCTGTGCAATCAGATAGGCACCCTCTGCGGATCTTGCACCCCGTCCCGGCAGATTTCAATTTTTTCGGTCGGCTTCCAGGCCGAAAAATCTCTTTTCTCGGCCGGAACAGTCCCGTCTTTCAAAAGGTTCTGGCTGCGTCCCTTTTCCAGCTTGACCGCGCGCCAACTGATGAGATGCTGGGCGCAATCCAGCAAACAGGAGACCGGGATGAAGTTCAGCGTGCCCAAGATGAGCTGTGGTCACTGCACCTCGGCCATCGAGAAATCCATCGCCGCCGCCGATCCTGCGGCGGGCGTGACCTGCGATCTGCAAAGCCGTAATGTGGCGGTTACAACCGGCAAGTCCGCCGCTGATATTGCCGCCGCGATCAAGAAGGCGGGTTACGACTCCGAGCTTCTCGCAGGCTGATCCGCACCCTGAATTGAAAGGGCCACCAATGCAGCTTCGCGCCGCGCATCCTTATGCTTCGCGCCGCTCAGCGGTTCTGGCCGACAACATGGTCGCCACCTCGCAGCCGCTGGCGGCGCAGGCGGGGCTTTCGATGATCGCACGGGGTGGCAATGCGGCTGACGCCGCGATTGCCACGGCGATCACGCTGACTCTGGTAGAGCCTTCGGGCAATGGCGTGGGCTCGGACGCTTTCGCGATCCTGTGGGACGGCAAAGAGCTGCACGGCCTCAACGCCTCGGGCCGCGCGCCCGAGGGCTGGACGCCCGAGCGCTTTGCGGGCCTCGATACCATGCCAGACCGCGGCTGGGACAGCGTCACCGTTCCCGGCGCTGTTTCTGCCTGGGTCGAGATTTCCGCACGCTTCGGCAAGCTGCCCTTTGCCGATCTCTTCGAACCCGCGATCCGCTATGCCGAAGAGGGCTTTTCCGTCACCCCGATCATCGCCCAGCTTTGGACGCGCGGCGGGCGGCTATTGGGCGATCAGCCGGGATTTGCCGAGACATTCCTGCCCAACGGCCGCGTGCCATTGGCCGGTGAGAAGTTCCGCAATCCCGCGCTGGCCCGCACCTTCCGGCGCATCGCCGAAACCAAGGGCCGCGCGTTCTATGAGGGCGATCTGGCCGAGGCCATTGTCGCCCATTCCAAGGCGCATGGCGGGGCGATGCGCCTTGACGATCTCGCCAGCCATCGGCCCGACTGGTGCGGCACGATCTCGAAAGGTTTCGACGATCTCGCTCTGCACGAGATCCCGCCCAACGGCCAAGGCATCGCGGCACTCATGGCTCTGGGCATCCTCGCACATACACCGATCCGCGATCTGGGGCCCGACGATCCCCGCGCGTTTCACCTGCAAATCGAAGCCATGAAACTGGCGCTCGCCGATGCAGAGGCCTATGTCGCCGATCCCGCGCACATGGGGGCGGTGAGCGCCGCCGATATGCTCGACGACGGGTATCTCGCCACCCGCGCCCGCCTGATCGACCCCGCCCGCGCGACCAATTTCGGCGCGGGCGCTCCCAAGCAGGGCGGCACGGTCTATCTCAGCACGGCCGATGCCTCGGGAATGATGGTCTCCTATATCCAGTCGAACTATGCGGGCTTCGGCTCGGGCGTGGCCGTGCCCGGCACTGGCATTCATATGCAAAACCGCGGCTGGGGCTTCTCGCTCGATCCGCAAAGCCCCAACCTCGTCGGCCCCGGCAAGCGCCCCTTCCATACGATCATTCCGGGCTTTCTGATGAAGGGCGGCGCGCCCCTGATGAGCTTTGGCGTCATGGGTGGGCCGATGCAGGCGCAGGGCCATTTGCAGATGGTCCTGCGGACCCAGCTTTGGGATCAGGACGTGCAGATGGCCGCCGACGCCCCGCGCTGGCAGGTGACCGAAGGCCTCGGCGTCGCCTGCGAGGCGGCGATGGGGCGCGATACGCTAGAAGCCCTCTCCGCGATGGGCCACCAGATCGACGCCGATGCCCCCGAAGCCGCCTTCGCCTTTGGCGGGGCGCAGCTCATTCACCGCCTGCCGGACGGCGGATATGCCGGCGGCTCCGATCCCCGGAAGGATGGAGCCGCCGTCGGGTTCTGATAGGCCGCCTCAGCCTGCGTTGGCGGCGGTGTTGTTGGGATGTGTCGTCCAGTTGGCGTAGGGCTCGACCTTGCGGCCCGTGCGCGGATCAACCTCGCCCAGCGGCAGCTCTTTCATGGTGATGCAGTTCTCGATCGGGCAGACGTTGACGCAGAGGTTGCAGGCCACGCATTCGTCGTCCTTGACGCGGAAAGTCCGGTCTTCGCCCATTTCGATCGCCTGGTGCGAGGTGTCTTCGCAGGCGGCATAGCAACGGCCGCACTTGATGCAGAGATCCTCATCGATCACCGCCTTGGTGACGAAATTGAGGTTGAGGTCTTTCCAGTCCTTCACCTTGGGCACCGCACGCCCGACGATCTCGTCAACCGAGGTCAGCCCGTGGTTGTCCATGAACTCGGACAGGCCCGAGATCATCTCTTGCACAACCTTGAAGCCATAGGTCATGGCCGCCGTGCAAACCTGCACATTGCCCGCGCCCAGCGCCATGAACTCGGCCGCGTCGCGCCATGTGGTGATGCCGCCGATGCCGCTGATCGGCAGGCCCGCGGTAGTCGCGCTGCGGGCGATCTCGGCCACCATATTCAGCGCGATGGGTTTCACCGCCGGGCCGCAATAGCCGCCGTGGGCGCCAAGGCCGTCGATGGTCGGCTCAGGCGTAAAGGTGTCGAGGTTGACCGAGGTGATCGAGTTGATCGTGTTGATGAGGCTCACCGCATCCGCGCCCCCCCGCTTGGCCGCTTCGGCGGGATAGAGGATGTTTGTGATATTGGGCGTAAGCTTGACGATGCAGGGCATCCGCGAGTTCTGTTTGACCCAGCGGGTGACCATCTCGATATACTCCGGCACCTGCCCCACAGCCGAACCCATGCCGCGCTCGGCCATGCCGTGCGGGCAGCCGAAATTCAGCTCGACCCCATCGGCCTCTGTCTCTTCGACCGCCTTGAGGATGCGCTTCCACGGCTCTTCCTCGCAAGGCACCATGAGGCTCACGACGAGCGCCCTGTCGGGATAGTCGCGCTTGACCTGCTTGATCTCGCGCAGGTTCACCTCAAGCGGGCGGTCGGTGATAAGCTCGATGTTGTTCAGGCCAAGAAGGCGGCGGTCCGCTCCCCAGATCGCGCCATAGCGCGGACCGGACACGTTGACGACCGGCGGGCCAGCCTCGCCCAGCGTCTTCCAGACCACGCCGCCCCATCCGGCCTCATAGGCGCGGCGGACGTTGTATTCCTTGTCCGTGGGTGGCGCGGAAGCCAGCCAGAAGGGGTTGGGCGACTTGATGCCGATGAAATTGCTTCTGAGGTCGGCCATGCTCATGCCCCTCCGGTCAGGCTGGTGTGGATGTCTTCGGCCGCATCGCGGCCCTCGGCAACGGCGGTCACCGTCAGGTCTTCGCCGCCCGTGGCGCAATCGCCGCCGGCCCAGACGCCCGCGACCGAGGTGCGCCCCGTGGCATCGACGGCAATCTTGCCGCCTTCGATGGCGAGGCCACCGGGCGCGCCGTCGAGGGTCTGGCCGATGGCGCGGAGGATCTGGTCGGCGGGCAGGGTCAGGGTCTCGCCGGTTTCGATGAGCTTGCCGCCCTTGGTAGCGGTGCGGGCCAAGGTGATGCCCTCTTTGCCCACCGATTTCGGCGCGGCGTTATAGAGGATGCGAACGCCCTTTGAGGTCGCCAGATCCTGCTCGAACTCGGACGCCGCCATCGCCGCCTTGTCGCGGCGGTAGGCGATGGTCACGGTTTCTGCGCCAAGGAGCTTGGCCTGCACGGCGGCGTCAATCGCTGTCATGCCGCCACCGATCACCACCACATCGCGGCCCACGGCCACATCCGCCTTGTCGTTGGACTGGCGCAGGGCGGAAATCCAGTCGACCGCCGAAGCAAGGCCATCATGGTTGCCGCTCACAGCAAGCGCATTGACGCCCGCAAGGCCGATGCCGAGGAAGACGGCGTCGTGGGACTTCTGAAGATCGTCGAGCGAGAGGCCATCGCCGAGGCGCTTGCCATAGTCGACGGTGATCCCGCCGATCCCGAGAAGCCAAGCAAGCTCGGCCTGCGCGAAATTGCCCGGCGCCTTGTAGGCGGCGATGCCGAACTCGTTGAGGCCGCCACCCTTCTTGCGGCCGTCAAAGATCGTCACGTCATGGCCCTTCATCGCAAGGCGATGGGCGCAGGCGAGGCCGGAGGGGCCGGCGCCCACCACAGCGACGCGTTTGCCGGTCGCTGCGGCGCGGGTGAATGGGTGGCCGCCCCTGGCCATGAGCGTATCGGTGGCATAGCGCTGAAGCCGGCCGATCTGCACCGGCTCGCATTCGGCCTCGTTCCGCACGCAGGCCTCTTCGCAGAGCGTCTCGGTCGGGCAAACGCGGGCGCACATGCCGCCGAGAATGTTCTGGTTGAAAATCGTCTTGGCCGCCGCCTCGGCGGTGCCGGTGGCGATCTGGCGGATGAAGAGGGGAATGTCGATCGAGGTGGGGCAAGCCGTCATGCAGGGCGCGTCGTGGCAGAAATAACAGCGATCGGCTGCGACCCGCGCTTCATGGGCATCAAGGGGCGGATGCAGGTCGCCGAAATTCTGGGCGATCTGGTCTGCCGAAAGCCGCCCGGCAACGATTCCGGGCGTGGACTGGTCGTTGGGCATAATGCGATTCCCTGTTGGTCTTTTGATTTCTTTTACCATGTGGTCAAATTTTTCGCAAAACAATCCTTTCCTGTGGGCAGGCCGCAAGAAATTTTCGGAAACGGTGGGGCCTAGCGCGCCAGCGCGGTGTCGAGCCGGTCAAGGAAGAGTTCGGCGTTTTCGGCCGAGAACACGAGCGGCGGCCTGATCTTCAACACATTGGCGCGCGGGCCGGTGGCCGAGATCAGCACCCGCGCCTCGCGCAGGCGGTTGACGACCCTGGCGGCGAAACCAGCGTCGGCCGCAAGGGGATCGCCGCCCGCCACGATCTCGGCACCAACGAAAAGCCCCGCCGAACGGATCGGCCCGAGGCTTTCGTGCCGCCTCGCCAGTTCCTCAAGGCCTTGGCGGAGACGCGCCCCGACGACACGGGAATTCTCCAAAAGCCCTTCGTCCTCGATTACGTCGAGCACAGCATTCGCCGTTGCCGCCGCCACGGCATTGCCGCCGAAGGTGTTGAAATACCGCGCGCGGGCGCCGAATTCCGCCACCACATCCGGCCGCATCACCACCGCCGCCACCGGATAGCCGTTGCCCATCGGCTTGCCCAATGTGACCATGTCGGGCAAAAGCCCATGCCGCTCGAACCCCCACATCGCCTCGCCGGTGCGGCCAAAGCCGGGCTGGACCTCATCGGCGATGAACAGCCCGCCCGCCTCGCGGATCTCAGCAACGGCGGGGGCGAGGAACCCCTTGGGATCGGCAAAGACGCCATCGGAGGAGAAGATCGTATCGACGATCAGCGCGGCTGGCTTGATCCCCTTCGCCACCATATCGTCAATCGCCGCCTGTACATGGCCCGCGAAAGCCTGCCCCAGATCGCCCTCGAGCCGCAGCGGATCGGGCGCGGGAACCACGCGCAAAGCCCCGCCCAGCGCAACCCCAGCGCCCAAACTCGGCGACATGGCGGCAATCGCGCGGGTCACGCCGTGATAGGCGTTTTCGGTGACGATGATCCCCGTCCCGCCGGTGTGCGCCTCGGCGATGCGGAGGGCGAGATCGTTGGCTTCGGAGCCAGTGCAGGTGAACATGACGTGCGACAGCGCGGGCGGGAAAAGCCCCAGAAGCCGCTCGGAATAGGCAAGGATGCCCTCGTGCAGATAGCGGGTATGGCTGGCAAACACCGCCGCCTGCCGCGCCATCGCCGCGACCACGCGGGGGTGGCAATGGCCGACGGAGGCCACGTTGTTATAGGTGTCGAGATAGGCCTGCCCTTCGGCGTCATAGAGCCAGACCCCCTCGCCCCGCACCAGATGCACCGGCGTCTCGTAGAAGAGCCGATAGGCCGGCCCCATCGCCGCCTGCCGCCGCGCGACGAGCGCCTGATCCTCCGCCGAAAGGTTGCCCTGCCCCGGCACGAAGGCGTTGGGCATCTGACCGGGAAGGGCGGGTCTGTCGCTCATGTCATCCTCGCTACAGTCAAGAGCCGGTTCTGAAGGTCGGTTCGGTCAAGCCGCGCAAAGGCCAGAAGCCCCGCCCGCGTCAGCGGCACGTTGCGCAGGATATAGGCGGCGTTCTCGGGCTGGCGCTTGGCGCGATGGGAGGCGATGCAGAGCGTGGTGAGCCAGCGCGCCTCGGTCAGGACCGGGATCAGCCGCACCTCGGCCTCGGTCAGCGGCAAGACCTCGGTATAGGCGCTTACATAATCGGCAAGGCTCTCGGCAGGCGCCTCGGGATCGACCTGATAGGCGACCGCCACGCCCAGATCACAGGCGCGCGGCGTCTCGACCATATCGCCGAAATCGAGAACCCCCGCGACCACAAGGTGATCTGCTGAAACGACAATGTTATGCGGGTTGAGGTCAGCATGGCAAACCTGCCGGGGCAGGCTGCAAAGCATCGGCAGCGCCTCCTCGACAAACCGCCGAAACGCGCTCTCGGCCAAGGGGCGTAGCTCTTCTGACACATCCGGCAGTAGCGGCGCGAGCTTGGCGGCGTGCTGGATATCCCATTGTAGCTCGTGGCGGGCGGCAGGGTGGGCAAATCCCGCGAGCGCCGCCGTCAGACGCGCATTCATCGTGGCGACCGAGCGGCGAAGCGGCGCGGAGGGCGCAGCGCGATAAAGCATCTCGCCGTCAAGATAGGTCAGAAGGCGCAAGCGGCCCGCGGGCACCTGCGCCTCGACACCGCCGTCCAGCGTCCGCACCACGCGCGGAACCGGAAGGCCCGCGGGCTCGAGATGCAAAAGCGCCTTGATCTGGAAATCGGTCACATCGGGGCTCTCGGCGGGATTGGCGAGCTTCAGGACGTATCGCCCCTCGCCCGTCTCGATCCGCCAGTTCACGTCGCGCTCGGAGGTGAGGGAAGTGAACCGCCCCTCGATCCCCCAGAACCGCCGCGCCGCGCCCCTCGCCGAGGCCCCGTCAAACACGGGCGGCTCGGTCGAGAGGATTGCCCCGAGGGGAGAGGCGCCTGCCATCGCCCTAGCCCAGATCTATCCGCAGACCGTCACGGCCCATGAAGAACGGGCCGCTCCAGTGCGGGCGCACGGCGGCTTGCCAGTGCTCTTCGGTAAAGCTCGGGTCGTCGGAGGGGATCATATGATGAACCGCGAGCGCACCCACCTCGGCCATGGCAGCGATCTTTGCCGCTTCGGGGGCAAAGCTGTGCGAGCGGAGAAGGTGGGTCCGCAGCCGCCCGTCGGTGTTGCCAACCCGCGCGATCAGCGCCTCGACGGCCTCTTCCAGCATGGCCTCGTGGATCAAAAGGTCTGCCCCGCGAGCGAAGTCGGCCAGCGGCGGGAAGAAAGCCGTATCGCCGGAAAAGACGACCACCCTGCCCGCGCCCTCGAACCGGAGAGCGAATGTATCGACCAAGGGCGGATGAATGTTGCGCAGGGCGGAAACGCGAAGGCCCTCTGTCTCGAAGAAGGCACCTGCGTCGATCACCCGGATCGTCACCATGGCACGCAGATCCGGGCGCCCCTCGTCTTCGATCCGAAGATCAATGTCGGCCTTCATCGACAGAAGGAAAGCATCCCAGTAATCGGCCAGCCCTTTCGGCCCCCAGACCTCGACCTTGGACTTGAGGCCCGCGGTCCATGCCGTATGCAGAAGCGGGCCAAGCTCGAGGTAGTGGTCTGAATGCAAATGCGTGATGAAGATGTGCCGCAGGTCGGCCAGCGCCATTCCCTGATCGACGATCCCGCGTGTCACCCCCAACCCGCAATCTACGACGATCCGCGCACCGCCGAGGCTGAGTAGGCTCGAGGTCGGCATGGTCGAGCCGGGCCGGATCGCCGGGCCGCCCTTGGTGCCCAGAAGCGCCACCCAATCTGCCCCTTTGCCCGCTCTTTCGCTCATCAGACCCTCGCTGTCGTTGAGACCGGATCAAACCGCAACTGCTTGGCAACGGAAAGGCCAAAGATGATTTTCAGGTTTGCTGTCGGCCCCGGCATCGGCAATTGTCGGGGCAACCGGGCAATCCCCGACCCAACGAAAGCGACCGACCGATGTATTCCGAAGGCAAGATCACCTACCGCGCCCTGCCCCTGCCCGACCGTGTTCGCATGGAGCCCGAGGCGACGCTCGAGGCCGCCGAGGCCTTCTTGGCGATGATGCGCAAGCGCCATTCGATCCGCGATTTCAGCGATGATCCGGTGGACGAGGCGGTGATTCGTGCCGCCATCGCCACGGCCGGAACAGCGCCTTCGGGGGCCAATCACCAGCCCTGGCATTTCGTCGCCATCCGCGATCCCGAGATCAAGGCAAAGATCCGCGAGGCCGCCGAAGAGGAAGAGCGCGCTTTCTATGCTGGCGGCGCGGGAGACGAATGGCTGCGCGCGCTCGAACCGATCGGAACGGGCGTAGAGAAGCCGCACCTGACGACCGCGCCCTGGCTGATCGTTGTCTTTGCCCAAAGATACGGCCTGACCCAGACCGGCAACCGCTACAAGAACTACTACGTTCCCGAAAGCGTCGGCATCGCCACCGGCTTTCTCATCGCGGCGCTGCATAATGCGGGGCTGTCTTGCCTGACGCATACGCCCAACCCGATGAAATTTCTCAATGGTCTGCTCGGGCGCCCCGACCATGAAAAGCCGGTGATGATCCTGCCCGTGGGATACCCCAGCGAAAAGGCGACCGTTCCCGAGGTGGCGAAGATCAAGAAGCCTCTGGACGAAATCCTGTCGGTCTTCTGACCGCTACTCCACCAGACGCGCCGCCTGCCGCGGGCCGTGATCGGCCCCGGTGTCCGCACCCGACAAGACGCCCGCGCACCACGCGGCAATTGTGCCGGCCTGCGGCCCGACTTCTTCTGCCAGATCTCCGGCGAAGTTGAGAAAGGCCTCGAGGTTCAGAGGATTGATCCCCAGCAACACGGGGATCTCCCGCGCCAGCGCCTCGGCGATGGTCTGGCGAAAGCCGCGGCCCTCGGCCTCGTGCTTGCCGAACTTGTTGAGGATGAGGATATCGGGCGCGTCCTGCAGCGCTCTGTCGACCAGCGCCACGCACGCTTCGAGCATCGCCGGATCAAGCCGACAGCCGCGGGCACCGGGGCCCCGATCTTGCGAAATTCGGAAGACAGTGCCCCCGGGCAAGACTTTCACATCCATATCGCACCGACAGTCCTCGCCGCGCTCGGTATTGGATTGGATGAGACCAGCGACGCCATAGCCCAAGGCGACGAGGCGCTCGGCGGCTTCGGTCATGATCGGATCGGTGCCGATCTGGCCGCGGTTGACGATATAGCCGATTTTCATGGTCATTCCTTTCCCGAGACGGGGTTTGCGTTCGTCCGCCCCTCAATTTCGTTCATCACTCGGTCGAACCCGCGGCGGGCAAGCATCTTGCCATAGATCTCCGCGAGGTCGGCTTTCTTGAGCCTTGCGCGGGCAATGGGCAGCACGATGGCGTTTTCGACGATCAGATGCCGCCGCTCGGAGGCGGCGAAAAAGCGAAGGGTCTCGAAATCTTGGCCGCAGGGGGCTTTGTCGTTGTCGACCATCGCTTTCAGAATCGTCAGAACGCGACCGATCTGGCCGTGGCCATTGTCGTGGTCGGCCTCCAGACGGTCGAGGATCTCGTCGATGCGATCCTCGGGCTCGGCGCGTTGCCGCAAGAAGGGAAACATCGCCTCGTCCTCGTCGAGATGGTGGGCGAGGTATTCATCCCTCAGATAGCCATAGGGTTCGAGCGCGGCTTCCGACAGGTGGCTAGAAGGTTCAAGAACAAGACGGTCGATCGCGTCGAGAACCTCGCGCATCATCAGGTGTTCGGAGTGGATGAGCTGGATCGGATCGCGCTCAGGCGTGCCTCCCTTCCTGACGATAAAGCCGCCCGAGGTCATCGCTCATGCCCCCTCACCCGCGCTCATCTCGATGCCGGTCACTTGGGCTCCGGCCAAGAGGTTTTCCGCAAGACGGCGCATCGCCTCGACCCAGGCCTTCTTCTCGAGCGCTTCGGCGATCCGCGGCGCCACCGCCTCGAACGGCAGGGGGCGCCCGGGCGCAAGCGCGTCGAGACGGATCAGGTGCCAGCCGAACCGCGTTTGCACCGGCGCTGGGGTGATTCGGCCCGCTTCAAGGAGCCGCAACGCAGCCTCGAACTCGGGCACGGTCGCGCCCGGCGACAACTGCCCAAGATCGCCGCCACGCTCGCGTGAGGGGCAATCGCTTTGGCTGCGCGCGAGGGCGGAAAAGGCCGCGGGGTCTTTGCCCAAGGCCGCCGCCGCGTCAGCGGCGCGGGCTTCGGCATCGTCGCCGGTGAACAGGATATGCGAGGCGCTCCACAAAGGGTGCGACAGGAACTTGCCGGGATCGGCGATCCAGATCGCCCTGACATCCTCGGCACTCGGCGGCGCGATGGGGGCCGCCGCCTCGAGATAGGCCCGCAAGAGCGCCTCTTCCTCGGTCTCGAAGCGGCCCGGAGCCACCTCGAGCGGGTCGGCCATTAACCCCCGCCGCGCAGCGTCTGCCAGCATCAGGTGGCGCAAGACAAGCGACCGTGCGGCGGCTTTCCAGGCGAGGCCCGGCTTGCCTTTGGGCGCGGGGTGGTTCTGCGCCTCGGCGGCGATGGCCGCCGAGGGGATGGTCACACCGTTCACCCTGACTTCGGGAAAGAGCGGCTTGTTCATGGCCTACTCCGCCGGATGCCGGCGCCGCGAGCGCACGATCTGGTAGCCGGGCCGCAAGACATAGCGGATCGGCGCCGAGAGCATGTGCACGAGGCGGGTGAAGGGGAAGAGGACAAAGATCGTCAGGCCAAGGAACATATGCAGCTTGAAGATCAGCGCCACGTCGGCGATTTCTTCGGCCGCTCCTGCGCGGAAGGTCACGATCTTCTGGGTCCAGGTCATGAACTTGGTCATCTCGTGCCCATCGAGGTGCTGGGCTGAGACAAAGATCGTCCCGATCCCGAGGATCAGTTGCAGCACGATGATCGCGAGGATCCCTATATCCGCGAAAGACGAAGTCTTGCGAATGCGGCTGTCGAAGAGGCGGCGATGCAGAAGGAGAAGCCCGCCGATCAGCGACAGAACACCGGCGATGCCGCCCGCGCCCATGGCCAGTAGCTGCTTGGCGCTATGGCTGATGCCGAGCGCATCAAAGATCTGGATCGGGGTCATGAGGCCGACGAAGTGGCCGAAGAAGATCACGAGAATCCCGAGATGAAAGAGCACCGAGCCGAGGATCAGCTGCTTGCGGCGCAGGAGCTGCGAGGATGAGGTTTTCCAGGTGAAAGGGTCGGTCTCGTAGCGGGCGATCGAGCCGATCACCAGAACGCTGAGCGCGATGTAGGGATAGATCCCGAAGAGGAAGTTATGCATTGTCAGTCTCCACTCATTCCGCCGCCCAGTCGGGCGCGGGGGTCACGGGCCGGTCCATGCGGGCCAGCAGGTCGCGGCTCGCGGGACAGCCCGCATCTGGATCGGGGCCAAACTTGACCTCGCTCTCTTCCCAGATCTGGTCGAGCGCCTCGAGGTCGTTGGGATCGTCTTCCGGTTGGGCCAGAAGCTCGGCCACGATCTCTCGGTCGGCGGTCGCGCCCGACAGTTGCAGAAGGGCGGCGAATACCGCGCCGTAGGGGCTCTGACGCTTCGCAAGGCGCGCGGTCAGGGCCTCGAGGATATGCGCGGCATCCGCCAGCACCTCCTGAGCCTCGCCGGGGGAACGCGTGGCGAGGAACTCAAGAAGAACCGGAAGGTGATCGGGAAGCTCGCTGGTGGCGGGCTCGAAGCCCGCCTCGCGATAGCTTTCCAGAAGGCTCACCATCGCGCCGCCCCGATCCCGGCTTTCGCCGTGAACGTGCTCGAAGAGATTGAGCGAAAGGCTGCGCGAGCGATCAAAGAGAACCACATAGGCCTCTTCGAGGTCGTAGATATCACCGACGCCCAGAACTTCGACCAAAGGCCGAAGATCGCGGCGGGCGGCTGCGGTGAGGCGGCTTTCGGCGGCGAGAACGCCTCCGATCTCGGGCATGGCCTCCTGAAGCTCCCGCGTGGGATAGCTCAGGATGAGCGAGAGCGCCTTCATCGTGCGGTCGAAATGGTCCATCACATTACCTCCGTCGGCATCTTCAGCGGGCGTTTCTTGCCGCCGAAGAGATTGCCCTTGCTGATGCCGGTCGAGCAGCCGTTGCCATCGGTGAAGCCGCAGCCCCCCTTGATGTCATAGGCATCCTCGACCTGTTCACGGTGCGTGGTGGGGATCACGAAGCGATCCTCGTAATCCGCAAGAGCCATGATCTTGTACATGTCCTCGACCATCGCCGCCGAGAGGCCGACCTTGGTGGCCAGCGCCTCGTCGATGACGCCGTCCACGGTCTTGGCGCGCATATAGGCCCGCATCGCCAGCATCCGCTCGAGCGCGGTGACGACAGGGGCTTCATCGCCCGCGGTCAGCATATTGGCGAGGTATTTGACCGGGATGCGCAAGGAGCGCACATCCGGCATATCGCCATCCACGCCGATCTGGCCGGCCGCGGCCGCGTTCTGGATCGGCGAAAGCGGCGGGATATACCACACCATCGGCAGCGTCCGGTATTCGGGATGCAGCGGAAAGGCGACCTTCCACTCCATCGCCATCTTCCAGATCGGGCTTTCCTGCGCCGACTTGATCCAATCCTGCGGGACCCCGTCACGCCGGGCCGCCGCGATCACTTCGGGATCGTTCGGATCGAGGAAGACACCGAGCTGCGCGTCATAGAGATCAGTGGTCTCCTGCGCCGAAGCCGCCTCGGAGATCTTGTCGGCATCGTAGAGCATCACACCGAGATAGCGGATGCGGCCCACGCAGGTTTCCGAACAGACGGTCGGGTTGCCGCTCTCGATGCGCGGATAGCACAGGGTGCACTTCTCGGATTTGCCCGAAGACCAGTTGTAATAGACCTTCTTGTAGGGGCAGCCCGAAACGCACATCCGCCAGCCGCGGCATTTCTCCTGGTCGATGAGGACGATGCCGTCCTCCTCGCGCTTGTAGATCGCGCCCGAGGGGCACGACGCGGCGCAAGCGGGGTTGAGGCAGTGTTCGCACAGGCGCGGCAGATACATCATGAAGGTGTTTTCATACTCGCCATAGATGGCTTTCTGGACGCCTTCAAAGTTGTAGTCCTGGCTGCGCTTGGCGAACTCGCCGCCAAGGATCTCTTCCCAGTTCGGGCCCTTCTCGATCTTCTCGATCCGCTCGCCGGTGATCTTGGAATAGGGGCGAGCGGTCGGGAAGGCCTTCATCTCGGGCGCCGACTTGAGGTGGTCATGGTCGAAATCGAACGGCTCGTAGTAGTCGTCGATCTCGGGCAGGTCCGGGTTGGCGAAGATATTCGCCAGGATCCGGAACTTGCCGCCCTGCTTGGGCTGGAGCTTGCCCGAAGCCGTCCGGGTCCAGCCGCCGTTCCAGCGGTTCTGGTTTTCCCAGTCGGTCGGATAGCCGGTGCCCGGCTTGGTTTCCACGTTGTTGAACCACGCATATTCAACGCCTTCGCGCGTGGTCCAGACGTTCTTGCAGGTGACGGAACAGGTGTGGCACCCGATACATTTATCGAGGTTCAGCACCATGCCGATTTGTGCACGGACCTTCATTCCGCAGCCTCCTTCTTGGCTGGTTCGTCGAGCCAGTCGACCTTTTGCATTTTGCGGACAACGACGAACTCATCGCGGTTGGAGCCCACGGTTCCGTAGTAGTTGAAGCCGTAGGATTGCTGCGCGTAGCCGCCGATCATATGCGTGGGCTTGAGCGTGGCCCGCGTGACGGAGTTGTGGATGCCGCCGCGAAGGCCGGTCTTTTCGCTGCCCGGCGTGTTCACGATCTTTTCCTGCGCGTGATACATGTAGACGGTGCCGTCTTTCATGCGCTGGGAAACGACCGCCCGGGCGGTCAGCGCGCCGTTGACGTTGTAGGCTTCGACCCAGTCATTATCCTGAATACCGGCCTTCTTGGCGTCGTTCTCGCTGATCCAGACCACCGGACCACCCCTGTTGAGCGTGAGCATCAGGAGGTTGTCGGAATAGGTCGAGTGGATGCCCCATTTCTGGTGGGGCGTGATGAAGTTGAGAACGAGGCTGTCGCCCTTGTCGCGCACCTTGGCGGTGATGGTCTTGAGGTCTACCGGCGGACGGTAGGACATGAAGCCCTCACCAAAGGCGCGCATCCATAGGTGATCCTGATAGAGCTGCTGACGGCCTGTCAGCGTGCGCCACGGGATCAGCTCGTGCACGTTGGTATAGCCCGCGTTGTAGCAGACCTTCTCGCTCTCGATGCCCGACCATGTGGGCGAAGAGATGATCTTGCGCGGCTGGGCGGCGATATCGCGGAAGCGGATCTTTTCATCTTCCTTCGGCAGGGCGAGGTGCGCGTGTTCGCGCCCCGTGGCTTTGCTCAGCGCCTCCCAGGCCTTGACCGCAACCTCACCGTTGGTTTCCGGCGCCAGCATGAGGATGACCTCGGAGGCGTCGATATCGGTGACGATCTTGGCACAGCCTTTGGCGGGGCCTTCCTGCCATTCGCCGTTCAGGTCGCGCAGGTGCTGGACCTCGTGCTTGGTATCCCAGGCGATGCCCTTGCCGCCGTTGCCGACCTTGTCCATCAGCGGCCCGAGGGCCACAAAGCGGTCGTAGATCGCGCCATAGTCGCGCTCGACCGGCACAAAGGCAGGCGCCGTCTTGCCCGGAATGAGATCGCATTCGCCCTTCTTCCAGTCCTTCACGTCCGGTTGGGCAATCTCGCCCGCCGTGTCGTGCAGGATTGGAAGCGCGACGATGTCGGTCTCCTTGCCGAGGATCTCGGGCGCGACCTCCTGGAATTTCTTCGCGATGGATTTGAAGATTTCCCAGTCGGATTTGCTCTCATACGCCGGATCGACCGCCGCCTGCAGCGGGTGGATGAACGGGTGCATGTCCGAAGTGTTGAGGTCGTTCTTCTCATACCACGAGGCGGTGGGCAGCACGATGTCGGAATAGACCGCCGTGGTCGACATCCGGAAATCGATGCAGACCAGAAGGTCAAGTTTGCCCTCCGGCGCCTCGTCGTGCCACTTGGCTTCTTTCGGAAGCGCCCTGCCCTCGTCAGCCAGATCGCCGCTCATCACGCCGTTGTCGGTGCCCAAGAGGTGCTTGAGGAAATACTCATGCCCCTTGCCCGAGGAACCCAGAAGGTTCGAGCGCCAGACGAAGAGATTGCGCGGCCAGTTTTCCGGCGCATCGGGATCCTCGCAGGACATCTCGAGCGCGCCTGATTTCAGCTGCTCTGCCACATAGGCCGGGATCTCTTTGCCGGCGGCCTTGGCGGCCTTGGCAACCTCGAGCGGGTTGGTCTTGAACTGGGGTGCCGAGGGCAGCCAGCCCATCCGCTCGGCGCGGATGTTGTAGTCGATCAGGTTGATATCCCAATCGCCTTCCGGCGCGATGGGGCTGATGATCTCGCCCGAGGTGAGCGTCTCGTAGCGCCACTGGTCGGTGTGGGCATACCAGGCGCTGGTCGAGTTCATGTGGCGGGGCGGACGGCCCCAATCAAGCGCAAAGGCCAAGGGGGCCCAGCCGGTCTGCGGGCGGAGTTTCTCTTGGCCCACATAGTGCGACCAGCCGCCACCCGACTGACCGATACAGCCGCACATCACCAGCATATTGATGACGCCACGGTAGTTCATGTCCATGTGGTACCAGTGGTTCATCGCCGCGCCGATGATGATCATCGACTTGCCGTTCGTCTTCTCGGCATTGCGGGCAAACTCGCGGCCCACGGTCGCGATCTTGTCGCGGCTGACGCCGGTGATCTTCTCGGCCCAGGCGGGCGTGCCCGGAACATCGTCGTCATAGGTCTTGGCGACCCAATCACCGCCGAGGCCGCGATCAAGGCCGTAGTTGGCGCAGAAGAGGTCGAACACGGTGGCGACCTTGATGGTCTTGCGGCCCACCTTGATCTTCTTGACCGGGATGTTGCGGGTCAGAACCTCGGGGTGGTTGTCGGCGGCGAACTCGGGCGTGGCATGGCCGCCGAAATAGGGGAAATCGACCCCCTCGATGGCGTCGTGATCCTCGTCGAGAACAAGCGACATCTTCAGGCGCGTCTCTGCCTCGCCCTTGCGCTCTTCGAGGTTCCAATGGCCCTGCTGGCCCCAGCGGTAGCCGATCGAACCATTCGGCGCGATCATCTCGCCGGTTTTCTCATCGATGCCGACGGTCTTCCAGTCGGGGTTGTTCTCTTCCCCCAGTTTGTTGGTGAAATCCGCCGCGCGCAGGAAGGCGCCGGGAACGAGGCTTCCGTCCTTCTCTTCGAGTTTCACCAGCATCGGCATATCCGTGTACTGGCGGCAGTAGTTCTCGAAATATTCGGCCTGACGGTCGAGGTGGAACTCGCGCAGGATGACGTGGCCCATCGCCATGGCGAGGGCGGCATCGGTGCCCTGCTTGGGGTTGAGCCAGATGTCGCCGAACTTGGCGGCTTCGGAATAGTCGGGCGAAATGACCGCCGACTTGGTGCCGCGATAGCGGGCCTCGGTATAGAAGTGGGCGTCGGGCGTGCGCGTCTGGGGAACGTTGGAACCCCAAATAAGGAGGAAGCCCGCGTTATACCAGTCGGCCGATTCCGGCACGTCGGTCTGTTCGCCCCAAGTCATCGGCGAGGCGGGCGGGAGGTCACAGTACCAGTCATAGAACGACATGCAGACGCCGCCCATCAACGACAGATAGCGCGAACCGGCCGCATAGCTGACCATCGACATCGCAGGGATCGGCGAGAAGCCGAACACGCGGTCGGGTCCGTATTTCTTGGCGGTATAGGCGTTGGCGGTCGCGGTGATCTCGGTCGCCTCGTCCCACGAGGCCCGGACGAAACCGCCCTTGCCGCGCATCTTGGTATAGGAGGCGCGCAGGATCGGATCCTCTTGAAGGGCCGTCCAGGCCTCGACAGGGCTCATCGTCTCGCGCATCCGGCGCCAGGCCTTGAGAAGGCGGCCGCGCACGAGGGGCGTCTTCACGCGGTTGGCGGAATAGAGATACCAGCTATAGCTGGCCCCGCGGGCACAGCCGCGCGGTTCGTGGTTGGGAAGATCGGGGCGGGTCCGCGGATAATCGGTCTGCTGGGTTTCCCAGGTCACGATCCCCGACTTCACATAGATTTTCCAGCTGCACGACCCGGTGCAGTTCACGCCATGGGTCGAGCGGACGACTTTGTCGTGCCGCCAGCGGTTGCGGTAGGTGTCTTCCCAGGCGCGGTCTTCGCGGGTGACCTGACCGTGACCGTTGGAGAACCGCTCCAGTTCCTTGGACTGGAAGAAGTTCAGTCTGTCGAGCAGGTGGCTCATATCAATCTCCTTTGGGGATGATCCCGTGCGCCGATCTTGCGGCGCACGGAGAAGGTCAGGGTGTCAGCAAGACACCGGAGCGTTCTTGCGGCTGTAGAAGATCCAGGTGATCACCACGCAGACGACGTAGAACCACAGAAAGCCCCACAGCGCCGCGTTCGGAGCGCCCGTCATGCTGATCGAGGTGCCGTAGAACTTGGGGATGAAGAAGGCGCCGTAGGCGGCAATGGCCGAGGTGAAGGCGATGATCGCAGCGCTTTCGCGCTCAATCGCTTTCTGGATCGAGGCGGCATCGGCCCCTTTCAACAGGCGCGGCAATTCCTTCTTCATGATCGAGGGGATCATCTGGAAGGTGGAGGCGTTGCCCACACCCGTGAGGAAGAAGAGCGCCATGAAACAGGCGAAGAAGCCCCAGAAGTTGCCATCGGCATCCGCCGCAGAGGGCAGGAACTGAAGCACGCCCCAGACCGAGATGATCATGCCGATGAAGACATAGAACGTCACGCGGCCACCACCGAACTTGTCGGAGACCCAACCCGTCGCAGCGCGGCTCAGAGCGCCAACCAGCGGCCCGAGGAAGGCATAGGACAGCACGTTCACATCAGGAAACTGGGTCTTCATCAGGAGGGGGAAGCCTGCCGAATAGCCGATGAAGCTGCCGAAGGTTCCGGTATAGAGGACGCACATGACCCAGTTGTGGAACCGCTTGAGGATCGACAGCTGATCGCCGAGCGAAGCCTTGGCATCGGCGATGTCATTCATGCCGAACCATGCCGCAATCGCGCTGATCACGATAAACGGAACCCAGATGAAACCGGCGTTCTGAATCCAGAGCTGGCTACCGTCCTGGAGCGTGACCGGCTCACCGCCAAGGGCGCCGAAGACGCCAGCGGTGATGACCATCGGCACGACAAACTGCATGACCGAAACGCCAAGGTTGCCAAGGCCTGCATTCATCGCAAGCGCCTGTCCTTTGGTCGCCTTCGGATAGAAGTAGGCGATGTTGGCCATCGACGAGGCGAAGTTGCCGCCGCCGAAGCCGCACATGAGGGCGAGGATCAGGAACAACGAATAGGGCGTTTCAGGGTTCTGCACCGCAAAACCGATGCCCAGTGCCGGAAGAAGGAGCGAGGCCGAGGAAATCGCGGTCCATTTACGGCCGCCGAAGATCGGGATCATAAAGCTGTAGAAGATCCGCAGCGTCGCGCCCGAAAGACCGGGCAAAGACGCGAGCCAGAAGAGCTGGCCGGTCGAGTATTCAAAGCCAATCGCCGGAAGCTTGGCCACAACGACCGACCAGACCATCCAGACCGAGAAGGCAAGAAGCAGGTTGGGAATTGAAATCCAGAGGTTGCGGCTCGCGACAGCCTTGCCGCGCTTTTCCCAGAAGTCTTTGTCTTCCGGGCGCCAGTCGATCAGGGTGTGCCCCTGCTGGCCGTTAGTTGCTGAAGTCGCCATGGGTGATCCCCTTTGTAGCGGTTGAGAAGCCGGGCCACATTTTGCAGCCCGGCGGGATTGCTCTACTGAGCCGGGCGGGCGTTTTGCGCTTCAAGCGCTTCGATGCCGGCCTGAAGCTCGGAGTTGGCGCGCTCGGCGCGGCGACGGAGCGTCTCGATATTGGCCGCGTTGAATGCGGCCCGTTCTTCATCCTCCTGCTTCGTCGAGAAGCGGACGAAGAAGGCGAGAACCGAGGCGCAGCTCACCACAATGCCGAGGATGTAGAAGGCCTCGTGCCAATCCAGCGCACCTTTGAAGAGGAAGCCCGCGAGGACCGCACCGGCGTTGCCGCCTGCGCCAACCACACCAGCCACCGCGCCAAGCGCTTTCTTGTTGATGAAAGGAACCACCGAGTAGGTCGCGCCTTCCGCCATCTGAGTGAAGAGCGAGAAGACGATCAGCGCGGGCAGTGCAAGGAATAGCACCGACATCTGGCTGAAGATCATCAGGGCGATGCCTTCGAAGAGGATGCAGACGAAGAGCCAGAACGCACGGCCCTTCAAACCCCAGAGCGAACCGAAGTTGTCGCCGAAGAGGCCGCCCAGCGTGCGGGCGAAGATGTTCATCAGGCCAAACGAGGCCGCGACGAGACCGGCTGTTACCAGCGTGAGGTCGAAATAGTCGATGAAATAGAGAGCCGCGACGTTGTTGACCGTGAGCTCGATGCCGAAGCAGGCGCCATAGATCACGAAGAGAACCCAGACGCGCGGATCCTTGAGCGCGTGCATATAGGCGCCGGTCACTTTCTTCTTCTCGGGCATCATGCCCTTGGCGCGAAGATCGTCGAAATTGCCGTCGGGCGCGTCCTGAGTGAGGAAATAGTAGGCGATACCGGTCAGGAAGATGATTGCGCCGACCACAACCATCGAAAGCCGCCAGCCAAGCGCTTCGGAGAAGCCAAAGCCGACAACGAAAACCGAGAACAGAAGCGGCATGACAAACTGTGTGACGCCACCGCCGAGGTTGCCCCAGCCGGCGCTTGTCGCGTTGGCCTGACCCACCACGTTGGGGGCGAACATCACGCTCGTATGATACTGCGTAATGACGAAAGAGGCGCCGATGCCGCCGATCAACACCCGGAAAAGCAGGAATGTCTGGAAATCATGCGCGAAGCCGATGCCCATGACGGGCAGCGCGCCCAGCATGAGAAGCCAGGTATAGGATTTCCGCGGACCGATCCGATCAACAAGCCAGCCCACAAAGAGGCGGGCAAAGATCGTGACCGAGACCGAGCCGATAATGGCCCAACCGACCTGATCTTTCGTTAGCTGCAATTCGTCCCGCACCACTGACATGAGCGGCGCGATGCCGAACCATGCAAAAAAGCAGGAGAAAAAGGCGAACCACGTCATGTGGAAGGTCCGGATCTGGACCATTCTCACATCGAAGAAGTTGCGCCACAGGCTTGTTGCCTTGTTCTGTAACTCCATTTGTCCCTCCATTCCCGGACGGCAAGGGCCGCCCAACTTGGGTTGTGAGACGCATGTGCCATCCGGCCCGGCCGGAAGACTTGATCCATGTCAATTTATGAAATTAACCGATTGAAATAATTATATAATACAAATTTGTCAATTTGCCAAAACGCTTCCAACAATTCGGTGAGACAAAGATGTTTGGTGACATCCGAAGGGATATCAATTAGAGTCTTGATAAAGATCAAGCGAGGAAACGATGCGACCGGGAGAGATAGATGAGATTCGTAAACTCCCGCTGTTCGCGGCCATGCTCCCCGAAAACTTCGACGCCTTGTTTCGCGGCGCCTATGTCCAGAACTTTCCGCCACAGATCGAATTGATCCGCGAAGGCGATCCTGCGGATTTTCTTCATGTGGTCCTTGAGGGTTCGGTCGAGCTTTTCGCGACATGGAACAACCGCGAAACCACAATGGCCACGGTCGCGCCCATCGCGACCTTCATTCTTGCGGCTACGATCAAGAACGGCCCTTATCTCATGTCGGCCCGAACCCTCGAAAAAGCGCGGGTGATCCTTCTGCCATCCGCCGATGTCCGCAAAACCTTTACGACCGATCCCGGCTTCGCCCAGGCCATCATCCTAGATTTGGCCCAATGCTATCGGTCGGTCGTCAAATCCCATAAGGACCTCAAGCTCAGAACTTCTGTCGAGAGGCTCGCCAACTACCTTCTTCGCAAGGATCATCAGGCTGGCGAGCAGGGCCATTTCGACCTCAAGATCGAAAAGCGCCGGTTGGCGTCATATCTGGGCATGACCGCTGAGAACCTCTCGCGCGCCATTCGGACCCTGAACGGCTATGGTGTCGAGATCGAGGGAAGTCAGGTCAGAATTACCGACCGCAAAGATCTTGCGGCCTTTGCCAAACCGACGCCTTTGATCGACGATCCAAAGTGCTAGAGAGCCCGAGCAGCTTACCGATAGTAGAGTGAGCGCCCGTTGTGGAAGATCTGCACCTTTGCCGGATCGGCGCCGAGGCTTACCGTCTTGCCGCGAAAATCCGCGTGAATGCCGCTCAATTTGCTGATGACTTGCCCCGTCTGATCCTGCGGCTCGAAATAGAGGATCGTCACCTCGCCTAGCGCCTCGGTATAGGCCACCTTGCCCGAAAAGACCGGTTGATCCTTGACCTGCACGAGGTCTTCGGGCCGGACGCCCACATTGACCTTGAGCCCCTTGTCGGCGGCGGTCGTCGGCACAGCCGACCGCGCGATGCCTCCGCTCGCGAGTTTGACCACGGTTTCCTTGCCGGTCTCGACGATCTCGCCCGCGAGAAGGTTCATCGCCGGTGAACCGATAAACTGCGCCACAAATTCATTCTCGGGCCGCTCGTAAAGCTCAAGCGGCGTGCCCACCTGCGCGATACCCTTGTTGGCCAAAACGACGATCCGGCTGGCCAGCGTCATCGCCTCGACCTGATCGTGGGTCACATAGATCATCGTCGAGTCGGGCATCGATTCCTTGAGCTGGGCGATCTCGATCCGCGTCGCCACGCGCAGGGCGGCATCGAGGTTCGAGAGCGGCTCGTCGAAGAGATAGACCTTGGGATCGCGCACGATGGCGCGGCCGATGGCGACGCGCTGGCGCTGCCCGCCGGAAAGCGCCTTGGGCAGGCGGTCGAGATAGGGATCGAGCTGGAGGATCTTGGCGGCCTTGGTCACCGCCGTTTCGATCTCGGAGGCCGATTTCTTGGCGAGCTTGAGCGCAAAGCTCATATTGTCGCGCACGGTCATATGCGGATAGAGCGCGTAGGATTGAAACACCATGGCGATCCCACGCTGCGCGGGCGGCACGTCGTTGACCAGAAGCCCGTCGATCTCGAGCGAGCCATCGGTGATGCTCTCAAGCCCGGCAATCATCCGCAGAAGGGTCGATTTTCCACAGCCCGAGGGGCCGACGAAAACGATCAGCTCGCCCTGCTCGATATCAAGGTCGATGTTGTTCAGAACATTGACCGCCCCGCCATAGGTCTTGCCCACTCCGGTCAGCTTCAATCCAGCCATCTTGATCTCCCTCTTTTCAACCGCGCTTCAGTGCCAGCCAGGGCTGCCACGGTCCAAGATGCAATTTTCCGTCCGCCGAGGCATGCGCCCCGCCAAGTTCTTCGCCGATGGGCAGCCAGTCACCGGACGGCATGTCGAGGTCGGCCGGTCGGTCGCTGACATTGAAGGCGCAGAAGATCGTCTGGCCGCCACTGGTGCGGGTAAAGCTCACGACCTCGCCCTTGGCCGAAAGGTCCGCATGGCTGCCGTCCATCAGTGCCGGATGCGCGTGGCGGAAAGCCACGGCCTTGCGGTAGTGATGGATCAGCGCGCCGGGGTCGTCCTCTTGATGCGCCGCTGCAAGGTGCAGATGCTCGCGCGCCACCGGAAGCCACGGGGTTCCCTTGGTGAAGCCGCCGTTCTGGTTCGAGTGTTCCCAGACCATCGGCGTGCGACAGCCGTCACGCCCCTTGAACTCGGGCCAGAACTCGATGCCATAGGGATCGCGCAGATCCTCATAGGCAACGTCTGCCTCGGGCAGGCCCAGCTCTTCGCCCTGATAGAGGCAGACCGATCCGCGCAGGCACATGATGAGCGTGGCAAACATCCGCTGCGCGGCGTGGCTGAGGTGCCAACGGCTCGCGTGGCGCACCACATCGTGGTTGGAAAAGGCCCAGCAAGCCCAGCCATCGGCGGCAACCCGATCAACCTCGTTCAGCACCTCGACGATCCGCGCGGCGGTCGGCTGGGTGGCCGAGAGGAACTCGAAGGCATAGCACATCTGCATCAGATCATCGCCGCGTGTGTATTGGCCCATGATCTCGAGGCCGCGCTGCGCGTCGCCCACCTCGCCTACGGCCGCCGCGCCGAAGGGCTCCATCACCGCGCGCAGGCGGCGCAGGAAGGCAAGGTTTTCGGGGCGGTTCTTGTCGTAGAGGTGTTCCTGATGGTTGTAAGGGTTGACCGACGGCGCGATCGATGCGTTGCGCCGCTCGGGCGGCAGGGCCGGATTATCGCGCAGCTTCTGGTCGTGGAAATAGAAGTTGATCGTATCAAGGCGGAAACCGTCGACACCGCGATTGAGCCAGAACCGCGCCACATCGAGAAGGGCGTCCTGCACGGCGGGGCTGTGCAGGTTGAGGTCGGGCTGCGACACAAGGAAATTGTGCAGGTAATATTGCTCGCGCCGCGCATCCCAATGCCAGGCCGAACCGCCAAAGATCGACAGCCAATTGTTGGGCGGCGTGCCATCGGGCTTGGGATCGGCCCAGACATACCAATCGGCGCGCGCATTCTCGCGGCTGGCGCGGCTTTCCTTGAACCAAGGGTGCTGGTCGCTGGTGTGGCTGAGCACAAGGTCAATCATCACGCGGATGCCCAAGCGGTGGGCGGTTTCGATCACCGCGTCGAAATCGGAGAGCTGGCCAAACATCGGATCGACATCGCAATAATCGCTCACGTCATAGCCATAGTCCTTCATCGGCGAGGTGAAGAACGGGCTGATCCAGATCGCATCAACCCCGAGCGAGGCGATATAGGGAAGCCGCTGGACGATGCCGGCAAGATCGCCGATCCCGTCGTTGTTGCTGTCCTGAAAGGAGCGCGGATAGATTTGATAGATTACCGCCCCGCGCCACCAATCCTTGGCGGTTTCAGTCAGCGGCGCTTTGGCCTTGGCGGCGACAGTCATGAAAGTGCCTTTACTTGACGGACCCGGCCAGAAGGCCGCGAACCAGATATTTCTGCATGGCGAAAAAGACGGCGAGCGGCACCGCGATCGAGACGAAGGCGGCTGTGGCGAGGATTTCCCAATTGCCGCCGCGGGTGCCCAGAAGCTCGACGATCTGGTTGGTCATCACCGTGGTCTCGCCGGTGGCGTCGATCAGAAAGACCTTGGCCACGAGAAGATCGTTCCATGTCCAGAGGAATTGGAAGATCGCGAAAGAGGCGAGCGCGGGGAACGAGAGCGGCAGAATGATCTTGGTAAAGATCTGGAAATCGGTCGCGCCGTCGACCTTGGCGTTTTCGATGATGTCGCGCGGCAGGCCGACCATGTAGTTGCGCAACAGATAAATGGCGAGCGGCAGGCCAAAGCCCGTGTGCGCCAGCCAGACCCCGAGATAGCCTTTGCCGATGCCGATCCCCAGATGCAAGCGCAGGAGCGGGATGAGCGCGAGCTGCAACGGCACCACCAGAAGCCCGACGATGATCGCGATCAGGATCGCGCGGCCGGGGAAATTCATCCACGCCAGCGCGTATGCGGCGAAGGCCGCGATGACGATGGGGATGATGGTGGCCGGGATCGTCACAGTGAGCGTGTTGAAGAAGGCCTTGGCCATCGAGTCGGTGGTGGATTTGCTGAAGAGGACAGTCCGGTAATTGCCAAAGGTAAACTCGGGCGGCGTCGTCGCGGTCGCAAAAACCCTTTGGCCGCGCCCCTCGAGTTTAACAGCACCTGACCAGACGTAATCGCCATTGGCCTCGACCGTTATGACCTCGCCATCGCCCAGATCGGCGGTATCGCCGGGGGTAAAGGCGGCGATATCGCGCGAGCTCACGCCCCAGACCGAGACCGAGGCGTCCACGCCCTCGTCGAACAGGTTGCCCGAGATGAACCAGCGCCCACCCTCTTCCAACTGCTCCACGTTGCCGGGATCGGTGGCACGAAGGGTCAGATTCTGCTCGGACGGAAACAGCGCCTTCCACCAGCCGCTTGTCGAAATCTGGTCAGCGGTGCGGAAGGAGGAGACGAAAAGGCCCACGGTCGGGAAGAGCCACAACAGGACGAGGCCCAGAACCGAGAGGTGGACCACCCAGTTCAAGGCTGAGCGCGATCCGGCGATATTGGACATCAGCGCATCTCCTTGCGGGCGTTGTAGACGTTCCAGACAAGGATCGGCGTCACCAGGAGCATGATGATCATCGCGCTTGCCGAGCCCACGCCCCAGTTATTGGCGCGGAAGAGCTTGTCGAACATATAGTTGGCCAGAACCTGCGTCTCCCACTGGCCGTTGGTCATGGCAAAGACGATGTCAAAGACCTTGAGGACGACGAGGGTGATTGTGGTCCAGACCACGACGATCGTGCCCATGATCTGCGGCACCTTGATCTGGAAGAAGATCTGGAACGGACCCGCCCCGTCGACGATGGCGGCCTCGATGGTTTCCTCGGGAATGCCGCGCAAGGCGGCCGAGAGGATCACCATGGCAAAGCCGGTCTGGATCCAGATCAGGACGACCATCAGGAAGAGGCTGTTCCAGAACGGAACGGTCAGCCACGTCTGCGGCGCGCCATAGTTGAAATCGGCCCCGACCAGTTCGACGATCCCGCGCAGCGAAAGCACGACAAGCGCTGCGCTTGCTGCGGTCGCCACGATGCGCGCCGGCGTCCCGAAACTGTGAAACCGCCCCGCGATAACGGGCCGAAGAACTAGCCAGCCGACAAAGCCCGAAAGGGCGGCAAAGCCGGCAAGAATGAGCGACGGGATAGCCTTGAGCAATGCCCACGACCCTGCCCCGCCATCAAATTGCAGCCAAAGCGCGTTGAGGATACCGATCTGTTGCTGCTCGATCGGGCGGGTGTCGTAGACAAGTTTGAAGATCACCGCCGCGCCGACGAAGGAGATCGCCATCGGCATGAAGATCAGTGATTTGGCGAAAGAGCCCCAGCGGATCCGGTCGGTCAGTTGGGCGACGAGAAGGCCAAAGGCGGTCGATGCGGCGGGCACGACGATGAGCCATAGCATATTGTTGCGCATCGCTTCCCAGAACTTCGCCTCGCGGAACATCTGGCGATAATTGTCGAGGCCCACCCAGCGATAGCCGCCGCCCGGAATGCGCTCGGTCAGGGAAAGGCGCATCGTTTCGACCACCGGATATGCGAGGTAAAGGCCGAGGGCGATCAGCGCCGGAGCCAGGAAAAGCCAAGGCCGGATCATGTTGGCGCGGTTGATGTTGCGCCCCGCATTAGGGCCGCGCGCCGGGAACAAGACTTTGTCGAGGAAAAGATTGGAGAAGTAGAAATAGCTCAGGCAGCCGCCTACTCCGACGGCGATGGTGATCAATCCCTGAAGTGCTGGAGACATGGCCACCCCCCGATGCGGCGAAATTAAAGGGCAACCCGACCTTAGGCCGGATTGCCCCGATTTCTAGCGATTACTTGATCGCGTCCCAAGAGGCCTGGATCTCGTCGGCCACGGCCTGAGCATCCTTGCCACCGGCATAATCGACCATGCCGGTCCAGAACGAGCCCGCGCCAACAGCGCCCGGCATCAGGTCAGAGCCGTCGAACCGGAAGGTCGTGGCGCTGAGCAGGATGTCGTTCATCTTGCGCAGGGTGGGATCCGAGAAGACATCCGAGTTGACGCCCTTGTGCGGCGTCAGGAAGCCTTTGCGGGCCATCCAGATCTCGTGAGCCTCGGGGGTTTCAAGATAGGCGATCAGGTCATGCGCGGCCTGGTTTTCGTTGGTGATGGCCCAAACGGTGCCAGCGCCAAGAACCGGCGAGCCGAGATCCTTGCCGGCATAGGCCGGGAAGTAGAAGAAGTCTGCATCTTCACCCACCGAGGTGCCTTCGGGGAAGAAGGCGGGGATGAACGAGGCCTGACGGTGCATATAGCACTGCGGCGGCGACGAGAAGAGACCCTTCGGGCTGTCGCGGAAGTCGGTGGTCGCCACTGCTCCGGCACCGCCAGCAACATAAGCGTCGTTGCGGGCAAAGGCGCCGAATTCGTCGATCGCAGCCACGACCTCGGGGCTGTTGAACGGAAGCTCGTTTGTCACCCACTGGTCATAGGTCGCGGGGGACTGCGTGCGGAGCATCATGTCCTCGACCCAATCGGTCGCCGGCCAGCCGGTCGCACCGCCCGAACCGAGACCGATACACCACGGCGTGCCGCCATCGGCGACGATCTGATCGGTGAGTGCCTTGAGATCTTCCATCGTGGCCGGAATCTCATAGCCCGCATCCTCGAAGTTTTCAGGGACATACCAGACGAGCGACTTTACATCGACCTTGTAGAAGAAGCCGTAGAGGTTGCTTGCGCCGTCAGGGCCGGCATAGGTGCCGAGATCGACCCAGGACTGGCCCGCGGCGTAATTCTCGCGCACCCAGTCATCGGTTCCGGCCGCGAGCGGCGCGAGGAATCCACGACGGGCGAAATCGGCCGCAAGACCCGGCTGCGGGAAGGCCGCAACGTTGGGGGCCGATCCGGCCTCGGCGTCGATCACGATCTGCTGCTCGAAGCTGTCGGAACCGACATAGCGAACATCATGGCCCGAAATCTCGGCAAAGCGGCTCAGAACCGCTTCGACGTTTTCCTGGTCGGGGCCGAGCCAGGGACCAAATACGGTCAGTTGTTCGGCCTGGGCGATACCTGCGCTCAAGGCCACTGCTGCCACACCGGCATACAGGCTGGTTTTCATATGACTTCCTCCCAATTGCGCGTCTGCGCTCAAAGTACCATTGCCGCCAGAATCATTTTCAAAGCGCTTTGGATGCCGGGAGCTTGCACCCACGCTCCCCGTTTTGTCAATGGCGCCTTCAAAATCGGCCATCTTATTCGGTTATTCACATGATTTCCTCCCGGATCAGGGCAACAACTCCTTTGACGCGAGACAAAGCCGCCGCTACTCTTCGAGAAACTTTGAAAGCGCTTTGACTCGATGAACCTCAAGGAACTCTCCACTCTCCTCGGCCTCAGCCAGACAACGGTGAGCCGGGCGCTGAACGGATATCCCGAGGTCAATGAAGAGACCCGGCGGCGCGTCGCACTGGCGGCCGAGAAACACAACTACCGGCCCAATACCCGTGCCAAGGGCCTTGCCACCGGGCGCGCGATGGCGATCGGCCATGTGATCCCGATGTCGACCAAACACGAGATGGTTAACCCGATCTTCGGGGATTTCATCGCGGGCGCGGGCGAGACCTATTCCCGCAACGGCTATGACATGGTCCTGACCGTCGTCGAGGACGTGAACGAGGCGCAGGCCTATCGCAATATCCGATCGCGCCATACGGTTGACGGCGTGGTGGTCCATGGCCCCAAGATGAAAGACAGCCGGATCGCCCTTTTGCACGAGATTGGATTGCCCTTTGTCGTCCACGGACGGGCAAGCGGCATCGCTCAGGATTATTCATGGCTTGATGTGAACAACAAAAGCGCCTTCCTGCGCTCAACCAATTTCCTTCTTGATCTCGGCCACAAACGGATCGGCCTGATCAACGGCCTTGAAGGGATGGATTTCGCCTACCGTCGCCGCGCGGGCTATGAAGAGGCGCTCAAAGCCCGCGGGATTGCCCCCGATCCTTCGATCATGCGCAGCGAAGAGATGACCGAGATCTTTGGCTATCGCTCGGCCCGCGAGATGCTGGCGGCAGACGAGCCGCCGACCGCCTTCCTCGCCTCTTCGATGATTTGCGCCCTAGGCGTCCGCCGCGCGATCGAAGAGCGCGGGCTTCGGATGGGGCGGGATATTTCGGTCGTCACCCATGACGACGCTCTTTCCTATCTTCAGAACGGCAGCGATGTGCCAATCTTTACCGCGACGCGCTCTTCGGTCCGCGATGCCGGGCGGCGGCTTGCCGAGATCCTGATCGAGCGCATCAACAACCCTGACGGCCCGTTGATCCACGAACTTCTGGAGGCCGAACTGATGGTCGGCCAATCAACCGGGCCCGCCCCACGAGAGGCGCAATGAAAATCTTCCGTTCCAGTTTTCCCGAAGGCTTTGTCTTCGGCGCGGCTACGGCCGCCTACCAGATCGAGGGCTCGAAGTTCGGCGGCGCAGGCTCCTGCCACTGGGATACATTCGCCGCCACGCCCGGGAATGTCCTTCGGGCCGAGGACGGTGCGCGCGCCTGTGATCACTATAACCGCTGGCAGGAAGACCTCGACCTCGTTCGCGCGGGCGGCTTCGATGCCTATCGCTTTTCGACGAGCTGGGCACGGGTCATTCCCGAGGGCCGCGGGGCGCCAAACCAAGAGGCGCTCGATTTCTACGACCGGCTGGTTGACGGCATGCTCGAGCGTGGCCTGAAGCCGTATCATACGCTCTATCATTGGGATCTGCCCTCGACCCTTGCCGATTTGGGCGGATGGGTGAACGCCGACAGCCCCAAGTGGTTTGGCGATTATGCGGAGGTCATCTCGGGCCTTATCGGCGACCGCGTCGCAAGCACCGCCACGATCAACGAGCCGTGGTGCGTGGCCTGGCTTTCGCATTTCCTCGGGCACCATGCCCCGGGTCTGCGCGACATCCGCGCTGCCTCGCGCGCGATGCACCATATCCTTCTGGCTCATGCCGAGGCTATGGAACGGTTGCGCGGGCTGGGGCTTGGCAATCTCGGCATCGTTCTCAATTTTACTCCCGCCGAGCCCGCCGGCGACACCCCCGCAGACCTTGCGGCTACTGCTCGACAAGATGCCATCGCCAACCGGTGGTTTATCGAGGCGATCGCCAAAGGGGCCTATCCCGATGAGGCCCTTGAAGGGATGGCACCGCATTTGCCGCAAGGTTGGCAAGACGACCTCGGGCGCATCTCTGCGCCGATCGACTGGCTGGGCGTGAATTACTACACCCGTGGACTGATACAGCAGGGCGAGGGGCCGTGGCCGCAAATCTCGGACGTTGAGGGGCAACGCGCCAAGACCCAGATGGGATGGGAAATCTATCCCGAAGGGCTTGCAGGGTTGCTGCAGAGGCTCTCGCGCGAGTTTGTGGGCGACCTGCCCCTTTACATCACCGAAAACGGGATGGCCTGGAACGATCGCATCGAGAACGGCGCCTGCTTTGACCCTGAGCGGGTCAACTATATTGACAGCCACCTGGCAGCGGCACTGGCCGCGCTAGACGGCGGCGCAAACCTCAAGGGCTTCTTCTATTGGTCGCTGCTCGACAATTTTGAATGGGCCTTCGGCTATGAACGGCGCTTTGGGCTGATCCATGTCGATTTCGATACCTTCGCCCGCACGCCCAAGGCATCCTATCAGGGGCTGAGGTTGGCACTGAGCAAATAGGGAACCGAAGCCCTCAACCACATCGTCATGCTGCCGGAGCAGGGATCGGCCCGGGATCCTAGCCGATGGAATAGCCGGTGCCGCGGACCGTTCGGATCGGATCGGCGAGGTCCGGCAGGCTCAGGGCTTTTCGCAAACGGCCGATATGCACGTCAACGGTTCTGGTTTCGGTATCAGGGCTTGTCTGCCAGACCCGATCCAGGAGCTGATCGCGGGTCCAGACCCGACCGGGGCGCTCCATCAGAGTTGCTAGAAGCCTAAACTCGGTCGGACCAAGCGTGATGTCGGTGCCCGCACGCTGGACGCGGTGCGACAGGGGATCGAGCGATATGTCGTCAACCGTAACCGCCTCGCCCGCCGCGGCGGCGCGAAAACGGCGGAGGTGCGACCTGATCCGCGCAAGCAACTCGGGCAAGGAGTAGGGTTTGGCAAGGTAGTCATCGGCGCCGGTGTCGAACCCCCGCACCTTGTCCACATCCTCGGCCCGCGCCGACAGCATGATCACAGGAATATCCTTGGTGCGTTTTTGCCGTTTGAGCCGACGACAGATCTCTATGCCCGACAACGCGGGAAGCATCCAATCTAGCAAAACAAGATCGAAATCTTCTTCGTCGGTGAGCAGGATCGCCTCTTCTCCATCGCTGGCCTCGGTCACCTGATAGCCTTCACGCATCAGATTGTAAGAGAGCACCGCCCGCTGGGACGGCTCGTCCTCGACCAGAAGGATGCGGGCGGAGAGCGCGCTCATTTCGAGGAATCGCCCCCGGGCCGATAGAGGTTTTCCGTGCCCTTCTCGCGTTTTTCGGCGGGCATTTGACCGGTGATCTGATAGATCGTCTGGTTCGCGATGGCGACGGCATGATCGCCCATGCGTTCGATGTTCTTGCCGATGAAATGATAGTGCATACAGGCCGTGATCTTCCGTGGGTCTTCGAGCATGAAGCTCACCAACTCGCGAAAGAAGGCGACATACATCTCATCGACCTCGACATCCCTGTGTCGCACGCTCTCGGCCAGCGTGGCATCTTGCTTGAGCGTCGCCTCGAGCGCGTCGGTAAGCATTGCCTGCACCTCGCGTGCCATTCGGGAAATCGATCCCGATGCGCCGGGGACCTCGGGCAGATCCAGAAGAACGACTGTCCGTTTGGCCAGATTCTTGGCATAGTCCCCGATGCGCTCAAGGTTGGCGACGATACGCATTACGCCAAGGATGGTTCTGAGGTCACTGGCGATCGGTTGGCGCAAAGCGATAAGCCGCGCACATTCGGCGTGGATGGTTTCGTCGAGCGCGTCGATTTTCTTGTCATCCACCCTGACCTTGGCCGCGAGATCTGGATCGCGGTCGATCAAAGCCTTGGTCGCACTTTGAATCGCGCTTTCGACAAGGCCGCCCATACGCATCAGGTTGGCCTGAATGCCCTCCAGATCGCGGTCAAAAGCCGAGGCGATGTGATGTTCCGACATTATGGGTCTCCTTGGCCTAGCCGATACGGCCTGTGATATAGGATTCTGTGCGCGGATCGGACGGGTTGGTAAAGATATCGTCCGTATCGCCAAACTCGACCAGCTCGCCCAGATGGAAGAACGCCGTCTTTTGGCTCACTCGAGCGGCCTGTTGCATCGAGTGGGTAACGATGACCACCGAGATATTCTTGGCAAGATCGTCGATCAGCTCTTCGATCTGGAAAGTGGCGATTGGATCGAGCGCCGAGCACGGCTCGTCCATAAGCAAGACCTCGGGCTGGGTCGCGATGGCGCGCGCAATGCACAGACGCTGCTGCTGGCCACCGGAAAGGCCAGTGCCAGGCGCATCGAGCCTGTCCTTTACTTCGTCCCAGATCGCGGCGCGGCGGAGGGCATTTTCGACGATGTCGCGCAGATCGGATTTCGATTTGGCCATGCCATGAATCTTTGGCCCATAGGCGACATTATCAAAGATCGATTTGGGGAAAGGATTGGGCTTTTGAAACACCATCCCGACCCGTGCACGCAGGGTCACCGGATCGACGCGCGGATCGTAGATATTCTCGCCATCAAGCGTAATTGTGCCCTCAACCCGGCAAGTGTCGATCGTGTCGTTCATCCGGTTGAGGCACCGCAGAAACGTCGATTTTCCGCAGCCGGAGGGGCCGATAAAGGCGGTGACGGATTTGCTGCCGATATCGACATTCACGCCCTTGATCGCATGGGTATCGCCGTAAAAGACGTTGCACGCACGGGCGCTGATTTTCGAAGCACTCATTCAACTTGGCCTTTCAGAATTGCCATGAACCTACCACCGCCGTTCAAATCGGCGGCGCAGGAGGATCGCGACGGCGTTCATCGCGACCAAAAACACAAGAAGGACAATGATCCCGCCCCAAGCGCGTTCATAGAACGCGGGGTCGGCTCGTTTTGCCCATTCGAAAATCTGCGCCGGAAGGGCGCTATTCGGCGCCAAAAGCGCGTCACCCATCGTTTCTGGCGTTGTCGAGGCGATAAAGCCGACCATGCCAATCAGAAGAAGCGGAGCGGTTTCCCCCAAAGCCTGAGCCAGACCGATAATCGTCCCCGTCAGGATGCCGGGCGCGGCAAGCGGCAGGACATGGTGAAATACCGCCTGCATTCTTGAAGCGCCAACGCCGAGGGCGGCATCGCGGATCGAGGGCGGCACGGATTTCATCGCGGCGCGCGACGAGATGATGATCGTGGGCAGGGTCATCAGCGACAAGACAAGCCCCCCGACCAAGGGGGCCGACATCGGCAGATGCAGAATATTGATAAAGACCGCGAGGCCAAGAATACCGAAAACGATCGACGGAACGGCGGCGAGGTTCGAGATATTGACCTCGATCAGATCTGTCAGCCGGTTCTTGGGGGCAAATTCCTCGAGGTAGATCGAGGCAGAAACCCCGACCGGCAAGGTCAAGACAAGAACCACCAGCATCATCGCCAGAGAGCCAAGCATCGCGGTGCCGATCCCTGCCGCTTCGGGCCGCTGATCCGAGGCATCAGAGCCAAGGATGAAATCAAGATTGAACCGCTTGACCAGAGCGCCTGCGGCAACCAGCTGATCCACAGCATCAAGCTGTTCGGCCGAAATCATCTTGTCGTCGGCAATGCTTTCGCGAGTCACCCGCCCTTTGAGGTAGCCATCCACCCGAGCATTCACGAGGAAATCGAATGAGACGGTACGGCCAATCCGCGAAGTGTCGGCGACCACAAAATCCCTTAGGTCCGATACCGCAGATTTCGAGAGTAGCTTGGCGATATCCTTGGCCCGAAGGTCGGTCTGGATATTTTGGGTTTCGATCAAGCGCTCGGCGGCAGCGGTCAGCAGCGGATCATAGCCGAAAGTCGTAACCTTCTTGATTTCTTCGATGTCGCGGTTGCCGTTCTTGTCGAGCTTGCTCTCAAGAAGCTCAACCTCGAGCGTCAGATAACTTTGCTGAAATGCACCAAGCCCGTTGCCGATCACCGTTCCCAATAGGACCGCCAAAAGAGCAAGACCCGCAAGGATCGCCGCTAGGCCATAGAGCTTGAAGCGGGCATCGGCCCGCTTGCGGCTCTGGATATGCGGATCTGCCGCGAAAAGAGACTTTGACCGAAGCGTCATTCGTACTGCTCCCGATATTTGCGGACGACAGCCAACGCGACGATATTGAGCCCGAGTGTCAGCACGAAAAGGCTGATGCCCAGCGCGAAGGCGACCAGCGTTTCAGGGCTGGTGAAATCGCTATCGCCGGTGAGCTGGCTGACAATGCGGGTGGTAATGGTTGTCATCGCCTCAAAGGGGTTGCCGGAAATCTTGGCGACCGCCCCTGCGCCCATCACAACGATCATGGTTTCCCCGATCGCCCGCGAGGCGGCCAGAAGGATCGCGCCAACGACCCCCGGCAATGCGGCAGGCAGGACGACCTGACGGATCGTCTCGGAGCGGGTGGCGCCAAGGCCGAGCGAGCCATCCCGTAGAGACTGCGGAACGGCATTGATGATGTCGTCCGACAGTGACGACACAAAGGGGATCAGCATGATCCCCATCACGAGCCCCGCGGTCAGCACAGAACTGGCCCCGGCCATCCAGCTCACGCCAAAGACGCCACCTTCGCCAAAGAGCCGAACGAGCCCCGGGCCGACTGTGATGAGGGCGAAGAGGCCGTAAACGATGGTCGGAATACCGGCGAGAAGCTCAAGCAAGGGTTTGGCTGTTGCCCGCACCTTGGGGCCAGCGAATTCAGCAAGATAGACCGCCGCGAAGAGCCCGACGGGAACCGCAACAAAAAGCGCCACGGCCGAGATATAGAGCGTGCCCCAAAGGAGCGGCAGAATGGCAAGCTCTGAGTCTCCCCGGAAATTGGGCGACCAGGTGCTACCGAAAAAGAATTTGGTCCAGTCGTAGATCCGAAAGAAATGAACCGTCTCAAACGCCATCGAAAGCACGATTCCGATCGTGACAAGAATGGCGATAGAAGCCGCCGAAATCAGCAGCCCCATGACGATTGCCTCAAGCCGCCTCTGGCGGCTGCGTCTTTGGCTCTGGCGGCTGTCGGTTAGAAGGAGGCCGGTCATGTGTCTGCCTGTCTTTACGGAACGAGGGGGCGCAGTTGCGCCCCCTGTGAGATTAGCTCAGAAATCGGTCAGTTCATCAGCCGTTCTTCGGCAACCGCAGCCTGGGTCTCGGCCAGTTCGGGATCAGACACCAAACCATATTCGGCCAGCGGGCCGTCAGGCCCGGCAACTTCGTCCATGAGGAAGAATTCCGCATAGTCCTTCAGCCCGGGGATCTCGGCCAGATGCGCGGCCTTGATATAGAAGTAGAGCGGGCGCGACACCGGATAATCTCCGTTGGCGATGGTCTCAACCGAAGGAGCAACGCCCGACATGGTCGCAACGCGCAGCTTGTCTGTGTTGCTCTCATAAAACGAGAGGCCAAACACACCGATCCCGTTGGGGTTGGAGCTGATCCGCGCGAGGGTTTCGGTATAGTCCCCGTCGATATCGACCGAGAGGCCATCGGTGCGGAGGATCATACAGGCCTTTTCCGCCTCTTTCTTGTCGCCGCCGTTTTCGGCCATGATGGCATCAAACGCGCCCGTAGCTTCACATCCGGCCAGAATGACCTTCTCTTCGAAAACTTCGCGGGTGCCGTGCTTGGTGCCGGGAATGAAGGCGAGGATCGGCTGATCCGGCAGAGCCGGGTTCACCTGCGCCCATGAGGTGTTGGGGTTGTCGACAAGAGCGCCCTCAACCAGAACCTTGTCGGACAGGGCGCCGAACCAGTCAGCCGGTGTAAAAGCAAACTCGGCGCCGGACTTGTCAGAGGCAAACACGATGCCGTCATAACCGATGCGAACCTCGATGATCTCGGTCACGCCGGCGGCGGCGCAGGCTTCGATCTCGCTGGATTTGATCGGCCGCGATGCGTTGGCGATGTCGATTGTGTTCTCGCCGACGCCCTCGCAGAACCGCTTGAGACCGGCCGAAGAGCCGCCCGATTCAACAACCGGTGTCGGATAGTCGAAGTTTTCACCAAAGGCCTCGGCAACGATCGAGGCGTAGGGAAGTACGGTGGAAGATCCGGCGATCTGGATACGGTCGCGCGCAACGGCGGCACCCGCGGAAACGGTGAGGATCGCGGCAGCGGCGACAAGCCTCGTCATGGTCATTTGCAGCTCCTGTAGCATGGCGGTCGTTTGTGACACGCCGCCTGAGTAGGACGATTCTGCAAAGTTTTTACGACGGTCGTGTAACAGCCGTGTAACATCTGCCGTCGAAACGAATTGCTTCAATAAACAGGAAGCAGGGCCGTAAAGGTGCTTCCTTTTCCTAGCGTGCTTTCGACAATAAGGCGCCCGCGATGTCGCTCGATCGCGTGTTTGACGATGGCAAGGCCAAGCCCCGTCCCACCCATCCCGCGCGAGCGGTGCCTGTCAATCCGATAGAAACGCTCTGTTAGACGCGGCAGATGTCGGGGTTCTATCCCTTCGCCATAATCGCGCACCCTGATGGCCACGACCCGCCCCTTCAGCGGTCTGGCATCATCAATTTCTTCAATCAGGATATCGACCTTTCCGCCCGACCGTCCGTATTTCGCCGCGTTCTCGATGAGGTTGTTGAAGACATGGCGCAGAAGATCCTGATCCACCAAGGCCATCACCGGAGCCTCGGGAGCAGACACGCTGATGCTCACCCCCATATTCGCGGCCTTTTCCGTCAAGAGTTCGACCGATTGCGAAACTAGTTTTCGAATATCGGCAGGTGTCCGTTCGGCCAGATAGCCGCTTTCCACCCGCGCAAGCGAAAGGAGGTCCGAGACCAATCGGTTCATCCGGGCGACTTCTTCGCCAATGATGTCGAGAAACCGTGCCTGTGCAGCTGGATCGTCGCCCGCCGCTCCCTTGAGCGTCTCGACGATGCCGGACATGGCTGTCAGGGGCGTTCGCAGCTCGTGGCTGACATTCGCAACGAAATCGGTCCGCAACCGTCCGATTTCGAGGGCTTCGGTCTTGTCCCGAAGCACCAGCAGGATACCAAAATCTGCCCCTAGGGAGCGAGAAGTCGCAGAAAACGTCCGCATACGTCGGCCGTCTGAGAAATCAAATTCGCTTTCTTGTGGTGTTTCATCGCGCAAGGCGGCCTCAGCCGCGTCAAGCACGTCAGGAGCGCGGATTACCGTTGCCAAAAGTCGCCCTGCCAAATCACTACTCAAGACTTCGCGCGCGAGGCGGTTGGCTGCCTTGATCCGCAAACCTTGATCGATAATCAATGCAGGCAGCGGAACCGCTTCGATGAACGCATTGGTAGATGGTCCGTCCAAGGCTGTGCTCCGTGTTGGGGCGGTTGGTTTCTACACCCGATGTCAAAGATGCATATCAACCCTAAAGTTCGCAACCGCGACCTTCGGTAAAGGCGCCAGAGGGTTCGCCAGCGGAATATGCCTCTGGCAACACCACACCCTAGCCGAGCAACACCCTCGGCCCTTCGTCGGGGGTGTGGATCACCATCTCGCCGTCGACTGGCCCCGCGATGTCGAACGCCCATGTCCCCTTCGGCCAGCGCAGCTCCATCTGGCCAAGGCGCGGGCGGTAGACGGCGGTGTAGAGGGTTCCGAACCCTAGGGAGAATGCTGTCGAGAAAAGTGGCGGTCGCAGAAAAGCGCCGATGAATTTCTCTTCGGTATCAGGATGGAGCATCATTCGGTTCAACAGGAACCGCTCGCGCTCGACGGTGGCGGTCAGCCTTGCGTGCGCGGTCCATTCCACCTGTTCCTGATGGTTCGTGGCCACGGTGGCATTGGTGATCTGGGCGGGGCGGTCAGGGGCCATCCGCGCGGTCAGGAACTGGCGCTTGGCATCAAGGACCGTCACGTTATAGCTCATGTGCGTGGGCAAGCGTGCGAGCACCGCGCCCGCCTCTTCGGCCGTTTCGCAGGTCTGCAGCACATAGCGCAGAATGAGCGGCACGCCAAAGCCGTCACCCACCACATGACGCCCGCCGAAAGTGAGCGAAATCGCGAGCCCGGCATCGTTCATGCCGTCGACCAGGCCCCAAAGCCCGTCGGAGACGCCGATCACGGTTCGCCCGAGCCAACCTGTCCGCATGATCAGCCTGTCGAAGGAGTTAGGGCTGTAATCATAGTTGCGCACTAGAACCGGCTCTTTCCCCGGCCAGATCGCCTGCGAGCAGGACGTCAGATAGGCGGGCGGGCAATAGAGCGAGAGGAACCGCGCCTGAAGATCGCCGCCGCCGGCCAGTTCGCAGAGGCGGTCATAGAGCGGCAGAAGCTCGGGCATATGCGCCTTGAGGGCGCGGCGGCTCTCCCAATAGGACGGGCGCGTCTCGACCCCGTCGCGCGACCACCAGCGATAATAGTCCGGCCAATACTCGGCAAACAACCCGGCCCATTTCGGGCCGGGCTCTGCTTCGTCAATGGCGCGCCAGAGGCTGTCCAAGAACCCGTTCCTTCAGATCAGAGAATCTTGAAGGCAGGCTCTCCCTGAACCGGACCAGAGTCCAGCGAGGCAAGGGGCCGCGCCTCAAAGCTCGACTTGATACCGTGGATCCAGCGCTTTGCCCGTTCATTCAGATTGAACCCCGGCGTCATCGACCGGCCCCGCGTGACCAGAATACCGAGGTCCGCCCCCTCATAGCGATAGTCGCCCTCTTTCTGGATCCGCAGAAAGAAGGCCTCGTTCTCGTTCTCGACGGCGCGGCGGTGATAGTCGAAGCGGTCAAAGACCACGCGGCCATCCTCGAGCATCTTGTAGATGCCGCTTTGCGGCGCCTTGGTGATGAGATCGACGCTGTCTTCGGTGTGCTTGATCACCATCTGGCTCCAGCCGTCGATCATGTCGGGATCGGCCCAGCGGGCGTTCAGCTCGTCCACGTCGAGCGTGAACTTGGCGTTCGAAAACTCGAGAAGGTGGAACAGGAAGAGCGGCGCATCGGCATGGGCAAAGGCTGCGTGGTTGGTCATCGAGCTTGCGCCGGTGATGCGCGGGTTCAACTCGCCAAGCCAGAGATCGCCGGTCTTTTTGTCGATCAGGAAGTCGAGCTCGAAATAGCCACGATAGCCTTCCTTGCGGAGCTGTTCGCCGAACTTGAAGGTCAGATCGCGCGCCTGCTGGCGCACCTTGGGGGAAAAGGCGGTTGCGAAAATCTCGTTGCCGCACCAGCCGCCGCGATAGGGGGTCAGATCCTTGAAGCCGACAAGCTCGGTCATCAGGGGGCCGACGATGGTCCCTTCGGAAGTGCAGCAGGCTTCGATCGCCGAGCCACGACAATCGATCCGCTTCATGATCTTGATTTCACCCTGACCCACGATCTCGCTCTCGTGGCGGCGGAAATCGGCCTCGGACTTGATGAAGAAGGTGGTGTGGCCGCTGTCGCCAAAGGCCGATTGCAACACGAGATCGCGCCCGATCCCGGCCTTGTCGCTCACCTCGCAGAGCTGTTTGTAGCTCTCGACAACCGCAAGCGTATTGGGGACCGACGGCACGCCCGCCTTGTTGCCCACGCGCACGGTTTCGATCTTGTTGTCCATCCGGGTGCGCAGCTTGGCCCTGGGGAACCAGACATCGGCGCCAAGTTCTTTGGCCAGCCGCTCGGTCTCTTCGTCGAACATCAGGAAAACAAACTTGGGCTTGCCGCCACGGCGCTTGACGAGGTCGATCACCTCCTTGTGCTGCAGGAGATAGTTGTTGATGTCCTCGATCGACTGGAATTCGGCGTGCGGCTGCTCGGAGGGGCAAAACACGTTGGGATGCCGGCCGTCATAACAGTCGATATAGCATATGTATTTGAAATTCTTGCACCATTCGTCAATGCCAAGGAGGTTGAAATTGGTGGCCGAGATGAAATAGACCGGATCCTCGTTGCGATGAAAGAACCGGCGGATCTCGGAAATATTCTTGAGTTGACGCTTCGCCATAACAAACCTCCCTATGACTTTGCTGCCGCTTTTCCAGCGGTCAGCTTGTTCAGTGCTTCTTGAGTAAAGACCCGCAGGCCAAGCTCGGCGCGGTATCCGTGAATTTCATTGACGTCGAGCGCCCGCATGAAGGCGAGGATCTCGCGGCTGACCACCTGCCCCGGCACGAGGATCGGAAAGCCCGGCGGATAGGGGATGATGAACGAGGCCGAGACCACATCCTGCCCTGAATCCATCGCCTCCTTGATCGAGCCGTTGAGCTCGAGATAGTCGCAGTTGTTCTCGTCGTAGCTGAGGAAGAAGGCCGTGCGCATATCGCCCTCACCGGTTTCGGCGTCAGCACAGAAGGCATCGTGAAAACGGCTGAAATCCGGCAGTGGCGGCAGGTCTTTCATCAGGTTGTTGACCCGGCGCTCGAAGGCCAGACGCTCCATTTTGGAGGCATCGTCGAGAAGGTCATCAAGGTCTTTGGCGATCTCGACCAAGACCTCGATCAGATAGGCGACCGACGAGCGCGTCGTGCCGATGTTGGTCATGAACAGCACGGTGTTGCGCGAGGTCTTGTTGATCTGGATCCCGTATTTGTCCATCAAGACCTTGGTCTTGAACGTGTCGCCGTCCCAGCCGGTGCCGCCCACGGCCAGCGTGATGCGCGTGGCGTCAAGTACGAATTCGTCCTTCTCCCAGCAGTTCCAGATATCGGTCCACCCCTGCTCGGGGTCGTAGTAGGACTCTACGCCGCTTTCGCGGAACTGCTCGGGGATCATGTCGCCCGCAGCCAGAACCTTGAAATACTTGCTGATAAGCGGATGGGTCGACACTGCCCGCCGGATCGACATCGCCGCCTCGACCTGACGCTGGACGAACTCATAGCCCTCCAGCTCGACCTGCCTGCGCCCCACGTCGAGCGAGGCGATGATCTGATAGTTGGGGCTGGTCGAGGTGTGGGTCATATAGGCTTCGTGGAAGCTCTGCTCGACCTCGCCTTTGAAATCCTGATCATTGACATGGATCATCGAGCCCTGCCGGAGCGAGGTCAGGGTCTTGTGGGTCGATTGCGTTGCATAGACCCTGACCCGTGCATTTGGGGGCGGAATGAGGCGGGTCTTGACGAGGGTGGCTTCGTCCGCGCCCTCAAGCTCCGCCATTTGCGCCGCATAGGCCCTAGCGTGCTGCTCCGAGCGGAACTTTTCGCGCAGATTGTTGGCGGCGTTCATCGCCGTCCGCTGGCGGTAGGTCGGGCCAAAGCGGGCAAAGGCGAACCAGGCCTCGTCCCACAGGAAGATCAGATCGGGCTTGATGGCGAGGCATTCCTCCATCACCCGTTCGACATTGTAGACGATGCCGTCAAAGGTGCAGTTGGTGAGAAGAAGCATCCGCACGCGATCAAGCTTGCCCGCGGCCTTGAGTTGCAAGAGCTTGTGCTTGACCTCCGAGATCGGCACCGCGCCATACATCGAATAGTCGTTGAGCGGATAGCTATCGAGATAGCAGACCTCGGCCCCCGACAAGACCATCCCGTAGTGGTGCGACTTGTGGCAATCGCGGTCGACCAGAACGATATCGCCGGGCCTGACCAACGCCTGCACGACGATCTTGTTGCAGGTCGAGGTGCCGTTGGTGGCAAAGAAGGTGTGCCGCGCGCCGAAGGCCCGGGCGGCCAGCTCTTGCGCCTGTTTGATCGGGCCGGTGGGCTCCAGAAGGCTGTCGAGGCCGCCCGAAGTGGCCGAGGTTTCGGCCATGAAGATATTCGGGCCGTAGAAAGCCCCCATGTCCTGGATCCAGTGCGACCGCGAGATTGATTTGCCGCGGCTGATCGGCATGGCATGGAACACGCCGGTCGGTTGTTTGGAGTATTCCTTGAGGGCCGTGAAAAACGGTGTCTTGAAGCGCGCCTGCACACCCCGAAGGATGTTGAGGTGCAACTCCATGAAATCTTCCTGATTATAAAAGACCCGACGGCAAATCCCGAGATCGAGGCCGGCAATTTCCTCGACCGAGCGATCCGTCACCAGATAGGCGTCAAGCTCGGGCCGCACCTTGGCGACGAGGCGGCAAAGTTCGGGGCCCCAGTTTTCAGGAGCAAGGCCATCCAACTCTTCGATTCCACCTGCGCGGTCGAGGTATCTGGTCAGGATCGACAGTTCGACCTGGCTCTCCATCTTGAGACCGGGGCGCACGACAATGGCTTGGATATTGTGGTTGAACAAGACGCCGATCAGCGCGTCCTGAAGGCTTGGAACGACGACGGGCTCATAGATGAAGGCGTCCTCGGGTCGCCGCATCGAGGCGATGTTGGATTTGACCCACCGCTCCTGATGCTCGTTCAGATCATCGACGATCATCACCTCGAAATAGGGCTTGGTCAGGGCGCGCGCGTCGGGCGACAGGAGCGCCTCGTCGTCATGCTCTTCGGAATCGACGATATCACGGTCCAGAGGGATGTGCCGCCGCCGATAGGCACCGGTGGTCAGCGCGCGCGCGATCCGCTGGACCGAGAAGGCCATGTCGTCGAACTTGCCGTGCTCGAACATACGGCGGAGGTGGTCGAAGGCCGACATTCCGGGGAAGGCCCAATAGGCCTCGATGAGAGAGAGTTGACCAAGGAGCTTCTCGATCCGCTCATGCGCACCCTTGGCGCCACGGCCATTGGGGTGTTTCGAGAGCTGCTCGATCTGTGCCCGCAGTTCACCCCAGCGATCCGCACGCAGCTGGACCGCTGAATAATAGTCACCCATCGACTGCATCGTTCCGTCTTCTCCCGTTTTGGGGAGGACAGGCGGTCTCGATTGCCGGGCCTGCGAGGCCCTGCGTCCTAGCCCGACTAGTTCCTCTCCCTTATCGACGGCGACTTGCCAAGAATGTCGCCGGGTGCCCTTTTGGGCATGCTTTCGAATGCAAAATCGCGAACATCTACGCCAAGGCCGGCCCGCGTGCCCTGAGTGGGCATTGCCAAGGGGCCAAGACTGCCAAGATAGGCATCCGCACCGCTTGTCCGGTCGTAGACCGTGAACTCGGCCGACCGGTCGCGGAAGCTCTTGAGAACCTGACCAAGCCCCTTGATACCCGTTTCGCGCTGGCGGCGCACCATGTCGAGATCAACCTCGATGGGGAACATGTCCTCCTGCCCCGCCGCCTGATGCAGAACCGTGGCCGCCGGGTCGATCACGCAAGACCGGCCGTTGCCGCCGGCGCCGAGGCCGTTGACGTCAAAGACATAGCACTGGAATTGCGCGGCGGTCGCACGGGCGATGGCCAGCTCGGCGTCGCGGTCGGTCGTCCCGGTAAGGACGGGGTGCAAAAGAACTTCCACACCCGCGCTCGTCAGCTGGCGCGTGGTTTCGGGGAACCAGATATCGTAACAGATCGAAAGGCCGAACCGTCCAACCTCGGGCACGTCGAAGATGCAAAACTCGGTCCCCGCCTCGACATCGGCCTCGTAGGGCCGGAACGGAAACATCTTGCGATAGGTCGAGACGATGCTGCCATCGGGGGCGATCACGACCGAGGTGTTGAACACCCGGCCATCGGCTGTTTTCTCAAACATCGAGCCGGGGATCAGCCAGACATTATGCCGGCGGGCCGCGGCCTGAAACTGGGCGACGTGCTCGTTGTCGAGCGGCAGGGCAAAGCGGTGCAAAGGCCCAAGCGGCGCGAGCTCGCTGAACAGAACCATCTGGGTCCACGGGAAGCGGGCCATGAGGATATCGAGCCGATGCAGCATCCCTTCGGTATTGGGCTGAAGGGCGTTTACATACATCTGGATGCCGGCGATGGCGAAAGGCGTCATGGTCTCGTTCTCTTTTCTCTCCAGACCCTGATTTCCACCAAAAGCACGGCTGTCACCGGGTCCAATGTCGCGGCTGCTTGGACCGACACGCGCGTTCCGGAAGCGGGTTCCGGACTTTCCCGAAGCTCTGCCTTGCAGGCATTGATCCCGTTCGCGACTGCCGACCAAAAGGCCGCCTTCTCTTTATTGAACACCAGCGCCCCAACAGAGAAAACCCCGAAACCACCTGCAACACATTTCTCCGGCAATTTCGGAACAAAAGCCCGCAAATTGCCTGATATACAGGCGCATCAGATGCCATAACCGAAGGGATCAAAGCTCGCAGCCGCCGATCAGAGACAGCGCAAGAGATTTCCAAGAAAGGCTCGGCAATAGACCCCTGGGTCCAGCCTCTCAAAGATACCGGTTCACCAGATTTTCCAGCCGCTCTTGCCGGCCCGAGCGGGGCTCGGGACTGATGTCTTTATCGAGAACCTTCTTTGTGATGCTCTCAAGATCGCTGTTCAGAAGTGCCTTGCCCTCGGCGCTCTCCCATCCGGCATAGCGCGCATCTCTCGCGGCTTCGAGCTTGCCATCCTCAAGCATTTTCGCCGCCGCCTTGAGGCCGCGTGCGCAGGCGTCCATGCCGCCTACATGGGCGAGGATCAGGTCTTCGGCATCGAGGCTCTGGCGACGCAGTTTGGCGTCAAAGTTGGTGCCGCCGGTGGTGAAGCCGCCCGCGCGCAAGACCTCGTAGAAGGCCAGTGCCATCTCGGGGACGTTATTGGGGAACTGGTCAGTATCCCAGCCCGATTGGTAATCGTTGCGGTTGATGTCGATCGAGCCGAAGATGCCCAGCTCGCGTGCCATGGCCAGTTCGTGCTCGAAGGAATGGCCCGCAAGGATCGCGTGGCCCTGCTCGATATTGACCTTCACCTCGTTCTCGAGGCCAAAGTCCTTGAGGAAGCCATAGACCGTCGCCACGTCGAAATCATACTGGTGCTTGGTCGGCTCCTGCGGCTTGGGCTCGATCAGGATCGTGCCTTTGAAGCCGGTCTTGTATTTGTAGTCGACGACCATCTGCAGCATCCGCCCCGCCTGCGCCCGCTCGCGGCCGAGATCGGTGTTGAGGAGCGTCTCATAGCCCTCGCGCCCGCCCCAAAGGACATAGTTCTGGCCGCCCAGCTGGCGGGTGGAATCCATGCAGGCTTTGATCGTGGCTGCCGAATAGGCAAAGACCTCGGGATCGGGGTTGGTCGCGGCGCCCGCCATGAAGCGGCGGTGCGAGAAGAGGTTGGCCGTGCCCCACAAAAGCTTGGTCTTGCGGCCCTCCATCTTGGCCGCGAAATAGTCGGTGATCTCCTGCAGGCGGGCGGTGTTCTCGGCGTAGCTTGCCCCTTCGGGGCGCACGTCGGCATCGTGGAAGCAGAAGAAGGGCGCGCCGATAATGTCGAACATCTTGAAGGCGACATCGGCCTTGAGCTTGGCGAGGTCCATCGTCTCGCCGAACCACGGGCGATCGAAGGTCTGGCCGCCGAAAGGATCGCCGCCCGGCCAGGCGAAGCTGTGCCAATAGGCGATGGCAAAGCGCAGGTGATCTTCCATACGCTTGCCGAGGATCACTTCGTCGGGGTTGTAGTGGCGAAAGGCAAACTCGTTGTCGCTCTCGGGGCCTTCATAGGCGATCGCGGGGATCGAGGCGAAGAAGTCGGTCATGGGTGGTCCTTTCAGGTCAGGCCCTTCAGGGCCGAATAGGCTGCGCTATAACGGGCGTGGGCCTCGGCGAATGCGCTGGCGAGCGTGGTGTCCGGTTCGATCGTCTTGGCGATCCGGGGGGCGGTCGCAATTTCGGCCCCTGCCCCGGATGCGGCCATCATCGCCAGACGGGCCGCGCCGAAGGCCCCGCCGAAATCGCCGGCCACCGGCACCGAGATCGGCAGGCCCAGCGAAGTGGCGATGGCCTTGAGCCAATAATCCGAGCGCGAGCCGCCGCCGACGGCGATGAGGCTCTCGATCCTTGTGCCCGTGCCGGTCAGCGCGTCATAGCTGTCGCGCACCGCGTGGGTGACGCCCTCGAGCACCGCCCGCACCATGGCGGCGCGACCGGTGGCGTGATCGAGATGCAGGAATGAGGCGCGGATCGCGGCATCGTTGTGCGGGGTCCGCTCGCCGCCGAGATAGGGCAGGAACAATGCCTTGCCCGGCGCCTGCAAGGCCCCGAGCGATCCGCTCAGCGCGGCGGCATCCTCGCCAAGATTGGCGGCAAACCAGTTGAGCGCGTCGGCGGCGGAAAGGATCACACCCATCTGATGCCAGGTATCCGGCAGGGCATGGCAGAAGCTGTGCACCGCCGAAGCGGCATCGGGCTGATATGTGTCGGAAGCGGCAAACAGAACGCCCGAGGTGCCGAGGCTGACGAAAGCCTGCCCTGCCTTCACCACGCCGACGCCGACCGCACTTGCCGCGTTGTCGCCACCGCCGCCCGCGACAGGGATACCTGCACGAATGCCGAAACGGGAAGCCAGATCGCCACGCAGGCCGCCCGACACTTCCGAGCCTTCGACCAGCCGGGGCATCTGTGCCCGCGTCAGGCCCGTTGCGGCCAGAAGGTCATCCGACCAATCGCGCGCGCCGGTGTCGAGCCACGACGTGCCTGCGGCGTCCGACATCTCGGCCACATGCTCGCCCGTCAGCCACAGGCGGAGGTAGTCTTTCGGCAGGAGAACCTTGGCGACCTTGCCGAAAAGCTCCGGCTCGTGACGTGCACACCAGACAAGCTTGGGCGCGGTAAAGCCGGGGAAGACGATATTGCCGGTGATCGCGCGAAAACGTGGGTCGGCATCAAGCTCGGCCGCCTCTTTGGCCGAGCGCGTGTCGTTCCAGAGGATCGAGGGGCGCAAGACATTGTCGGAGGCATCGAGCAGCGTCGCCCCATGCATCTGGCCTGAAAGGCCGATTGCTTCGATTCCCTTTAGGTCGATTTTGGCGCCCAGCGCCGTCAAAACCGTTTCGCAGGCCGCGATCCAATCGGCGGGATCCTGTTCGGACCAGCCGCTGTGGTGCCGCGCCACGGAAAGCGGCGCGGTCGCCTCGGCGAGGATCGTTTGATCCGGGGCCACCACCGCGCCTTTGAGGCCGGAGGTGCCCAGATCAAGGCCGAGATACATCAGGCGGCCTCGCGCTTGGGGTTCTTTCCGAGAATGATCATCGAAAGGATATCGTCTTCGGTCACATCCTCGACCCGCTCTGTGCCGACAAGCTGGCCGTTCTTCATGACCGAAACCCGATCGCAGAGTTCCATCATCTCGCGCGTGTCGTGGCTGATGAGGAAGATGCCGAGGCCTTGCGCCTTCAACTCCTTGATAAGGTCCGCAACCATCGCCGTCTCATGCACACCCAACGCGGCGGTGGGTTCATCCATGATCAGGATGCGCGCGTTGAAATAGACGGCGCGGGCGATAGCGACCGACTGGCGCTGGCCACCCGAAAGGGCGCTCACCGGCTCTTTCAGTTTCTTGAAGTTGGGGTTGAGGCGGGCCATGATCTTGCGCGTCTCGGCTTCCATCCGCGCATCATCGACCGTGCCAAGCCGGCTCACCAGCTCGCGCCCCAGAAAGAGGTTGGAGGCGGCATCAAGGTTATCTGCCAGCGCCAGCGTCTGATAGATCGTCTCGATGTTATAGTCGCGCGCGTCGCGCGGGCTGTTGATCTCGGCCTTCTCGCCGCTGATCCAGATCTCGCCGCTGTCGGCCTCATAGGCGCCGGAGAGGATCTTGATCAGCGTCGATTTGCCTGCGCCGTTGTGGCCGAGAAGGCCGACAACTTCGCCCGGATAAAGATCGAGCGAGACATCGTCGACCGCCTTTATCCCGCCAAAAGAGATCGAGATGTTGCGCAGATCGACGAGAGGGGTTTTCTGTTCGGAATTGCTCATCACGGCCTCCTATTTCGAAGCACGGCGGTATTGGTTGTCGAGATAGACCGCGAGGACCAGAACCGATCCCACAACGATCTGCTGCATGGCTGCGTCAAAGCCCACAAGGACCATGCCGGTTTGCAGCGACTGCATGACGAAGGCGCCAAGGATCGCGCCATAGATCGTGCCCACACCACCGGCGAGGCTGGTGCCGCCGATCACAGCCGCCGCGATGACGTAAAGCTCGTCAAGCGTGCCCAAGGCGTTGGTGGCCGAGCCGAGGCGGGCCGAAGCGACGACCGAGGAAAGCCCGGTCAGAAGGCCCATCAGTGCAAAGATCTTTACCGTCATCCAGCGGGTGTTGATGCCCGCCAGTTTGGCGGCCTCGGGATTGCCACCGATGGCGAAAACATAGCGGCCAAAACGGGTCCGGTTCATCAGAATGGTCATGCCAATGCCGACGCCGAGAAGGATCAGAACCGGTATCGCAAAGCCATGCGAGATGAAGAGGCCGCCTTCGGGGATCTCGATGTTGTTCTCTGCGGCATAGGCCCGGACGATGCCGCGCGGCCAGTAGTAGGAATTCACCAGAAGCACCGCACCGACGATCACCCCACAGCCAAGCGCCGACAGGAAATATTCAGCCCAGACGGGGCGCTGCGGAAAACCAAAGGTTTTGCGTTTGCGGCGCCCCGCAACAATCATGTAGATCACAGTCGCGCAACCGATCAGGCCGACGATCCAGCTGCCCATCGCGCCGACCGCGCCATAGGGGCCACCGCCAAGCAGCGCGAAGGTGGCGTCAACCGGCGAGATCGTTTCGCCGCGCGCCACAAGGAAAGCCGCGCCGCGCCAGACCAGAAGGCCACCCAACGTCACGATGAAGGCAGGGATCGCGAGATAGGCGATCAACCAGCCATGCAGCGCACCGATCACGGTGCCAACGGCCATCCCGAAGATCACTGTGATAATCCAGATCGCCGGATGACCAAGGCCAAGAAACTGCGGCAGGATATGCACCTGCATCATCCCCATGGCGATGGCACAGAAGCCGAGGATCGAACCGACAGAGAGGTCGATATTCCGGGTGACAATCACCAAAACCATGCCCGTTGCCATAATGCCGATCGAGGCCGTCTGGACCGAAAGGTTCCAGAGGTTGCGGGGGGTCAGGAAAGCACCGAAGCCGGTTTTGAAAAGGCCGAAGAAATGAAAGCCGATCCAGATCATCGCCAGCGCTGCGACCATGCCAAGAAGCCGGGTATCAAGCTCTGTGGCGTGCAGGAAACGGCTGGCCGCGCTTTCACGACGTTTGGGGCTCTGGCCCGATGAAGAGGGTGTCTGGGTCATGTGATCATCCAGTTTGTCTGTCGCCGAAAGCCGGCAAGACTCAGGCGCTCCTACCCTAGCACAGGCAAGTCAATCAGCGCCGACGAAAAGTAATTGGAAAATAGAATGGCGCCGCCCTGAGGGAGGGCGGCGCCGGGAGGTCACTGCTTATTCGCAGCCGGCGACGCCAGCCATGGCGCCTTCACAGACCTTGTCTTTCGCAATGTGGCCCGCATCGATCACAACATTGATGTTGTCTTTGGAGATCGGGGTCGGCGCGAGGAAAATTGCGCTCATCATCACGCCGTTCGCGCCGCCATTCCACTGGACCGCGCCTTCGACGTCTGCCAAGGCAATGCCTTCAGCAAGATCGACTGCGATCGACGCAGCCGCAGCACCAAGCTGACGCGAGTCTTTCCACACCGACACGGTCTGGGTGCCGCGAGCAACGCGGTTCAGAGCGGCATGGTCGCCGTCCTGACCACCGACCGGGATAACCATACCCTGAGCGGCGAGCGCTGCGATGACACCACCAGCCATACCGTCGTTTTCGGCCAGAACGGCGTCAACGGCGTTGTTGTTGGCGGTAAGGATCTGCTCCATGTTCTTCTGAGCATTGTCCGGCTTCCAGCCGTCGGTGAAGCTTTCACCAACGATCTTGATGGTGCCGGAGTTCACGGCATCGCCGATCACTTCCATCATGCCCTCAAGCAGGAAGGCGGCGTTCGGGTCGCCCTTGTCGCCCTTGATGATTGCGAAGTTGCCCGAGGGCTGAGCCGCAACCACGGATTCAGCGATGATGCGGCCAACGCCTTTGTTGTCGAAGGTCAGATAGAAGGCGCGGGCGTCTTCGATCAGACGGTCATAACCGACAACCGGAATGCCTTCGGCGGCAGCGGCGTCAACGGCGGGGCCGATGGCGTCTTTGTCGACCGACAGGATGATCAGCGCGTCAGCGCCCTGAGCGATCAGAGCCTCAACGTCGGTCATCTGCTTGGCGGCCGAGTTCTGCGCGTCGGCAGAGATGTAGGTGTTGCCTTCGGCTTCAATGGCAGCCTTCATGGCAGCTTCGTCAGTTTTCCAGCGCTCTTCTTGGAAGTTCGACCAGCTCACACCGATGGTCAGGCCTTCCGCCAGGGCAGCGCTCGAAAAACCAACTACCGCGATAGCCGCGGCGAGAATTGACTTGTGCATGTATTCCTCCCGTTTCACTTGCCCCGAAACATGGGGCAGCAGGCCCTACGACCTGACAGCGCTAACAATGCCAAATTTATTTCAGCTGTCAAAATAAAAATTGCACGGTGGCGCTCGCAATGAAATAAATACCCCTAGTCAGGTGATATTTTCTGCGCCAAACTGCTGGTGATCGCCGATAATGAAGCCAAAACCGCTTCGCAGCCGCAGCAAATATTTCGATCTCTGAAGTTATGTATGATGACAACGAAAACCTGGGCGTCGAATCATCGCAAACCGTAGGGGGCTGCGGCCCTCTTCTGACGCAGGCCGGTCAGGAAGCACGGTCTTTGCGCCAGCAGGTCTTCGAACACGTCCGCGGCGCGGGCAGGGCCACCAGAGCAGAAGTTACCCGCGCCCTCAGCATCAGCCCCGGCTCGGTGACGGCGCTGACTGCCGATCTGATCGCCGCCAATATGCTGCGCGAGGTCGAAGGTCCGATGCGAGACGGCAACCGTGGCCGCCCGCCAGTCGCGCTTGAAGTTGTCCCGGAGGGACGTCGCGTCATCGGCATCAAGGTCTCGGACGAGCGACATTCGGCTGTCTTGACGGATTTTGCCGGCAATATGCTGGCTGATGCGACACTGCCGATCCCCTCCGCCACGAAATCACCTAACGAGCTTCTTGACGAGATGGATGCCCTTATTGGCCTCCTTCTGGCCCAGACACCCTACGAACTTTCCGACATCAACGCCGTAGGCATCGGCCTTTCAGGGATCGTGGAACACCAGACAGGAACGGTGATCTGGTCGCCGTTGATGTCAGAACGCGAGTTCAATCTCAAAGCGCTGTTCGAAGCCCGTTTTGGCGTCCCGGTCCTGATCGACAATGATGCCAACGTTTTGACGCTGGCAGAGCTGTGGTTTGGCGTTGGCCGGGCCATGTCGGATTTTGCGGTCGTGACGATCGAGCACGGTGTCGGCATGGGGCTTGTCCTCAACAACCGCCTGTTCCGAGGCTCTCGTGGCATCGGCCTCGAGCTTGGGCATACAAAGGTCCAACTCGATGGCGCGCTGTGCCGTTGCGGCCAACGCGGATGCCTCGAGGCCTATCTCGCCGACTATGCCCTTGCCCGCGAAGCCTCGACAGCTTTGGGGCGCAACACGCGCAATTTGCAAAGCCCCCACCAACTCTTGGAGTCGCTCTATGGACGGGCGAAGAGCGGCAATTTCGCTGCCCGTTCCATCTTCCAGCGCGCTGGGCGCTATCTTTCCGTGGGCCTTGCAAATGTTATCCAGCTCTTCGACCCGGAGCTGATCATCCTCTCGGGCGAACGGATGCGCTATGAGTATCTCTATGCCGATGAAGTATTGACAGAGATGCAGTCACTGACCCTCACCGAGGGCCGCAGCCTTGCCCGGATCGAGATTCACGCTTGGGGCGATCTCGTCTGGGCGCGTGGCGCAACGGCGCTTGCGCTGATTGCCGTGACCGAAGCCGCGCTTGGCGAGGCGCGCGCCGGATGAAGCGGATAGGTCTTGCCCTGTTGATCGCGGGCTCCCTTGCCTCGGCCGCCCATGCGGCCGATCCGGCATTTGAGGATCACTCCGTTCAACTCGGCGGGCATATCTACGGCGGCGACTGGGAGTTCTTTGTCGGCGGCGGTGTCGCCGTCATGGACTGCAACGCCGACAAGCAGCCCGACATCTTCCTTGCAGGTGGCGCGAACCCTTCTGCTCTTTACGTCAACGAGGGCGGCTTCAACTTTGCGCTTTCGGAAGGCCCCGGGGTCACTGACGTGACCGGCGCTTATCCTCTCGATATCGACGCGGATGGCTGGACTGACCTCTATGTGCTGCGGGTCGGGCCCGACCGCCTATTGCGGGGCGGACCGGATTGCGCCTTTGAGGATGTCACCGACGCATGGGGTTTGCCGCAGGCAGATCGCTGGTCGACCGCCTTTACCGGCTGGTGGGAGGGCGACGGGCGCCCCACCCTCGCTGTTGGACATTACGTTGACCGCGCTGATCCCGAAGGCCCGTTCGAAGCCTGTGACGCCAATACACTGCTGAGGCCCGAGGCAGATGGCTGGCGCGATGAAGAGCTGGAGCCGGGCTTCTGCGCCCTCTCGATACTGGCTTCGCACGATGCGCGGGGCCGGATGACCCTGCGCCTCTCGAACGACCGGCATTACTACGTCCGCGGCGGCTATGAGCAGATGTGGGACATCAATGAACGGCGCTTCCTCACGGAAGAAGACGGCTGGCCGAAGGTCTCGCTTTGGGGCATGGGCATTGCGAGCGCCGATCTGACAGGCGACGGGCGCGACGAGGTGATGCTCACCTCGATGGGCGATCAGCTGATGCAGATCGCCCAAGACGACGGCACCTACAAACCCGCCCCCTTCTCGATCGGCACCTATGCCCAACGCCCTTTCGATGGCTCTGACGGCCGCCCTTCGACCGGCTGGCACGCCCAGTTCGGCGATATCGACAACGATGGCCGACCCGACCTCTTCATCGCCAAGGGCAACGTCGACCAGATGCCCACGAACGCAATGGAAGACCCCAACAACCTTTTGATCCAGCAACCCGACGGCACCTTTGTCGAGAAAGCTGATGTTGCAGGCGTAGCAACCAAGGAGCGATCGCGCGGGGCAGCACTGGCCGATTTCGACGGTGACGGGCGTCTAGATCTGGTGGTCGTCAACCGCCGCGCCGGGGCCGAGCTTTATCGCAACGTCACGCCCGATAGCGGCCACTGGATCGGCGTTGCGATCACACAGCCGGGCGGCAATCGCAATGCGATTGGCGCGGTCGTAACGGTGACCGCAGGCGATTTGCGCCTGAGCCAACAGGTCGTCGTCGGGGGCGGCCACGCAGGCGGGCAGGCCCTACCGCTTCACTTTGGCCTCGGCGCTGCGACCGAAGCCACTATCAAGATCCGCTGGCCAGATCCCGCGCTGCGGCCGGTGTCCGTCACCGTGCCGGTCGATCGCGTGATTGCCATCAGCCGGCAATAGGCCCTAGGGGCGCGGCACCCTGAGGCCACTCGGCACGACTTCGGGCACGCCTAGGCGACCCTCCAAGGCGACCGGATCGCTCAAGCTCTCGAGAAAAGCCATAATGGCATCAATTTCGCCGTCGGTCAGCGAAACCGGTTTAAAAGTCACCGCATCGGAGATTGCCTGTGCCTCGACCGCATCATCCATGATCCGCCAGTCGTTGACGGGAAGTTCGGGCAAAACGACCTGCTCGCGATCATAGCTGGAAAGCGCCGCTTTCGGATCGAGGTGCGCGGTCACAAAGGCGCGCAAATCGGCATAGGCGCCGGAATGGCCCCAGGGGCCGGTCTGCATCACGTTTCGAAGCGATGGGGTGCGGAAGGCGTAGTAATCCTCGGGGTGTCCCGTCACGCGGAAGCGCCCCTCGTCGCGGGCGTGGGTCTCGAACCGGGCGCCCTTGCCTGGCCCGATCTGCGGCTGGCCCATCGCGTGGAAGCCGAAGTCGGTCAGAAGCGGCCCGCTGTGGCAATCGGCGCAGCCCGCATCACCGTAGAAAAGCTGAAGCCCCGCCTCGGCCTCGGGCGACAGGGCGGCCTCGCCGCGCAGACGGGCGTCGAACGGGGATGTATCGGAACGCCACTCTGCCTCCATGAACGCGGCGACCGCGTTGGAGATATCTGTAAAGCCGATATCCGAGGGCGCGTGGATATGGTCATAGACCACCTCGAAGGCGGTGGCATATTCGGGAATAGAGGCGACCCTTGCGGCGATCAGATCCCACGCCCCGCCGGGGCTCGACAAGCGGCCAAGCCTGACGGCCTGAGCAATTTCATTTTCCGAATAGTGGCCGGCCATCTCGTCGGGGCTAAGCACCGGAAACATCGACTGGGCAGAAAGTGGCGAAGCAAAGCCATCGCGCATATCGGCATCAAGCGGCGTGCGCAGGCCGCCGGGGCGGCTCGGGTCGGCCTCGATCCGGCCATCGTGGAAGAGAACCGTGTAATCGATGAGGCCAAGATTGAAGAGCGACTGGGCGTTTCGCGGAACCCGCTGTTCGGGAAGGTTGGCCTGATCGGCGATCCGGCGCGGCCCGAGGCCGGTGCCGCCATCACCGAGCGACAGCGACAGGCCATCCGAGGTGCCAAAGGCCGGATGATGGCAGGTTGCACAGGCGACCTCGCGGTTGCCCGACAGGATCGGATCATAGAACAGGAGTTGCCCCAGCGCGGCCTCTTCGGGCCGGACCGCCGCAAAGTCGGCGTCGGTCAGGGGAGGCGGAAGCTCACCGGCGCCCGCCGCAGAAGCCGCCGCGACAATGCTCGCCAATATCAGGAATCGCACGCGTCACCCTCCCAGATGTTAGCGCCACCATGACGGCAGACCGCGGGCTTCGCAATGGGCAGGCGTTGGCTCTCAGGCTCCGACCGTCTCCCAACCGTTGTGCTTGCCCGCCGCAAAGATCGCGTCGATCACGCTTTGGTTGGCGCGCGAGTTCTCCAGTGTGAAAATCTCGCTCTCTCCGCCTGTGGCGCGATCAGCGAACGCTTTGACCTGAGCCTTGTAGTGATTGAAGCCGCCAAACCGGAAAACCTCCTGCCGGTCATGGCTGGCCGAATTCAGCGTGATCTTGCCGTGGCCATAAAGCCCCGTATTGAATGGCGCGTGGACCTCGATCCAGCCTGTCTCGCCGTGGAACACCATCGTCTGGCGCAGCGCCATCTGGGTCGAGCAATAGAAGGACAGCTCAAAATCGCCAAAGTCTTGCGAGACGCTGGCATAGATATCGGTCCCGAACTGCGAAGAATATTCGACACGGGCGCGGACGCGCCGAGGCTCTTGGCTTGTGACGATACGGGTCGTGACCGTCGGATAAACCCCGATATCCTTCAAGACACCGCCGCCCAGCTCGGGGATGTTCCGCATGTTCGAGGGATCGTTGTTGAAATAGCTGAACGCCCCCTGAACCTGACGCAGACGTCCGATCGCACCGTCCTCGATCAGTTCGCGCACCTTCCACCACTGCGGGTGATAATAGACCATGAAGGCTTCGGAGATAAGAACCCCGCTCGTGTCACGCGCGGCGATCAGCGTGTCGATCTCGCTCGCCTGCGCGGCGATGGGCTTTTCGCACAGGACGTGCTTGCCAGCCGCGGCGGCCTTGGCCGACCATTCGAAATGCTGCGAGGTGGGCAGCGGGATATAGACGCCATCAACAGCATCGCTCGCCAACAGCGCCTCATAGCTGCCAAAGGCATGGGGCGCACCGAAACGGTCGGCAAGGCTCCGCGCGCGGGCAACATCCCGGCTGGCGACTGCCGTCAGGACGCAATTTCCGGCATCAGCGATGGCCGGCAAAACCTGCTCGCGGCCAATCTTGGCGGTTGAAAGCACTCCCCAGCGGAACATAACATTTCTCCTTGGCAGACTGGCTCTGGCACCTACCAGAGACAAGGCGGCAGTCAAATGCAGTCCGACGGCAATAGCAAGGTATGCCATGAAATGGGTCGGGGGGGTGATGCCGCGCTGTCAGAAAGTTTCAGCCTGGCCCTTGTTTTGGGCGCAAGCAGGATTGGCATTTGGAACAGCGGCGCGGTTGAGATTCCAGTTGGCAGAGGAGCCGAAGTGACGCTCTGAATTGAAATGGTTGAGAGGAGGGTTGTGAATGGCGGCAAATCGCTGGGGCATTCATACCCGTCTCAAGCGAAGCTCCTCTGACAAGGCCTTCACAAAGCGTTTTGATCCGGTGGGACGAACACTGCGTACCTCGTTTGACGGGTGCAGGCCAAAGTTGACCATCTGGAGCACCCCCTAGAAGCGGCCGGGGTGTAGCAAGTGAACCAAAGTGCACGACAAAGGTCCCCACTTTTCGGTTACGCGACTTTCGCGGGGCTGGTCGCTGCGGTTGGCATCCCACTCTACATCCATCTGCCCGCCTTTCTCGCTCAGAGATACGGCATCGCTTTGGATACGTTGGGTGCGCTGCTACTGTTGCTCCGCCTTCTGGACTTTGCTCAAGATCCTGCCTTGGGGTGGGCATTGGCGAGATATGCCCGTCACCGAGCCGCAATCACGTTCACCACACTCATAATACTTGGCGTCGGAGTGCTTGGGCTTTTTGGCCTTACCGCGCCGTTTTCCCCGATAGTTTGGGTCGCCTGCTTCCTGATCCTCACCTTTACCGCTTACTCTCTCCTATCAATTGTCATCTACTCGGAGGGCGTCGAGAGAGGGGCCCGCGAAGGTCATGTTCGCGTCGCTATTTGGAGAGAGGCAGCCACCCTTCTGGGGATCACAGCAGCGTGCATTTTGCCGTTTGTACTGCCAGGCGATGGTTACCTAGGGTTCGCGGTCATCTTTGCCGCCGCAGCGATTTTGGTCGCCTTCATCGTGCCTCGAGGGCTGAAACCCGTTTATTCGCCTGCCGGAACCATTCGGGGCTTCCTATCGGATCGCACAACGCGCCGCTTTCTCTTGTTGGCCTTTCTCAACGCCACACCCGTTGCGATTACCTCGACGCTCTTCATTTTCTTCGTTGAATACAGGTTGGAACTTCCGAGCTTCGCAGGCGTCTTTCTGCTGGTATTCTTCTTCGCTGCAGCAGTCTCGACGCCAGTTTGGAAGTTCGTGGCAGGCAGGGTGGATCCGATCAAAGTTCTGGCAACCGGGATGACGATCTCGATTGCCGGTTTCATTTGGGCCTCGCTTTTGGGGCCCGGTGACGGCCTGCAATTTGCCTTGGTCTGCATCGTATCGGGGGCAGGCTTGGGGGCGGATCTACTTCTGCTTCCTGCCCTTTTCTCTGAACAGCAAGCCAAGCGGCAACGCGATGCCTCTTTGGCGTTTGGTTTCTGGAACTTTGCCGGCAAGGCCACTTTGGCGATCTCGGCGGGGATTGTCCTGCCGCTCCTTGAATGGTCGGGTTTTGAAGTTGGCGCCGCGCTCGAACCTTCGGCCCTTGCGATGCTTGGCCTCCTCTATGCTGTCGTCCCGTCAATACTCAAAGCCATCGCGATCGTCGTCCTGCTATTCGTCCTTGGCCCAATTCTCGAAGAGAAAACTTCACAGTGATCCATCGGCAGAAATTGTCCGTAATCAAATCAAAGAGGGTCACATGAACAAACTTCTTCCCAGAGCTCTTTCGTTGATTGCCATGGCGACGTTTGCGCCGGTAGCGAGCGCAAATACCGCCAACTTCGCGTCTGGTTCCTACATTGCGTCACCGGAACGCATCGGCTCGGCTGAACTTCGCTGGCTCGGCATCAAGCTCTATAAGGCCGATCTTTATACTGAGAGAGGCGAGGATTTCGATTGGAGCCGGCCGTTCCAACTCGATCTGACCTATCAGCGAGAGTTCAGCGGGCCAGCGTTGGTCAAGGCGACACTCTTCGAAATCGAGCGGGTAGAGGGCGGCTTGCCGGATGGCGATGAAATCAAGGCGAAGCTTGCCGAGTGCTTTCGGGACGTGAAACCTTCGGACAGGTATTCCGCGGTCGCCGTAGGCGCGAATGCGGTCAGGTTCTTTCTGAACAATGAAGAAACCTGCCTGCTCGAGCATGACAAAATAAGAGCGCGGTTTCTGGGAATATGGCTTTCCGACAGCTCAAGAGAACTTGCAGCAAGCCAGGCGCTTAGAGGTCTTGACTAGAATGGACATCATCATTGCAGGCACTAGCCGTGCCTTGGTCACACCCCCACAGACGATGAGGACGAAAATGCGAAGAGTCATACTTGGAGTTTCCGCCTTGGCGCTCGTCGCCGCCTGCACCGGCAAACCCTCTTTCGAAGATCGCCCGCTCTCAGATCGGGACTTCAATCTCGAAGAATTCTTCGAAGGCAAATCCAGAGCCTACGGGCAGTTTCAGGACATCTTCGGAACAGCGCGGAGAAGTTTTGTCGTGGACATCTCGGGCGAATGGGACGGAAAGATTCTTCAGCTGACCGAAGACTTTATCTACGAGGACGGTTCAACAGAACAACGTGTCTGGACCTTGACCAAAACGGGCGAAGACACTTGGACCGGGACCGCACCGGGCGTCTTTGGCGAAGCTAGCGGTCAAGAGGACGGCGACCGATTCAATTGGAGTTATACAATCGATCTGCCAATCCCATCGGCAGACGGAACAACTGATACAATGAAAGTAACCTTTGACGATTGGATGTGGCTGATCGCGGACGACCGGGTGTTCAACAAGGCCTACATGAGCCGCGCCGGCATCACGATCGGCGATGTCTCGATCATGTTTGAAAAGCTGTAGCAAGGGCTGTTGTGCAAAGCGCCTGCGCGTGGATTGCTTTGTTTCGGGCGATCCACAACGGATGGGCGTCGGTCGGTCTAGTCGACCCGAACCATGACTTCGTTTCTGCGCAAGAAAGGCGGCGTGAACGGGCCGTTATAGGTGGCCCTGATCGGAGCGGATGTAGGATGAATTCCATCTTCGCTCAATCGTTCGAGCAACTCCGCTTTTGCAAACTCATAGTTCCGCCGATTGGCGCGCCCGGAATAGCCGCGCACCGCATAAAGCCCGCCAAAGACTTGGACAATGCGGACGTTTGGGTCCGTGGGCATTGGCGCCGTTTCAATGGTGTAGGTAGACGGCAAGAAGAATTGCATGGTCGCGGCACCGTCATCAATCGACTGCGCAACCGGCACCGTCATCGCAATCCTCTCTGGCTGTGCGACAGGAACGGTCATGTTGATTCTTGCCGATGATCGGTTAGCGCCAGAAATATAGCGAAACAACTTGCCGAATGCGCCGTCCTCGTTCGATGACTGCTGGACTTGCGCAGCGAGCCTGTCGCCGTAGCGACGCAGCTCGTAGCCTTTGGCGACCGCAACAGTTTCGTATTGGGGTTCTTCGTAAGCCATTTGTCTTCCGCCCAGTTACACAGCTTCACTGAGGCCCTCGTTGCCCCATCTGGAAAATGCGATCGCCTAGCGCGCCTCCAGCCAATTTCGCATCCATTCGATTTCGGAATCTTGCGCCACGATTATCTGCAGGGCAAATTCCCGCACCAACGGGTCTTTGCCATGTTCAAGGACGACCTTCGCCATTTCGACCGCAGCTGCATGGTGCGGGATCATGCCCAGAATGAAGTCGAGATCCGGATCGCCCGTGAACTCCATGTTCATTTCTTGGTGCATCTTTGCGTTGATTTCGGCATAGGCGCGCGTAGCCATCGAAGGCTCTACTGCGGCCTCCGCCATGTTCCCGTGATCATGTTCGGCAGAAGAATGGTCCATTTGTTGCGCAACCGCAGGAAGGACCAAAAGACCGGCGGTCGCCGCCAAGAATAACTCTCTCATAGTCGTCTCGCACACTGGGTGTTTTGCACTAGATACGATTTGGAGCCATGTATTGGATCAAAGTTCGTTTTCCCGGTTGACACCATTGTTGTGTGACCGGCGCCGCGCTGAACCGGTCGCATTGCTGTTCTGGCCGACGCTTTGAGGGACATAAGCGGACACTCTCGCCCAATCATCTTCGATCGGGCGAGCGGGGTTCGCCTAGCCAGGTCATCTCATCCTGGGCACTCGAGCCTAAACCTGAGAGCGATGGGGGTTCGAATGGTTTGGGCTATCGGGCATGGCGGTTCGGACCAAGCTCACCCCCTGACCGCCTCCATAAACCTTTCGCGGATCATGATCGGGTTCTTTGTAATCACCGGCACCTGCACGTTTCCGCTTTGGCACTTGGAAACGATGATGGTCATGCGCCGCGCGGCAAGCGCCTCTTTGACAGCTTGCGCTGTCTCTTCGGCGGACACCTCGACCACATTCTCGCATCCGCAAGCGGTGGCAACAGCGGCGAGCGATGTCTTTTTGCCGGCATAGGTCGCCTGATCGCCCGTCGACCCGTAGGATCCATTGTCGATGATCAGTAGAATGAAGTTATCCCGCGGGTTGTTGGCGATGGTCGAAAGTGTCGCGAGATTGGTCAGAACCGACCCATCGCCGTCAATTGAAATGACAGGTTTGTCTTGCACAAGCGCGAGACCAAAACCGATTGACGAGGCCAGGCCCATCGTCCCGAGCATATAGAAATTGGTGCCACGATCATCGAGCGCGTGGAGCTCCTGGCTCGGAGAGCCGATATTGCAGACCACCAGCTCGTCGGAGATCACCGGAAGCAGTGTTTTCAAAACCTCGTAGCGGATCATTGCGCGGTCCTCCAGAATGTGGCGTCGGTCAGGATGGCAACGGGTTTGCTGCACATCTGGGTGTAGCTCAGAATTCCCGGCAGCTCTTCTACGTCGGAGGCCTTGTGGAAGTGATAGGTTGGAATATGCAGCTGGTTGAGGATCGCCTTGGTGTGAAGCGCCATCTCGACCTGACAGGCCACTGGCTCGCCTACTTCGCCACGATAGGAAATCAGCATTGGCAGCGGGATCTGGTAGAACTGGATCAGCGTCGCGAGCGTGTTGACGACAACCCCCAGCGCGGTGTTCTGCATGATGATCGCCGGCCGCGAGCCACCCAAATAGGCCCCCGCGCAAAGGCCCATGCCCTCGTCTTCCTTGTTTGACGGAACATGAAGGATCTGCGGTGTTTCGTTGAGAACCTCGATCACCCCTGCAAGCTGTTTGCAGGGCACCGAGGTCACGAAATCTATGCCGGCCCCGGTGAGGTCGGATATGATCTGTCTGTCTATGGTCTTGGCCATGATGTCTCCTATTGTAGCCGGTCCAGCACGAGATCGGCGATCATCTTGCTGACGCGGGTATTGCTGTCATCGGTAACCCCGGCGATATGCGGGGTGAGAATGAGATTGCCGATCCCTCGAAATATTTGAGCGGCTTCCGCGGTGAGGGGTTCGGTCTCAAATACGTCGAGCGCGGCGCCGCCAAGGCGGCCGTCGCGCAGCGCCGAGGCGAGCGCGTCTTCATCAACCACCCCACCACGCGCCGCATTGATCAAAACAGCCCCTTCGCGCATCTGCGTAAGGCGTGCTGCGTTGATCATGTGATGGGTCTGGGGCGTGAGAGGAACGTGCAGGCTGATTACGTCCGAGCCCCCAAGCACATCGTCGAAGGACAGACGCTCGATGCCTGTCCATGCCGGATCGTCCTGAGAGACGATCGGATCGAAAGCGCAGACCTCCATGCCGAGAGCTTTTGCCAACCGCGCGGTTTCGCGGGCAATGGCACCAAACCCCACGAGGCCGAGCTTTCGGCCGGCCACCTCGCGGCCCGAGCACTGGCTGCGCGGCCATGCGCCGGCCTCCATCGCATTGCGGGCCAGATAGGCGTTTCGCAGAAGAACGAGCGCATTGGTCACCACGTATTCGGCAACCGAAAGCGTGTTGGCCCCTGTCGCAGGGATGACCTCGACCCCCGCCCCTCGGCAGGCGTCCAGATCGATATTGTCGAGGCCGACCCCAAGCCGCCCGACAACCCGCAAATCAGGCGTGGCAGCGATCAAGGCCGCGGTTACCTTTGTCCGGTTGCGGACAATAAGCGCCCGGACACCGGCCATCAGGGCCGGGATTTCGGCTTGGCGATCGGCCAAGTCGGGCGCGTAGGTTGTCGGATGCGCGGCGCTCAACCGCTCCACTTCGCTTTCATCCATGAATTCGGTGATCAGGATCATGCTTTGAGCCCCGCCAGACAAACGTATTTGGTCGAGAGGTAATCCTCGAGGCCCTGACTTCCGCCCTCTTTGCCCATTCCGCTTTCTTTCAGGCCACCAAACGGCGCCTCGACCGTGGTGATCAGGCCCGAATTGATGCCGATAAGGCCATATTCCAACCCGTCATTAAGGCGGAATGCCCTCCCTAGATCGCGCGTATAGGCATAGGCGGCAAGGCCGTATTCGGTCGCGTTGGCGGCTGAAATGGCCTCCTCTTCGGTCGAAAACTTGAAGACGGCCGAGAGCGGGCCAAAAATCTCGTCGGTCGCGAACTGCATGGCGGAGGTTGCGCCGGTGATGACAGTTGGCTCGAAGAATGTGCCGCCATTTCCGTGCCGTCGCCCGCCTTGAACGATCTGTCCGCCCTTGGCGACCGCATCGGAGATCATGGCTTCAACCTTCTCGACCGCGGCCTCGTCGATGAGTGGACCTTGCTGCACGCCCGGCTCCGCCCCGTTGCCGACGACAAGTGCGGCGGTCGCGGCCTTTAACCGTTCAACAAAGGCATCGTGAATCCCTGCCTGCACATAGAACCGGTTGGTGCAAACGCAGGTCTGCCCCATGTTGCGGTATTTGGCGATCATCGCCCCCTCGACCGCCGCATCGAGATCGGCGTCGTCGAAGACGATGAAGGGCGCATTGCCGCCAAGCTCCATCGACAGTTTCTTCACGGTGTCGGCTGATTGCCGGATCAGCGTCTTGCCCACATCGGTCGAGCCGGTGAAGGTCACTTTCCGCACATCAGGGCTGGCCATGATGGCGCCGCCGATGGCGCGGGCCGAACCGGTCAGGATGTTGACCACGCCATCGGGAAACCCGACGTCCTGGATCAGCTTGCCCCAGGCGAGGCCAGAATAAGGTGTCGCAGTCGCCGGTTTGGCAACCACGGTGCAGCCCGCGGCAAGCGCTGGCCCCAGCTTCCGCGCGAGCATCGACGAGGGGAAATTCCACGGCGTGATCGCGCCGACGACGCCGACGGGATGATGCGTCACCAGAAGCCGCCGGTCGCCGGTCGGAGCGGGGACAATCTCGCCCTTGGTGCGGCGGATTTCCTCGGCAAACCAGCGGATATAGGCCGCGCCGATGGCGATCTCGCCGCGCGCTTCGGCAAGGGGTTTGCCCTGTTCGGCGGTCAAAAGGCCGGCAAGCGCCTCTTGCTGATCCAAGATCGCATCATGGAGCCTATGCAAAAGGCCAACCCGAAAGCCGAGGTCTGATTTCGACCAACTCTTGAACGCAGAACTGGCCGCGGCGATGGCGCGATGCGTCTCGTCGGCGCCGCTGTCGGGAACGTGGCCGATCACCTGTCCTGTCGCCGGGTTTGTCACAGCGATGGATTTCCCACTGTCTGCCGTGACCCATTGTCCGCCGATCAGATTGGACTCGATCAAGAAGCCGCCGAAATTGCTCATGGGGTGTCCTTTGTGAAAACGTATTGGGTGTGCTGGACGTAGTCCTCGCCCGGTACAAGAACCGCCTGAGGAAACGCCGGGTGGTGGTTTGCGTCGGGCCAGACCTGCGGCTCAAGGGCGATGCCGCAGGAGGCGCCCATCTTGGCGCCACCATGGCCGGGGACGGCGATATTGACGCGCGAACCGTCATAGACCTGAAGCCCCGGCTCGGTCGTGCGAACTTCGAGCGAAACGCCGGACGCCTGATCCGTTAGCCATGCCACGGGGCGAATGGCTCCGCGAGCCGCCGCAAGGCAGAAGTTGTGGTCAATCGGGCTGCCATCGCTGACGGGCCGGCATTCGCGAAAATCCATCCCGGTTCCGCCAACGGGGCGGATCTCACCGGTCGGGATCAGTTCATCGTCGACCGGCAGATAGGCGTCGGCAGCGATACGCATGAGGTAGGAGCCGACATGGTCGCTGCCGAGATTGAAATAGCTGTGGTGGGCCATGTTGCACAGGGTCGGCGCATCCGTCCGAGCGTGCATCACGACATCAAGAATCCCGCCCTCGCACAACGAATAGGTCACAGTTGCGTCGAGTTGCCCGGGATAGCCCATTTCGCCATCCTCGAGGGAAATGGCGAATGTGACCGAGGCTGCGCTATGATCGGCAACCGCCCAAAGACGCTTGCCCATGCTGACAAGGCCGCCGTGGAGCGAATGCTTGCCGAGGAAATTTGTGTCGAGCTGATAAGTCTTGCCTGCCAATTCAAGGTGCCCATCGCGGATACGGTTGGCACAGCGGCCCGCTGTTGCGCCGAAGTAGGGCGAGTGGGTGAGATAGGGGGCAAATTCGGGAAAGCCCAGGACGAGGGGTTTGTCGTGGCCCTCCAGACGCAAATCCTGAACGACAGTGCCATAGGTCAACACGTCGGCAGTCAGGCCACCGCCTGATATCCTGAGCCTTTCGACGGGCCGGCCATCTGCGAGCGCGCCGAATGCGGTCATGCCGCACCCCGGATATCGACGGCCCGTCCGGTCCGCGCGCTTTCCTCGGCGGCCTCACCGACGATGACCGACCATAGCCCGTCATGCAGGCTCACTTCCGGGCTGCCGCGGCCTGTCTGAACCAGATCCTTGAAACGCTGATGCTGGAAGAAGGTCGAGCCATGATGATCACCCGCCGCGAGGATGCTGTGATCCACCTCGACCTCTTCGCGGACCACCTCTTTGCTGGCGCGGTGCGAGATTTCGATTTCCGAAGCGCGCTCTTTGCCATCAACCGAAAAGCGGGCCGGACCCGGCACCTTGGCATCGACGCGGCCTTCTGCGCCGGTAATCGAAATCACCTCCTGCCAATATGAACCTTCGGCAAACATGCACAGATCAAGCATTCCCCGCGCGCCGTTTTCAAACTCGACCGTCACAAAGGCATTGTCGATGATATCGGGTTTCTTGCCGTCATAGCGTTCGTCACGGTGGTTCACATCCGCCGCCGCCGAGGCATAAACCCGCACCGGATCACTTTCGAGCGTCAGGCGCATCAAATCCCAGAAGTGACAGCATTTCTCGACCAGTGTGCCGCCGGTTCGGGCGCTGAACCGGTTCCAGTCGCCCACCTTGGGCAGAAACGGAAACCTGTGCTCTCGGATCGCCATCATGCGCGGCGTTCCAGTCGTCCCTTTGCGGATCTCGGCCAGAAGGCGTTGAACCGGTGGCATATAGCGATACTCCATAGCCACCCAGACCGGAGCGGCGCGGCTTTCGGCCTTGGCCAGAACCTCGCGGCAATGCGCCGAGGTCGTGCACAAGGGCTTTTCACATAGAATGGGAAGCGGCGTTCGCAGAATGTCCATCAGGATCGCATGGTGCGTGTCGTTGGGGGAGACGATCACTAGGGCATCAAGATCGCCCTTGGAAATCATTTCTTTGTAGTCAGCGTAGGGCTTGGCCGTTCCCCCCGAGGTTTGCACCGAAAGGGCGCGCATCCCTTCATCGGGATCGGCGACGGCGGCGACCTCGCACCCTCCAAGGAGGTTGATATTGCGGATATGCTCCTGCCCCATCATTCCAGAGCCGATGAGGCCATAGCGGATTGTCATTTTCAGATCTCCAGAAGCGGGAGGTTGAGGGCGCCCGCCACGCCACGCAGCGCAGAGCGGTGATCGCCGTAGGCCAGCGCCATGTGATGTTCGAGCCCGCTGTCGATGATATCGCCTAGAACAGCGCCGGCGGGTCGCTCGAACCGGATCACGCCGGAAGTGCCGGTAAAGGCCATGGGCCGGCGCAACATTTCACCGAAACTCAGGATCATATGCGGGCGATTATGGGCCTGAGAGATACGCACCAGCGTCACAGGCCCGGGCCGAAGCGGGAATTGATACAAAAGCGGCTGTTTGCGATTGGTGTGGATCGTCGCTTCGGCAGGCGTTTCGGGATCGCGCATCGACAGAGGCGCCTGACCACAATGCCAGACAACGCCGGTGTCATCGGCGCTGTCCATGTCAACCAGATCGGTCAGGAATACAGGCGCCTGCGCCGTTTCCAGAAGGATCAGCTGTGTCAGCGCGCCATAGACATCCGCCTCGCAAGCGCAAGGCACCCGCCCCTCGCCCATCATCGCCGCAGGGCCGCAAACCGCGCCGCCATATTCGGTAAAGGTTTCGGGCCAGCACCGGATCGCAAAGGCGTCATACCCGCCGCCCGAGCGCAAGTTATCCAGCCCGAGCTTGAGGCGAAGCGAACGGTCGAGCTGGTCCTGATCGACCTCGGCCAAGCCGGTCACATCGGATGCAACCTGTTCTTTGAGCAGTGATGTAGCGCTTCGATCTGCTATTCTCGCTTCAGAAAAGAGAGTTTCCAGCTCCAATTCGTCCACTTGAACTCCGGCCAGCGAACGCAAGGCATCAGGATTGTAATCGCAGGTCTGAAACCCCGCCGGCCGCTCGCCTATGCGGGCGATCCGCCGGCCTTGCACAGCCTTGGCGACTCGTTTCCCAGCATCGGTCGCGGGTGGTATTTGCGCGGGCATCAGCGGCGAGACGAGCCGCTTTCCCGCAAGCATATCTTCCAGTTTCCCCGAAATGTCGCCCTCTGGCTCAGCATAGAGCCACGAAAACGGCCTGTCGTTGAGACCAAGCGCATGAGAGGCCAGATTGAGCCCGCAAAAGGAATTCAGGCGCAAACGCCCACCGGCTCTCGGCTCGGGGATCGACCAGATCGACAGAGGAAGTGGAAAAGCCGCGCCAATCGCAACAGCCATCGAGGCATCGGTAAAGGTTACTTGGAGGATCAGGATCTGATCGACCCCCTCGGCGGCAAGCTCCGACATCGCCGCACGCGTCGCAGCTTCGTCAAAAAGCAGCGCACGCGGCCCCATCACCGCGTGGTCGCTCGCGTCAAGCACCGCCAGCATTGCCGAGAGCTTCTGATTGGCGAAATCGACATCGAATGTCGGGCGCCCAAGCGGCAAGATGCCGATCTTCATGTCAGCCTCCGAAGCCCGAATAGTGATGCCGGAACCCAGCATCGGCCGGCCGGAAAACGGCCCCGCCTGATCCATAGCACGGGTGTGCCGACCAGTTGGTCGCCGTGGCATCGGCTAGGGCGCTGATATCGGCCATATAGTCGGCGGCTTCGCCAATCAGGCCCGCCTTGATCGCCGCCCAATCCGGGTAGGCGTTGAACGCATCGAGCCAGATCGCCCTCCCCGCGAGAAAGCCCGACGCCCCCGCCGCGAAGGCGTGCTCAAGGACGGCGCGGAACTCGGATTTGCCGGCCCCAGCCGACAGCATCACCCAAGGCCGACCAGCCAGCCGCCCCATCTCATCAAAGATGGCTTGAACCTCGGCCGACCCGTCGGCATCGCGTGCGCTGACCGGACTTTCGAGTTTGAAAACATCGACGCCATAATCGGGCTTGGCGAATTCTTCGACCGAGGCAAGAACATGGTCGGCTTTCTTGCCCTTCATCTCGACATAGTCCTTGGTCTGATCGGCATCGCCAGCCAGCGGATAGACCAGAAGCTCGAAAAGGAACGGGATATCGTGCCGCGCGCAGTCTTCGCCGATGCGCTTGACGTAATCCTGCTGGGCCGTGTTCACAGAAGCCTCCGCATCCGGCCGATACCAGGCAAGGACTTTGACCGCATCGCCGCCCATTCGCTTGATTTTCTCGACCGACCAATCGTCGATGTTCGAGCTTAGTCTGCCGCCCGGAGTTTCACGGAAGATGCTATCCTCCAGCGTTATGATCAGCCCCTTGGCGGGCGAGAGAATGTCGATCGCCTTTGGGATTGCATAGTGGGGATCGAGAAGCATCGCCGTGCTTTGCGCCTGAAGGGTTTCCACCAAAAGGCGCTTGAACTTGGCGACCTCTTCCCAAGGCGCGGTCTCGACACCGTGATAGGCCGCGATCGGCCCTTTGATCGGCGGCCGCTGATCGACAGCCGTCATCTTGAAGATACCATTCTGGTCGGCCATGCGGCGCAGGCCCCAGAGTTTTCCTGGAGAGAGCTCCATCATCCGTCCTCCTTCATTAAAGTGTCGACCGTCGCCCGGCTCGGGCAACCTGCCCGCCCTCCCAGCGTCGTGCATTTCAGTGCGGCAGTAATGTTGGCAAAGCGGATCGCGGTCTCTTCATCGCGCCCTTCGGCCAAAGCGAGCGCAAAAGCACCGTGCCAGACATCGCCTGCCGCCAGAGTATCGCGAACCAAGACTTTGGGCGGCAGGGTTTGAACGATCTGGCCGTCTTTCAGGTGAAACGTTCCTGCCGCGCCATCGGTGACGCAAACCCACCCCGGCAAATAGGTATCTGCCGCGATGAGCCCGGCTTCGATCTTCGACTCGCCCGTAAAATCAAGCAGCCCGTCGCGCGAAAAGGCCACATGGCTGGCACCGACAAGGGCCGCCGGGTCCATCGGCGCTTCGGCATCGACAACCCCCGGAACCCCCCATTCCGCGGCCAGCGCGAGCGCCCGTTTCGCCCCCTCGCTCCAGCGGGTATCGGCCAATACTGCGCCCATGCGCGGCGCTTGCGCGATCCATGCGGTTTCAGAGGTCAGACCTTGCCCGCGGAAATTCATGATCTGCCGTTCTCCGGCATTATCGACATAGACCGAGCTGAACGAAGAACGTGCCCCCGACGTCCGTTGCACCAACGCACAATCGACGCCCTCGCGCCCGAGATCCTCGACGATCATCTCGCCAATCGCGTCATCGCCCAAACGCGCGCCCAGGACGGCCCGCCCACCCAAGCGTGCGATGGCAACCGCAGCATTGGCGGCACAGCCTCCGCCGACGATCTCGGCGGTTTGGGCGCGATATTTGGTGGGCTGACTGGGCAAGGTATCGACCGCGAAAACGAAATCGACGACTGCAACACCTATCACAAGAACCCCGGCCATCACTGCACCTCCAGACCGGATGGGACGGCATCCGGACGCCCAAGCCTGCCTTTGACGGAGCCACTACCCGTTAGTGTTTCGAGGAATGCGACCAACTCCGCGACCTGAGTTTCGTCCAGCGTTACCGGTGTGATATCGAGGCGGCTCGCGAGCCGCGCTCTTTCCTGACTGTCCTCGAAGGAAACAAAATCCTTGTACTCGATCCAAGGGGCGGAAGGCAGAATTGCCTCGTCCCTCTGCCAGGCGGCGAATGCCCCGCGCGGATCAAGGTGATGGCGGACGATCCCCTCCAGTGTTCGATAGGCCCCGTTGTGCCCATATGGGCCGGTCAGGGCCACATTTCGCAGGGACGGGGTTCGGAACCGATAGGCATCGTCAAGCCGATCCGAGACAGCCATGTGCCCGACATCGCGCACAATGGAATCCCATTGCCGGGTCCGGCCGGGGCCGAAGTGGGGCAACATCAATGCATAGAACCGCTGGTCGGTCAGAAGCGGCCCGGAATGGCAACTGACGCACCCCGCCTCGCCGTAGAAAAGCTCGAGCCCTGCCTGCTCGGTCTCGTCGAAAGCGTTGGCATCCCCCGCCAAATAACGATCGAACCGGCTGTCGAAACTTTGGTATTCGCTGATTTCGAAGGCGGCGAGCGCATTTGCGATATGAACAATGGTGATGTCGTCGGGCGTGCTGACATCCTCGAAGGCTTCGACGAACATCCGGCCATATTCAGGTATGACCCTGACCCTTTTCGCAAGAATGGGCCAGACCGCGTCGATCCGGTCATAGGCAGCACCCGCCACTTCGTTTTCGACCGGGTCTCCGGCCATTTCGAATTGCGATGTGAGCGGAAATAGCGCCTGCACGGCCAGAAGCCCCGAAAGACCTTCGGGAAGCCACTCCTGCGCCGGTGTATTGAACCCGTTGTCGTATATGTCGGAGCGGGTAACACGCCCATCGTGGAACATCACAGAAACCTCGCGCGCGCCGAGGTTCCAGAGGGCCGGTGCGTTGCGCGGAATGCGCTTGCGGATACGGTCCGGGCCCGAGCCCGTGGTGCGTTTGGGGCCAATCCCTACCCCACCTTCGCCAACGCCAAGGCTCAGGCCATCGGAGCTTCCATGATCTGAATGATGGCAGGTTGCACAGGATATGTTCTGGTTGCCCGACAGAATTGGATCGTAAAACAAAAGCTGCCCGAGCTTTGCCTGCATGGGGTCGAAAGCGTCGAAATCAGAGGCTTGCAACGGCGCCGGAAGATCGGTTGCATAGGCAGGCGCGCCAAATGCAAGCGCCAGAAGAAAGGTGATCCCATGAGACAGTTTGTAACCGCGATCGCGCTCTTTGTGGCTGGGCCGGCCCTCGCTGAGATCGAGACGGCGCGAGATTTCATGGACGCGGGAAACTACGCGGCGGCGATGGAAGAGCTTTTGCCTGCGGCCAACTCTGGCAATGCCGAGGCCGAGGAATTGATCGGTGTGATGTATGCGCTCGGACTTGGCGTTGCGCAGGACGATCAGCGGGCCTTTGAATGGTATCTTCGCGCGTCGCTCAAGGGTCACGCGGGGGCGCAATCGGGGGTTGGCTGGTATTACGAAGTCGGCCGGGGCATCGAAGCGCCCGATCTGGTCAGAGCGTATATGTGGTACGTCCTTTCGACCGTCGGAGGCGATCCTGACGCGGCCGTCTCTCAGGAAGAAGTGATCAAGAAGATGACGCCCGAACAAATCGAAAAGGCCCTTGTATTGGTCGAAGACTACCGGATTTGGCTCTATCCGTTCCGGTAGGAAGCGGGGCCGGCGAACCGGCCCCACGGTGTTTTGATCAGTTCATGTCCGCAGCGCGGGCAGCGTTGACAGCCTCTTCCGCTTTCGCGACCTCAGCGGTCAGAGCGTCGAAGATCTCGGCGCCGCCGTCGATGTTGGCTTTGAACCAGTCATAGACAGGAGCGGCCGCATCCTTGAACGCCGCCTTTTCGTCGGGGCTCGGCACATAGACCTCACCGCCGACAGCGGCGAACTCGGCATAGGCGTCAATCGACTTGCGCTTGGGCGAGGCGAAGGTTGCCTGTTGCAGGCGCACGAAGCCATCGACCACGACGCGGCGCAGATCCTCAGGCATCGCCTGGAACTTTTCGTTGTTCATATACCACAGGGCGCCCATGTAGCTGTGCCCGTCGAGGGTCAGATACTTTAGGCCTGCATCGGGGAATTTCATGCCCATGATGTCGGTGATGCCGTTTGCGGTGCCTTCGACAACGCCGGTCTGGAGCGAGGTGAACAGCTCGGGCCACGGGATCGGGGTGGCCGACGCGCCCATCGCTTTCACAAGCTCGACCGGGAGGTCGGCGACGACGGTCCGCATCTTGAGGCCTTCCATGTCGGCGGGGCCGGAGATGCGACGCTCGGTGTTGGCAAAGTTGCGCCAGCCGCCGGTGTTGCCGATGGTCATCAGACGGATCGAACCGCCCGACATATCGAGCGTCTTTTGCTGCATGGTTCTGACAAAGTCAGAGCCGTTGGCAAGGACGGTCTCGGCGATGCGGTCATCCGACATCAGGTAGGGCAGATCGAGAACCTGCACGAAGGGGAAAATACCGGCGGTGCCGCCCGAGGTCGAGATATAGACGTCGATCGTCCCGTCGCCGACACCTTGCATACATTCGGCACCATTGGCGCAAAGCTGGGTGCCGATAAACATTTCAACGGCAATCCGGCCGTTCGATGCCGCCTCGACATAATCCTTGAACACAACCAGACCATCATAGTCTTCGTCGTTCTCATTGGAGTTGGCAGTGGCGCGGATCGTGAAATCCTGTGCCATCACCGGTAGCGCATAGCCGGCCATAAGGCCCGCAAACGCCATTGTTTTCAGTGTAGTCTTTAGCATGGGATCCTCCTTGTTGAACTCCCGTTTGGCCGCCTCACTGAACAAATCCTGCCCATCTCGGAACGGTCATTGAGATCGCCGGGATGTATGTGATCAGGAAGATCACCAGGATTTCGACAGCAAGAAACGGCAGAATGGCCTTCGAAATTGTCTCCACCTTTTCCCCGGAGACCTGAGAAGCCACAAAAAGCACCAACCCCATGGGCGGTGTAGCCAGGCCAACCGTCAGGTTGACCGACATGATGATCGCAAAATGGACGGGATGAACGCCCAGATCGACGAATATCGGGGCCAGGATCGGCCCTAGAATAATGATGGCGGGGCCCGCATCGAGAAACATCCCGACCACGAACAAAAGAACGTTGATCAGGAACAGAAGGATCAACGGGTTCTGACTGAGACTCAGGATCGTTTCGGCCAGAATTTCCGGGGCATGGCTAAGGCTCACAACTGTCTTGAACGCGACCGCTGCCCCGACCAGCAAAAGCACCGTCGCCGAAGACAGCGCCGACTTGGTCAAAACCTCGGGCAAGTCAGACAGCTTGAGCGAACGCAGGACAAAGAAGGAAACGATCAACGCATAGGCCACCGCAATGGCCGATGCTTCGGTTGGGGTGAAAACACCAATGAGAATTCCGCCAAGGATGATGATCGGCGTCTGAAGCGGCGCGACAGCCTTTTTACAGACCGTGCGAAACTCGGCGCTGACATTGCGGCGAAGCCGCAAGAGCAACACATGAGCAAGTGGCAACAGGATCAGGAAGACAAGCCAACGATTGACGTCGATACCGCCAAGCAAAACCGCGACGCCGTTGAAAGCGGCGACCAGAAGGCCTGCAACATTGATCCGCAGCAGGACGAAAGCGACAATCCCTTCAAGCGGCGTGATCGACTGACCTGATTTTACCACCCTCTCGGCCTTGGGCAAATCGTAGCGATCGGCCAGAAGCCGGACCATCACCATCAAACCGATCCCGACCAAAAGCCCGGGCACAATCCCCGCAAGAAAAAGGGCCGCTACGCTTTCGCCCATGACATAGGCATAGATGATCATGATCCCCGAGGGCGGGATGATCGGACCGATAACCGAACTCGCAGCGGTGACCGCTGCAGCAAACTTGCGGGTATAGCCGTTCTTCTGCATCGCCGGGATCAGCGTGCCGCCAATGGCCGAGGTATCGGCCACAGCCGAGCCGGAAAGCCCCGCAAAAAGGATCGAGGACAGGATATTGACGTGAGCAAGGCCGCCGCGCAGGTGACCCATCAAAGCCTGGCTGAAATCAACCAGCCGAAGGGTGATCCCGCCACGGTTCATCAATTCGCCAGCCAGCATGAAGAACGGCAACGCCATCAGCGGGAAGCTGTCCATGCCGTTGTAAAGGTTGCGATAAAGCAGCGCGAGATCCCGCTCCTGGCCGTTGAGCCATAGAAGCAGACCCGGCGCAAACAGAAGCGCGAAAAAGACGGGAAGGCCGATCAGCAGGAAGGCCAGAAAGACCGGAAGGAACCATATCAACATTATTCGGCCTCCGGGCTAAAGGCCGCAATCTGATCAAGAGAGGGCAACTCGGCTTCGGGCCTGACGAGAGACATGACGGATCGCAGGACGAGCTCGATATTGACGAGAAGCAGCATCGCCATCCCAAGGAGGAGCGAGCCGTACATATAGCGAAGTTTGACGCGCACCATTTCGCCACCGAACCAATCCAAGGGGATGCGCAACGATCCTGAATTGAAACGCCCCCCGAACCCCATCGAATGCGACCAGCCGTAGGTTAGTGCGACGACGATGACTGCCAGCGAGATGATATAAAGGATCAGTGTTAGGACCTTCCCGACTGCGCGTGGCAACGCGGCCGGCACCATATCGATAGCCACGAAACCGCCCCACCTGAACGCCGAAGGCGCCATCAGCGCGGTCATCCAAAGCATCAAGAAACGAGCCGCCTCGTCCGGCCACGCGAGTGCGCTGTTAAGGACGTACCGGAAAAAGACCTGAGCCAAAATCACCAGAACCATTAGGCCAAGCGCCATCCATGCGATCTGGCGCGAAGCCCGAAGCAACAGTGTATTGATCTGAGCCAACAGCCGCAGCAGCGTCAGCATCGACCTCTCCCTAGACTCGGCACCAAACAGACAGGCGCGTTTTTTCTTTCCTTTTTTTCATATGAACCTGAATTCGAAGCCTTCTGTCAAGCGATTCCCGCTTCAGCCAGCAAGGACGAGCCTGACGCCATTTTCGGCGCAAAGGTCTTTGAGGGCACGCGGGCAGGCCCGATCCGTCACAAGCACGTCGATTTGCGCGATCCAGCCGATGCAGACCGGCGCAGCGCGGCCGAATTTCGAACTATCCGCCGCCAAGACAATCGTTCGCGCATTCTCGATAATTGCTCGGGCTACCGAGGCTTCCCGCAGGTCGAAATCAAGCAATGCCCCATCAGGCGCGATCGCGGCCGCCCCGATGACAGCCGTATCGACCCGAAATTGCCGAATGAAATCAACGGCAGCCTCACCCAAGATCGCGCCGTCTGTCCGCCGCACGAGCCCACCCGGGACCATCACCTCGAGCCCCACAAAACCTCTTATTTCATTAGCCAAAAAGACGGAGTCGGTAACGATCTTGAGGCCGAGATGATGCTGAAGATGGCGAGCGGCGGCGACTGTCGTCGTCCCCGAATTGATGATAACCGAGGAATTGTTCGGGATCAGCCCGGCAACCGATCGCCCGATGGCTTCTTTTTCGTCGCGAGCAATTTCCTCGCGGACCGAATAGCCAGTGTACTCGGTCCCGCCCACCAGCGCTGCGCCGCCGTGGAAGCGAGAAATCTGATTGACCTCCGCCAGCGCACTGAGATCTTTGCGGATTGTCTGAGGTGTCGTCTCGAAACGCGCCGCGAGATCATCGACGAGCGCGCGCCCGTCTTTCTGGAGAACCTCCAGAATCGCCATTTGGCGCGCCAAAGTATTTCGGCCGGCTTTCATCTGGGTGTCCATTATTGTTTTCTTTCGTTTTTGTATCAAAACGAAAGGAACAAGCAAGAGATTGGTTTCGCATGAGGCTGCCCGCTCGATCTCTACTCCTCACCTTTGACAGTTTGGGGTGCTGTCAGACGGTGGTGTCAGACAAATTCGAACCAGTCTCTGTTTGCCGCCAAACGCGCGAACCTATGCGGAACAAAGAAGGCGCCACTCGGCAAGAGCGGCGGCGCGGTTCAGTTTGAAGTTGGCACGGGAGTAGAGACGACGCTCCGAGTTGAAATGGTTGAGGACTGAGGCGTGGACGGAAGCGAACTTCTGGAGCGTTCGCATTCGGCGGAATCGGAGCATCGCCCGCTCACGCCTTCGAAATGGAAGGTGCGAGTTCTCCGCGCGATTGTTCAACCAGCGGCCCGTTTCCTGTCGTTTTGCCGCGCCAATCTCTTTCAAGGCAGCGCCATAAGAACGAA
>CAKZOU010000070.1 GCA_937138255.1 uncultured Paracoccaceae bacterium
TCATTACGAATGACGTGCTCTACCAGCTGAGCTACTGCGGCTTCCGGCGCGGCTCTTAGCATTATGGGGAGGGGCGGGAAAGAGGGAATGTCGGCCGGAGGGGCTCTGAAAAATCGCAGGTCTCGGGCGCCACGGGCACTTCCGCTCTCGTTCACCCTCGACGCCCAAAGGCAAGGTCGACCGCCTCCGGAGCAATCTTGCTGGCTACATAGCTGGGTGGCGGGAGTTGGTTGGTGCCCAGGAATGCAGCCCAGGCCCCTTCGGCCTCACCTTCCAAGAGGAGCTTCACGGATCGAGTTACTGAGCCTGCATAGGACAACGGCGTCAACCAACGACGAAAGCGCCAAACAAACCGTATCCGGTTTCTGTTGTTGAAATACTCCGACAGCGGTGAAGCCTTCCGATCTTGAGACCCACTACCAATCGATGTTCCGACATGGTGCGCAACAACAGCTCCGCTGCACCAAGCCAAATGGAAGGAACCGCGACGGGCCGCCCAATCGACCTCCTCATAGTATAGGAAATAGTCTTCATGCATGAGGCCGACAGCTTCAATATATTGGCGCGATGCGACCATGTTGGCGCCGGAAATGAAGTCAAGACGAGAAAGATTGGGGGTTATAGCACCCTCTACTGGAAGCCCTTGGTTCAGGCTGTAGCACGCCCCCCAAAGCTTGATTCTCCCTCCATCCGACTGAATCGACCCATTCGGGGCCGGGAAGACCACGCGCCCCCCCATTAGCGAAAACTCTCCATTCCCGGCGGCACAGTCGATGAAGGCCCTCGCCGTTGTTGGCTCCACCATGCAGTCTGGGTTTAGGATCCAGAACAGATCGATCTCTTTGTGTGGGAGAGCCCACCTGAGGCCTTCGTTGACGCCACCTGCGAAGCCCTTGTTCAGAGGTGAGCGGAGGAGTGTGAGCCAAGGGAGCTCACTTCTAGGCGCTTGGGCTGAACCAACTTCAACATCATTGATGTCTAGGCCATTTCGGCTGGCCCAGGTGACGACCGTCTCAATCGAGTTGTCAGGGGACTTGTTATCAACGACGATCACACGAAGATCTGCTCCCTCACTTGCGAGGAGGCTATCGAGGCAATCTTCGATGACGTCAGCAGAATTATAGGTGACAATGACCACAGCCATTGGCGCGGGACCTTGGCCGGCTCGTTCTGTTTCGATCATTTCGATCCTTTGGGCATCTCAAATGGAACCGCAAGACCACAGGGCGCGATCCTTCATCCGCCAACAAGCCTAATCGGTCGGCAGATTGACGTCAGCATCAATTATCCTAGGCACACGTGGTTCGTTCGGCTCTTTCGACATAGCGGGTATGCGCAGCCCTGTCGCGTTGTGTGCAGTCGCTTCCCCACCCACCGCCTCCCTCCAAGTCAACGTATCAAAAGCCCCGCAATTCCCACAAACAGGCGCCCATTCGGCGTGGATGTTGTTGCACTTGTCACAAATCCATTGCGGGCCGCGAGGGGCGTTGACCGCCTTGGTCAGGAGGGCGCGGACCTCGTCTTCTTCGGCCCCGGTCCCTTTTTCGATGGCTGCCAGAAGCGAAAGGCTCCGCGTGGTCGGGTGGCTCTTTGCCAGATCGCCCAGCGCCCGGCGGGCTTCGGGGAAATCCTCGGCGGCCAGAAGCAGCTCGGCCAGAAGCATTCTGGTTTCGGGATCCTCGGGCTTGAGTTTGGTGATCGCCTTAAAGCGGTCGAGCCGCGCCTTGGCTGTCTCATCGGGCTCGATCGCGGCAAAGGCAGCTGCAAGGTCGGGATGAGGCTGGGCGCCCCAAGCTTTGGTCAGAACACGTGACGCATATTTCTTGTTCCCGTCAGCGATATAGGCGCGTGCGGCAAGAACGGCGGCGGGGATCAGATCGGGCGAAAGGCGGTTAGCCTCGATCGCGGCTTCGCGCGACTCGATGGACGAATTCTCGTCGAACACACCCTTCGCCTCAGACAGCGCCAGCATGGCATCACGGCGGCGATGCACGTCACGCGGGAGGTAGCCCGCCTTCAGCTTGGCGCCGAGCGTATTGCGCGCGCCGGCCCAATCTCCCTTTTCCGATTGCAGCCTTAGGAGAATATCCTGCGTCTCTTCGTGCTTGGGCCGGATGGCAAAGGCCTTTTCGGCCAGCTTGAGCGCGGTGTCCGAATCCCCCTCGATCAGCTTCTGCTTCATGATCCCGCGGATGCCGACAAAACGGGTCCGGTCGTCGACCAAGAGCTTCTTGTAGGTCTCTTCCGCCTTATTCCGGTCGCCCGCCATTTCTGCCGCCTGCGCGGTGAGAAGCGTGGTCAGCTCGGGCCGCTGGAGATAGCGCTCGGCTTTGGCGGCCTTAGCCAGCGCCAGATGCCCCTCGCCCGAAGCAAGTGCCATCATGCCGTCGGCCAGCGCCTCATATCCGCGCCGCTCGCGGTTGCGGGTGAAATAACGGGAAATGGCTGTCTCGTCGCCATTGAGAAACCGAAAGAAGGCGGCGGCAAGGCCGATGAACTTGAACAGAAGCCAGACGAGGCCGATGAAGACGACGAGCGCCAAGAGCGACTCAACCGGCCCGAGCCGGAATTCGAGGCCCGCAAGCGTGATCTGCGCGTGGCCCGACATCTCGCCCAGCATCACGGCGCCATAGGTGGCCGCGGTAACGAGGCCGACGAAGATCAGGATCTTGACCAAAGACCAAAGCATGATGGCGTCCTATTCCTCTCCGTCAGTCAGTTCAGCCGCGCCCGCCACTGCGGCGGCACGGGCCTCGGCGCGGGTGCGCCAGTCGGCCAGCTTTTCGGTGGCAATCGCTGGCAGTGCGCCAAGCTCGGCCATGGCGCTGTCCAGGTCGCCCCCACGCAGCGCCGCCTCGGCGCGCGACAGGATGGCGTCAACGTCGTCGCCTTCGCGCGGCTCAACCGAGCGGACCTCGAATTGCTGACGCAGAAAGCCGATGAATTTCGTCACCGCGCTTCCGTCTTCGCCGGCGTCCCGAGCGGCGGCGAGCGCCGCGCGGGCGGCGTCGGGGAAGCTGTCTTGCAGCTCGGACAGAGTCGCTACCCCTTCACGGGCCGCAGCGGCAAGGCCAGCGGGCGCGGCGGCGCCCAGCGCGTCTTCGAGGTCGGCCAAGTGCCCGTCAAAGGCAACGCCCGTGTCAATCGCCGCAACGATCTGGGCAAGGGCCGATTTGGCGAGCGTATCACGGGCCGCGGCGGCGGTTGCGGCGGCAACCTCGGCGGCGGCGGTTTGGGCGGCCTCTAGCTCCTCCGAAGCCGAAGCGGCGAGGCTCTGGATTTCGGCGCGCTGGGCATCGAGATCGGCCTGAAGCGCGGCAAGGGCCGCCTTCATGGCATCATCAAACTGCCCCTCGGGCACAGCCGAGAAGGGGCGGGCCTCGAGCGCCTCGAAGCGAAGCGCGAGATCATCCATCCGGCCCGCCAGATCGGCCAGTGCCGCAGCGCTGGCCTCTGTAGAGGCGAGAACCGCCGAATCAATATCGCCTTGTGTCGGTGCCGTTGGCAGGGCCGCAATCTGGCCGCGCAAGTCGGCAATCTCGGCGACCTGTTCGGCGATCCTGTCGAGCGCCACGGTCTCCGCCCCCTCCAGAACAAACCGTGCCGCGGAATAACCGACGGCAGCCGAAATCACGACAGAGCCGATCACAACCCAAGCACCGATCCGCAAGTCGCGGGAGCGCCGTGTCGGCTGGGCGGGGCTCTCGGCAGACGCTTCGGCTACTGAAGGCGCCTCTACTTCCGGTGCCGGGTCTTCCGCGCCGGCTTTGACCTCTTCGATGATCTCGGCATCCTCGATAGCGGGTGGGATCGCGGGCGCTGCCTCTTCCGGCTTTTTGGTGCTCTTTGCCACGGACGTTCCTTTCGGGCGGGCTGCGCCTTCTTTCAACCTAGTCTCTCACCCTGCGCCGCTCAAGCAAGGAGCCACAGCGTCACGCCATCGAAATTCGGCGACAAGTCGCCAAAACCATCGCCTCAATGTCGGGCCGTTCGACCACAAAGATATCCCGCGCGCCGCAAGCTGCCGCCTTGTCGGCCACGGCTTGGCTCATCGCGATGACGCGCAAAGGGGCGGACGGCTTGGCCTGCCGCAGAAAGGCCCCGGCAGAACGCGGCGAAAACAGAGGCACAACCAGAGTTTCGCCATCCGCCAACGCCTCGAAGACTTCGGTCGCAAGTGTGCGATCCCTCTGCCGGTAGACAACCAGCTCGTGCGTCATGAGTCCGGCCTTGTTGAGCCTTGCCGAAACATCGCCCGTGGTCTGCTCGCCCCGGATGTGAACGAGCGGCGCCTCGGGCTGCGCCTTGAGGATCGCAGCGATCAGCGTCTCGACATCGCCGCCCGCCGACACCGCCTCAAACCCCTCGCGCCGCGCAACGTCGGCGGTTCTGTCGCCCACGCACCACGCCGTCATTCCGGCCCGTGCGCCCGCGCCCCGCGCCCGGAGCGCGCCCTGTTCGGAGGTCAGGATAACGGATGCTACCCCATCGGGGAGCGGCCCATGCGCGACACTTTCGATCTCGATCGCGGACGAAAGGATATGCGCAACCCGTTGGCCCAAGCGCTCCTCTACCGCCGCAAGAAACCGGCGCGAGGCCTCTTCGGGCCGTGTGAGAACGAGAATTGCCAAGGGTGCTCCGGTTCGCTGCCATTGTTTGTGCTTGTTGCGGATGTTACCTGCGATGAAAGCCCGCGCAACCGGAACCCGCATGAAGAAGAGCCTCACAATCCTCGGCATCGAATCGAGCTGCGACGATACCGCCGCAGCGGTGGTGCGGCGCGGTGAAGGCAAGGCCGAGGTTCTTGCCTCGGTCGTCTTTGGCCAGACCGAGCTGCACGAGGCCTATGGCGGCGTCGTCCCCGAAATCGCGGCGCGGGCGCACGCCGAGAAGATCGATATTTGTGTGGAGCAGGCGCTCGAGCGCGCAGGGCTTGGTCTTGCCCAGATTGACGCGGTTGCCGTGACCGCAGGCCCGGGCCTAATCGGCGGGGTTCTCTCCGGCGTCATGTGCGCCAAGGGGATCGCCGCGGCGACCGGCCTGCCGCTTGTGGGCGTCAATCACCTCGCCGGCCACGCGCTGACGCCGCGTCTTACCGATGCCGTGGCCTTCCCTTATCTGATGCTTCTCGTTTCTGGCGGACATTGCCAGTTTCTGATCGTGGCTTCGGCCGACAGCTATCGCCGCATCGGCGGCACCATCGACGACGCCCCCGGCGAGGCCTTTGACAAGGCCGCCCGCCTTTTGGGCCTGAGCCAGCCTGGCGGCCCGGCCATAGAAGCCGCCGCCAAAGCGGGCGATCCCGCGCAGTTTGCGCTGCCCCGGCCGCTTCTCGACAGGCCCGGCTGCGATATGTCGTTCTCGGGGCTAAAGACCGCTCTTCTTCGGGCCCGCGATGCCGTAGTGGCCGAAAAGGGCGGGCTGACGCAGCAGGATCAAGCCGACCTCGCCGCCGGATTCCAATCAGCCGTGACCGATATCCTGCACGAAAAGACCAAGCGGGCGCTGGCCGAATACCGCCTGCTGGCGCCTGCAAAGCCCACCTTCGCCATTGCTGGCGGGGTGGCGGCCAACGGCCAGATTCGTTCGGCGTTGGTCGGGCTGTGCGAGACCGAGGGCGTCGCCTTCGTCGCGCCGCCCCTTTCCCTTTGCACCGACAACGCCGCGATGATCGCCTACGCGGGGCTCGAACGTTTCGCCGCAGGCGAGACAGATGGCCTCGATCTAAGCGCACGGCCGCGCTGGCCTCTTGACGACCAAAGCCCGGCAATGCTCGGCTCGGGCAAGAAGGGAGCCAAAGCATGAGGATCGCAGTCGCCGGAGCGGGCGCATTCGGAACCGCGCTCGCCATCGCCCTCAAAGCCGGAGGTCGCGACGTGGCGCTTTGGGGGCGGCAGAGCGCTGCCATGGATGCGCTTCTTGAGACCCGTGTCTCGCCGCATCTTCCGGGCGTGACCCTCCCGGAAAACCTGGCCGTTTCCGCCAATATAGATACTGTTTTGCAGGCCGACGTTGTCCTCCTTGCCGTTCCGGCTCAGGCGCTCGACGGCTTTCTCGGCCATTATGGGAAGGCGCTTGCCGGAAAGCGCCTTGTTGCCTGCTGCAAGGGGATCGACGTTTACTCGCTGCAGAGCCCCTCGATGACCATCGCCGCCCATGTGCCGGATGCGACGATTGCCGCGCTGACCGGGCCGAGCTTTGCCGCCGATATCGCTGGCGGACTTCCGACCGCACTCACCCTCGCCTGCGAAGACCCCGACGCGGGTCAACAGCTCCAGGAACTCCTTTCAACACAAAGCCTTCGGCTCTACCGCACGACCGATGTCCTCGGGGCCGAGTTCGGCGGAGCGCTGAAGAACGTGATCGCCATCGCCTGTGGCGCCTGCATCGGCGCCGGGCTTGGCGACAGTGCCCGCGCCGCCCTTCTGACCCGCGGCTTTGGCGAAATGGTGCGCTTTGCCACTCATCTTGGCGCCAAACCCGAGACCCTCTCGGGCCTATCCGGCCTTGGCGATCTGGCGCTGACCTGCACGTCAGAGCTTTCCCGAAATTATCGCTATGGCCTTGCGCTCGGGCGTGGCGAGGGGTTTGATCCTTCGGTCACGGTCGAAGGCGCGAAGACCGCCATAGCAGTCACTAAATTGGCGAAAGAGCGCGAAATCGACCTGCCGATCAGCTCGGTCGTCGCGGCTTTGGTCGAAGCCAAACTCACCGTTCCACAAGCGATGAAGGCCCTTCTGTCGCGGCCTTTGAAAGAG
>CAKZOU010000071.1 GCA_937138255.1 uncultured Paracoccaceae bacterium
CCGCGAAGGCGGCCGCACCGTCGGCGCAGGCGTCGTCGCCAAAATCATCGAGTAAAATACTCGATTGCAATTACGCGGGGCGGGCAGTATTGCCCGCCCCGCAACTCTTGAATTCCGGGTTCGACGTGGCGAGGCAATCCCGCTTTCCCCACCTCTCAACTCTAAGCCGCGAAAGGCAATGACTATGGCCGCACACAGCCAAAACATTCGCATTCGGCTCAAGGCTTTCGACTACCGCGTTCTGGATGCGTCCACCGCGGAGATCGTCAGCACCGCGAAACGGACCGGCGCCTCGGTGCGCGGGCCGATTCCACTGCCGAACAAGATCGAGAAGTTCACCGTTCTGCGTGGACCGCACATCGACAAGAAATCCCGCGATCAGTTCGAGATCCGCACGCACAAGCGTCTTCTCGACATCGTCGACCCGACCCCGCAGACCGTGGACGCGCTGATGAAGCTCGACCTCGCTGCCGGCGTCGACGTCGAGATCAAAGTCTGAGGAGGGCAATGACCATGTTGCGCTCTGGCGTTATCGCAAAGAAAATCGGCATGACCCGCCTGTTCATGGAAGACGGAAAGCAGATCCCTGTGACCGTTCTCCAGCTCGATGGACTGCAGGTCGTTGCCCAGCGGACCCTCGAAAAGGACGGCTACACCGCTGTTCAGCTCGGTGCCGGCACGGCCAAGGCCAAGCGGGTTTCCCAGCCGATGCGCGGCCATTTCGCCGCTGCCAAGGTTGAACCGAAGCGGAAGATCGCCGAGTTCCGGGTTGCCCCCGAGAACCTGATCGCCGTTGGCGAAGAAATCGCTGCCAACCACTACTTCGACGGCCAGTTCGTCGACGTGTCCGGCACCTCGATCGGTAAAGGCTTTGCCGGTGTTATGAAGCGTCACAACTTCGGGGGCCTCCGTGCTTCCCACGGTGTGTCGGTTTCGCACCGTTCGCACGGCTCCGTCGGTCAGTGTCAGGATCCGGGCCGCATCTTCAAAGGCAAAAAGATGGCCGGTCACATGGGCTCTGCCCGTGTCACCACCCAAAACCTCCAGGTTGTCCGCACCGACATCGACCGTGGCCTGATCATGGTCAAGGGCGCTGTGCCGGGCTCCAAGGGTGGCTGGGTCACCATCAAGGACGCCGTGAAAAAGCCCGTCCCGTCGAACGTGGTCTATCCGGCCGCTCTGAAGTCCGCCATGGCCGCAGCCCCGGCTGCAGAGGCCGCTGAAGGAGGCGAAAACAATGAAGGCTGATGCGATCAAGCTTGACGGCAAGAAAGCCGGTTCGGTCGAGCTCGACGACGCCATCTTTGGCCTCGAGCCCCGTGCGGACATCCTGCACCGCGTCGTGCGCTGGCAGCGTGCCAAGGCCCAGGCCGGCACCCACTCCACGCTCGGCAAGTCGGACGTGTCGTACTCGACCAAGAAGATCTATCGCCAGAAAGGCACCGGCGGCGCCCGCCACGGTTCCAAGAAGGCTCCGATCTTCCGTCACGGCGGTATCTACAAGGGTCCGACCCCGCGTAGCCATGCCCACGACCTGACCAAGAAGTTCCGCGCTCTTGGCCTCAAGCACGCCCTCTCGGCCAAGGCGAAAGCCGGCGAGCTGGTCGTTCTTGATGCAGCCGAGATCAAGGACGCCAAAACCAGCGTTCTCGCCAAGCAGGTGAATGCTCTGGGTTGGAAGCGCGCGCTCATCATTGATGGGGCCGCTGTCAACGAAGAGTTTGCCCGCGCCGCGCGCAACCTGGCCAACCTTGACGTGCTCCCCTCGATGGGCGCCAACGTCTATGACATCCTCCGCAGTGACACGCTCGTGCTCACCAAGTCGGCTGTCGAAGCACTGGAGGCTCGCCTGAAATGAGCGCGAAAGCTGAACACTACGACGTGATCCGCAAGCCGATCATCACCGA
>CAKZOU010000072.1 GCA_937138255.1 uncultured Paracoccaceae bacterium
TTCTCGCTTCGGCCTCGGCCTTCGCCTTCGCAGGCGCCGCCGCTGCTGACGTTTCGATGAGCGGCTCGGCTTCCGCTTACTACAATGTTAACGGTGGCGTTGGCTCGTTCGGTTCGTCCGCTTCGCTCGATTTCGCCGCTTCGGCCGAGCTGAACAACGGCTGGACCGCGACCACTTCGTTCTCGGCCACTTCGACCGGCCTGAACGGCACCGCCACTTGGGGCGCCAACGGTAACGTCGCTCTGACCGACGGCACTTCGACCCTGGCCTTCGGCGGCTTCGACAACGGCGCTGCTTACGGTGCTGTTGGTGCCGCTCTGAACGACCACCAGTCGGCTGGCTTCACTGAAGACGAGTTCTCGGGCTTCTCGGGCTCGTCCGTTCTTGGCGGTGCTAACATTGCTGTTTCGACCGATGGCACCAACACCGAGCTCGGCGCTTCGATGGCTCTCGGCGCTGCTGACGTGTCCTTCGGCTATGTTGTCGGCGGCGCTTTCGGCCTCGGCCTGAGCACTTCGATGGGCGGCGCTGACATCAGCTTCCAGACCGTCGACGGCACCGCTTGGGGCCTCGGCGTCGGCTACACCGTTGGTTCGGTTGCTCTCGGCTTCAACACCGGCGACGCTGGCACCTGGGACATCACTGCTGACTACTCGGCTGATCCGCTCTCGGTTGGCGTTGTTTACCAGAGCACTGGTGCGTTCGACGTGACCCTCGGCTATGCCATGGGCGCTGTTTCGACCTCGGTCACCTTCAACTCGCCCGCCAACACCTGGGAAGCTTCGGTCTCCTACGCCGAAGGCGCTCTGTCGGTTGACGCTTCGACCAACAGCGCTGGCGACATGGCCCTCGAAGGTTCGTACGACCTCGGCGGCGGTGCAGTCGTTTACGCCGGTATGGTTACCGGTGCTACCGCCGACAACTACGCTGGCGTTGAATACGACCTCGGCAACGGTGCTTCGGTGGCTCTGAGCTACTCGCAGACTGGCGCTGCGGACAACGCGAAAGAGTACATGGCTGGTACCACTCTCGCGGTTTCGTTCGACTTCTAATCGAACGCACCCTACGGGTAAGTCTGAGCGGCCCTTCGGGGCCGCTCTTTCTTTTTCGGCCACAGGCATTTGCCCTTGGGCCTTGTGAGGCGGGGGGGGCTTCGCTACACATTTTGTGAAAGCGCCCGATGTTGGGCGAGGGGGGCGCCGCATGATCTTTCACAGCATGACCTTTCACCGTATCGGCCGCTTGGCCATCACCACCGCACTTGTCGCCTCGCTGGCGGCCTGTTCCGGCGGCAGCGGGCTTTCGAGCTTGCCGTTCGGCCTTGGCGGCTCCAAATCGGCCGACGCAGGCGTGACCCGTCAGGCCGCCCGCGTGGCCGGAGCGGAGAGCGTCGCGGTCAACAAATACCTCTGGGCGGCGGCGATTGATGTTCTGAGCTTCTTGCCCATCGAAACCGTCGATCCCTTCACCGGTGTGATCGTCTTCGGCTATGGCACCCCGCCGGGCGGCGGCAAGGCCTATCGCGCGACCGTGCATATCAGCGACCCCGCGCTTGACGCCCGCTCGCTGAACGTGGCGTTGCAAAGCCGTTCGGGCGCAGTTGCCGCCGAGACCCAGCGCGCCGTGGAAGACGCGATCCTTGCCCGCGCGCGCCAGCTACGCATCGGCAGCTAGCTATAGAATCCGCCCGCAAACTCGATTAACTGAACGCCGGGCCCAACCGCCCGGCGTTTCACTGTCCTGAAAGACCATTCCATGTCCCGCTATTCCGCCACCGATATCGAAGCCAAATGGCAAGCCGCCTGGGAAGAGGCCGGCGTTTTCCGCGCCGCCCGGACCGCGGACAAGCCGAAATACTATGTGCTTGAGATGTTCCCCTATCCGTCGGGGCGTCTGCATATGGGCCATGTGCGGAATTACACGATGGGCGACGTGATCGCCCGCTACAAGATCGCCAACGGCTTTAACGTGCTGCACCCGATGGGCTGGGACGCCTTCGGCATGCCGGCGGAAAACGCCGCGATGGCCTCGGGCGGGCATCCGAAGGACTGGACCTATCAGAACATCGAGGTGATGAAGACCCAGATGAAGCCGCTTGGCTGGTCGCTTGACTGGTCGCGCGAGCTTGCCACCTGCGATCCGGAATACTACGGCCAGCAGCAGGCGCTGTTCCTCGATATGCTCGAGGCGGGCCTCGTCTATCGCAAGAACGCCGTGGTCAACTGGGATCCGGTCGATATGACCGTTCTGGCCAACGAACAGGTGATCGACGGCAAGGGCTGGCGCTCGGGCGCGGACGTGGAGCGGCGCGAGCTGACGCAATGGTTCTTCAAGATCAGCGATTTCTCGGAAGAATTGCTGGCCGCCATTGATGGCCTCGACAACTGGCCCGCCAAGGTCAAGCTGATGCAGGCCAACTGGATCGGCAAGTCGCGCGGGCTTCAGATGGCGTTTGATATGGTCGCGCCAGCCGAGGGCCACGAGCGGATCGACGTCTATACCACCCGCCCCGATACGCTGATGGGCGCGTCGTTCGTCGGCATCTCGTCGGATCACCCGCTGGCCAAGGCGCTGGCCGAGAAAAACCCCGAGGTCGCGGCCTTCCGCGCCCAATGCGCCAAGGGCGGCACCACAGAAGAGGCGCTGGAAAAGGCCGAGAAGCTGGGCTTTGACACGGGCCTGACCGTGCAACACCCGCTCAACCCCGACTGGCAATTGCCGGTCTGGATCGCCAACTTCATCCTGATGGACTATGGCACCGGCGCGATTTTCGGCTGCCCCGCGCACGACCAGCGCGACCTCGATTTCTGCCGGAAGTATGATCTGCCGGTGATCGACACCTTCTTTGCGCTCGACGATGCAACGCCGGTGGCGAATACCGCTTTCGTGCCGATGAAGACGGAAAAGGTCCGCTGGGTCGATCACTTCGCCGGGCTTGACGTGGCCACCGGTCAGGAAGCCATCGACGCCACCATCGACTATGCCGAAAAGGCAGGCTGGGGCACCGGCGTGACCAAGTTCCGCCTGCGCGACTGGGGCCTGAGCCGCCAGCGCTATTGGGGCTGCCCAATTCCGGTTGTCCATTGCGAGGACTGCGGCGTCGTTCCCGAGAAGAAGGAGAACCTGCCGGTCCAACTGCCCGATGACGTGACCTTCGACATCCCCGGCAACCCCCTCGACCGCCACCCGACATGGCGCGACTGCGCCTGCCCGAACTGCGGCAAGCCCGCGCGGCGCGAGACCGACACGATGGATACCTTCGTCGATTCGTCTTGGTATTACGCCCGTTTCACCGCCCCGCGCGCCGAAACGCCCACGGTGATGGAAGAGGCCGAGTATTGGATGAACGTCGATCAATATATCGGCGGCATCGAACACGCGATCCTGCACCTGCTCTATTCCCGCTTCTTCGCCCGCGCGATGCAGATCACCGGCCACCTGCCGAAGAAGGCGATCGAGCCTTTCGATGCGCTCTTCACCCAAGGCATGGTGACCCACGCGATCTACAAGACGGCGAGCGCCGATGGACGCCCTGTCTATCACTACCCCGAAGAGGTCGAGCTGCGCGAAGGCCGCGGCTTCCTCAAGAAGGGCGGCGCCGAGGTCGAGATCGTGCCGTCGGCCAAGATGTCGAAATCCAAGAACAACGTGGTCGATCCGGTGAATATCGTGCGCGAGTTTGGCGCCGATACCGCGCGCTGGTTTGTCCTCTCGGACAGCCCGCCCGAGCGTGATGTGGAATGGACCGCTTCTGGCGCCGAGGCCACCTCGAAACACCTTGCCCGCGTCTATCGCATCGTCTTTGAGATTTCGGAGATGCCCGAAGGCAAAGGCGAGGGCGACGACGAGCTTTTGCGGGCGATGCACAAGACCATCGACGAGGTGACGAAGGGGGTCGAATCCTTCGGCTTTAACGCGGCAATCGCCAAGCTTTATGCCTTTACCAACACGCTGCAGAAATCGAACGCGGGCGGCACGGCCAAGAAAGCCGCCGCCACGGCGCTGGCGCAGCTCATGTCGCCGATGACCCCGCACCTTTCGGAAGAGATGTGGACGATCCTTGGCGGCAAGGGCCTTGTTACCGCCGCGAAATGGCCGGTGGCCGATCCGGCGATGCTGATCGACGATACGGTGACCCTGCCGATTCAGGTCAACGGCAAGCGGCGGGGCGAGATCGTCGTGCCCAAGGATCTGCCGAAGGAAGAGGTTGAAAAGCTGGTTCTGGCAGATCAGGCTGTGGTCAGGGCGCTGGACGGGGCCGCGCCGAAAAAGATCATCGTCGTCCCCGGCCGGATCGTGAACCTTGTCATCTGAACCAACCCGCCGCCTGCCTCGCCGCTTTGCCCTTCTGGGGTTGGCGGCCTTGGCGGGCTGCGGCTTTGTGCCGGTCTATGGGGCGGGCGGCGGGATGAGCGCGCTTCACGGCGCGACCGAGATTCGAGCGCCCGCGAATGAGGCCGGATTCCGCCTGCGCGATCAGCTCTTGCGCCGCCTCGGCCCGAATGACGCGGCCCTCTATACGCTTGTCACGACGATCTCGATCAGACGGGTCTCGGTCGCTGTCGCCAAGGGCAGAGGTTCGACACGGATCAACCTGTTGGGTAGTTCGGACTATGCCCTGCGTGCCGCAGACGGGGCGACCATCACCAGTGGCACGGTCAGCGGCTTCACCGGCTATTCCACCACGGGCACCACCGTCGCCACCGAAGCGGCGGCGGCTGACGCCGAAGAGCGGCTTGCCGTCCTTCTCGCAGATCAGATCATGGCCCGCCTGATGGCGGCGCTGGCGGCACAATGAAGCTCTCCCCACGAGAGGCCGCCGGGTATTTCAAAAAGCCCGATCCCAAACGTGCCGGCGTGCTGATCTATGGCGCCGATGCCATGCGCGTGGCTGAACGGCGCCAGCAGGTGATCCTTGGCCTTGTCGGCCCCGAGGGCGAGGCCGAGATGCGCCTGACGCGCATCGCCGCCGCCGATCTGCGCAAGGATCCTGCCCTTCTTGATGATGCGATCAAGGCCCAAGGCTTCTTCCCCGGCCCCCGCGTGGCCTTTGCAGAAGAGGCCACCGACGGGCTCTCCAATCTTTTCGAGGATGTGCTGAAGGGCTGGCGCGAGGGCGATGCGCAGATCGTCGTCACCGCAGGGCAGCTCAATGCCAAATCGGCGCTCCGCAAGGTTTTCGAGGCGCACCCGAATACCTTCGCCATCGGCATCTACGACGATCCGCCGAGCCGCGACGAGATCAACGATATTCTCTCGAAGGCGGGCGTCCAGAATCTCGACCGCGATGCCGAAGGCGCGATCATGGCCCTCTCGCGGCTTCTGGAGCCGGGCGATTTCCGGCAGACCATCGAAAAGCTCTCGCTCTACAAACGCGGCGACCCTGATCCGGTGAGCGTTGCCGATATCGACGCCTGCAAGCCGCAATCGACCGAGGCCGATCTCGATGACGTGCTCTCGGTCGTGGCCGAAGCCCGCGTGACAGAGATAGCGCCCATCCTGCAGCGCCTCTATGCCCAAGGGGTCAACCCCGTGACCCTCTGCATCGGCGCGACCCGCCATTTCCGCACCCTCCACAGCGCCGCCTCCGATCCCGGCGGTCCTTCGGCCGGCGTTGGCCGTCTGCGCCCACCGGTTTTCGGGCCGCGCCGGGATGCGATTGTCCGGCAGGCCGGGAATTGGGGCCGCGACAGGCTTGAGAAGGCGCTGACGCTTCTCACCGACACCGACCTTCAGCTTCGCTCAACCGCCAAGGTGCCGCAGCAGGCGCTGGTCGAGCGCACGCTGATCCGCCTCGCCATGATGGCCCGCAGATAGGAGACCCCATGCCCAAGGCGCTCATCACAGGTTCTGCCGGGTTTATCGGCTATCACCTTGCCCAAGATCTTCTGGCGCATGGCTATGAGGTGATCGGCCTCGATGCGATGACCGACTATTACGATGTCCGCCTCAAGGAACGGCGGCAGGCGATGCTTCTGCAATCGCCCGCCTTTTGCGCGATCAACAAGCGGATCGAGGAAGACGGGGTCTTGCACGACCTCATCGCCGCCGAGCGGCCCGATGTGATCGTTCACCTCGCGGCCCAAGCGGGTGTGCGCTATTCCATCGAAGCCCCGCGCTCCTACGTCGAGTCAAACCTCATTGGCACGTTCAACCTCCTCGAAGCCGTCCGCGCCACGCCTAGCGCGCATCTCCTGATGGCTTCGACCTCTTCGGTCTATGGCGCCAACACGGATATGCCCTATGCCGAGACCGACAAGGCCGACACGCAGATGTCGTTCTATGCGGCCACCAAGAAGGCCAACGAGGCGATGGCGCATTCCTATGCCCATCTCTACGGTCTGCCGATCACCATGTTCCGGTTCTTCACCGTCTATGGCCCATGGGGCCGCCCCGACATGGCGCATTTCAAGTTCACCCGCGCGATCCTCGCCGGTGAGCCGATCGACATCTACAACCACGGTGTCATGCAGCGGGATTTCACCTATATCGACGATCTGGTGAACGGCATCCGGCTCTTGATCGACGCCGTGCCGCCAGCCGATGGCAAGGCGCAATCGCCGCAGGACAGCCTCTCGCCCGTCGCGCCCTACCGGATCGTCAACATCGGCAATGGCGTGACAGTCCAGTTGGCCGACTTCATCGCCGCGATCGAGGCCGCCTGTGGCCGCGAGGCGATCCGCAACCTGATGCCGATGCAGCCCGGCGATGTGCCCGCCACATGGGCCGACAATCGGCTTCTGGTCGATCTGACAGGCTATGCCCCGACCACCTCGATCCAAGAGGGCATCGCCCGCTTCGTCGCGTGGTTCCGCGACTACTACGGCGTCTGAAGCCGCTTGGCTGCGGCTAGGCCTGCAAGCCTACCGGTGGCGAGGCAACCGGTCAGGAGATAGCCGCCCGTCGGCGCCTCCCAGTCGAGCATTTCGCCCGCTGCATAGACGCCGGGCCGACCTGTGAGCATCAGCCCTTCGTCCAGCGCCTCGAACCGCAGGCCGCCCGCGGTCGAAATCGCCTCGTCCATCGGGCGGGGGCCGGAATGGCGCACGGGCAGCGCCCTGAGAAGTGGCGCGAGGTCGTCGGGCAAGGGGCGGCCGAACTCGTTCAACAGCGCCCATCGGATGGGATCGAGGCCGAGGGTCTGCCTGAGGTGTTTGGCCAGCGTCGCCTTGCCGCGCGGGCGGGACAGGGCAGCGCGCAGCTGGTCAAGGCTCTTGTCGGGAATGAGGTCGATGAACAGCGGCGCGCCCTCGCGCACGGCGCGCGAGACGGAATAGACCCCGCCGCCTTCAAGGCCCCGCCGGGAGACCACGAACTCGCCGCGCGACGACAGATCACCGGCGATCAGTGCGGCACCCTTCACAGGTGCGCCGAAATGCTGCGCCATCTGCGGCGCCCAATCGACGATCAGGCCCATGTTGGCCGGAGCAAACGGCGCGGTCTGGCCCTCGAACAACGCGGCCCAGTGTCCGTCCGACCCAAGCCGTGCCCAGCTTGCGCCGCCAAGGGCAAGGATGGTGACCTTCGCTTCGATGTGCCTCTCGCCTTCGGGTGTCGCAAAGACCGCAGCTTCGCCATCCCACCCCGTCCAGCGCCAGCGGCTTATCAGGCGCACACCTAGGCCAGCGAGCCGCGCGAGCCATGTCCGCAGGAGCGGCGAGGCTTTCATCGCCACCGGAAAAACGCGGCCGGTCGAGCCGGTGAAGACCTTTTGCCCCAGCCCTTCCGCCCAAGTGATTACCTCTTGCGGGCCGAAACCGGAGACCGCTGCGTTCAGCTGCGCCGCCTGCGGATGATAGTGCGACAGGAACTCGGGAAGCGGCTCGTCCTTCGTCAGGTTGAGCCCCGACTTTCCCGCCATCAGAAATTTCCGAGCGGGCGAAGGCATCGCATCAGCAATGAGCACACTATGCCCCGCCGCCGCCAAGACCTCGGCCGCCATCAGCCCCGCAGGGCCTGCGCCGATCACAAGGGCGTCGGGCGTGTCCATTCAGCCGACCAGTTTCTTGATGCCAGCGATATGCGCGGGCTCGGCCCCGAGCGCATCTGCCGCGAGGATACGCGCCTCTGCAAGCGGGTCGTCACTGACCCGATCAATCAGCCCCATCGCCAGCGCCTCGGCGCTTTCGATCTTCCGCCCCGCCATCAGGATCAGCTTGGCCCGGGCGGGGCCGACGAGGGCGGCAAGGCGCACGGGATCGCTCGGCTGCGGCAGGAAGCCAAGCTTCATCACCGGATAAAAGAACTTGGCGCCCGGCACCGAAACCCGCAGATCGCAGGCCAGCGCCATGCCAAAGGCGCCGCCCGCCAGCGTCCCGTTGAGCGCAGCAATGGTCAGCGCCGGAAGCGCGGCCAGAGCGCCCGAAAGGCGCTCCCAGACAGGATCGGTGGCAAGGCCAGCGCGGGCTTCGTCAAGGTCGGCCCCGGCGCTGAAGACCTTGCCCCTGCCGGTCAGGATCAGCACTTTCGCGCTTGCAGCCTCTTCGGCAATCTCGGCCAGCCGCAGCAGCATCTCGCGCGTCAGGGAATTGGCCTTTTCGGGACGGTTGATCGTAAGGGTCCAGAGGCCGCCTTCCTTCTCAAGCTCGATCATAAGAGGCCGACCCGTTTGCGGATGCCCTCTTCCCGCAGCGACACGTCCTTGCCGAGAAACTCGTCCGCATCCGGCCCGCACATCCACAATAGCGCCTCGGCCGGCCATTCCGGCGGGATATGCACCGACCAATCGAGCCGCGCCACATGGCTCACGCCGCTGTCCTTGATCGTGCGCTGCATATCCGTGGCCACTGTGCCCGGAGACAGGCCAAGGATGCGAAGGCCCTTGGCCCCGTATTCCACATGGCCGCAACGGGTCAGCATATAGGCGCCCGCCTTGGACGCGCAGTAGGCCGACCAGCCGTCAACCGCATTATGCGCGGCCCCCGAGGACACGGTGATGATCGTGCCGCTGCCCTGCTTGGCCATCACGGGCGCGGCAGCCTTCATCCCGTTGAAAACGCCCTTGAGGTTGATGTCGATCACCTGCCCCCACGCTTCGGGATCGGCCTCTTCCAGCGGGCCAAGCGGCCCGATCACCCCAGCATTGCCGATGAACACGTCAAGCCGCCCGAAGGCCGCCACGGTTGCATCCACCGCCGCCTTGACCTGAGCGAAATCGGCCACGTCGCAGGCGATGGCCCGTGCGCCGCCGCCAATCTCGGCTGCGATCCTCTCGATCTCGGCCGTGCTCCGCGCCGCCAGCATCACCTTGGCCCCTGCCTTGGCGAAGGCCCGCGCCGCCGCCGCGCCGATGCCGCGACTGGCCCCGGTGATCAATACGCTCTGTCCTGTCAGCTTCATCTCTTTCCCTTCCGGCATCAGCGAACCCTTGCCCGCCACATTTCCTCAGCTTGACCCCGGGGGCAAGGCATTGGAACCTGCGGCAAAGTTTGCAGAAAGGTCTTTCATGCGCCGCTCCCCCTTTTTCCGCCTTCTGGCGACGACCTCCCTCACCGCCTTTGCCAGCACCGCTCTGGCCGATGTGAGTGCCAATGATGTCTGGGCCAACTGGCAGGAACAGCTTTCGGCCTATGGCGATGGCCGGATTACAATCGGGGGTGAAACCTACTCCGGCAAAAGCCTGACGGTCGATGGGGTCGAGATCAGTGCCGAGACGAACGGCAGATCTTCGTCCATACTTATTCCGCAGATCATTCTCACGGAAAACGGCGATGGGACCGTGACAGTCGCCCTTTCTCCGAACATCCCGATCACCTTCCATCCCAATGCTCCCCATAGCGAAAATCTTGTCGAGATGGTTCTGCAACTGGTCAATGGCACGGTTGTGGTCAGTGGTTCGCCCGAGGCGATGGTCTATGATTACAGCGCCGACCGGATGACCCTGTCGGCCACGCAGATCATAGAAGACGGCGAGGAGGTGCCTGCCGATATCCTTCTCAATGCCAATGGATTGCAGGGGCAATCGCGCCAGACCGCCGGCGACGTGCGGGATCTGTCCTCCTCGTTCGCCGCCAGCTCGGTCGATGTTTTGATCGGGTTTGACGATGGCGAGAGCAGAGTTGATCTCAGCGGCAGAGCATCGAATGTCACAGCCACCTCCGAGGCCCGCCTCGGCGCCGGGGCAATCCAGAACATCACAGACCTGCGCGAGTTCGGCGGCTACTTGAATGCAAGCTACCGAAGCGGTCCGGGAACCATCGTCTTGTCGGTCGACGAAGACGGTGGCGCAACCACGATCGTTCTGGGGACCGGAAACACCAGTTTCGACATGGCGATCGCGGCCGACTCGGTATCGATGGACTCCCTAAGCGCTGACGTGGCCATAAACCTTTCGGGTGACGAGATGCCGTTCCCGATATCTTTGACCGCCAGGGCCCTTGGCCAGTCCTTCACCTTCCCGGTCGTTTCGACCGATGGGCCAATGCCCGTTGGTATGACGCTGAATGTCAGCGACCTTGCCCTTGATGATCAGATCTGGGGTATGCTTGATCCTTTCGGAGCCGTGCCGCATGAGCCGCTGACGCTTCAATTCGGAATTGATGGCACGGGGCGCCTGTTGTTCGACCTCGATGATCCCGACGGGGATGAGAAGATCGCAGACGGCGAAAGCCCGCTCGAGATTCAATCGGCCAACATATCCGGGCTCAGGCTGGCTTTTGCCGGGGCAGAACTTACCGGAGAGGGCGCATTCACCTTCGACAACACCGACACCGAGACCTTCCCCGGAATGCCAAGGCCAGAAGGCCGGGCGCGGCTCGAGGCGATCGGCCTGAATACCATGTTCGACCGTCTTGCCACTGTCGGCCTTCTGCCGGAAGAACAACTGATGGGCTTCCGCATGATGCTTGGAATGTTCGCCGATGTGGTGGGCGACGATCATCTTGTCTCCCAGATCGAGATCACGCCTTCGGGCCAGATCCTTTTAAACGGCCAGCGGCTCCGCTGACGGGCTTGCGGGTGACACCCGCAGGCTCTACCTCAGAGGCCTAGAAAGGATCCCGCATGACCCAGACGCTCGCCCACCTGACCGAGATGATGCTTGCCGCCGCCCGCAAGGCCGGGGCCGAGGCCGCCGATGCGCTGGCGGTCGAGGGCACGTCAGTGAGCATCGACGTCCGCGCTGGCAAACTCGAGCACGCCGAGCGGTCAGAGGGCACCGATATCGGCCTGCGGGTCATCGTCGGCAAGCGGCAGGCTTGTGTCTCGTCCTCCGATGTCCGGCCCGAAACCATCGACCAGATGGCCGAGCGGGCCGTGGCCATGGCCCGCCTCGCGCCCGAAGATCCAACCACCGGCCTTGCCGAGGCTTCGGATCTGGCGACCGACCGCGACGTGTCGCGCCTTGATCTGTGCGATCCCACCGCCGATCCCGATCCGGCCCGGCTTCAGGATGACGCCGCCCGCGCCGAAGCGGCGGCGCTTGCGGTCAAGGGCGTGAGCCAGGTCCAGTCGGCCTCTGCCGCCTTTGGCCGCCGTTCGGTCTGGCTTGCGGCCAGCAATGGCTTTTCGGCGGGATACGAGCGCAGCGACCGTTCCATTTCCTGCGTTGCCATTACCGGCACCGGCACCGGGATGGAGCGCGACTACGATTTTGACAGCCGTATCTTTCAGGCCGACCTTCGCTCGGCCGAGGATATCGGAGCCTCCGCCGCCGAACGCGCCATCGTCCGCGCCGCGCCGCGCAAGCCCAAGACCGGCGCCTATCCGGTTCTCTTCGACGAACGGATCGCCAATTCGCTGATCGGCCATATCCTTCAGGCCATCAACGGCGCGATGATCGGGCGCGGCTCGTCGTGGCTGCGCAATGCGATGGGCGAACAGATCCTGCCCAAGGGTCTTTCGATCATCGAGGATCCGCACCGGCCGCGCACCTCGGCCTCGCGCCTCTTCGATTCCGAGGGCCTGCCGACCAGCCGCCGCGCCATTGTCGAGGATGGCATCCTCAGGACATGGACGCTCGATCTTGCGACCGCCCGCAAGCTGGGCCTTCAGAGCACCGCCAATGCCGCTCGCGGCACTTCAGCCCCGCCTTCGCCCGCGGCCACCAACATCGCGCTGACGCAGGGCAGCAAGACGCGCGATCAGCTCCTCGCCGAGATGGGAACCGGCCTTCTCATTACCTCGATGATCGGCTCGACGATCAACCCCAACACCGGCGATTATTCACGCGGCGCCTCGGGCTTTTGGGTCGAGAACGGCGAGATCGCCTATCCGGTCAACGAATGCACCGTTGCCGGAAACCTGCGCGACATGCTGATGCGGATCACGCCTGCCAACGATGGCCGGGCCCACCTCTCAAGGGTTGTTCCCTCTTTGCTTGTCGAGGGGCTGACCCTTGCCGGCGAGTGATCTCGCCCTTCTGAAAGAAGCCGCCCGCGAGGCCGGCGCTATCGCCCTGCGCCATTTCCGGGCATCGCCCGAGGTCTGGGACAAGCCGGGCGGCGCAGGCCCGGTTTCCGAAGCCGATCTCGAGGTTGACCGGATGTTGCGGCACGAACTTTTGGCCGCACGCCAGGGCTACGGCTGGCTTTCAGAGGAAACTGACGATGATCCGGCACGCCTAGGAGCGGACCGCCTGTTTATCGTCGATCCGATTGACGGCACCCGCGCCTTCCTTGAAGGGTCGGAAGATTGGGCGATCTCGTTGGCAACGGCGCGGGCAGGGCGGATCACCGCCGGCGTCGTCTATCTTCCGGCCCGCAAGCTGATATTTGCCGCGCATCGCGGCGGTGGCGCGACCCTGAACGGCAAACCGATCCGTGTCGCTGCCGATCGGCCTCTTGAGGCGGCGGAAATCCTCGCCACCCGGCCTAATTTTGCACCCGAGCATTGGAAAGCGGGCAGCCCGCCCCCCGCGCGCCGTTCGTTCCGATCGTCGCTGGCCTATCGGCTCTGCCTTGTTGCCGAAGGCCGGTATGACGCCATGCTGACCCTGCGCCCCGCCTGGGAATGGGACATCGCCGCAGGGAGCCTGATCGTCACCGAAGCCAAAGGGCAAGCAACCGACCGTGTTGGGAAGCCGCTGATATTCAATTCGCAGGGCGCGCAGGTTGACGGGCTTGTTGCAGGCGGCCCCGCCCAACCCAAACTGATCGATCTTCTGGCGCGCCCCACCTTGGCTTGACCCCCCAACGCTTTTGCGTAGTTTGGCGCCAACCTTTCAGAAAACGGAGTTGATCATGAGCCAGCGTCTTCATCTTGTCTTTGGCGGTGAACTGGTCGATCCGTCCAAGACGAAGTTCAAAGACCCCAGCAATATCCACATTGTCGGAATGTTCCCTGACTATGACTCGGCCCACAACGCCTGGAAGGCAGAGGCCCAGCGCACGGTCGACGACGCACATACGCGCTATTTCATCGCCCATATTCATCGACTGCGCGACGAAGGGTCAGAAGCTTCGACCACCGAAGAACTTGGCGACTGAAGGGGTCAGCCGGGAGGGCGGCGATGTCAGGATCATTCGGACTAGCCACCTATCTGGCCTTGACCTCATTCAACGAAAGACCCGCGCTTCCGGGTCAATGGGAAGAAAGACCCGCCGGGCCTGTCATCTGGATTTGGTGTAATTCGGCGGATGACCTTGCCTTGGCTCGAAACGTTTCCGGCCAGTTCAGAGCCGAAGACGAGGAGGCCATCTTTCTGATCACCTTGCCTTCAACCGTTGGGCTAGAACCCGCCAGCAACGAAATCCTGGTGAGCCTGGCTAGGCCGGGGCGGCTTTTGTTGCGCTCCTTTCTGGATCACTGGTTGCCCGACGCCCTGCTGTGGGTGAGGGGTCGGTTGGACCCAAAGACCTTGGTCGAGACCGACATGCTTGGCATCCAGCGCATCTTGATCGATGCGCGGGCAGGCGGGATCAAGCCGGGCCGGGGGGGCTGGATTCCACGGCTGATCCGGCCCCTGATTTCCAAGATCGACCGTGTCTTTGCTGCCGACGATGCGGCAAAGGCGGCGGCAATTCGCGCGGGCTATCCCGAGGCTCAGGTCGAGGTTCTTGGGCCAATTCAGGATGCGATTTCAATTCTGCCTCATAGCGAGGTTTCGCGTGCCAAGCTTTCGGCGGCTCTGGCGACCCGGCCCGTCTGGTGCGCGCTCGATGTCTCGATGGAGAAAGCCCGGCTGATCGCCGCCGCCCACAAGAGGGTTAGCCGACGCGCACATCGGTTGGTCCTGCTGCTTGTGCCGGATGCTCAGACCGACCCGGCCCAGCTTGGCGCAAGGATGCGAGAGGCGGGTTTTGACACGCTGCTTCAGAGCGAAGGAAATGCGCCAACGAACGCGACACAAATCGTTGTTGCTCAAGGAGCCGATGAACCGGGGCTTTGGGCTCGTTTGTCACCCGTAACCTTTCTATGCGGAACACTGGAGGCTGGCGCTTCCCGCCATCCATTCGAGATCGCATCGCTTGGCTCCGCTCTCATTCATGGGCCAAGGCAAGGCGAGTATGTAGAAGCCTTCGAGCAACTGCTTTCTGCTGGTGCCTCTGTGCAGATAGAAAAAGAAGACGATCTGGCGACAGCTCTTGATGAGTTGCTCGCGGCAGACAGGTCTGCTCAAGTCATTGTGGCCGCCTGGGATGTAACCTCAAAAAGCGCGGCCGTGGCAAACCGAGTGTCCGAGACGCTTCGCAGGGCACTTGAAAAGGCAGGATACTAGGATGGCAGCGCCGCGTTTCTGGTTTACCCCAGCCGACAAACCCGCAATCGCCGCGCGACTCCTCGCGCCGCTTGGCTGGGTTTACGGCGCGGCCACCGCCCGGCGCCTTCGGACCGGCAAGCCCTGGAAGGCATCGGTTCCTGTGATCTGCGTGGGCAACGTCAACGTGGGCGGCACCGGAAAGACACCGACCGTTATTGCGCTGGCGCAGCGTCTTGTGGCGGCAGGATACTCACCGCACGTCGTGACGCGCGGCTATGGTGGCTCCACCATAGGTCCGCTTCAGGTCGAGGAACGCAAGCACAGCGCGGCAGATGTCGGAGACGAGCCGCTGCTTCTTGCTGCCTTCGTTCCCACTTGGGTCGCCCGTAACAGGGCCACCGGAACAAAAAGGGCCGTCAATGCCGGAGCGGATGTCGTTCTATTGGACGATGGTTTTCAGAACCCCTCAGTCGCCAAAGACCTCTCGCTCGTGGTCGTCGACGCGCGGCGCGGCTTTGGAAATGGCCGCGTCCTGCCGGCCGGCCCGCTGCGGGAACCGGCCGCAAAGGGCCTTGAACGCGCCGATCTTGTCCTGTCGATCGGGGCCGATCAGGATCAGGCCGCTTTCGCACGAACACTCGATTTCGCAGGCCCGCACCTGCGCGGCCAATTGGTGCCTTTGCCCACAGGGATGCCGTGGGATGGGATGCGCGTTTTGGCCTTTGCCGGGATCGGTAACCCCGAAAAATTCTTTGCCACGCTTCGGGCACTGGGCGCCGAGGTGATCCGGGGCGAGGCGCTTGAGGATCACCAGCCCCTGACCGAAGCCTTGATGAAACGGCTCGAGGTCGAGGCGATGGCCCGCGGCGCACAGCTCGTGACCACCGAGAAAGACGCCGTGCGCCTGCCCGACAGCTTTCGCGCCAAGGTTCTGACCCTGCCTGTCAGGCTCGAGCTGGAAGATTGGGCGCCGCTCGACGCGGCGCTGGCGAAGATCGGGCTTAGCCCTCGATGATCTCCTGATCCTGTCCAAGACGGGGCGAGGGGCGATCCAGCGCAAGCTCTGCATCGGAGAAGACAATCGGCGTGCGCACCGATGGAATGCCTTTCAGGTCGACCCTGAGCCCGCGCGCAACGATCTGGGGATCGGCAAAAGCCTCGCCCACATCGTTGATCGGACCGGCGGGAATCCCTTCACGCTCGCAGGCGGCCAGAAGGTCGGCCTTGGTCCAACCCACGGTCAGCGCCATGATCTTGCCGACGATCTCGTCGCGGTGGGCCAAGCGGTCGGCGTTGGTCGCGTATTTGGGATCGGTGCCAAGCTCGGGCTGGCCGAGCGCGGCGCAGAGCTTGCGATACTGGCTGTCGTTGCCCGAGGCGATGATGATGTAGCCGTCCGAGCAATCAAAAACCTGATAGGGCACGATATTCGGATGCGCGTTGCCCATCCGGCTTGGCGCCTTGCCCGAGGCGAGAAAGTTCATCGCCTGATTGGCCATCGTCGCCACCGCCACATCAAAAAGCGCCATATCGACCATCTGGCCCTTGCCGGTCTTGTCGCGCTGATGCAGCGCGGCGAGGATGCCGGTCGAGGCATAGATGCCAGTATAGATATCGGTGACCGCCACGCCGACCTTCTGCGGTTGGGTCGTGGGCTCGCCCGTGACGGACATGAGCCCCGACATCCCCTGCACGATGTAGTCGTAACCTGCGCGCGAGGCATAGGGGCCGGTCTGGCCGAAGCCGGTGATCGAGCAATAGATCAGGCGCGGATAGCGGGCGTGGAGGCTTGCGAAATCGAGGCCGAACCGCGCAAGCCCGCCGACCTTGAAATTCTCGATCACCACATCGGCGTCAGCCAGAAGGCGATGCACCGCGGCGATGCCCTCTTCGGTGCGGAAATCGACCGTCACCGATTTCTTGCCGCGATTGCAGCCGTGGAAATAGGCGGCCGTCTTTTCGCCCTCGTTCTCGATGAACGGCGGGCCCCATTTGCGGGTGTCATCGCCTTCGGGGCTTTCGACCTTGATCACTTCGGCGCCTAGGTCGGCCAAGATCTGGCCGGCCCATGGCCCAGCCAGAATCCGCGCCAGTTCGACGACTTTCAGCCCGGCAAGTGGGGTCATTTACTTCGCAAGCTCCGTATCAAGAATCGCGGCGAAGTCTTCGTAGGCCATGTTGGTGTATTTGACACCGTTGATCAGAAACGAGGGGGTCGAGGTGATGCCATCGCGCTCCGCGTTTTCAGTGTACCAATCGACAAGGCCCTGCGCATAGGCGGCGTCGGTGGTGCAGGCCTCAATCGCCGCATCGTCCAGTCCTGCGACCTTGCCCATCTTTTTCAGGTTATCCGCGATCGTTGCCGGATCACCACCCGCGAGCCAATCGCGCTGGGTCTCGTAAAGCATTTCGGTCAGGCCAAAGAACCGCTCGGTGTTGTTGCCACAACGGGCGATCATCGCCGCCCAAAGGCCGAAGCGATCGAAATAGACATCGCGATAGACGAACTTGATGAGGTCCGTGTCGATGTAGTTGGTCTTGAGCGAAACAAACTGGTCTTGCGCGAAAGCCGCGCAGTGCGGGCAGGTGAACGAGGCGTATTCGATCACCTCGACCTTGGCCTCGGGATTGCCGAGGACCATCTCGAAAACGCCGGTTGCTTCCTCGGGCGTTGTGGCTTCCTGAGCAATGGCCGGAAGGCCACCCATCGCCATTCCAAAGGACATGGCGGTGGCGGCAAGGAATAGGCTGCGTCTGTTCATCATCGCTGGGTCTTTCCGTTTCGTGATTTCATCAAGACATTGGCGCCCAGCGCCTGAAGCGCAAGACGCAATTCGTCGTTTGTAACATCTTTCGACAAGCTGGCAGAGCTTGCCTCGATCTCTGGGTCCGGTGCCGGCGCCGCAGCTTTCGGAGCAGGCGCAAAGACGGCCTGCCCTTCGGCAAACCCAGTGGGCGCCGTCTGGGTGATGCGGACCCGCGCAATCGCGCGATAGCCGTAGCAGGCGTTCACCCGCTCGCAGATCTGCTCTTTCTGCATCTCGATCATCGGCGCCTGCGGGCCGGTGGTCAGGATCGTCAGGGTCGCGCCCATACCACCCTTGCCATAGCTGACCTCGACGGGGCGGGTCACAGCGGCAACGGTTTCGCCCACAACCTCGGACCAATGGGTCAGAAGCCTGCTCACCGCAAAGCCGCGCTTCTCCGATGCCTCGCGGATGCGGGTCTGCATCAGGCTTGAAGCGCGAGAGAATCCGCGCGTGGTTCCGTTTTGGCGTGGCTCTGTCATTGTCAGGGGCTATTCTAGACCAGCAGGCGCCACGCGCCAGAGAAACCGGAAAACGGAGCAATAAAGATTGCGTGACGCCGAATTGAGCCAGATCCTGCTCGACTGGTATGATCGCCATGCCCGCGATCTGCCGTGGCGGATTTCGCCCGATGCCTCGCGTGCGGGCATCCGGCCCGATCCCTATCGGGTCTGGCTTTCGGAAGTGATGCTCCAGCAGACGACCGTTGCCGCCGTAAAATCCTATTTCGAGCGTTTCACCCGCCTCTGGCCAACCGTGAATGACCTTGCCCGCGCCGAAGATGCCGCTGTGATGGCCGAATGGGCGGGCCTTGGTTACTACGCCCGCGCCCGCAATCTTCTGAAATGTGCGCGGGTGGTTGCCGGTGAACATGGCGGCGTCTTCCCATCGACCGCCGAGGGCCTGCGCCAGCTTCCCGGCATCGGGCCCTATACCGCCGCCGCAATCGCCGCGATTGCCTATGGAGCGCAGGAGACAGTTGTTGATGGTAACGTCGAAAGGGTCATGGCGCGGATGTTCGATGAACACACGCCCCTACCCAAGGCCAAACCTATCCTCACCGCCCATGCCGCCAGCCTGACCCCGCCTGATCGGGCCGGCGACTATGCCCAAGCGGTAATGGACCTAGGTGCCACGATCTGCACCCCGCGCAGCCCGGCCTGTGGCATCTGCCCGTGGCGCGATCCCTGCCTTGCTCGGCAAAGGGGAACAGCCGCAGCCCTCCCGAAAAAAGAGCCTAAGAAGGCCAAACCGGTTCGATTTGGATATGCCTACGTCGGGCGCCGCACGGATGGCGCCTGGCTTCTGGAGACACGACCCGAGCGGGGTCTGCTCGGCGGAATGCTCGGCTGGCCGGGATCGGAATGGGGCGGCACCCCTGATCCTGCCCCGCCCGCCGAGGCGAATTGGCACCTTCTCGGAGCCGAGGCGCGGCATACTTTCACCCATTTCCACCTCAGGCTTCAGATTCTGACGGCCGATTTTCCGCTTTCGGCCAAGCCTGCCTTAGGAGAATTTCTCCCGGCCCGAGAGTTTCGCCCCTCGGCCCTGCCGACCGTGATGCGAAAGGTCTTTGACCTCGCGTCGCCCGTGTTTCCACCGATTGAGAACACAGCAACAAGGCGTTAGATTTCGCTCAAGCCGGAGCATCGTTCATGCCAATCAATTCGAAAGCATCCCTCGCCAAGGCGTTGCCGTTCTGGATATCGCTCTTGTTCCTCCCGCTTGTCTGGTGGGTTTGCCGAACCGGAGGCTGGGCGATCTTGAGCCTGCCTGCCGGGGCCATGGCGCTTTTCGTCCTGATCGATGCGGTGGCGGGGGCAACGCAAGAGAGCCTTGATCTCGAAACAGACGGGGCCGATCTTTTCTGGTATCGCCTCATCACGCTGATCTGGGCTCCGGCACAATTCCTGATGATATTCGGCGCCCTTGCCACGGTCGCGCCGTCGAATGATCTGAGTATCTTCGAGAAATGGGGTGTGTTTGTCGGCATCGGCTTTGTCGCGGGTGCAATTGGCATCGTCTACGCGCACGAGCTGATGCACCAGAAGCCAAAGGTCGAAAGGCTCATGGGCGATCTTCTGATGTGCATGGTCCTATACGGTCATTTCCGCACCGAACATCTGCTGGTGCATCACCGCTATGTCGGAACGCCCCGCGATGCCGTGACCGCCCGCTATAACGAGAACTTTTACCGCTTTTTCCTGAGGGTGCTGCCCGGCTCGCTCAGCTCGGCCTTCCAAGCCGAGCGGGAAAAACTCGCCCGTGCGGGCCTGCCTTGGTGGAGCGCGCGCAATCCCTTTTGGCGCTATTTGGGGCTTCAGGCCGGTTTCCTCGCGCTCGCCGCAATCGTCGGCGGCTGGCTTGGCCTTTGGCTTTTCGCCACGCAGGCCTTTGTTGCGGTCTTCTACCTCGAGCTTATCAACTACGTCGAACACTATGGCCTGACACGCAAACACCTTGGCGATGGCAAATACGAGCACGTCAAACCGCGCCATAGCTGGAACTCGGATTACAAGGTATCGAACTGGCTCCTCATCAACCTTCAGCGCCATTCGGACCATCACTACAAACCCGACCGGCGCTTTCCGCTGTTGCAGACTTATGGCCCGCAAGACGCACCCCAGCTTCCGAGCGGCTATCCGTTCATCGCGGCTCTGGCGCTCGTCCCGCCGATCTGGCGCAGAAAAATGAACCCGAAGGTGCGGAAGTGGCGAGCCATGTATTACCCAGAGATCACCGACTGGGCGGCCTATAAGTCGGGCAGCAACCCGATGCCGCGCTAGCGGGCCAGTCTTTCGATCAAGTCTGCCGCAATCGCGCAGCCGTTTGGCTCGGCCCTGATGCGCCGTCCGAAATCGTCGGCCTTTGCCTCAGTCTTGGGATCAATCGCCGTTCGGATCGCGGCGGCCAGCGCCTCGCCAGTTAGCCGCTTTTGCGGGATTGGCCTCGGCCCAGCGCCGATCCGGGCAACCATTTCGCCAAAGAACGGCTGATCGCCCATCAGCGGGCAAACAATCGTCGACTTGCCCCAGCGCAGGCTCTCATGCGTTGTTCCCGATCCGCCGTGATGGATGACTGCACGGACGCGGGGGAAGAGCCAAGTGTGTGGGGCCGCCTTGAGAACATGAATATCTGGGCCGGTAGCCTCGGCCGCGAGTCCGCCCCAGCCGGTCGCGATGATCCCGCGTTGACCCGTAGCCTTCAGGGCCTCAACTACCGCCGTGGTCTGCCGCTTGGGGTCCATTCCGGGCATCGAGCCGAAACCGGCATAGATCGGCGGAGGTCCTGCAGCGAGGAATGCTGCGAGGGCGGGCGGGGGATCAAAAGGCTCGGGCTCGGCAAAGAAATATCCGGTCGTCTGATTGCCGACCGCCCAATCTTCGGGAGGCGGGAACAGAGTCGGACTGAAGGCATGAAGTCGCAAGCCTTGCGCCCCATAACCTGCGAGCAGATCGAGCCTCGCCCCAAGTTCCACCCTCGCCTTTTTCGACCAAGACTTGGCCAAGAGGCCAGTTCCCCATCGGGTCGCACCCAAGAGAAAGCGATGCGAAAGTCGATTTACTGTCGGTCCCCTATCGCGGGTTCCGAGCAGAAAATTGGGATAAGCGCCCGTCACGGCAAAGCCGGGTTGGAGAAAGACCGGGATCGCCTTGCCGCCCGTTTCCCTCGCCAGATAGGGCGAAAGAAATCCCTTGGGATGGTAAAGGATGAGGTCAGCCCTTTCCGCGAGGCCAACCTCCCACATCTCCTGCGTCTGGCGGCGCATCAGAACCTGCATATCCCGATAGGCGCGCATCCGCCCGGCAAAGCCGCCAAGCGCGGCCTTCATCTCCGGCGTGTTGATCAGGGCCTCGTATGAGATCGACAGGCAATTGGCCCTGAGGCCCGCCACTTCGATCATCGCCGCAAATTCGGCGGTGGCTGAGACGACAACCTCGTGGCCGCGCCGCTGAAGCTCTCGCCCAAGTGCTACGAAGGGCTGAACATCGCCGCGCGAACCGAGGGTCTGAAGCAGGATTTTCATGTCTCGAGGGGGACATAAAAAATACCCCGCCACAAGGGCGGGGTAGTTAGTGCCGTGGATTTGGCCACAGGCACCGGCGGTAACTTTGAATTAGTGTTCGTGCATTTCCGCGCGGACTTGCTGGCGGAGCAGGTCAATCGGCACCTTCTGACCCTCGCGCTTGAAGTGCCAGTAGGTCCAGCCGTTGCAGCTGGGCGCACCTTCGAGGAAAGCGCCGACCTGATGGATCGAGCCCTTGATATCGGAGCCGATCAGCGTGCCATCGGCGCGGACCTTGGCCTTGTGGCGGCCGTTGATCGACCAGAGCTCTTCACCGGGGCGCAGCATCCCGCGTTCGACCAGCACGCCAAAGGCGACGCGCGGCTCGGCACGCTTGGAGGTCGAGACCTCGAGCGCCTCTTTGTCGAACTTGCGGGTATTGGCGATGCGTTTCTCGGCCACCTTGCGATAGGCGGCCTCGCGTTCGATCCCGATGAACTCGCGGCCAAGCATTTTGGCAACCGCGCCGGTCGTGCCGGTTCCAAAGAAGGGATCGAGGACCACATCGCCGGGGTTGGTCGTGGCAACAAGCACGCGGTGCAACAGCGCCTCGGGCTTTTGCGTCGGATGCGCCTTGTCGCCGGCCTCGTCCTTGAGGCGTTCGTGGCCGGTGCAGAGCGGGATCACCCAGTCCGACCGCATCTGAACGCCGTCATTCATCGACTTCAGCGCTTCATAGTTGAAAGTGTATTTGCTGGCTTCCTGCTTTGAGGCCCAGATCAGCGTCTCATGCGCGTTGGTCAGGCGCTTGCCACGGAAATTCGGCATCGGGTTCGATTTGCGCCAGACCACATCGTTGAGGATCCAGAAGCCCTGGTTCTGAAGCTCGGCCCCCATGCGGAAGACGTTGTGATAGCTGCCGATCACCCAGATCGCGCCATTGGGCTTCAGGAGACGCCGGGCCGCCGCAAGCCAATCGCGGGTGAACTTGTCATAGACCTTGAAGCTGTCGAACTGATCCCAGTGATCGTCAACGGCGTCGACCTTGGAATTGTCGGGCCGATGCAGATCGCCGCGCAGCTGAAGGTTATAGGGCGGGTCCGCGAAGATAAGATCGACGGATTCGGCCGGAAGACTGTTCATCACCTCGATGCAATCGCCATCGAGAATCGAATTCAGAGGGAGCGCCGCCGCGCTCTTGATCTTGGTTTTGGTCGTCATGTTCTGCCTCTTTAACGGCGGGTTAGCCCGCTCGCTGATTGACCCCAATGTGAGTCAGAGGCGATTCGCTGTCAAAAGTTTTTTTGAATCAATGGGTTACGAATTATTCTTGATACAAGATATTGTGCACCGGCTTGAACGAACGTCTATGATGTGGGGTTACCCCTAGATTTCGGAGCGCCTCTTTATGCGCCGGTGAGGGGTATCCGGCGTTGTTTTCCCAGCCATAGCCCGGGTGCTGTTGCGCCAAATCCACCATCAGCCGGTCGCGGCACACTTTTGCCACAATTGAGGCCGCCGCAATCGACAATGACCGCGCATCGCCCTTGACGATCGCTTCGGCAGAAACAGCAAGGCCACGCGGGATCATGTTGCCGTCGATCAGAATGTGGTCAGGCGCAAGAGCCAGCCCTGCCACAGCCCGCTCCATCGCCAGATGCGAGGCGCGCAGGATGTTGATCTGGTCGATCTCTTCGACCGAGGCATGGGCGATGGATACGGTCGCCACAGCGAATATCTCGTCATAAAGCGCGTTGCGGCGCTTTTCGCTCAGTTGCTTGCTGTCGGCGAGCCCCTCGGGAACCCGCGCCGGATCGAGGATCACGGCGGCCGCGGTAACAGGCCCAGCCAGCGGCCCGCGCCCAACTTCGTCGACACCAGCGATCAACCGGTATCCACGCGCCTGCGCGGCCTTTTCAAAGCTCATGTCGGGAAAGGTCTTGACCATGCCCCCAGTGACCAGAGCCAGCCGCGATCTTCAAGAAAAAAGCGGGAGGGGCGAACCCCTCCCGTTAGGTGGCGCCTCCGAAGTGGGGGATGGTGGCGCTTCTGCTCGAATTCAACAGGCGGCTTGCCCGCGTATCTGGATTTCGGCTGAGCTGGCAAAAACAGGCAATAGCGGCCCGCCGCTATCGCCTAGCCGGAGCCAATAACCGCGGTGGTTATTGAATAACGCGCGCGGCTCTGGTCAGGTCAGTTCCATGATGAACCGGATTCTTTCAACCATCCTTGCTCTTGTCCTGACCGCTTCGGCGGCTTCGGCAACCTGCTATGTCGACTACAAGGCAAAGCAGGATGATCCTTTGCGCCTTCACTATGGCGTGGCCGAGATCTTTGAGGCTTGCACAATAGAGGACGCCTATGCCCAACTGGCAGTGCGGCTGGCCGACAACGGCTGGACGCTGCTGATTGTGCTTGAGCTCTTTGACGAGCAGGGATTGGCCGAAAGGATTGAGAGTGCCGGTGAATTCTACCTCCGCTACTGAAACGCGTCAGGCCGGAAACAAGATCGTCGTCGCAGGAATTGCAGCGATTGTTCTGATTCTGCTCATTGCCGCGATTGTCCTCTTCGCCAACCTTCCCGACGCCAACGCTTTCAACGCGCGGGTCGAACAGCTCTTTATCGAGAACGCAGATCTGACCGCGCAGGCCGAGATCAAGCTGCTCGAGATCCTCGCGCAGTCGGGCACCGCCTTTTCCGAAACGCTCGACAGCTATCGCTTCGTGATTTTCGTGCTCCTGATTTTCGCGACCGCCATGCTGATCGCCGCGGTCGCCTTCCTTGTCATGCTCATCGCCATGAACCGGCGCATGGGCCATATCGAGCGCAAGGGGATCGAGGTAAATTCGCTGCTGATCAGCCGCGATCAGAACACGGTCTACCTCAACAACTTCGAATTCAAACTTACCGCCGCCGCCATCGAGACCCTCAGCGTTCTGGCAGAAGCGCGGATGGATGACGAGGTGCTATCAGGCGCTGAAATCGAGGCCGTTATCTCTGGCCGCAGCGCCGCAGATTGCGACGAAGCCGCCGGCGCCACGCGGATCAAGCGCCTGCGGGATATGCTGGGAAACCAGATGGTCAGCGAGCTTCTGGTCAAGAATATCGCCCGCCGGGGCTATATGCTCGCCGTCGACAAAGACATCATACAGATGGTGTAAGGCTGGCTGGTGACCCCGACAGGATTCGAACCTGTAACCTGTCCCTTAGGAGGGGACTGCTCTATCCAATTGAGCCACGGGGCCAGCCGCCTTCTCCATGCATGGAGCGGCGCGTCGGGTCAAGCTGCATAGGCTTGGACAAGCGGTCCTGTTAGGTCTAACAAGATCGCAAGAGACCAGACAGGAATGCCATCGTGACCAACCGAACCAAACGCCCGCTCACCCTTCGCGACGTTTCGGAAGCCTCCGGTGTGAGCGAAATGACCGTGAGCCGCGTCTTGCGCAACAAAGGCGATGTGAGCGAAGCGACGCGGCAAAGGGTGCAGGAAGCGGCCAAGCGGCTCGGCTATGTCCCCAACAAGATCGCCGGTGCCTTGGCTTCGCAGCGGGTCAACCTTGTGGCGGTGATCATCCCTTCGCTTGGCAACATGGTGTTCCCCGAGGTGCTTTCCGGCATTTCGGATGTTCTGGCCAACACGAGCCTGCAGCCCGTGGTGGGGGTGACCGATTATCTTCCCGAAAAGGAAGAAAAGGTCTTGTTCGAGATGCTCTCATGGCGGCCTTCCGGCGTCATCATCGCCGGTATCGAACATACCGAAGCCTCGCGCGCCATGCTGCGGCAGGCCGGTTGTCCGGTTGTCGAAATCATGGATGTCGATGGCGAGCCGGTCGATTCCTGCGTCGGCATCAGCCACCGCCGCGCCGGTCGCAAGATGGCCGAGGCGATCATCGACGCGGGCTATCGGCGGATCGGCTTTCTGGGCACCAAGATGCCGCTCGATCACCGCGCCCGCAAAAGGTTTGAGGGTTTCACACGCACGCTCGCCAAAGCCGGTATCGAGATCGCCGATCAGGAATTCTATTCCGGCGGCTCGGCGCTTGCCAAAGGCCGCGAGATGACCGAAGCGATGCTCAAGCGCACGCCCGACCTCGATTTCCTCTACTACTCGAACGACATGATCGGCGCTGGCGGGCTTCTCTATCTGATCGAGAAGGGCGTCGATATTCCGGGCAAGATCGGCCTTGCCGGTTTCAACGGCGTCGAACTGCTTGATGGCCTGCCCCGCCGCCTCGCCACAATGGACGCCTGCCGCCGTGAAATTGGCGAGCGGGCCGCGCAAATCCTCGTCGATCGGCACCAAGGCGCGGGCGCGACCGAAGGCCAGACCATCGAGCTGACTCCCACCTTGGATTATGGCGATACGCTTAGACGCTCTTCATGACCAATCCTGAGATAGTGATCCTCAACGGGCGCTGCATCACCTTCGCCCAACCCAATATCACCGCGCTCGCCGTCAAGGATGGCAAGATCGTCGCCCTTGGAACCGATGCAGAAATGCGCCCGTTGGCAGGTCCGGACACAAAGATCATCGACGCCCGCGGCCAAACGGTTCTGCCGGGCTTCATTGACAGCCACGTTCATATCTTCCTCGGTTCGGCAGAGCTGTCCAACCTCAACCTGCGGGGCCTGAAGGGCCGCGAGGCGCTGGCGAACGCCATCGCCGATTATGCCGCCACCCATCCCGGCGACGGGATGATCGTCGCCAACGCTGCGCTCTACGACATTCTCGGGCCCGGCGAGGAAACCACCCGTTGGAAACTAGACGCCATCCTCCCCGACCGCCCGATCCTCCTTATGGCGCAAGACCTGCACACCGGCTGGGCCAATACGATTGCGCTTGAAAAGGCTGGCATCCTGCACGGCGCCAAGCTGCCCGAAGGCAACGAGATCGTCATGGCCCCGGACGGCACCGCCACCGGAATGCTCAAGGAATTTGCCGCCATCACGCCCGTGATGCGCCTTTCGGCGCTGGGCGGCCGCGATCAGCTTGGGATCGATACGGGCCGCAATCCCTCGCCCGCCGCCACCCCCGCGCAGCGCGCGCATGACAAGGAGGTGCTCCTCAAGGGCCTGCATCATTGCGCCCGGCAGGGGATCACCACGCTTCACAACATGGACGGCAATGTCTATCAGCTTGAGCTTCTGCAAGAGCTCGACGACGAGGGCCTCCTGCCCCTCCGTATCGAAGTCCCGATGCTGCTGACCAACTCCGACCCCATCGAGCGGATCGACGAAGCCCTCGAGATGCGACGGCGGTTCAACTCTGAGATGGTCTGGTCGAACCGGGTCAAGATGTTTATGGACGGAGTGTTGGAAAGCTATACCGCCTTCATGCTGCGCCCCTATCCGGGCAAGCCCGAGAACCACGGCGAGGAAATCTTCGCGGCCGAGCATTTCAACCGCGCCTGCATCACTGCCGACAAGCTCGGCCTTCAGATTTCCGTTCATGCGGTGGGCGACGGCGCCGTGCGCCGCGTTCTCGACGGGTTTGAAGCCGCGCAAAAGGCCAACGGCAAGCGCGACAGCCGACACCGTATCGAGCATATCGAGGTGATCTCACCCGCAGACCTGCCGCGATTCGCCGAACTGGGCGTGGTGGCCTCGATGCAACCGCCCCACGCCCCGACCGGCGGGCATTTCGGCCTCGCGCCGGTCGGCGACATTCTCTACCCCGACCAGCTCCCCCACCATTTCCAGTGGCGTGGCATGAAAGACACCGGCGCTCACCTCGTCTTTTCGACCGACTGGCCGGTTATTCCCATCGACGTGATGCGCGTGATCCGAACCGCCGTCTCGGCTGGTCCGATCTGGACCGATAGCCCCGATCCGCGCCTATCGCTTTTGGAAACCCTCGCCGCCTACACCTGTGACAACGCCTGGGTGGAGTTTGGCGAGAACAAGAAAGGCAAACTCGCCCCCGGCTACATCGCCGATATCGCGATTCTCTCGGGCGATATCGAGGCGACCGACCCAGAGGAAATCGAGGGCCTCACCGCCGCCGTCACCATCTGCAACGGCAAGATCACCTGGACAGACGGAACACTTGCCTGACGGCAAGCCCCGCACAGCCAAACTACTCGATTGTCTGGAGGTTCAGTGGTGAGCCGTGCAGGATTCGAACCTGCGACCCACTGATTAAAAGTCAG
>CAKZOU010000073.1 GCA_937138255.1 uncultured Paracoccaceae bacterium
CGACGAATTTGTTGGGTTCGTTCGCGCCTTTATCGACGGCGGCACAGCCCAGCTCGGTCAGCCAGATGGGCTTGCTTTGCGGCACCCAGGCGGTCGGCGTCTCGCTGCGCGACCCGCCGATCCGCTCGTGGTGCGGGTTCGACCACCAGCCGCGAATATCTTTGTAGCGCCAGACCCAATCCTCGCCCCAATAGTCCGAGATCGGCGTCCGAAGTTGCGCCTTGCGGGCGGCGGGACCAGCGTAATACCAGTCATAGCCCTCGCCGCCTTCGATATTGGATTGCAGATAGCCGATGTCATAGACCGCCCCCCACTCGGCATCGGCATGAGCCTCGCCCTCGCGCCAGTCGGCGAGCGGCATATAGTGGTCGATGCCGATGAAATCGATATTGGGATCGGCCCAGAGCGGATCGAGATGGAAGAGCTTGTCGCCCGTGCCCACTGGCTGATAGCCGTGATATTCCGACCAGTCGGCGGCGTAGCCGATCTTCACCCCCGGCCCGAGGATCGCCCGCACGTCGGCGGCCAGCGCGCGGAGCGCAGCGACCGCCGGAAAACTCCCGCCCGCCCCGCGGATCTGGGTGAGCGACCGCAGCTCCGAGCCGATGCAAAAGGCCCCGACCCCGCCCGCCGCCGCGCAGAGGTGCGCGTAGTGCAGGATGAACCGGCGATAGGACCATTCGTTCGGGCCGGAATAGCTGATTGTCGTGCCGCTGAGGGCGAAATCCGACGGGGCAGCCGTTCCGAAGAAGGCCGCGACCTCAGTTTCGGCGCCTGACGTCTGGTCGGGGCTACCCGCCTGCCCGGGCGCGGCGCTTGTCGTGATCCTTCCCCTCCACGGCAAGGCAGGCTGACTGCCAGCGCCGGTCCATGGATCCGGCAGGCTATTTCCTTGCTGTTGGGTCATCATCAGGAAGGGATAAAACATCACCTCCTGCCCGCGTGCGGCGATAGCCCTGATGCCTTCGACAACCGACTGGTCGGCCGGCGTCCCGCCATAGACGGGCCGGTTTCCGTCCATCGGCACCTGCCCCGCAGCAGCGCGACCGATCCCCCCCGAACGCCATGGCATCGCTTCAGGATCGGCCCCGTGATGCTCGACCAAAGGCTCCACCCGGCAATCGCCGCAGCGCAAATCATCGCCGAACCACGACACCACGAGCGAGACCGAGCCGCAGCCCGGCACCTGTGCGCTCAGCGCATCAAGCGATGCATCGAGATCACTCGCGGCGGCATTGGTATGCAGGTTGAGCGGAATGTTCCGGCCAAAACCGTCGTCACGGTAAAGCGGCGTTGTCGCAAGCGCATATTCCCCCGTTCCCGGCACCAGCGCCACGCCGCGCACAAGATGCGCGAGATCCGAGTTGTTGGGGCCAAGGTCGGCAGGCGCGGGTCGAAACACTTCGAAATTGAACTGTGGAACGCGGTTGCCAAAGCGGCCAAGGTCGAGGTTGTCGATCACCACATAGGCGACACCACGGTAGGCCGGGGCTTCGCCAAGACCCTCGATCGCCTCGATCGTCGGGTCCGGGAGCTGATCCGCTGTGCCCCGATGCAGCGTGATGGACAGATCGCTGCGCGATATCTCGGCACCATCGGCCCAGATACGCCCGATCCCAGAGACCTCGCCCTCGCAAAGGGCAATAGCGAGGCTCACCGAATAGGAATAGCTGACAGTTGCAGGCTTGAGCGACCATTTGCTGGAGGTCGTGGTCTTGGCCTCAGAAAAGCGCGAAGCCCAGATCACCTGCCCCGCCACCCGCGCCGCACCAAAGACTTGCCCCACAGGCGCCCCTTCCGAAGCGCCGGTCAGGCGAAACCGCTCTACCCGGCCCATCTCGACCGGGGCCGATCCCGCGCCCAGCAGGCGCTGGTCGATCGCCTGTCCGATCAGTGCGCCCGCCGCGCGGCCGATCACCGCCGACGACAGACCCAGAACCGATCCCCCAATGCTGCCGCCCAGCGCCATGCCTGCTGCGGAAAGAACGATCGTCGCCATCACTGGCCTCCTTCAGGAAATGCAAAACGCGCCACAAGGCGGCGCCGCCACGGCGGGCTGAGGCGGCTTTCGATGACGCCTGGGCCCACATGGGCATGAACAAAGGCAGGAGCCGGCCCGGCGCAAATCAGGATCCCCAGATGCTTGGCCATTGCCCCCTCCCGCATTCGGAATAGAAGGACATCGCCCTCCTCCGGTTCACCAAAGGGCCGCGCGACGAGCCGCTCCTCAAGCGCGGCCCGCAGCGCCTCGCGCCGGGACGGTTCGGCCCAGTCCGGCGTATAGGCGGGAAGTTCGACCCCAAGGGGTCCGACGGTTTCAGACCAGATGCCCCGAACAAGGCCAAGGCAATCGCAACCTGCCCCTTTGACTGCGGCCCGGTGCCGATAAGGCGTCCCGATCCAGCCGCGCGCTGCGAGGGCGGCCCTTTCATTCACCGGCGACTACCTCCGTCTCGCTCGCCCGTCGTGGCGGGAGACGCCATCAACCAATCGTCGCCGGGAATGTCGGGAAAGCCGCGGTAATTCATGTGGTTCGAGAACTTCAGACGGCAGGTCTCGAACCGCTTGTCACAACCGGCAATAAGGCGAATACGATCCCCCACAGACGGGCCTGCGCCCAGCTCTTGCCAAAGAACAACCCTGCGCTGCGCGTCAGAGCCTTCCTCGTCGGCCTTGATCATGCCCGAAAGGCCTGCCGCTGCCCCATCCAAGACGGTCAATACTCCCTGAGTGAACCACCCCTTCTCGAGATATCCCGGGTCGTCGACGACAATCGCCGCACCTTCGACCGACTGGATCTTGGCCTCGGCGCTGAAACCCGGCGTCTGCAAGTCGAAGCCGCACTCGACGTCCCCCAAGACAGCCGAGCAGGAGGCTTGATAGGCTCGACCGCGCGGCTGATTGAGTTTCTCAGACAACCCCCGCAACTCGGCGTGGAACGCCCCTCCACCGCGCCGGATCTCGCCGATTGTGCCGCGAAAGACGATCTGACGTTCTGCAGGCACGCGCCAGTTCACGTGCCAGGCCGTTACCTCGGCCCCGTCATACCGGCCCGCGAGTATGTCGACCTCGCGGATCGCGGCATCACTGAGCGCACCGATCGCCTCACCGTTGTCGACCGACAGGCCAAGCGACGTCTCAATGGCCTGCGCGGTCATCCCCGCCTCGGCGCGAAAGTCCATACCGTCGAAGGAAACGGGCAGGTCGTGATCAGTAAAACCGAGCGTTGTGCCATCCTTTCGCACCACCGCCCAGCAGCGGCAGACCGTGGTTGCTCCACTTGCCAAATGGTCCGCTAGGCCGCTCACAGCCGCACCTCGATCACCGGCACATCGGGCACCTCGCCCGCATTGAAGCTGGCCATCGACGTGCGGATCGCGTCTGTGGCGAAACGCACCGGCACGTCGAATTCATATCCGGCCCGGATCACCGCCTGAATGTCGGGCGGATGGGAAAAGGTCACGATCCCCGTCGCGGTATCGAGGGCATAGTCGCCCCCCTCCGCCTGCGGCTCTCCGCTGACCGTTATCTGAACTGTGCCAGCCACCGGTTTGCGAATGGGGCGCACATAGACGCTGTCTCCCGAAGCATAGCTTTTGACGAGTTGAAAGCTGGAAGTGACCTCATCGCCAGCGCCGATCACCTGATCCTCGCCCGTGACCTCACCCGAAGGCTGGCAGGATTTGAAATCGGACCAATCCTTCCAGCGAAAGGCGTGAAGCTGGCCCTCGCGGGCCTCGAAAAAGGCAACCAGCGTCGCCACGTCGTCGAGCGACCTGAGGCCCATACCGGCGTCATAGCGCCGGCGCGAATGAGCCCAGGGCGCGTTGCGTTCTTCATGGCCGTTGGCGAGGGTGACGATCTCGACCCGCCGCTCGGGGCCGCCCACAGCGCCAAGGCTCAGCGAAGCCGGAAAACGGATATCGTGAAAGCTCATCTCTAAACCTCAAATATTGCGCTGTGCCCGACCGAGGGCGCGAGCCACCTGTGCCGCAATCTGACCACGACTGCGGTCAAAGCCCGCCACATCGGGCGTTGTGATATTCATGTGAACGGTGACCGACCCGCCGCCGCCCGCGCGCACACCGAGCTTGCCATCCGCGCCGCGCGCCAAAGGCATGATCGCCTCGGGCCCGGCCTCGCCCATGAGCCCCATGCCCCCGCGCATCGGGAAGGCGACAGGGCCGGACAAGACGCCCCCCTTGGCAAAGGGCATGACCCGGCCTTGGGTGAAAGCTGCGCCATCGGCATAGGGCATCATCCCCGAGACGGCCGCATTCAGCCCCTGTGCCAAAAGCCCCCCGAAGTGATCGGTGACGGGACGGACCGCAGCAGAATAGACGGTATTGAGCATGGATTTTCCCAGATCACGCAGCGTGTCGCTGAGCTTGGCGCCGTCAAACACCAACCCGTCCAGCGCACGGCGTAGGCCACTGGAGAAGCCGCGCTCGAGGTTGCCGAGATCACGGGTCGTCTCGAGAAGGCTGGTCTGAAGCGACCGAAGCTGGCCATCGAAAGCCGCCGTCATTGAGGCGCTGTCGCCCAGCGCCTGGTCGAGCGCATCTGCGCCAGACCCAAACGCCCCCAAACGATCACTCATGGCCCGCTCCTTTCACTCTGTCTGGAAAACTCTTCATCAAGGCGTCGAACCCTTGCCGCCCAAGCGGCTGCGCCCGGCCCGGTTCGCCCAGCATCAGCATCAACTCGCCGGGCGTGAGCGCCCAGAACTCGGCCGGCCTCAGCCGCAGCCGCCCAAGGCCAAGCCGCAAAAGCGCGGGCCAGTCGAAGCCCATCACGCCCCAGCAGGCGCAAAGGCGTGGGCCAGCATCAGCGCCGCCGCCTGTGCGGCGCCGACCGGCCCTCCGGCGATATCTGCCGAGAGAAGTTCCTCGGCCCGCCCGCGCCATCCGCCCCCGCGCAGCCCCGCCACGATGAGCGCCATCAGATCGCGCCCCGAATAGCGCCCGCCCTCGAAACGGGCGATGAGATCGACGAGCGACCCCTCGCCGAGCTCGGACTCGAGCTCGGCCAAGGCCCCAAGCGTGAGCTTGCAGGGATGGTCCACGCCATCAATCCTGAGGCTGACCTCACCGGCATACGGGTTGGTCATCAGACGAAGGCCGTGAATACCAGCGCCCCGGCCGAAGCCAGCGCCAGCTCATAGGTGGCCTCGCCGTTATAGGTTCCGGCGTATTCGATCGAGGTGACCTGAAACGGCCCCTCGACGCGGCCGAAATCGGGGATCACCACCTGGAAATCAGGCGTCTCACCGTCAAAGAAGATCTGGCGCACCCGTTCGTCGGTATTGGCGTCCTTGAACACGCCCGAGCCCGAAAGCGAGGCCGAGCGCACCCCCGCGCCGCCCAAAAGCTCGCGCCAACCGCCCGTGCTTTCGAGGCTGGTGATGTCGATCGTCTCGGCATTGAACGAGACGCGCGTGGCCCGAAGGCCGGCGGCGGTCTCGAAAGAGCCGTCGCCAGTCATGTCGATCTTGATCAGAAGATCCTTGCCGTTTTGGGCAACCATTTGAAATACCTCGCTTATTGAGCCTTGTGTCAGTTGTCTTCGACGCGGGCGCGGAAGATCAGGTCAATCTGGCGGGTGCCCGCCGATCCGACCCGCGCCGCGACAGCGCGATGGAAATTGAGCGCGACGAGATGGCCGCGCGTGAGGGTCAGCGGCGCATCGACCAGCGCGTCCGAAATGGCCGCAGCTGTTGCCTTGGCCGCGCTGAAACCGGCGCTGTCGGTCACGACAGAGATCATGAAAGCGTGCTCGGCCCCAGCGCCGGTACCGTCCGATCGGTCCTGAACCTTTTCCGCGCCGAGAATGACATAGAGATCAGGCAAGGTTCCGGTTGGCAGCGCATCATAGATCGCAGTGCCGACAAGCGCGGTGAGAGACGCATCGCCCGAAAGCCTTTGGAAAACCGCAGCCTGAAGCGCGGCGGCGACACCATAACTCATGGAGCAACCTCCTCTTCCAACTGGCAGACAAGATACCGGGCGTCTTCATCTCGCTCGGCCACCGAAAGGATCGCATAGAGGCGCCCCCCTTCGCGCAGCCGCTGTCCCGGCTTGGGCCGTGAGGGGCTGCCCTCGGGCGCTGCGCGCAGGATAGCCCGATAACCGGCCCGCGAGACAGAACCGCCCGCCACCGCCGCCTCGCGGCCCGTGCGCGCCTCAAGTGCGGCCCAAAGCGTGCCGAGCGCGGTCCAGACGGTGGAAAAGCCACCCGCGCCATCGGCGAGCCGCTCTTCCGCCTCGAGAACAAGCTTGCGATTAAGACGCGGGATCATGCGCGCCCCCGACCGGCCGAAAGCCGGATCGTGCGAAACCGTTCGATCAGCCCCGCCACACCCGACGGAAGCCCAAGCGGCCCCGAGGTATCGTGACGGAACTCGTAGTAGTGCGCGGCCAGCATCAAGACCGCCTGCGCCAGATCTGACGGCAAATCGATCCACTCCGGCCCATAACCGGCTAAAAACCGGACCCGAGCCGAACCCGCCATCTGGATTACAGGCAGCGACAGACCCGCCCCCCTCAGGATCGGCGCCTGCAGATCCGGCACCAGCCGATAACGCGAGGCCGCAACGAGGCTCTCGTCGCCATCACGCCCAATGAGCGTGAGATCGATCAGCGCGTTCACCGGCGCCACTGGTAAAGCCTCTGCCTCGCCATCCCGCCAGCCTGTGACAGTCCAGACAAAGCTGCGTTCGATCAGGATCTTGCCGGTCCGCGCCTCGATGGCCGCCAGAGCCGCACGCAGATAGCTCGCAAGCAGCCCGTCCTGCACATCCTCATCGGCAAAACCCGAGCCAAGACGCAGGTGCTCTTTGAATTCGGCCAGCGGCAAGGCCGCATCGGGCACCCTGCTCTCTTCGACTAACATCATGGAACGTCTCCGAATTTCCAAATCTCCCATCCTGCGCCGGACGCGCACCCCAACGTCGCTCGGACGGAGGGAGCAGCTAGACGACGCCGGTTGCGGCGCGCGCCCGGACGGGAGCGGTCAGGTCATGACCGCCCCCTTCGGTCTCACTCTCAGGCGAGACCGAACTTCAGGAGCTTGATCGCGCCAAAATCGCTCACCGCACCGCCCACACGCTTGGTCGCGTAGAAAAGAACGTGCGGCTTGGCCGAGAAGGGATCGCGCAGGATGCGCAGGTCCGACCGGTCGGCGATGGTATAGCCCGCCTCGAAATCGCCGAAGGCGATCGGCGTGGTATCCGCACCGATGTCGGGCATATCCTCGGCAATGAGCACCGGATAGCCCATCAGGCGCGCAGGCTCGCCCGCGGCAAGGCCATCGGACCACAGGAAGCGGCCATCGGCGTCCTTGAGCTTGCGGATGGTGCCGGCAGTCTTCGAGTTCATCACGAAACTCGCACCCGCGCGATATTCGGCGCCGAGGGCATAGACGAGCTCGATCACCGGATCGCCATCGACGATGGAGCCGCTCGCGCCGGTGACGACATAGCCGATATTGCCCCAGGCCCAGACATCATTGTCGACCTTGGGATAGCTGAGGAAACCCTTGGGCTTGTCGACACCATCGCCGCTGACGAAAGAGGCCGCTTCCGATCGGGCAAACTTGGCGGCGATGCGGCCAGCAAGCCAGCCTTCGATATCGAAGGCGGAATCGTCCAGAAGGCGCTGCGTGGCCTTCGGCATGGCCGAGAGTTCGTGCAGCGGGATGGTGATGCGGTCGATCTGCGGGGTGTCGGTCTCGGCGGCAGCACCGCTTTCCGAGGCCCAGCCAGCGCCCATTTCGGTATGGTCGATCAGAACGTCGAAGGAGGCGGCATCGACCGTCACCACATTGGCAATCGCGCGCACCGAAGCGTTCGAGCGCAGCACGCTTTTGATCGTGTCCGCGGTCTGCGGGTCGATCAGATAGCCGCCTTCGGCCGAGACCGACGACGACATGGCCTTGCCCTCGAGCGAAAGGCCGCGCAGGGCATCATCGTCGCCCGAGCGCAGATAGGCGGCAAAGGCCTTCTGATGCGGGGCTTCAGTCTCCGCCGCGGTCGAAAGCATCGGGCGGGACAGCCCCGCCGATTTCCGGTCCAGTTTGTTCATGCGTTCTTCCTGTTTCTGAAGTTTGGCATCAATGCCGGTTGAGAAGGATTTGAATTCACTCACGAAATCGCCCAACGCCGATTTCAGGTCTTCCGCCGGAGACAGATCTTCCCCGGCCCGTGCCGAAGCATCGGGTTTGCTCATAGTCGGTCCTTTCCTGTGTTGTCCGGAGGTCAGCCGTCCGGTGTCATGAGGCCGCGCACACTGCGGAACGCGCCCGCCATCTCGCGCAAGAGCGCCGCATCGGGGCTATCCCCCTTCGCGGCCACCCGCGCATCCGGAAGCATGGGGAATGTCACAAGCGAGATTTCCCAAAGCTCCAGTTCCGTAAGCCGGCGCTTGCCAGTGGCATCCTTATGCGCCCGCACTGTGCGATAGCCGATCGACAGCCCGTCAATCGCGCCGACCCCGAGGAGTGCCGCCGCCTCGCGGCCACGCGTCACATCGGTCAGGATCCGCCCCTTGACCCAAAGGCCACGGGCATCCTCTCGCACCTCGTCCCAAACGCCGATCGGCTGGGCCGGGTCATGCTGCCAGAGCATCTTCACGCTGCCGCCGCGTGCCGCGATCTTGGCGAGCGAGGCGCGATAGGCCCCCACCTCGACCACATCGCCACCCTGGTCGGCCTGCCCAAAGAGCGAGGCATAGCCGCTCACCTCGTGCCCCTCACTGATCGACAGGGCCGCGCCTTTTGCTTCCGGCGCGCAGAATTTCGTCTCAAGTGTCATTACTCAGTTCCCCATCACCAGCGCCCGCACGACCTCGAAAGCCACAAGGGCAAAGGCCGCACAGACGATCAGCCAGACCTGCCGTTCAAGCCGGCCCACCACAAACTCGATCCGCCCCAGCCGCAAATCCACCTGCGCGAACCAGAAATCATTCGCCGCGCCGGCCTCGCGCCGGGGGCGGCCCTCCATGTCCACCACGTCAGCCTTCATCGCCCACCTCCCGCGCCGGAAGGCCAAGAAGCGCCCGCTTTTCACCGTCCGTGAGGAAACTCGCCTCGCCGATGCGCCGCCACTGCGCCTCGCGCTCGGCGGCGAGTGCGGGGATCTGGTCGGGATCGGGGCGCAGCTCGATCCGCTCGCCCGAGAAATCCGAAAGCCAATCGGCGATCACGCTCGTCACCCGCGTCGCCAAGGGCAGAACGGTCAGGCGATAGAAGGCGCGGTTGGCCTCCTGATAATTGGCGTAGGTCGCATCGCCCGGAATCCCCAGAAGCATCGGCGGGATGCCGAAGGCGATGCAGATCTCGCGCGCCGCGGCCTCCTTGGTTTTCTGGAATTCCATGTCCGAGGGGCTAAAGCCCATCGGCTTCCAATCAAGGCCACCTTCCAAAAGCATCGGCCGCCCGGCATTGCGGGCACCCTGATGCTGGGTCTCCATCTCGGACAAAAGCCTGTCATACTGATCCTGGCTCAAGGCCGATTGCCCCTCCGCCCCGCGATAGACGATCGCCCCCGAGGGTCGCGCCGCATTGTCGAGCAAAGCCTTCGACCAGCGCGAGGCGGCATTATGCACATCGAGCGCATTGGCGGCCGCCTGCAAGGGCGAAAGGCCGTAGTGATCGTCGAGCGGATGGAAGCTCTTGATATGGCAGATCGGGCTCAGCACTTCGGTAACGGTAAAGCGATGCGTGCGCCCCGCAACCGAATAGTCATAGGCCATCGGCCAACCGTCAGGCCCCGGCACAAGGCTCATCCGGTCCGAGCGCAGCACATGAACCTCGTCCGGCACCGGCCCCTCGCCCACCGCCTCGAGATAGGCGTTGCCATTCAGGAGAAGCTGGCCATAGACCGCCTCCATCAGCTCGGCCCGCCCCTGCGCCGCATTGGGGCGCGAGATCAGGTCGAGCACCGGATGGCTGTCATAACGGCGCTCGGCGTCCTGCAGGACCAGCGGCAAGGCGGCCGCCGCCTCGGCGATCATCTTGACCGCGCGAAAGCCGACCGGATTGCCGGTGAAGCCGGTGCGCGTGAGCGAGACCGTATCGCGCGGGCTCCAGGCCACGCGGCCGCTCCCCAGCGCCACAACCTTGCCCGTTGCCGAGGCCTTGACCTCGGGCGGCGTCTCATCCGACTGCGCCCGTTTCAGGAATTCAAACATCCACGACTCCTCGTCATTCTATCTGGCGTCGCACCCGTCGCTTCGGGCCACGGACACACTCTCAAATGTTTCTCTGAAGATTTCCGAAGGTCACCGTGCGTTGCCCTCGGATCGGGCCACGCTAGAGCACCCGCAGTCGCGGCTGGCGCCATTTTCCGGCAGGTTCGATCATCAGCTCGTGCAAGGCCCAGACAAGAGCATCGACCCGATCGGGCGAACCGCTGCCGAGATAGCCTAGGTGCGTCATCTGGCACATCTGGTCTTCAAGGTTCGACATCGCCGCCGCGTGCCGGACCCGGCCTTGCTCGTAAAGAGCAGCTGCAGGTTCGGCGCGGGCCACCTTCCCGCGTGCCGCGTGGACCGACCGGAACGGCACCAGAGGTTCGACTTGTCGCACCACCGCCTCGACCATCGCGCCGCCCTGATTGACCTCGGCAACCATTCTGTCGGCGCCATGCCGCCTGAAGGCATCAACCGCCGCTTTGGCCCATTCCAGAGGCGAGGCGCCGTGCACCGTCGCGTCTTCGAGAACATAGGCCCGCCAGTCCTGCGGCGGCCCCTCGGTCACCGCCCCAACGACCACGATCCCGCAGGCATCCCCCGCCCCCTTTGCCGCGGCCGAGGGATCGACGGCTACGACGATCCGGCTCAACTCCGGCACCTTCGCCACCCGCGCCGCCTCGAGGCCCGCACTGGTCCAGAGCGCCCCCTCGGCATCGGCCAGAAGCACCCCGTCAAGCTCCTGCCGCCCCAGCCGTGTTCCGGCATATCGACGCTGCACTTCTTCAAGGAACCCTGACGCAAGATTGGCCCGATTGGCGCTGGTTGGCGCATGGGTAACAACAGTGCTGTCACGCTCGAGAAGATCGGTCAGAACTTTGACGTTCCGGGGGGTCGTCGTGACACAGGCGCGCGGATCATCGCCCAGTCGCAACCCGAATTGCAGCATATCCCAGGCCTCCTCGGCCTTGCGCCATTTCGCAAGCTCATCGGCCCAGAGCCCGTCGAACTGCAGCCCCCGCAAAGCGTCGGGATCATGCGCCGACAAGACCTGCGCCGTCGCCCCATTAGGCCAGACCAGCATCTTGCGGCCCGCGATCCACTCGGGCTTGCGGTCGGGGGGGCAAACCGCGAGGATTCCGCTCTCGCCAAACACCATGACCTCGCGCGCCTGATCGAATGTCTCGCCGACAAGGGCGATGCGCCGCGCCTTGCCGGGATCGGATGGCCCGGCCCCCTCGACCAATGACCGAACCCATTCCGCCCCGGCCCGCGTCTTGCCGGCGCCACGCCCCCCCATGATCAGCCAGGAGCGCCAATCTCCGTCTGGCGGCAGCTGATGTTCGAGCGCCCAGAACTCGAAAAGAAAAGGCAAAGCCTTGAGTTCGCTTTCCACCAGCGAATCCAGAAATTCACTCTGAACACTCGGGGGAGCGGAGGCGATCCAACTTGCCCCCAATCGTATCCCGCGCGGCTTCGATGTCGAAATCTCCTTTGTGGAACGCGCGCCCATATGTTGCATGAAATGCCTCCTCGGCCGATTTGAGTGTGAAAAACGCTTTGTCCAGAAGCTGGATCTGAGTGAGGATCTTGCTGGCCAGATCGGGGTCGCCCGACCGGATCAGTTTCTCGATTCCCTGTAGAGTGTCGCTGACCCTGCGAAAGTGACCGGCAGCTTCTTTGTAGGCTTCTTCTGCCGTCGGCGATGCGGTTTGGTCGGACCGATCTTGAATCATTCAGTCTTGCCTGTGTTGGTAGTCCGTCACAGGTGAGAGACAGGAAAGGGCGGCCCAGACTTTCTGTCCAGCGTCGCCCTTACTTGTCTTCTAGCATGAATGAACCTTGCATATCCGGCAGGGAAAAGTCAAATCGGGCACCCTGTAAGCGCCCGATTTGATTACATTTTGTTAGGGATCAATTGCCGCTCTGCTGACCTTCGATCGCCCGCCAAGCCGCCACGTTTCTGTTGTGATCCGCGAGGTTATCGGCAAAAGCGTGCCCGCCCGTGCCATCGGCAACGAAGAAAATGTAGGGCGTATCATCCGGGTTCAGCGCCGCCAGAATGCTCGCCCGCCCGGGGTTGGCAATCGGCGTCGGCGGCAGCCCGTCGATGATATAGGTGTTATAGGGCGTTTGCCGCTGCAACTCGCTCTGGCGCAGCCCGCGACCCAACACACCTTCGCCCTTGGTAATACCATAGATCACCGTGGGGTCTGTCTGAAGGCGGATGCCCTTGTTCAAGCGATTGACAAAGACACTCGCCACCTGCCCGCGTTCTTCGGGAACGCCGGTTTCCTTCTCGATGATCGAGGCAAGGACCAATGCCTCTTCCGGCGTCGAGATCGGCAAATCCGCCGCCCGCTCGGCCCAGGCCTCTGCCAGGATGCGGTCTTGTGCCGTCTCCATCCGCTCAAGAATAGACGCAACCGTGGCGCCCGGTTTGAATTCATAGCTGTCTGGCGCAAGGCTGCCTTCTGCGGGAATGTCGCTGACAGGTCCGCTGAGCGAAGACATCGCATTAAGTGCGGTCACCACCTGCCAGCTTGTCGTGCCTTCCGCCATCGCCACCCGATAGCGCGTATCGGCCTCGCCGGTGACCCTTGTGTAGGCCTCCGGCGTTTCCTCCGATGCGGGATCGAACTCCGCCACTTCAATGAACCGGCTCGTCGCCGGCTCAAGCTCGCGCACCTGAATAACCGTCTTGTTGACGCCAATCCGATAGACGACCTCTGTCCCGCAGGTGCTCTGGCCGCCCCGTGTCACGATATCGACGATCTCTTCCATCGAGGCCGCCTCGGGAACGAGGTAGCTTCCGGCTTTCAGAAGATTGGCCTTTTCGGAATAATCCGCACCGATCCGCAGAACCGCCCCGCTCGCCACCGCGCCCTGCGCCTCCAGATCACGGCTCACCGCCCGGAAATTGGTGCCGCTTTCAACCTTGACGCAAATCGCCGCTTCAAGCGGGCCAGGCTCGGAATACATCCGAGCCCCCCACGCCACCGCGCCCGCAACCAGAAGCAGGGCAACAACAAAGAAGGTCAGCGCGTTCGAAGCGAGGTGTCGCCACATCAGCGAAGTTTGCCTACGATCACGCTGGCATTGGTCCCGCCGAAGCCGAAAGAGTTGGACAGAGCGACGGAAACTGGCTTCTCGCGCTTGGCGTTCGGCGCAAGATCAACCTTCGTTTCAACCGCCACGTTGTCGAGATTGATCGTCGGCGGGCAGACATTGTCGCGCACCGCGAGGATCGCAAAGATCGCCTCGATAGCGCCGGCGGCGCCCAAAAGGTGACCGGTCATCGACTTGGTGGACGACATGGTCACCTTGCCCGCCGCATCGCCCATCATCCGCTCGACCGCGCCAAGCTCGATCGTGTCGGCCATGGTCGAGGTTCCATGCGCGTTGATATAGTCGACATCCTTCGGCTCAAGCCCCGCCTCGGCCAGAGCCGCCCGCATCGACCGCTCGCCGCCTTCGCCATCCTCGGAGGGCGCGGTGATGTGATAGGCATCGCCCGACATCCCATAGCCCAGAACCTCGGCATAAATCTTGGCGCCACGCGCCTTGGCGTGTTCGTATTCCTCGAGGACGACGATGCCTGCGCCCTCGCCCATGACAAAACCGTCACGGTCGGCATCATAGGGGCGGCTCGCCTTCTGCGGATCATCGCCGCGTTTGGTCGACAGCGCCTTGCAGGCGTTGAAACCAGCTATGCCGATCTCGCAAATGGCGGCTTCCGCGCCGCCTGCGATCATCACATCCGCCGCGCCGTATTTGATGAGCCGGCTGGCATCGCCGATTGCATGGGCGCCGGTCGAACAGGCGGTCACGACCGAATGGTTGGGCCCCTTGAACCCGTAGCGGATTGAAACCTGACCCGAGATCAGGTTGATCAGCGCCCCGGGAATAAAGAACGGCGAAACCCGCCGCGGACCCTTTTCCTTGATGAGAATGGCCGTTTCGGCAATCGACTTGAGCCCGCCGATGCCCGACCCGATCAAAACGCCGGTTCGGTTCTGTTTCTCCGGTGTATCCGCAACCCAGCCCGAATCTTCGACCGCCTGCTGCGCCGCGGCCACGCCGAAGAGGATGAAATCATCAACCTTCCGCTGCTCTTTCGGCTCCATGTATTTGTCCGCGTTAAAGGTGCCGCCCGACCCATCGCCGCGCTTCACTTCGCAGGCATAGGTGGTGGCAAGGCCACTCGCGTCAAACTGAGTAATCGTGCCAGCGCCCGACTGCCCTTCGAGCAGACGCTTCCAGCTTTCTTCGACACCATCCGCCAGCGGCGTGACAAGCCCAAGTCCGGTTACAACGACACGGCGCATATTCTGCCCTCACCTCGAAAGTTTTCCTCAATCCCTGATAGCTTACGCGCAAGAGGTGGGGCAAGGGCAGTTGACCATCCAATATCCTGCTTCTAGCCTTTCCGTGAGCTTCCGCAGTTTGTTTTGTGCAAGGGTTTTGGTCATGGCTACTCCGATCCGCCAATCTGCGTTTCGTGCGATTGTAGTGTCATTGCCAGGTATTGCCCTGATCCCACTTGTGATCACGCCACCAGAAGGCATCCCGCCCGCGCTATTGATGGTCAACCCGGCCGTTTTGGTTCTGATTCTAGGTTTTCTTGGCGCGGCCACGGCCGAGCGCGCAGGGCTCGTCGCGGAATGGATATTGGGGGCGCCGATTGTCTGGAAGCGCCTCTGGCAAGGCTTCGTGGTCGGTTTGCTCGCGGGCGTTATCGCCGCGGCTGCCGACCAACTCCTTGCGCCGCAATGGCAGGATCCTGAAGCCACTATTCCCACACTTCTGGAAAGCACAGGCACCCTGCCCCTTGCGGTCGGCATTCTCTACGGCGGACTCACAGAAGAAGTGATGATGCGGTTCGGCCTGTTGTCAGCCGCCTTGTGGGCCCTGCTGAAAATTCTGCCGCGTACTCCTGCCGTCTGGCTTGCCGCAATCTTCGCGGGACTACTCTTCGCCGTGGGACATCTACCAGCAGTCGTCGCGTCAGGAGCAGAACTGACCGCACCACTTGTTGCGCGGATATTGGGCATCAATACGGCTCTCGGCGTTCTCTATGGGCTTCTCTATGTCCACAAGAGCCTGTTTGCTGCGGCCGCGGCCCACGCCGGCACGCATGTCGGCGTCTTTTGCCTCAGCCTGCTATGGTAGCAAACGAAAACGGCGCCCAATGGGCGCCGTCTAAATCCGTTCTCAGGAAAGCCTACTGGGCTTCGCTGATGAATTTGACTGCATCGCCGAAGGTCTGGATGGTCTCGGCGGCGTCATCGGGGATCTCGATGCCGAACTCTTCTTCGAAAGCCATCACCAGCTCGACGGTGTCGAGGCTGTCGGCGCCCAGATCGTCGATGAACGAAGCGGTCTCGGTAACCTTGTCCCCTTCAACACCAAGGTGCTCTACAACGATCTTACGCACACGGTCTGCGACGTCGCTCATGTCTGTTCCTCACATTTAAGGGCTTCAGCCCGTTATATCATGCCCCCGCGGGGCCGTTGGATTGCCCGAAGCGGGGCGAAACCGACAAGCGCAAAACGCGCCCTCCGGCAAAACTTCGTGGCCTATAGCAGAGATTTTCCCGAAGGCAAATCCTTTCCCGCCCGGTCTGGGTTCACCAAAGGATGGCCCTGCTATCGAACAAATTCAAGTGTCTGTCGGATACTCTTCCCGATCAGCCGCGTTATCATCATCAGCATCCTCACCCTCACCCTCTCCAACTTGAACGAGGGCATATAACGTATTTAAAATCATGGGCTTAACGGTTTGGAAAAACAAACCGTGATCGACGTATCCTGCAACAATCATCTGCGGAAGCGCGAAAAGTCCAAGGTTTGCCCTTACCGGATCGAGACTATTTCGCTCTACAAATTCGCTCACTCGAAGGCCAAATTCTTCATTCGCTTGCGCGATTTGCGCCTCAAGTCGAGCGCCGATCGCACCTCTGACCAAGACCCTTTCCGGAACGCAGAAAAGAAGTCTTGCAAGCTGAGGGCGCGCTTCGGCCCAACGTGCGGAATGAAGGGCGATCCGTCGTACCGGGCCATCTCCGATTCGCCCGAGTGGCCGGCCCAGCCCGCCACGATAGCTCTGTGCCGCAGTGAACCATGCTTTGGCCAAAAGGCCATCCATCGAGCCATACCGGTGATAGATCGAGCCGACCGAAACTCCCGTCCCTTTTGATACCTGTTGGACAGTAACCGACGGCGCCGCGGCCAAATGTCGCCCGAGCCAATCAAAGACCTCGATGTCGGTGAACTGTGCCTTTCGCCCCATGGGGCCCCCAAAATCGTTTTGATACGAAGATTCTACAAAAAAGGGGCGGCCACTGGCCACCCCAAAAATCGTTTATCTTCAGCAGAAATTAGAGCATCGCCATGCCGCCATTGACGTGCAGGGTCGCGCCCGTCATATAGCCGGCCTCGTTGCTGGCAAGATAGAGAACCGCGGCCGCAATCTCTTCGGGCGAACCCATGCGCGCCGCCGGGATCTGCACGTTGATCTTGTCCTTCTGCTCGTCCGTCAGCTTGTCGGTCATCGCCGTAGCGATAAAGCCCGGCGCCACACAATTAACCGTGATCCCCCGGCTTGCGACCTCATAGGCGATCGATTTCGACATCCCCACCATGCCCGCCTTCGACGCCGCATAGTTTGCCTGCCCCGGGTTGCCAGTCGCGCCGACAATCGACGAGATATTCACGATCCGGCCCCAGCGGGCCTTCATCATGCCGCGCACCACGCCTTTGCACAGGCGCATGGTGGCCGTAAGGTTCACATCGAGAACGCTCGCCCACTCTTCATCAGACATCCGCATGAAAAGGTTGTCCTTGGTGATGCCGGCATTGTTGACGAGGATATCGACGCTGCCCATGGCCTCGGCCGCCTGTTTCGGCAGAGCCTCGACCGCCGCCGCGTCCGACAGGTTGCACGGCAAGACGTGGACCCGTTCCCCGAGCTCGGCCGCCAGCGCCTCCAAAGGCTCCACGCGCGTGCCCGAAATCGCCACCGTGGCCCCGGCCCCGTGCAGGGCCTTGGCAATGGCCGACCCGATCCCCCCCGAAGCGCCGGTCACCAACGCTGTCTTGCCTGTCAGATCAAACATGTTCTGTCCTTCCTCGTTCCATTCTCTTGCCGATCAGCCGTTCAGGGCCTCGACCGCCGCCTTCACATCCTCGGGCGTCCCGATGGCCCGCGTGGCCATCTCGGGGGCAATCCGGCGGATCATCCCCGAAAGCGCCTTGCCCGCGCCGATTTCCCATGCCTCGGTCACACCCTTGGCCGCCATCCAGGCCACGCACTCGCGCCAACGGACCGAGCCGGTGATCTGTTGCACCAAGAGCGAACGGATCGCCGCGGGATCCGACACGTCCGAAGCAATCACATTGGCCACGACCGGCACGGCAGGCTCGTTGATTTCCACATCGTCGAGGGCTTCGGCCATCACCCGCGCCGCAGGTGCCATCAATTCGCAATGGAACGGCGCAGAGACCGGCAGCAAAAGCGCCCGCTTTGCCCCTTTGGTCTTGGCAATCTCGACAGCCCGCTCGACCGCCTCGCGGTGGCCCGAAACCACGACCTGTGCCGGATCGTTGTCGTTCGCGGCCTGACAGACCTGCCCCTGCGCGGCTTCCTTGGCAACCTCGGTCGCCGCCGCGAAATCCAGACCCAAAAGCGCAGCCATCGCGCCCACGCCGACCGGAACGGCCTCCTGCATGGCGGTGCCGCGCGTCCGCAAAAGCCGCGCCGCATCGCTCACCGAAATCGCCCCCGCCGCCGCCAGGGCCGAGTATTCCCCGAGGGAGTGACCCGCCACATAGGAAGCGGCACCGATCGCTATCCCTTCTGCCTCGAGCGCACGCATCACGGCGAGCGATGTTGCCATCAAAGCCGGCTGGGCATTACGGGTGAGTGTCAATTCGGCAATGTCGCCCTCCCAGATCAGAGAGGACAGGCTTTCGCCCAGCGCTGCATCCACCTCGTCAAAGACGGCTTTGGCAGCCGGATAGGCATCGGCCAGTGCTTTGCCCATGCCAATGGCCTGAGCCCCTTGTCCCGGAAAAACGAACGCTCGCATTTAGTGCTCCCCAACCAATTCGTTCCTTTGCTCTACCTTGCCTCAAGGCGCACGACAAGAAACCCTGTCAAAAACAGGGCTCTATATCGGAGAGGAAGGCGGAGCCTAGACGGAGCGGGGCAGACCTAAAGCTCCAGGATATCTGGAGCGTGCCTCGGAATTACGGGCAAGCAAATCGCGGCCCAGCCGGTTGCGAAGTGGCTCGAGGTGCTCAACAGGAGCAACGGCAACGAGCATCAGCTTAGGGGTATTGAGGTAACGAAGAAGCAGAGCTGCCTCTCCTTTTTCGGCGTGGGTCCGATCCAGAAAGACACCGCCGATCACATCAAATCTGTAGCGTCCGACCAACGAGGTCCGACCAGCACTGTTCCTGACGATTTCGCGGATTTCGCCAATCTTTGTGTCCACCTGAATCTCGGTACGGACACCGCGCCCGGCATACCACACCAACAAAGAGCCGATGCCGCCCAGCACCATGCTCAAACCCAGCTTCATCATCATGACACCTTGGTCCGCGCTTCCGCCAGGAATGAGCCAAAGCCCGACAGCGGCAACAAGGAACGCCATTCCGGCGATCCAGCTAGCCGTTTGACCGAATTCCTCCCACCGACGATCAGCCAGAGGAGAGTTGATCACGTAACCCCAAAACATCTCATGCACCTCAATAGAGGTCGAGATCGGCTCTTGGGGCCTGCTATATCCCTTGCGCGCCGGCTGATCAGTTGTCACAGCGGTCATTGTATTGGCTCTCCACTCTTCACCCACTTCATAGACGGACGGAAGTTGGGCATTTTGCAGGCGGTCAATCGACCAATGCGGCACATGTTTGAGACAATCTTGCGCCGGCTGCCACATTCGGCGACGGGCAATCTAGCTTTGTGATCGCAGGATTTGCAGCCGTTTTGCCCTTGTCTGGGCCGCCCCCTTCTGTATAAGGCCCCATCCTTCCGCGATGTCTTAGAACCGCGCAGTCTCTCGTGGATGGGGTGCGGAAGGTCTAACGCCCCGTCCTTTGAAATGCGCCGCAGAAATGAATGGAGCACACATGCCGCTTTACGAGCATGTCTTTATCTCGCGTCAGGACTTGTCTAACGCGCAGGCCGAAAGCCTCATCGAACATTTCTCGACCGTGCTTGCCGACAACGGCGGCAAGGTTGTCGAGAATGAATATTGGGGCGTCAAGACGATGGCCTACAAGATCAACAAGAACCGCAAGGGTCACTACGCCTACCTCCGCACCGACGCCCCGGCGACGGCCGTTCTGGAGATGGAGCGCCTGATGCGCCTTCATGACGACGTGATGCGCATTCTGACCATCAAGGTCGACGCCCACGAAGAAGGCCCCTCGGTTCAGATGCAGAAGCGCGACGAGCGCGATCGGGGTGACCGTGGTGATCGTGGTGACCGCCCCGAGCGCCGTGAACGCCGCTAAGTTGATCGCGAAAGGATACTAAGTCATGGCTACCAAACCGTTTTTCCGTCGTCGCAAGTCTGATCCGTTCGAGGGCGAAGGCGCCCCGGTAATCGACTACAAAGACACCCGCCTCCTGCAGCGCTACATCTCCGAGCGTGGCAAGATCGTCCCCGCCCGTATCACCGCCGTCGGTGCCAAGAACCAGCGCAAGCTCGCCCAGGCGATCAAGCGCGCCCGGTTCCTCGCCCTGCTGCCCTACGCTGTGAAGTAAGGAGGTCTCAAATGGACGTTATTCTTCTCGAACGCGTGGCCAAACTCGGCCAGATGGGCGAAGTCGTCAAAGTCAAAGACGGCTACGCACGCAACTTCCTTCTGCCGCAAGGCAAGGCTCTGCGTGCCAACGCTTCCAACATCGCACGCTTTGAAACCGACAAGGCCCAGCTCGAAGCCCGCAACCTCGAGACCCGCAAAGAGGCCGAAAGCCTCGGCGCCAAGCTCGACGGTCAGGTTTTCATCGTGATTCGCTCGGCTTCCGATGGCGGCTCGCTCTACGGCTCGGTCACCCCGCGTGACGCCGCCGATGCGGCCACCGAAGCTGGCTTCACCGTTGATCGCAAGCAGGTCGTTCTGACCGGCCCGATCAAGGATCTTGGCATTCACACGGTCAGCATCGTGCTGCACCCCGAAGTCACTATCTCGATCTCGCTCAACGTCGCCCGTTCGACCGAAGAGGCCGAGCTTCAGGCATCGGGCAAGTCGATCCAGGAACTGGCTGCCGAGGAAGAGGCCGCGGCCGATTTCGAAATTCAGGAGCTCTTCGACGATATCGGCGGCGCTGCCTCCGAAGACGACGAAGCCTGATCTTCCCGATAGATTTGAGAAAGGGCCGCGGAGTTCCGCGGCCCTTTTTCGTTGCGCCACTTCTATAGCTATTTGAAGGTTTCGAGTGAAAGTATGGCGTCGCAATAATTGCCATCGAAGGTGCCGACCCAAACATCGAGATAGCCGTCGGCCGGTTGGGTCAATACGATCTTAGGATCGAGATCCCCGTTATCATCGTCGTCATAATACCAATTGACCGACGCCGTATTGATCAGAAGCGCTGAATCGCAGGCGCTGACCACGCTGATCACCAGCTGGTATCCGGCCATCTTCGACAATTCGAAGGTAAAGTCTGGGGCGGTCGGGAAATAGCCCGCGCCACGATCTGTGCCGGGCCTGATGCTCGGACAATCCCAAATATAGTTCTCGCCGCCTGCCACGACATTGAAATCTTGACGTGTATAGAGCTGTTCAGCGGTCGCTTGATAGGACTCGCCCCATTGATTGAAATCGGGGCACGCTTCTGCCGATACAATTGAGCCCAAGAACAAGGCAGCGGCTAAGACTAGGGTTCTCAATGTTGCCTCCTCATGCAATCTAGCCCCAACATAGCGCTCGATGGATCCAAGACCTAGTCCCTTCACAAACGAAAAAGGGCGCCCGAAGGCGCCCTCCCCTGTTTGCCTTTCGGCAAAACTTATTCTTCGTCGAGAGCCTCGACCGCCTTCTGCAGCGCGTCCTTGCTCACTTCTTTCTCGGCCACCTTGGCTTCTGCGAAGATGTGGTCGATGACCTTGTCCTCGAAGATCGGCGCCTGAAGCTGTTGGCGGAACTGGGCGTTCTTCTGGACAAAGTCGAAGAACTCGCGCTCTTGGCCCGGATACTGGCGGGCCTGGTTCATGACGGCCTGGGTCAACTCGGCATCGGTCACCTTGATCTCGGCTTTCTGACCGACATCGGCAAGCAGCAGGCCCAGCTTCACGCGGCGAACGGCCAGCTTCTTGTGCTCATCGGTGGTCTCGATCGCACCGTGATCGTGGCCGTGATGATCCGGGTTTTCCTCGTGCCACAGCTGGTGGGCGATCTGGTTGGCTTCGGCTTCGACGAGCGAGGCCGGCAGGTCGAACTTGGCCGCCTTGTCGAGCTGATCGAGAAGCGCACGCTTGGCAACCGCGCGAGAGGCGCCGGTATATTCGGCTTCTAGACGCTCCGAGATCTGGCCCTTGAGAGCAGCAAGATCGTCGGCGCCAAACTGCTTTGCGAGTTCGTCGTTGATCTCAGCGGCCTTCGGCTCTTTCACGGCTTTCACGGTGCAGGTGAAGACAGCGGCTTTGCCTGCAAGGTTCTCAGCGCCATAGTTTTCCGGGAAGGTCACATCCACGTCCTTCTCGTCGCCGGCCTTGACGCCAACGAGACCGGCCTCAAAGCCGGGGATGAAGGAGTTGGAACCCAGAACCAGCGGGTAATCCTCGGCCGATCCGCCTTCAAAGGCTTCGCCATCGACCTTGCCGACGAAGTCGATCACGACCTGATCGCCGTCCTTGGCCTTGGAGCCCTTCTTGCGGTCTTCAAAGTTCTGCGCTGTCTTGGCAAGGTTTTCGAGGGCTTCGGTGACCGAACCCTCATCGGCCTTCACGACCATGCGCTCGAGTTTGATCTTCTTGAAATCGACTTCCGGAACGTCCGGCAGGGTTTCGTAGACAACCTCGACGTGAACGTCGTCGCCTTCTTTCCAGGCTTCATTGGTCATCTTGATTTCCGGCTGGGCGGCGGGGCGATGACCCGAGGTCTCGAGGTGGCTGTTGAGCGCACCGTCGATGGCATCTTGCATGGCTTCGCCCAGAAGACGCTGGCCGTATTGCTTGCGCAGAAGCGCCATCGGCACCTTGCCCTTGCGGAAGCCCTTCATCTCGATCGAGGGCTGCGCCTCGACCAGCTTCTCGTTGACCTTCGCATCAAGCTCGCCCGCCGTCACAATGATGGCATAACCGCGCTTGAGGCCTTCGTTCAGGGTCTCGGTGACCTGCATCTGTCGTCCTTCTTTCGTTACCTGGTGCGGGTGGAGGGACTTGAACCCCCACGCCTTGCGGCGCCAGAACCTAAATCTGGTGCGTCTGCCAATTTCGCCACACCCGCATGATGAAAGGGGGCAGGTCTGGGCCCACCCCCGAATTGGGGCGGTGTCTATCAAAGGCAGGCGCGGGATGCGAGGGGAAAAACAACCGAATTTTCAATGAAACTCTTCGGGCATGAACCGAATTTCGCCACATTTGCACCAGAAATATGTCCGGGAAGTCAAAGACGAGCGCTGCCATGCCCCTCCTTGCCGAAAAATCACCGGCCCCCGAACATTTCGTGGCGGTCGAAACTGCCGGGCTGATCGCCGGAACGCGGGTCATGACGATCGAGGGCGAAGTTTCGGTCGAAGACCTCGCACCGGGGGCACGGATCATCTCGCGCGATGCGGGTCTCGTTGTTCTGAGGGGGATAGAATCAGGCTGGACCCGGCTTGCACCGACTGCGATCAAGGCAGGCGCCCTCGGTCATACACGCCCGCGCCGCGATATGCTCGTGCCGCCGCAGGCCCTCATCCACCTTCGCGACTGGCGGGCCGAGGTTTTGATCGGGTCGACCTACGCCCTCGTCCCCTCCAAGCTGATGATCGACGATGATTTCGTATTTCGCCGTAGTGAGGAGCGATTGAAGGTCTTTGAACTGATGTTCGACCGCCAGCACATCATCTATGCCGACGGAATCGAGATCGCGACTGCAGCGGTCTGAGACTAGGCCCCAATTTCACGCAAAATTGCCGGCAGGGCTTCGGGGATATCTTCGGCGATGAGGCCCGCACCCAGACGTCGCCCCGCTTCCTGATGTAGCCAAACGGCGCTGCAAGCCGCCACCTCCGGCAAAAGACCCCGCGCCATGAAGCCGGCAATCATTCCCGCCAGAACATCGCCGGAGCCGGCCGTCGCGAGCCAGGGCGCGGCCCGCTCATAGAAGGCCCCGCCAATCCAAACCCGCCCATCCGGCGCAGCGACGACCGTATCTGGCCCTTTCAGAACCACGGCACAGCCCGCCCGCTCGGCTGCGGCCCGCACCCTTTCGGCCTTGTCCGGTCCAATCAGATCGGGAAACAGCCGTGCAAACTCGCCCTCATGCGGGGTCAGGACACACCCTTCATGCAACCGCGCCTCAAAGCCGCCTAGGGAGGCCAGCAGCGTGAGCGCATCGGCATCGAGCACCACAGGAATTCTGCGCCCATACCGCCGCAAATGGCCCGCGATCTGCGCGTCGGTTCCGTCAATCAGGGGCGCATCGGGCGGCAATATCCAGTCGAGCGCCGCGCCAACCAATCCGGCAGCACCTCTATCCAACCCAAGCCCAGGTCCGAGGCAAAGCGCGGTGATCCTCGGATCGGCCAGAGCCGCGCGCAAATCCTCGCCCCCATCGAGCCCGCGCAGCATTATGGCATCGAGCCGCGCCGCATTTTCGGCAAGCGCTTCTTCGCAAGCGCCCAGCGTGACAAGCCCGGCACCCACCCTCAAAGCTCCCCGCGCGGCCAGCCTGCCAGCGCCGCCTCTTGTTGGCCCTCCAGCCAGAACAAGTGCGTGCCCATGCCCGTATTTGTGGCCCAGCAGACCTTTGGTGATCCGCTCCGGCGCGGGAGCCTCCAGCAAACGAACCACCCTATCCCCGTCCGGCAGCTCAACCCCGATCGGAACAACCACGAGCCGGCCAGATCTTGCCGGCAAAGAACCGGTAAAATGCCCAAGCCGTGGCGCTTGGAATGTGACCGTCATATCTGCACTCAAATGCTTGGGATAATCGCCAGACCCCGCCGGCAAATGCCCGGTATCGCTCGAAAACCCCGACAAGACATCAACCGCGACCAGCATTGTCGTGCGGGGGCGTTCCGAGATCGCCCCGAGCGCTGCGAGAAACTCGCCAGAAACCGGTCGCGCCAGCCCCGTGCCGAAAAGAGCGTCAACCACGACATCCTCGTTGCACGGGCGGTACTCCGCCAATGGGAGTGTGGCCCCTTGCCAATGTCGAAAAGCTGACAACGCATCTTCGGGAACCTTAACCGGATCGCCGCTGAAATAGGCGTCAACCTCCCAACCCAACTCGGCCAAGAGCCGCGCCACGACAAACCCGTCGCCACCATTATTGCCCGGCCCACACAAAACCGATGCCTTCGCCTGCCCGGCCACCAAATCGGGCCACTCGGCACAGATCGCCTCGAATACACCGCGCCCAGCCCGTTCCATCAGCATCGCCGCAGTCACCCGCCCCGAGGCAATCGCCCTGTGTTCGGCCGCCCGCATTTCCGACGCATTCAGCAAAACGCTCATGGTTTCCGCTCCAAAGTTTTCAAACTGCCCGCTTTCACGTCTATCTGCTTAATTTTTGTGCAAAATGGTGTTTTCGGCCCCGGCAGGCCCGCCCTCGCCACCCTAGCCAATTGTTCCTGCCCTAGAGAAGTGGTCAGTCGCCTTGAACCGCTCATAAGGGGGAGTCGAAATCCATGAAGAAGATCGAAGCGATCATCAAGCCTTTCAAACTCGACGAAGTAAAAGAGGCGCTTCAGGAGGCCGGCGTTCAGGGCCTCAGCGTGGTCGAAGTCAAGGGTTTCGGCCGCCAGAAGGGCCACACCGAGCTCTATCGCGGCGCCGAATATGTCGTCGACTTCCTGCCCAAGGTGAAGATCGAGGTCGTCCTTTCGGACGATCAGGTCGACGCCGCCATAGCCGCCATCATCGGCGCCGCCAAGACCGACAAGATCGGCGACGGCAAGATCTTCGTCTACCCCGTCGAACAAGCCATTCGCATCCGCACCGGTGAAACCGGTGACGATGCCGTCTAATCACCCGAAATTCATCTCGGAAGGACCCATCTGATGAACAACGCTGACGTTCTCAAACTGATCAAGGACGAGGAGATCGACTACGTCGACATCCGCTTCACTGATCCCAAAGGCAAGCTCCAGCACGTGACCGTGGATAGCGACCTCGTGGACGAAGACTTCCTCGAAGAAGGTTTCATGTTCGACGGCTCGTCGATTGCCGGCTGGAAATCCATCGACCAGTCCGACATGAAGCTCATGCCGGATGCCTCCTCGGCCTATGTCGATCCGTTCTATGCCGAGAAAACCCTCTGCATTCACTGCGACGTGGTCGAGCCCGACACCGGCGAAGCCTATCCGCGCTGCCCGCGCCAGACCGCCAAGAAGGCCGAGGCCTATCTCAAGGCATCGGGCATCGGCGACACCGCCTATTTTGGCCCGGAAGCCGAATTCTTCCTCTTCGACGACGTGCGCTACTCGGTCACCCCGTCGAAGGTTTCGTTCCAGATCGACAGCGAAGACGCCGCCTGGAACACCGACACCGAATATCAGGCGGGCAACCTCGCCCACCGCGCGGGCCACAAGGGCGGCTATTTCCCGGTCAACCCGATCGACGCCTCTCAGGACATCCGCTCGGAAATGCTCTCGACCATGAAGCGCATGGGCATGAAGGTCGACAAACACCACCACGAGGTCGCCACCGCCCAGCACGAGCTTGGCCTGATCTTCGGCGGCCTGACCGAGCAAGCCGACAACATCCAGAAATACAAATACGTCATCCACAACGTCGCGGCCGCCTATGGCAAGACCGTGACCTTCATGCCCAAGCCCATGAAGGGCGACAACGGCTCGGGTATGCACGTCAATATGTCGATCTGGAAAGACGGCAAGCCGCTCTTCTCGGGCGACAAATATGCCGATCTTTCGCAGGAAGCGCTCTACTTCATCGGCGGCATTCTCAAGCACGCCAAGGCGCTCAATGCGATCACCAACCCCTCGACCAACAGCTACAAGCGCCTGATCCCCGGCTTCGAAGCCCCCGTGCTGCGCGCCTACTCGGCCCGCAACCGTTCGGGCTGCGTCCGGATCCCGTGGACCGAGTCGCCCAAGGCCAAGCGCGTCGAAGCCCGCTTCCCCGATCCGGCCGCGAACCCCTACCTCGCCTTCGCCGCTCTGATGATGGCCGGCCTCGACGGCATCAAGAACAAGATCGACCCGGGCGCCGCTTCGGACAAAGACCTCTACGATCTGCCGCCGGAAGAACTGGCCCAGATCCCGACCGTCTGCGGCTCGCTCCGTGAGGCTCTCGAAGAGCTCGAGAAGGATCACGAGTTCCTGCTGGCCGGCGACGTCTTCACCCGCGACCAGCTCGATGGCTACATCGCGCTCAAGTGGGAAGAGGTCTATGCCTTCGAGCACACCCCGCACCCGATCGAATACCAGATGTACTACAGCTGCTGATCGGCAGACCAAACCAAACAAAAAGGCGCCTTCGGGCGCCTTTTTCGTTGGTCGCAGACGGGACCGGCGCCCAAGTTTTGTCTTATTCGGGAACGGTCTGCCCGAAAATGCCCTATTTGTCCCGTATTCCCCCCACATTCTTCGCGCTGACTGATCCTGAACCACTCCGTTAGGATTCTTGTGATGAACGACCATCCGACCAGCACGATCGCCACGCTTTGCTACGCCAAGCCGAGCGGACTGGATTTCCGGTCTCTCGTCGACGAACTCGGTCAGGCTCTCTCTGACCATGAGGGAATCACCTGCACACAAATGTCGAAGTACGAGGATTTCGTTATCTTTGACCTGACGACAGTGCGAATTTGCCTCGCCTACGCCGATTTCAAACGCGATTTCCCCGATCTGCCTGAAGCGCAACGCTATGCTTCGGCGGTGATCGTTTCGATCGGCTCCAGCCCAGAATCCCAAGAACGCTGTCCGCTGTTCCTGCATCGGCAGGACGTATGCCGCGGCCTCGTAGAGCGGATCGAGGCCCAGCATACTTCCGATCGCTTCCTCTGGCTCGAGCTTGATCAGGTTTTCGACGAAAACGTCTTCGACACGGTTCTGGAAAAGATCTGGCCCGCCTTGGCCGACGCAGCTGCCGAAGAAGAGTACGAAGACGTCGATATCGCTCCCGATCCTCTGGTCGCCGCCGCCAAGACCCCGGGCCGCCGGCGTTCTCCGCAAGTCGATCCCGACACGATCCTGCCGACGCTCGAACGTCGTTTCGATGCCGAGCTTGAAGCGCGGATGGTCGCCTCGGACGAAGTCCAGACCAGCCTTCCTGATCCTTCCCGCGCACGCCCGCGGCCAACTCACCCTGCGGCAATGGCCGACGCGCCGCGCCGTGGTCGCGAGGTCGCAGAGCCAACAGAGACCGACCTGCCCGATTTCGACAGCCTGAGCCCCTTCAACGAAGGCGCATTCCACGCCTCTGTCCGGTCGGCGCTCTATGATCCGGTCGAGAAATCGGCTGCCAAAGCTATAATCGCAGAGCGTTCGCTTCAGGAACGCGCGGCAATCTACGCGGTGAACGCTTCGGTCGTCGCCCTCTCGCTGCCCGTTGGGGTCGCCATGATGGCCTATTCGGCAATGGGCAAAGAAGACCTGAACAACTCGGCCCGCGCGCTCGCTGTTACCGGAGCTCTCATCGGCATCGCCCAGACCAGCATCGGAAACGGTGTTCTGTCGTTCCTGATCTGATCAGGCGCCCGAGCGCTGCACCATCGTCGTATGGATGGAAAACACCACGGCTCCCGTCCCCGGGAGCCGTAAGACCGTTTGGCGTTCGCTTCGTTCGTAGGGGCTTTGTGGATTGCCTACAGGGCGCGGGTTCGCTTCCGTATGTGGCTGATAAAGGTCCGATAGATCATAGCGCAGGAGATTGGCCCGCCAAACGGGCCGCCCCGGCTGCACCCCGTCGAAAAGCCGCTGCACCCGCGCCGCTACTCCTTCGTCATAGCTCGGCACCGGCACATGGATCGAGGTGAGCGGCCGGCCGATCTTCTCCGAAAGCGTCCATGCGGAAGGAAAGCACAGGAGAGCCGCTGTCAAAACGTGCTCGTCGCCCTGCTTCTGCAGGATGCAGAAATCCTCCTGCACGAGACGCGAGAGCGTGAGCAAAGGCGCATGGGTGTCGATCGTGACAAGCCGGTTGTCGGGGCGGCGCACCCCCTCGCCTTCCATGCGGTAGCGCGGGTTCAGCGCCAGCTCGGCCATGACCACGGTCAGAAGCTCGCTCGCCGCATCCTTCGCCTCGGGCAAGATCGCCATGACCTTCTCGGGCATCTCGGCGATCAGCCTAGCCTTCTCGGCCAACTGCCCAGCAAAGGCATCGTCCTGCCTCAGCCATTCACCCGGCTTCACCGGTTGCATCGCGGGCAACCGCGCCGCGGCGGCGGCGCGTTGCTCTTCGGGAATGGCATTCTGGAGGATCGGATTCGGCTGCATCCCTCCTTTCACCGCATCCACCGTGGAGAATCCACACCCGGAAATGTCGATTCCGTGCCGGACAGCCGCGGCGCAGCGTCTCAGCATGGGCCAAACCTGCACGGAGCCCCCGATGGAAGCCCCCTACCGCGAACGCCGCAAGATTGATCCCACCCGCGGCGCCCGCCTCGCCGATGGCACCCCGAACGACAACGACCGGATGGAAATCGGGCCGACCCAACTCGCCTTCACCGAATGGGCGGCGGCAGGCCTTGTCGCGCCCGATCTCGAACGGATGCGCGCTTTCCGGCACAAGCGCCTCGTCGATGCAGTGAATGCCCGCGACTATGGCGCGATCCTGATGTTCGACCCGCTCAACATCCGCTACGCGACCGACTCGACCAATATGCAGCTCTGGAACACCCACAACGCTTTCCGCGCCTGCCTTGTCTGCGCCGATGGCCATATGGTGGTCTGGGATTACAAGAACGCCATGTTCCTCAGCAAGTTCAACCACTTGGTGAAGGAACAGCGGAGCGGAGCGGATTTCTTCTACTTCGACCGGGGCGACAAGATCGAACCGGCGGCCGACCTCTTCTCAAACGAGGTGCGCCAGCTTCTGAAAGAACACGCGGGCGGCAATCTGCGGATCGGCGTCGACAAGGTGATGATCCACGGGCTTCGCGCGCTCGAGGCCTGCGGCCTGACTGTCCTGCCCGGCGAGGAGCTCACCGAAAAGGCCCGCTCGATCAAAGGCCCTGACGAAATCCTCGCCATGCGCTGCGCCAGCCACGCCTGCGAAACCGCCGTGGCCGAGATGGAACGCGCGGCGCGGGCGGGCGTCCCTCGCGGGCATATGTCGGAAGATGATATCTGGGCGGTCCTGCACGCGGAAAACATCCGCCGTGGGGGCGAATGGATCGAAACCCGCCTTCTTGCCTCCGGCTCGCGGACAAACCCATGGTTTCAGGAATGCGGGCCCCGCATCGTTCAAGAGAACGAGATCGTCGCTTTCGACACCGACCTGATCGGTTCCTACGGCATCTGCGTCGATATCAGCCGCACATGGTGGATCGGCGATGCCAAGCCGCGCCCCGACATGATCGAGGCGATGAAGATCGGCGTCGATCACATCGCCCACAACATGAGCCTTCTGGCCCCCGGCGTCTCGATCCGTGACCTCACGTTCAAATCCCACAAGCTGCCGCAGATCTATCAGGAACAAAAATACGGCTGCCTGATGCATGGCGTTGGCCTGTGCGATGAGTGGCCGCTCGTGGCCTATGAGAGCAACTTCGTCGAAGGCGCGTTTGACTACGAGCTAGAGCCGGGGATGTGCCTCTGCGTCGAGGCGCTGGTCAGCCCCGAGGGCGGCGATTTCTCGATCAAGCTCGAGGATCAGGTGGTGATCACCGAGACAGGTTTTGAAAACCTGACCCGCTATCCCTTCGATCCCGCCCTCCTCGGCAATTAGCCGCGGGTATAGACCGTGACCGAGGTGTAATCCTTGCGCGGGCCTTTCACGGTCCAGATCGCGCGCCATTCGGGCCAGCCGGTGAAATCGTATTCCACGCGGTAGAGGTCGGAGCCGCAGGGATGATCGGTGCCATTGGCGTGACCTGCGGGTGTAAAGGAGTGAAAGGCCCGGCCATCGGTAAAGCTCACCGCGACACGGCCCCCCTCAAACGACCAGCAATACCCACGCGAGGCCTCGACCGGCGCGCTCTCGCCTATCCGAAGCTCTCCGGCCTCGTGGTAATCCAGTCCTGCGTCGCTTCGGCGGGTCAGCTCTGCCTTGCCGCTCAGCTCACCCACCTGTTTCAAACGCCGGTCTTCGATGTCCCTGCTGATCAGCCAGGTGCCGAGAAAGTCACTCACGCTGAGTGGACGCATTCGCTTCTCCCCAGAGCCAGGTGTCGAATCATAAGAAACCGCCCCTGCCCTCTAGGCGCTCAAGTATCGCGCCCCGACCCCAGCCGCAACGCACAAGAGGGAAATCGCCGCAGGCCGCCCATCGGCCTTGTGACCGCCCCCCCCGCGCACTATGAGGCAGGCAAGCTTCATTTCCCGAAAAAGGCCGCGCCATGATCCCCCGCTATGCCCGCCCCGAAATGACCGCCATCTGGTCGCCCGAAACCAAATTCCGCATCTGGTACGAGATCGAGGCCCACGCTTGCGACGCGCAGGCCGCGCTTGGCGTCATCCCCAAAGAAAGTGCCGCAGCCGTCTGGAGGGCCAAGGACGTCGAGTTTGACGTGGCCCGCATCGACGAAATCGAAGCCGTCACCAAACATGATGTGATAGCCTTCCTCACCCACCTTGCCGAACACATCGGCTCGACCGAGGCCCGATTCGTCCATCAGGGTATGACCTCGTCCGACGTCCTCGACACCACCCTCAACGTCCAGCTCGTCCGCGCCGCCGATATCCTTCTGGCCGACATGGACAAGGTCCTCTCCGCGCTCAAGAAGCGCGCCTTCGAGCACAAGGATACCGTCCGCATCGGCCGCAGCCATGGCATCCACGCCGAGCCGACGACCATGGGCCTGACCTTCGCCCGCTTCTACGCCGAGATGGACCGCAACAAGGCCCGCCTTCTGGCCGCCCGCGAAGAGATCGCCACCGGCGCGATCTCGGGCGCTGTCGGCACCTTCGCCAATATTGATCCCGCCGTCGAAGAGCACGTCTGCAAGATGCTTGGCCTGCGCCCCGAGCCGATCAGCACGCAGGTGATCCCGCGCGACCGCCACGCGATGTTCTTTGCCACCCTCGGCGTCATCGCCTCCTCGATCGAGAACGTCGCCATCGAGATCCGCCATATGCAGCGCACCGAGGTTCTGGAAGCGGAAGAGTTCTTCTCGCCCGGCCAAAAGGGCTCGTCGGCCATGCCGCACAAGCGCAACCCGGTCCTGACCGAAAATCTCACCGGCCTTGCCCGCCTTGTCCGCATGGCGGTTGTCCCGGCGATGGAAAACGTGGCCCTCTGGCACGAGCGCGATATCTCGCACTCTTCCGTCGAGCGCGGTATCGCGCCGGACGCGACCATCACCCTCGATTTCGCGCTCAACCGCCTCGCCGGTGTGATCGAAAAGCTCGTCATCTACCCCGAGAACATGCTCAGGAACATGAACAAGTTCCGTGGCCTCGTGATGAGCCAGCGCGTCCTTCTTGCCCTCACTCAAGCCGGCGTCAGCCGCGAGGACGCCTATCGCCTCGTCCAGCGCAACGCCATGAAGGTCTGGGAACAGGGCAAGGACTTCAAGGAAGAACTCCTTGCCGATGCCGAGGTCACGGCGGCACTGTCTCCGGCCGAGATCGAAGAGAAATTCGACCTCGGCTATCACACCAAACACGTCGACACGATCTTTGCCCGCGTTTTCGGCAAGGGCTGACCTACGGCGGGGCCGTTCTGGCCCCGCCCTTTCTCAAGCGGTCGCTGCCGCGTGCACCGGCTGGCGGCCCTGAGGCAAATGGGTCGCCGCAGGGGTATGCTGCCGGGGTTGCGCGGCGGTTGCCGACATACTCAAAACAGCATAGCGCCGCCCGTCGCCTTCGTTGAGATAGGGCTCTCCGATCCGCTCGGCGTCAAAGCCGAGCTGCCGCAGCGCCCGCATCAGCGAGATCGGCGAAAGCGACATGAGCCGCGTGGCACCGTTCCTTGCGGCCACGTCGATCAGGCCTCCGACGATCAGTGACAAACATTCGCTGCGATCAATCTGGGTATCAACATCGTCTGAGATAACGAGACGTGTGCATTCCCACATCTGAGCATTGGCAACATCCGCTGGCATAACTTCGGCGGGAATATCGACCAGTTTGCCGGCAAAGGCATCCCGAAGCATATAGGTGTGCTGGCCCCAGGTTGCGGTAGTAGCCATTGTTCTGGCCCCGCCGACAACCTGTCCATCCCGAAGCACCAAGGAATAGTGCGCGGTTGGATTGTCGTATTGGTCCATCTCCACTTTGTCATTGTGAGGGATGTGCCAACCGAGCGTATCGACGAAGAAGCGCTTTCGCAGGGCCAGATAGTCAAAATAGGCGCTGCCAAACATATGCATCGTCGACATGTCGAATGTGATGTTTTCCATGGGTCTCTCCTCTTGGGTTATTAGTTGTACATTAGTTACAACTTTAACGAGAAATGACCATTTTGTGGAGTTTCCACGACCGCGCACCAATAGACGGTACTGGCCCGAATTTGGGCCAGCCCGGAAACATAGCGGGATCCAGATTTTTAGATGAGTCCAAACTCCGAAGCCATCGCGGCGGCCTGAGCCCCGGTCTGCGCTCCGAGCTTCAGCTTTGCGTTCTTCAAACGCTGCTTGACCGCGCCCTCGGACACGCCAAGTTCATAAGCTATCTGCTTGACTCGCAAGCCATCTCTGACCATCCGCAGCGCCTCAAGCTCTGCAAGAGTAAGGTTGCTGGGCGGTGCTTTTTCGGCATGCAAACGCTGGATATGACCGCGCAAGAGATCAATTTCGTACTGGGTAAACTCGCGATCCGACCGCGCGAATGTCCCAAAAGAGCGCTGACCTTCGGGGTTATTATCAAAGACACTGACCGCCACGCCATAGCGCAGCCCGAAGCTTTCAGCCTTGGCAAGAACCCCCCGGACATCGTCAAAGTCGATCTCGCTCCAACGGATTGTGCCGGTTTTGGAATAAACCCAGCGAATCACGGGATCGGCCATCATGTAGCGTTCGGCGGTATAGTGGCTTACCCAATCAGCCGGAAGCGCATTGATTTCTTCCAGCGGAAAAGCAAAGCCAACACGCAGGGCAAGATAATATCCAGCCGGAGCGATTTCGCTCAAATCGTTGATGGCTATCTTTTGAAGCATCATCCTGTCGAAGCGTGTCACTAGGGAACTGCACTAAAGTCTAGTGCCATCCGGTCATTTTGGGTCTTATATCCGAAGAAAGCTATGCTACCTATATATCATCAAGCAACCTAAAAGCGAGTAAACAGGGTTTTGTCAGCCACTCAAACAGAAATCCGCGCGGTCCTGTCTGATTTGAAGATTTTGGCGGCGAACGGCTATGCCGCAGCGCTTCACATCAATTTCACGACACCGGCATTTCTCTTTCAGACCTACCCGACTGACTGGCTGGCGATCTATTCGCAGCAGGGGATGGTTATGAAAGACCCGACGGTTCTGTGGGGGTTTGAAAACCTCGGGACAGTGCGGTGGTCCGATCTGATCGCGCTTGACAGTGACGGTGTCATGAAAGAGGCGACCAAATTCGGCATGAAATTTGGCCTCACAGTCGCCGTCGAACGCGGCGGTACGAGATCCATCTCGAGCCTGTCGCGTAGTGATCGTGAATTCTCTGATAATGAGCTCGCACAAGCTGCGGATATGATTGCCAAACTTCACGATTTGACGGCGCAGGCCCCAACCCTCACAGACGAAACACGCGTTGCTCTGCGCCGACAGTCCATCCAAGTCACACATCCGTCCTAACCCGGAATAAACCTTTCCTTCGGACACTGCGCTGGCCGCAACCGGAGGCAGAATGTCAGAGACCGCAGCCCTAACCCGCCGCAGCAAAGCCGCCTTGATCTTGCGCCTCCTCGTCGGCGACGGAAAGGGTCTTTCTCTGGCCGAAATGCCGGAAGAGACCCAGATCACTCTTGCTCGCGAAATGGGCAAGCTTGGAAGCATCGACAAAGCGACGGTCGATCAGGTGGTCGACGAATTTGCCGGCCAGCTTGAAAAGGTTGGGCTTGGGCCCGCGGGTGGGGTCGCCAAGGTGATCGACGGATTGGCCGATTTACTTAGCCCAGAGGTTGCAGCAAAGCTGCGCGACGAGGCGCGCAACGGGCCCCCGCCTGATCCTTGGGATTATGTTCGGTCTCTGGAATTGCCAGAACTCAAACCGATTATGGAAAACGAAACCGTCGAGACCTCCGCCGTTATCCTGTCGCGGTTACCGGTCGCCAAGGCCGCACCGCTTCTGGGCCTGCTACCCGGTGAAAAGGCGCGTCGCATCGCGTTTGGTGTATCGCAGATTGGCGCCATCGCGCCTCAGACAGTTGCCATAATCGGTGCTGCGCTCGCCAGAGCCTATACCCGCCCTGCCCAATCGGCTTTCCCAGATGACCCCAGCGAGCGGATTGGCGAGATCCTGAATGCCGCAACGGCTTCAACCCGCGACGATCTTTTGGCGGATTTCGCATCCAACGATCCCGTATTCGCAGACAGGGTCCGCAAGGCGATCTTTACCTTCGCTGATATCCCGCTGCGAATTGCCGGGCCTGACATTTCGAAGATTCTTCGTGGCCTTGATGGGCGTGAGCTTGCCACGGCGCTGGCTTTTGCAACCGCCACAGGTGGTGCCGATCAAGAGGCCTTCGATTATATCTTTGCCAACCTCTCGCAGCGGATGGGCGAACAGATCCGTGAAGAGGTGAAGGATCGAGGAAAAGTCAGAAAAGCCGACGGCGAGGCGGCACAGTCGGCCTTTGTTGCAGCGATACGCGCCGCTGTGGATGCCGGAGAAATCGTCTTGGTCGAGGAGGAAACCGAAGAGGAAACCTAAGCTCTGGCCACAAGCGGCCTTGCCCACAGGGCTGGTCGATTCTATCTCTGCTCCTTATGACTGCGGGGGCAGATGGGCAATTCCGAAGATCAAAATGGCGCAATCGCCGACTGGTTGACCGATCGGGCGCTTCGCACCCTGATCGGCACAGCAATGTTGATGCCGCATCCCAGGCGCGTTGCCTTCATGGGCGGGCTGGTGAAACGGCTTGGCAGGCGCGTTGGCTATGAAACCCGCGTTTTCGACAACCTCAGCCGGATCCGGCCCGATTTTTCCCAAGGCCGGCGACAGGAAATTGCCGATGGTGTGCTCGACAATTTTGGCCGGACCTTGATCGAGAACTACTCTTACAAGACATTTGGGAGCTGGCTCGAAGGCACAGCCATCACAGGAGAAGGCCTCGCCTCCGTTGAAGAGGCCCGCGCCGCAGGGAGGCCCGTTCTTTTCGTGACAGGCCATTTTGGCAATCACGAAGTCCCCCGCCAGGTTCTTGCCGCGCGCGGCTACGAGATCGGCGGCCTCTATCGACCGATGGCGAACCGCTTTTTCAATGACCACTACGCCAAAACCATGACCGAGCTTTCAGGGCCCGTCTTTCCGCAAGGCAAAAGTGGCACCATCGGCTTTGCCCGACACCTCAAGAACGGCGGGATGGGAACGCTTCTTTTTGACGTCGACGTGCCCGGTGGCATGGTCATCGATTTTCTCGGCCATCCCGCCCGCACTGCAAGCTCTGCCGCCGATCTTGCGCTGCGCTTCGATGCTTTGGTCGTGCCCTATTTCGGCATTCGTCAGCCAGATGGGCTTAATTTCGAAGCTGCTATCGAGGCCCCGATCCCGCATAGCGACCCGCGCCGCATGATGATCGAAATGACCCGCCGCCTCGAAGCCAGGATCGAGGCCAACCCGGAACAATGGTTCTGGGTTCACCGGCGTTGGAAAGCGCGCCGCTAGTCGATCCGGGCGGCAGCGAGGATCGGCCCGAAATCGGCCGCTTGAAGGATCACAACACCGCGCTCATCGCCGGAATAGGGCGCCTCGACGGACAATTCGCCCCTGCCCGACCAAGTGCCGAGTATCTGCCACGATGTCACAACATTCGCGTAATCGATCCTGCGGCCCTTGTTTTCGCCCCGCGTGATGCTGACTTCAGCTCTCGGCAAATATCTCACAAGATTGATCTGAACCGGCCCTTGAAGCCGGGCCAAAGGACTAGCGGAAATCCTGATCCGGCCCTCGTCGGCCATAACCACCTGTATACGAACGTTTTCCGGCCGGGTGGCCGCTTCGGCGATCAGGGCGTCAATCTCCTGCGGGTGCGCCCCGCCAATCGCCGTTTGACCCGCGATCATGAACTGTGGGGTATAGATCGTCCGGGCACTCTGCGCATGGGCATAGCCCTTTTGACGAAGGGTGAATTCCGGGTTCCCGAAGGTGTCCTTCCAGCCGATGTAATCCCAATAGTCGACATGAAATGCCAAGGCGATAACATCAGGACGTTTCGACATTTCACGCAGAAGCTCATCCGCCGGAGGGCAGGAAGAACAGCCCTGCGAGGTGAAAAGCTCGACGACAACAGGAGCATCCTCTGCAAGGCTCTTCTGCGGGAAAAAGCCCAACAGCAAAAGCACCAGGAAAGACTTCACTAGACCCATTTCACGCCCATGTGCGACCATCTGAGACAGGCTAGATCATCTGCCCGTCAATGGCCAATCAAGGAATTGCGAGTCATTGTGACACCGCATCCTGAATCGAACGACCAAAGGACCGAATCGTTTGAAACTCCAACTTGGATTTTATTGTGCACAATGGTATACAAAACGGGTCGCCACCCCTTGATTGCCATTTCCACATAGGGCAGAAGCGGCCCAACAATCCCGAAACTCCCTGCGCGAGGAGCACGCCATGACCATCAAAGTCGGCCTCGATACCGCCAAGACCCGCACGACCCTGACCGCGGGCAACCAGAGCATCGCCTATTATTCGATCCCCGCCGCACAGGCCGCGGGCCTTGGCGATTTCTCGCGCCTTCCTGCTGCGCTAAAGGTCGTCCTTGAGAATATGCTGCGTTTCGAAGATGGCGGTTTCTCGGTCTCGGTTGACGATATCAAGGCCTTCGCCGAATGGGGCGCCAACGGCGGCCAGAACCCGCGCGAGATCGCTTATCGCCCGGCCCGCGTCTTGATGCAGGATTTCACCGGCGTTCCCGCCGTGGTCGACCTGGCCGCGATGCGCGACGGTATCAAGGCCCTCGGCGGCGATGCCCAGCAGATCAACCCGCTGAACCCCGTTGACCTCGTGATCGACCACTCGGTGATGATCGACGAGTTCGGCAACCCCCGCGCCTTCCAGATGAACGTGGATCGCGAATACGAACGCAACATGGAGCGCTACCAGTTCCTCAAATGGGGCCAGAACGCCTTCCAGAATTTCCGCGTCGTGCCCCCCGGCACCGGCATCTGCCATCAGGTCAACCTCGAATACCTCGCCCAGACCGTCTGGACCGACACCGACCAGACCGGCGCGACTGTCGCCTACCCCGACACGCTCGTCGGCACCGACAGCCACACCACCATGGTCAACGGCCTTGCGGTCCTTGGCTGGGGTGTTGGCGGGATCGAGGCCGAGGCCGCGATGCTCGGCCAGCCGATCTCGATGCTGATCCCCGAGGTCGTTGGCTTCAAGCTCACCGGCGAGATGGTCGAAGGCACCACAGCGACCGACCTTGTGCTCAAGGTCGTCCAGATGCTCCGCAAGCACGGCGTTGTCGGCAAATTCGTCGAATTCTATGGGCCGGGCCTCGATCATCTGCCGCTCGCCGACCGCGCCACCATCGCCAACATGGCCCCCGAATACGGCGCCACCTGCGGCTTCTTCCCGATCGACGGCGAGACCCTGCGCTATCTGCGCCAGACGGGGCGCGACGAAGACCGCATCGCTTTGGTCGAAGCCTATGCCAAGGAAAACGGCTTCTGGCGCGGTGCGGACTATGCGCCGATCTATTCCTCGACGCTCGAACTGGATATGGGAACCATCGTCCCCGCCATCTCCGGCCCCAAGCGCCCGCAGGACTACCTGCCGCTCACCGGCGCCAAGGCGGCCTTCGCCAAGGAAATGGCCGAGGGTTTCAAGCGCCCCAATGACAAGCAGGTGCCGGTCGCGGGCGAGGATTACACCATGTCCTCGGGCAAGGTCGTGATCGCCTCGATCACGTCGTGCACCAACACCTCCAACCCCTATGTGCTGATCGGCGCGGGCCTTGTCGCCAAGAAGGCGCATGAGCTGGGCCTCACGCGCAAGCCTTGGGTGAAAACCTCGCTCGCCCCCGGCAGCCAGGTTGTCACCGAGTATCTCGAGGCCGCAGGCCTTCAGGAACACCTCGACGCCATCGGCTTCAACCTCGTGGGCTATGGCTGCACCACCTGCATCGGCAACTCGGGGCCACTCCAGCCCGAGATTTCCAAAGCCATCGCCGAGGGCGATCTGGTGGCGACCTCGGTGCTTTCGGGCAACCGCAACTTCGAAGGCCGCATCAGCCCCGATGTGCGCGCCAACTACCTCGCCTCGCCGCCGCTCGTCGTGGCCTATGCGCTGGCGGGTGACATGAACATCGACATCACGACCGAACCCCTCGGCACCGGCAAGAATGGCCAGCCCGTCTACCTCAAGGATATCTGGCCCACCAACAAGGAAATCGCCGACCTCGTCCACGCCACCGTGACGCGCGAAGCCTTCCTGTCGAAATACGCCGATGTGTTCAAAGGCGATGCCAAGTGGCAGGGCGTCGAGACCAGCGAAGGCGAGACCTACGACTGGCCGGCGACATCGACCTATATCCAGAACCCGCCCTATTTCCGCGGCATGGCCAAGGAACCGGGCGAGATCACCAATATTGAAGACGCCAAGGTGCTGGCGATCCTTGGCGACATGGTCACAACCGACCACATCAGCCCCGCAGGCTCATTCAAGGACACCACCCCCGCGGGCAAATACCTCACCGAGCGTCAGGTCGCCCCGCGCGAGTTCAACTCCTACGGTTCGCGCCGCGGCAACCACGAAGTGATGATGCGCGGCACCTTCGCCAATATCCGCATCAAGAACGAGATGCTGGATGGCGTCGAGGGCGGCTATACCAAAGGCCCCGATGGCGCGCAGACCTCGATTTATGACGCCGCCATGGCCTATCAGGACGCGGGAACGCCGCTCGTGATCTTCGCCGGCATCGAATATGGCGCGGGCTCCAGCCGCGACTGGGCCGCCAAGGGCACCGCCCTTCTCGGCGTCAAGGCGGTGATCGCCGAGACCTTCGAGCGCATCCACCGCTCGAACCTCGTCGGCATGGGCGTCATCCCCTTCGAGTTCACCGGCGGCCAGACCCGCAAATCGCTTGGCCTCAAGGGCGACGAGACGGTAAGCATCGAGGGCCTTGATACTGTCAAGCCGCTCGACACAGTCCCCTGCCACATCACCTATGGCGATGGCCGCAAGGTGACGATCAGCCTTAAGTGCCGGATCGATACCGCGCCCGAGATCGAATACATCGAGAATGGCGGCGTGTTGCACTTCGTGCTGCGCAATCTCGCCAAGGCCTGATCAGGCCAACCTGTCATGAAATCGGGGCGCTCGCGGCAATGCGGGCGCCTTTTTCATTCGCCGTAGACCACGCGACGGCAGTCGAGAAGGCTGTCGATCGCGTCGAGAAAGCCATCAAAGGGCGCGTCCACGAGAACGCTTCCCGTCCCATCCAGATACTGAACCGAGGTTGGCGTTTCCGCCATCGTTTCCAGTGTCTCAGCGAGCGTCTCAAGACCCGACACATCGCCCTCAGACCCAGACGCAACATGATCTGCGAACTGCCGGCCATAGATCGCATCCTCAAAGACAAGGCTATAGCCGCCGACGGCAAGGGATCCGGCCCCATGGGCAGCCGTGAAATTCCAATCCTGATCAGAAGCCTGCACGAGCGTCTCGCCGCCCGGAAGCAGCGCGACCAAAAGGTAGGACTTTTGGCCGACCCATATCGCCGTGCACGCAGCGGGTGTTTCAACAAAGACACCCGGCTCGGAATAGTGGGCGATGTCGGCAAGGTTGACCTGCCACTCAGCAAATTCCAAAGCCCGCGCGGGCAGCGAACCGACCATCGCCGTTGCCGCAAGCAAACCGGCCCATACCGGATGCAGGGTAGCCTTCATCTTATTGTCCCCCATTTGCCGCAGTGATCTTCGCAGCAATCGCCCCTCCTAGCTATGATGAAGGTCAAACCACGATCAAGCCCCATCGGCCCGATGTTGCCGCGCAATATCGCCAAAGCCCCTTGTCACGCCTCCCATTTCAGTCATCCTGACATTCAGTCTCAATTTGGAGCCAACATGTCCGGCCACAGCATCACCTTCACCCACGCCCTTTGCCGCGCCCCCGCGCGATCCGTGACCGATGGGCTGCGCGCCTCGGATCATGGCGACCCAAACCCCGACACCTTCGCCACCGAACACGCCGCCTATGTCGCTGCGCTGCGGGCAACGGGCGCGAGCGTGACGGTCCTACCCGCCCTCGAGGCTTTCCCCGACTCCGTCTTTATCGAAGACCCGGCTCTTGTCTTGAAGGGCCAAGCCATCGTCCTGCGCCCCGGCGCGCCCTCGCGGCTTGGCGAAGCGGCGGCAATGCGCGATGCGCTCTCGGCCAACTGTGACGGTGTGATCGACCTCAGCACTGACGGCTTCGTCGATGGCGGCGATATCCTCTGCTCTGACGACGAGGTGATGATCGGCCTCTCCGCCCGCACCAACCAACAAGGCGCCGACGACCTGCGCCCGATCGTCGAAAGCCTCGGCTATCGCCTTCGGATCGTCCAGACGCCGCCCGAGATCCTCCACTTCAAGACCGAGTCGAGCCTCCTCGATCCCGAGACCATCCTCGCCACGCCTGCGCTCGCCGCGGCGGGCTGTTTCGAGGATTACCGCGTGATCACCACCGAACCGGGCGAAGAAGCCATCGCCAACGCGATCCGCTTCAACGATACGGTCTTTGTCTCGGCGGGCTTTCCGCGCACGACCGAGACGCTGTCCAAGGCCGGCTACAAGGTGGTTCCGCTGGAAACGTCGCAGGCAGCCCTCGTCGACGGCGGCCTCTCCTGTATGTCGCTGCGCTATTCGCGCGCCTGAGCCAGAGCCTCTTCCAAGGCGGGCCGGAACCGCTGCTCATAGTCTGAACCGATCAGCGGGCCGGCAAAGCGGAACAGAACCGTTCCGTCGCCGTCGATGATGAAAGTCTCCGGCGGGGCGGAAACGCCCCAATCAATCGAGGTGCGCCCGCGTGGATCAAATCCCGACTTGAGGAACGGGTTGCCCTCTTCGAGGAGATATCCCAGCGCCTGATCGACGGTATCGCGGAAGTTGATCCCGACAAGACGAAATCCCCGCTCCGCGCCCTCGGCTGCCAGCGCTTTCAGGGTCGGATGCTCGGCCCGGCAAGGCGGGCACCAGCTCGCCCAATAGTTCAGAAGCGTAATCTCGCCATCGCGGAGATCGGCATCGGTCAACTGATCAAGCCCCGGCAGGCCTTCGCCCGCCACCGCGGGTGCCTCGCGCCCGACGAGGGTCGAGGGCAGATTGCGCCCTTGGCCGAGGAACATACCTCCAAGAAAAAGCCCCGCAATCGCCGCGAAGATCAGCGGCGGCACGATCACCAGCGGTGAAACCTTAGCCATTGTTGCCTTCAACCCGGTCGAGTTCCGCCCTCACCTTGCGTGCCCGGGCAAAGCTTTGCCAGACGATCACGACGAGGATCACAATGCTGATGCCATAGGCGCTCAGAACTTCGGTGGCATATTTTCCAAGATCAATCATCACGACCTCCGTGCCCGGGCCTGCAGCGCACCGATCCGGCGCAGGCGAATTTCAGTGCGGGTTCTGAGAATGACCAGCGCGATAAAGAGAAGCACAAAGCCCCCCATGCTGATCAGAAGCGGGATGTAATAAACGTTGGAAACATTCTCGGCCTTGTCCATCGACAGGGACGCACCCTGGTGCAAGCCCTGGTTCCAGAAGTTCACCGCATAGCGGCTCAGCAGCGCGAAGACCGAGCCGACCATGCACAGAACGCTCGTCAGATCTGCGGCGGTGTCGGGGTCTTCGATGGCCGACCAGAGCGCCACATAGCCAAGATAGAAGAGGAAGAGGATCAGGAACGAAGTCAGCCGCGGATCCCAAACCCACCATGTCCCCCAAGTGGGCTGGCCCCAGATCGCCCCGGTAATCAGCGCGATCAGCGTCATGGCGATGCCCACAGGTGCCGCCGCCTTGGCCGCCAGCGCCGAGACGTGATGCCGCCGCACCAGCCATATGAGCGAGGCCACCAGCATCATCAACCAGGCATTGATCGCCATCAGCGCCGAGGGCACATGCAGATAGATGATCTTGACAGTCGATCCGAAATTCTCGGCCTCGGGCGTGAAGAAGAAGCCCCAGACAAGCCCGATCACCGTCGCCGCGATGGCAATGGCAAATACCCACGGCAATACAGGTGCCGTTGTAGTCATGAACTTCTTGGGGTTTGCGTATTCCCAGATCGACATTTTCATTCCTCTCCGCGGCACCTGTCTAGCGCAGGTTGATCCGCAATGCGACAGCCGCGGCAAAAGGTAAAAGCGCAATGGCCCCCGCCGTAATCCCCGCCAGCATGATCAAAGGCGTGGCGGTTGCAAGCCCTTCCGCCCCGCGCCGCACCACCTCGGCCCCGAAAATCAGCGTCGGCACATAAAGCGGCAGCACCAGAAGCGACAAGAGCAACCCCCCGCGCCGGATACCGATGGTCAGCGCCGCGCCGAAGGTGCCGATCACCGATAGGGCCGGCGTGCCGATGATGAGCGAGACGAACAGAAACGAATAGGCCGGCCCCGGCAGGTTCAGAAGCGCCCCAAGCGCCGGCGCCGCCAGCGTCAGCGGCAACCCTGTAGTCAGCCAATGCGCAACCGCCTTCGAGAGCGCCGCCCCCTCCATCGGTAAGGGCGAAGTCGCCAAAAGCGCCAGCGAGCCGTCTTCATAGTCGAGCGCGAATATCCGGTCGAGCGACAAAAGCGCCGCCAGAAGTGCCGCCACCCAAAGAATCCCCGGCGCAATCTTCCCCAGAAGGTCCGAATTGGGGCCAACGCCGAACGGCACCAGCACCACCACGATCAGAAAGAACGCCAAACCAAGGCCAAAGCCCCCGCCCGCGCGCACGGCAAGGCGCAGATCCCGCATCAGAAGCGCGATCACAGGAAGGCCTCGTGGCTGCCGCCGGTCGCCTCGGGCGCGGCGCGGAACGGCTGAAGATCCAACTCCGGCGCCTCAAGCCCAAGGTCAATATGCGTGGCGATCACGGCGATACCACCCTTCGCCAGATGCTGATCGCGCAGGAAATCTGCGAAAAGCCTCACCGAGAACCGGTCGAGCGAAATCGTCGGCTCATCGAGAAACAAGACCTTCCGCCCGATCACCCCTAGCCGCGCCAGCCCCAGCCGCCGCTTCTGCCCAGACGACAGCGTCGCCGCAGGCCGCTCGGCCAGATCGACCAGATCAAAGGCCCTCAGCACGGACTCATCCATCGCCCGCCCGTAAACACTCGCCCAAAAGGCCAGGTTCTCGCGCACGCTCAGCGCCGCCTTGATCCCGTCCTCATGGCTCGCATAGGCGCCCTCCTCGGCCGGATAGGCGATCTCGCCCGCCTCGGCCGGCTGCAGGCCCGCCAGCGTCCGCAACAGCGTCGTCTTGCCGATGCCATTGGGTCCGCGCAGGATCAACGCCTGCCCCGCAGGCACAGCAAAGCTCACCCCGTCCAGAACCGGGATGCCGCCGCGCAGGCATTTGAGATCGGTGACACGAAGCTCCATGAGGGCCGATTACCTGAACGAAAGCCGCGAGGAAAGCATCAGACCGGCAAGAGCGCCAATCCGACGCGCCGCCCTTCCGACAAAAGCACATTATAGGTCCGGCAAGCAGGCGGGCTCGCCATGATCTCGACCCCGATCCCCGCCTCTTCCAGAACCGCGCGAAACCCCGCCTCCAACGGCGCTATCTCCGCGCCCATACCTACGAACAAAACGTCGATCTGGTCGGCCACGGCAAGGATCGCCTCGGCATCGCCAATCCCGCCCCAGCCGGAAATCCCCCCCGGCATCACCAGGATCGGCCCCTCAAAGACCTTTCCGCCCAACCGGAAGAACCCCGGCCCATAGCCCTCGACCGGAACCGCCCCGCTATAGACCACTTCGTTCAGGCGCATCCCCGCCCCTTCTTTTGGCCCAAAATACTCCCGCCGGAGGCAGGCTTTCGCCAGAAAGCCTTCAGGCGTCGATATCCATGAACTGGTTGCCCGTCGGCTTCTTCTCTTTCGACCAATCCCGCTTCACGCCCAGCATCAGCACGACGTTCTTGGCGATATAGATCGAGGAATAGGTGCCCACGATAATGCCCCAGGTGATCGCGAAAACGAACCCGCGGATCACATCGCCGCCCAGAACCAGAAGCGCAATCAGCGCGATGAGCGTCGTGCCCGAGGTCATGAGCGTCCGGCTCAGGGTCTCGTTGGCCGAAAGATTAAGCACATCGATGAGCGGCATCACCTTGTATTTGATAAGGTTCTCCCGCGCCCGGTCAAACACCACCACCGTGTCGTTGATCGAATAGCCGACAATCGTGAGAAGTGCCGCAATGATCGCCAGATCGAACTTGATCTGCAAAAGCGAGAAGAGACCGATGGTCAAACCCACGTCATGCACCAAGGCGACAACCGCGCCGAGCGCAAACTGCCATTCGAACCGCAACCAGATATAGACCACGATCGCCGCAATCGCGCCCGTAACCGCGAGAATCGCCTTCTGAATAAGCTCGCCCGAAACCTTCGGACCCACGCTCTCGACCGAAGGGAAGGTGATCGACGGATCAACCGCCTGCAAAGCGGCTTCGATCTTGGCGATCGTCTCGCTGGTCACGCTTTCCTGCCCTTCCTGGGCCTGAATACGCACCATCGCAACGTGCTGATCATCGGCAAAGGTCGGGTCAAACACCTCGGTGATCGTCACATCGCCAAGCCCCAGCGGCGTCACCGCCGCACGGTAGGCCGCAACATCGACAGCCGCCGTCGAATCCGTGCGGATCGTCGTGCCGCCCTTGAAGTCGATGCCGAAATTCAGCCCCATGAAGAGATAGACGACCAGCGAGGCAACCAGAAGGACCACCGAGCCGCCAAAGGTGACCTTCGCATAGCCGAAGAAATTGATCTTGGTATTGTCGGGAACCAGACGCAGACGCATCACTCAGACCTCAATGGTTTTCGGACGGCGGCGCTGGAACCACCAGACAATCAGCAAGCGGGTCACGAAGATCGCCGTGAACACCGATGTCAGGATGCCAAGGCCAAGGGTCGTGGCAAAGCCGCGCACAGGGCCCGAGCCAACGATCCACAGGATCACTGCGGTGATCAGGGTCGTGATATTGGCATCGAGAATCGCCGAAAGCGCCCGCTCATAGCCAAGCTCGATCGCCCGCGCCGGGCCTTTGGCGGTTTTCAACTCCTCGCGGATGCGTTCATAGACCAGCACATTGGCATCCACCGCCATGCCGATGGTCAGAACGATCCCGGCGATGCCCGGCAAGGTCAGCGTCGCGCCGATCAGCGACAGGACACCAAAGATCAGGCCCACGTTGATCGCCAGCGCGATATTGGCGAAGACGCCGAAAAGCCCATAGCTCAGGATCATGAACACAACGACCGCCGCCATGCCGACAAGCGCGGCCATCTGGCCTGCGTCGATGCTGTCCTGGCCAAGTTCGGGGCCGATGGTGCGTTCTTCTAGGAAAACCAGCTCCGCCGGCAAGGCGCCGGCCCGCAGAAGCACGGCGAGATTGGTCGATTCCTCGACCGTAAAGCTGCCGGTGATGATGCCCGACCCGCCCGGAATGTGGCTCTGAATCGTCGGTGCGCTGATCACCTCGTCGTCGAGGACGATGGCGAAGGGCGCGCCGATGTTCTCGGCCGTATAGTCGCCAAACTTGCGCGCGCCGGTCGGATTGAAGCGGAAATTCACCGCCGGACGGCCGTTCTGATCAAAGCTCGGTTGCGCGTCCACAAGCTCTTCGCCGGTGACAACTGGCGTCTTTTCAAGCACATAGTATGTGCCCGGATCATCCAGCGAGGGAAGGACCTCGTTGGTTGCCGCAACGCCCGCATCGGGATCGCTCGTGCGGCTTACCACCGGCTGGAAGGTCAATTGTGCGGTCGCGCCGATCCAACCCTTCAGCTCCTGCGCCGATTTCGCGCCCGGAACCTGAATGAGGATACGGTCCGCGCCTTGACGCTGGATCGAGGGCTCGCGGGTTCCCGCGGCGTCGATCCGGCGGCGGATGATCTCGAGCGCCTGTTGCAGTGTCCGCTCGTCGGTCGCGGCTTTCTCGGCGTCACTGAGCGAAATCGTCAGGACCGCGCCTTCAGCAGAAACAACAATATTGGAGGCCCCAGCGCCAGTGAGCGACGCGACAGGGCGGGCCAGCCCGCGTACCAGCTCAAGCGCCTGCTCGGCGCCCTCGGGTTTGGAAATGCGAACCTTCAGAACATCCGGCTCGCTCTCTTCCCGCGTGACAAATCCCACGTCATCCCGCTTGGCAGCAAGGACGTCGCGCACATCGGGCCACATCGATTCCATGGTGGAGGCATACACATCCGCGACCTGCACCTCGGCCAGAAGATGCGCTCCGCCGCGCAGATCGAGGCCAAGGTTCACAAGGCCAGACGGCAGGAACGAGGGCCAGAGCGCGGCATCCGCCTCGAGCGCCTCGTTGGAAAGCCCGTTGTCGATCGCGGCGACGGCATCGTTGTGATGCTCCACCCGGTCATAGAAGAGGTTGGGCACGGCGAGCGCCAGCCCGACCATGCAGGTCAGAACGATCAGGACCTGCCGGAACGGTGAGATGTGGAGCATCTGGGTCTGTCCTTGGGGCGTTTAGGCCTTGGCCGGCTCGGTCTTGCTGGTCACGGCGGAAATCGACGAACGCACGACGCGCACCGAAACGCCCGAGGCGATCTCGACCTCGACCTCGTTGTCATCCTTGACCTTGGTCACCTTGCCGATGAGGCCGCCTTGCGTGACCACCTGATCGCCACGGCGCAGGGCCGCCACCATCTGCTGATGCTCTTTCAATTTCTTCTGCTGCGGACGGATCAGAAGGAAATACATGATGCCGAACACAAGGATCAGCGGGATGATGGATTGGATGCCCTGCATGGGTCGTCCCCTGTCTGTTAAAGGTCTGGCGAGGAGGCCCCCCGCGAAAGTCGCGGCACGTTAAGCCCGCCTTCAGGGAATGGCAACAAGTGCTGACCTTTTTCCCTGTTCACAGGCCCGTGCCTTTGCGGCATATGGGGTCCACGAACGAAAACACCAGCCCAAGGAGCCGGACCCATGCACGATATCCGCACCATCCGCGACAACCCCGCCGCTTTCGACGCGGCGCTCTCGCGCCGTGGGATTGCGGGTCTGTCGTCGCAGATTCTGGCGATCGACGAGGCGCGCCGGGCGATGATCCACGCCGCCGAAACCGCGCAGGCCGATCAGAACAAGGCGTCCAAAGAGGTGGGCGCCGCAAAAGGGCGCGGCGATGAGGCCGAGTTTGAACGGCTTCGCGCGCTGGTGGCCGAGAAAAAGGCCGAGGTTGCGGCGATGACCGAGGCGGCCAAGGGCAAGGATCAGGAGCTGACCGATCTGCTCCTGACGATCCCCAACCTTCCTTACGACGACGTGCCGAACGGCGCCGACGAAAAAGATAACGTGCAGATCCGCACATGGGGCACGCCGCGCGAGATGAATTTCAAGCCGGTCGAACATTATGAGCTGAAGGCGGTTCAGGGCGGCATGGATTTCGAGACCGCCGCGAAACTTTCGGGAAGCCGTTTTGTCATCCTCGGCGGCGCGGTGGCGCGTCTGCACCGGGCGCTTGCCCAGTTCATGATCGACACGCATGTGGATCACCACGGGCTGACCGAGATGATCACCCCGGTGCTGGTTCTGCCCGAGATGATGCTGGGCACCGGCCAGCTGCCGAAGTTTGGCGAGGACAGCTACCAGACCACCAACGGCTGGTGGCTGATCCCCACCGCCGAGGTGACGCTGACCAATACGGTCAATGGCGAGACGGTCGAGCAATCCACCCTGCCCCGCCGCTATGTCGCCCACACCCAGTGTTTCCGCTCGGAAGCGGGCAGCGCGGGGCGCGATACGGCGGGGATGCTGCGCCAGCACCAGTTCGAGAAGGTCGAGATGGTGTCGATCACCACGCCCGACCAGTCAGAAGCCGAGCATCGCCGGATGACCGACTGCGCCGAGGCGATTCTTGAAAGGCTTGGCCTGCCCTATCGCACGGTCGTTTTGTGCACCGGTGATATGGGCGCAGGAGTGCGGCGGACGCATGACCTCGAGGTCTGGTTGCCGGGGCAGAACGCCTATCGCGAGATCTCTTCGGTCTCGACCTGTGGCGACTATCAGGCGCGGCGGATGAACGCCCGTTTCAAGCCTGCCGCCGGTGGCAAGCCCGAGTTTGTGCATACGCTGAACGGCTCGGGCCTTGCCGTGGGCCGGACGCTGATCGCGGTACTGGAGAACGGGCAACAGGCGGATGGCTCGGTCGAGCTGCCACAGGTGCTACACGCCTATCTGGGCGGCAAGAGCCGCATAACTGCGGACGGCGCTCTCGCGTAGGGGGGATCAGGGGGGCGCCGCCCCCCGTCCCTTCCGGGACTCCCCCCGGAGTATTTCAGGCCAAAAGAATTCAGGCGCCTGCGGCTTGGCGGGCGTAATCCCCGGCGTCGAACCAGCCGCGTGAGGCGATGACTTTGTGGGTGTCGTCGAGATCCCACTCTTCCCACCCCTGGATGGCGAGCGGATGGCCTGTGCCGGCATCGTGGCCTGTAAAGGTCCACAGATAGGCCATATGACGACCGGCCGGGCGCACGCCGTCACACGTCAGGTTGAGATCGGGAACATCGCGGTAAAAGCCCGCCGCCATTTCGGCAACGCCCGCGCGGTCGATCCATGGCGTGCCCCGGTTGATGACAATCTGGGATTTCGTCGCGTAGAAGGACGCGACCGCCTGCGGATCCTTGCTGTTCCAGGCTGCGGTATAGGCCGCTCCTAACGCGACCGCCTGTTCAAGTGAAATCGACATTTTACCCCCAATGCGTTGATCTATTGCCGCAGCATGGGGCCGATGCCGGCAACAAGGCAACCCCTAGCGGCGGGGTTTGCCGCCGGGTTTTCCGAGGTGCTTGTCGAGTGCGGTGGGCCGCTTTTTCTTGCGGTCCTTGTAAGGGTTCTTGTCGCCCTGATCGCGCAAGGTCATGCGGATCGGTGTTCCCGGCATGTCGAAATCGGCCCGCAAGCCGTTGACAAGATAGCGGGAATAGCTTTCCGGAACGGACTCGGGATGCGAGGTCATCACGACGAAGGCGGGGGGCCGAGTTTTGACTTGCGTCATGTAGCGCATCTTGATCCGGCGGCCTTGCGGCGCGGGTGGCGGGTGTTGCTCCAACATACCGATGAGCCAGCGGTTGAGCGCGGCGGTGCTGACGCGGCGGTTCCAGACGTCATGGGCCTTGAGGATCGCGGCGTGGAGGCGGTCGAGGCCACGGCCGGTTTTGGCCGAGACGGTGACCATCGGTGCGCCACGCAGCTGCGGCAGGAGGCGTTCGAATTTCTCGCGCAGGTCTTTGAGCTTTTCCTGCTTTTCGTCTTCGAGATCCCATTTGTTGACCGCGATTACGACCGCCCGCCCCTCGCGTTCGGCGAGGTCGGCAATGCGCAAGTCTTGTTGTTCGAAGGGGATCTCGACGTCGAGGAGGACGATTACGACCTCGGCGAATTTCACGGCGCGCAGACCATCGGAAACCGAGAGCTTTTCAAGCTTTTCATGGATCTTGCCTTTGCGACGCATCCCCGCCGTATCGAAGATCCGCATCGGCACGCCGTCCCAGTCGGTCTGGACCGAGATCGCGTCGCGGGTGATGCCGGCCTCGGGGCCGGTGAGCAGGCGTTCTTCGCCGATGATCTTGTTGATCAGCGTCGATTTGCCGGCGTTGGGGCGACCGACCACGCAGATCTGCAGGGGTTTGTCGTGGGTCGGGATACGGGGGCCGTCTTCATCCTCTTCGCCTACATCGACATCCGTTTCAGGGGCATCGGCGGCGGCGCGTTCTTCGAAGAGATCCGCCAGCGGCAGGAGGACGTGATAAAGCTCGTCCATCCCCTCGCCATGTTCGGCCGACAAGCGCAGCGGCTCGCCAAGGCCGAGGCTATAGGCCTCGAGAAGCCCGGCCTCGCCCGCCCGGCCCTCGGCCTTGTTGGCCGCAAGGATCACATGGGCATTCTTCTTGCGCAGGATTTCGGCAAACACCTGATCGGAGGGGGTGATGCCTACGCGGGCGTCGACGAGGAAGAGGCAGACATCGGCCATCTCGACCGCGCGTTCGGTCAGGCGGCGCATCCGGCCCTGAAGGCTGTCGTCGGTCGCCTCTTCAAGGCCCGCGCTGTCGATCACCGTAAAGCGCAGGTTGCCGAGCCGCGCCTCGCCCTCGCGCAGGTCGCGGGTGACACCGGGCTGGTCGTCGACCAGCGCGAGCTTCTTGCCCACGAGGCGGTTGAACAGCGTCGATTTGCCCACGTTGGGGCGTCCGACTATGGCGAGGGTAAAGGTCATCTTGGGCAATCCGTCAGGTCAGAGACGGCGCGATACACCATTCCGCCGTCAACGGAAAGCCAGCAGTTGGCCTTTCGCCGAGACGACATAGAGGACGCCGCCCGCCACCACAGGGTTTGAGGCCGCGCCACCCGGAAGATCAATGGTCCGCAAGAGCGCGCCGGAGACCGGATCAAACTCGCGCAATGTCTCGTCCGAAGAAGCGACGATCAGGCGGCCACCGGCGAGGATCGGGCCATAGAGGGCGTGGATATCGCGCTGGCGCTTGGGACGATCAGAGACGAACCGCGGCAGGTCCATCCGCCAGATCACCGCACCCGAGCCGGCATCGGCACGGATCAGCTGGTTCAGATCGTTGAGAAGGAAGATCGAGCCGCCCGCCGGGACGACCGGGCCGGTTGCGCCGTCGTTTAGGGTCCAGAGGCGTTCGCCGGTCGCCAGATCGAGCGCCACGGTGCGGCCCGAGACATTGCCAACGTAGACGCGGTTGCCGTCGATCACCGGATCGGCAGCGATATCCGAGACCGTGGCCGCCACATGGCCGAGGCGCTGGCCGGTGATGACGGTCGACCAGCGGGTCAGGCCGCCGCGCGGGAAGGCGGCGACGACTTCACCCGAGGGGAAGGGAAAGATCGCAAGTTCGTTGCCGATCGCCGGGCCGGAGCCACCGCCGAAGGTCGAGGTGGGCGCGGTGCCATCGGCGGTCCAGGCGATGCGACCGGTTTCCACATCCAGCGCCCAGGCGCGGCTGTCGCGGGCGACGATATAGACAAGCTTGCCGGAAACGGTCGGCGCGGCGGTGCCAGGAGCGTCAAGGTCCTGGCTCCAGAGTTTGCTGCCGGTGGAGGCGTCAAGTGCGGTCAGGCGGCCATAGCCGGTGCCGACGAAGAGCCGCCCGCCACTGATCGCGAGGTTGCCGCCCGAGGCGGAGCTGGCGTTGTCGGTGCGGGGGGCAAGATCGCGGGTCCATAGGACCGCGCCGGTCGTCGAGACGGCGCTCACGCGGGCGTAGGCGTCGACGGTGTAGATCACGCCACCGGCCACAACCGGATCGGCGGTGATCCGCGCGCCCTTGTCGTTGCCTTCGCCGATATCGACCGCAAACTGGAGGGCCAGCGCCTCGCCAACCGAAGGATGCGAGATCCGGTGGGCGGGGCCGCCTCCGCGATGGGTCCATTCGGTGTTGAGTGAGGCGGGCGCCAGACGGATAGGCAGGGCTTGGTTGACTTCGACCTTCGGGGCGCCGGCAAAGCCGTCGCGGATGTCATAGCGCTGCCCTTGCAGGATGACTTCGTTGTCTGAACACGCAACCAGAAGGGACAAGCCCAGCGCCGCTCCGATGATGCCCCCTGCTCTCACGCTGCGCCCCTTTCTTGAGTTATTGGCCAGCGAGGACGTTGCCCGACACCACCGCCGGAACCTTGCCCCCCAAAGCCACAATCAGGCTAGACGCGCGATCACGCAAGCCCCGCGTGACACCGGCATCCTCAAGGATCACCGTAAGGCCTTCCAAAGCCGCATCAATCTGGCCAAGCTCGATGTCAGCGAGTGCTGTCTGCTCCAAGACAAGCAGGCGTAGCGCACCACCGGGGGCCGCCAAAGGTGCAAGAGCCATCTTGCGGTCTTGCGGGTTCATCCCATCGTGCCGCAGAAGGATCGCCTTGAAGGCCGCTATGTCGCGATAGATTTGGGCCACCGTCATATCCGCAGCCAGACCATCAAGCGCGGCGGCCGAGGCCTCTAGATCTCCCGAAAGCTGCAATTCGGACGACGTCATAAGTGCCGTGATCGCCGAAGCGGGAAGGGCCCCAAGCGCATCGCTTCGCTCGGTGCTGTCGTCAAACTCAAGAGCGGCAAGGATTCTGTCGCCGGCGTCTTGCGCGGCGGCCGTCGCTTTGGCCCGGCTGTATTCCGTCCAAGCGGCTCCGCCAACCAGCACGATCACCAGGAGGACCGCGATCCAGCCATAGCGCTTCATCATCGCGAAAAGCTGGTCGCGGCGGACCTCTTCGCTCACCTCGTCGATAAAGCTTTCCGGATTGCTCACGCCCTGTCCTCCAAAATCCTGCGCCTTTTGTTGCCTCGTCATATCGCGAAGGGCGCAGGATTGCCAAGACCTGCACGCCATTCCTGATTTTTGGCAAAATAATATGATCTGGAACGAAATGGCCCTCGTATTGACCTAAAAATGGCTTGCCTTTGGGGTTAGAGTGACTAACTCGACAGGCAAGCAGGCTCCGCAAGAGGGACGGGATGAAATTTGGACCGGTAATCACCGCGGTATTGGTGAGTGTGTTTTTGTATTTTCTGGTGGTTGACCGGGACAAGCTCCTCGAATTCGCAGGCGTTGCCTCAGGCACCGAAAGCGCCGAGATATCTATATCTGCCGAGACTCAAGATCCGAACGCGCCCCTCATCAAGGTCGTCGTTACCAGATCTGTGTCAAGAATTTTGGACAACGCCGTGATCCTGCGCGGCGAGACCGAGGCGGCCCGTCAGGTCGATGTTCGGGCCGAAACCTCGGGCCTTGTAATTTCCGAACCGCTCCGCAAGGGCGCCTCTGTCGCGGAGGGCGATCTGCTGTGCGAGCTTGACGCCGGAACGCGTCAGGCCGGGCTTGATGAAGCCAAGGCCCGCTTGGCAGAGGCAATTTCGCGAATGCCCGAAGCCGAAGCGCGCGGCCCCGAGGCCGAAGCCCGGCTTGCCGAAGCCAATTCGCGCGTCGCCGAGGCCGAGGCTCGGCTGATCGAAGCGACCGCACGCCTGAATGAGGCGGAGCTCAACCAGAATGCCGCAACCAAGCTTTCCGAAGGCGGCTTTGCCTCCGACAGTCGTGTCGCCAACGCAGATGCGACGCTCGAATCCGCGCGTGCAGGCGTCACATCCGCTCGGGCTGCCGTGAACGGCGCTCGGGCGGGCGTGGTCGGCGCCGAAGCAGGCCTCCAATCGGCCGCCTCGGCCGTGGAAAGCGTGCGCGCCGCGATTGCCGGTGCCGAAGCCGCCGTGGCCTCGGCCGAGCGCGAGCTGTCCAAGCTCCGTATCAACGCCCCCTTCGCTGGCCTTCTCGAAACCGACGCCGCCGAGATCGGCGCACTCCTTCAGCCAGGTGGCGCCTGTGCAACCGTGATCCAGCTCGACTTCATCAAGCTTGTCGGCTTTGTCCCCGAGATTGACGTGGCCAAGATCGAAGTAGGCGCCCGCGCCGGCGCCCGCCTTGCCTCGGGCGAAACCATCACCGGCACCGTGAGCTTCATTGCCCGCTCTGCCGATCCGATGACCCGCACCTTCCGCGTCGAGGTCGAAGCGCCGAATACCGATCTTGCAATCCGCGACGGCCAGACGGTCGAGATCATGGTCGCAGCCGACGGGCGGCCCGCGCATCTTCTGCCACAATCGGCACTGACTCTCGATGATGATGGCCGGATCGGTGTCCGCCTGCTGGCCGAAGGCAATGTCGTTGCCTTCGCACCGGTCGACATCCTGCGCGATACCATTGATGGCGTTTGGCTCTCCGGCCTTGAAGAGACGGCCGAAGTTATCACGGTGGGGCAAGAATATGTGGTCGACGGCGTGACTGTTGACCCGACTTTCCGCGAGGCATCGGAATGAACGGCGTCGTCGACTGGGCCGCATCAAGGGCCCGTATGGTCCTTGCCTTCATCTTCTTGTCGCTTCTGGCGGGGGGATACGCCTATGTCGGCCTGCCGAAAGAGGGCGAGCCGGATATCGAGATCCCAGCCCTCTTTGTGTCGGTCCCCTTCCCCGGCATCTCGGCTGCGGATGCTGAAAAGCTTCTCGTCAAGCCGATGGAGACCCAGCTCGCGACCCTCGACGGGCTCGACACAATGTCGGGCAGCGCGTCGGAGAGCTATGCAGGTGTGAGCCTGTTGTTCGATTATGGCTGGGACAAGACCCGCGTTATGGCCGATGTGCGCGACGCGATGAACACCGCCGAAGCGCAGTTTCCTCAAGGCGCCGACAAATATTCGATCAACGAGATCAACTTCTCCGAATTCCCGGTGATCGTCGTCAACCTGACCGGCCAGGTGCCCGAACGCACCCTGATCCGCGTCGCCAAAGAGCTTCAGGACAAGATCGAGAGCCTAGATTCGATCCTCAACGCCCAACTGACCGGCCAGCGCGACGAAATGCTTCTGGTCGAGATAGATCCTCTGCGGCTTGAGGTCTACAACGTGACCGCAGGCGAGCTGATCAACGTGGTCAGCCAGAACAACCTCTTGATCGCCGCGGGCGAGATCGACACGGCGCAGGGATCCTTCGCGGTCAAGATCCCCTCCTCTTTCGATGAGGCGCAAGACGTCTATTCGCTGCCGATCAAGACCAATGGCGATCGCGTGGTGACCCTTGGTGATCTTGCAACGATCCGTCTGACCTTTGAGGAAAAAACCTCGACCGCCCGCTATAACGGCACCAACACGGTGGCACTTCAGGTGGTCAAACAGCGCGGTTATAACCTGATCGATACCGCCGCCCAGATCCGCGACACCGTGGCCGCCGCCGAGGCAAGCTGGCCCGAGAACCTGAAAATTGCCGTCGATGTCGGCACCTCGAACGACCAGAGCCGCAACGTGGCCTCGATGGTGAGCCAACTTGAAGGCTCGGTGCTAACGGCAATTGCCCTCGTGATGATCGTGGTTCTGGCCTCGCTCGGAGCGCGTTCTGCCCTTTTGGTGGGCTTTGCCATTCCGACCTCGTTCCTACTGACCTTCGCGCTTTTGGCGATCATGGATGTGGCGGTGTCCAACATCGTCATGTTCGGCCTGATCCTTGCGGTGGGTATGCTGGTCGATGGCGCGATCGTGGTCGTCGAATATGCCGACAAGCGCATTCAGGAAGGCACCGGCCCGATGCACGCCTATGTCGAGGCGGCCAAGCGGATGTTCTGGCCCATTGTCTCCTCGACCGCAACGACGCTTTGCGCCTTCCTGCCGATGCTGTTCTGGCCCGGCGTGGCCGGTCAGTTCATGGGCATGTTGCCGGTGACGCTGATCTTTGTTCTGACCGCCTCGCTCGTCGTGGCGCTGATCTACCTGCCAGTCATGGGCGGCGTCTCGGGCCGCATGACACGCTCCTTCAACCGCGTCTCTGACCGGCTGCGCCGCCGTTTGCCGCTCTATGTGCGTGCGGCGCTGATCCTTCCGGCGATCCTGATCACCTATACCGGCGCAATGCTGACGCTGAACCCCGCCTACCTGACCGGCTCGGCCACTCAGACCGACGGGCTTGTGGCATCGCTGCCGGGCCTCGTCGTTTTCATCCTCGGAGCGATCGGCCTGACCATCGCCATGGGCGCTGCCAAGTCCGAACGCAAGGCGACCAGGATCAACGCGGGCTACCGCCGTTCGCCCTTTGGCTGGGTGATCCACGCCATCGCCGGTAATCCGGTGATGCCGCTCGTTTCAATCGCAGCGGTCGGCGCGCTCGTAGCCGTGATTTTCATGTATTATGCCGATCACAACAAAGGCACCGAGTTTTTCACCGCGACCGAAGCGGAGCAGGCCATCGTCTATGTGCAGGCGCGCGGTAACCTGAGCCTTGAAGAGAAAGACGCACTTGTCCGCGAAGCCGAACAGGCGACCCTCGGCATCGCCGGTATCAAGTCGGTTTTCTCTTTTGCCGGTGCCGGTGGCCTCAATCAAAATACCGCAGGCGCAAGCGGGCCGGGCGACACGATCGGCCAGATCCAGATCGAACTGGTCCCCTGGGAAGATCGCGCGGCCTTTGCACGCGAGAACGGTCTCGACATGGCCAATCTCGGCGGCTCGGCTGTGATGGCCGCCCTTCAGTCCAAGCTCGATCAGATTCCGGGCATCAAGACCCAGACCCTGAGCCTGGCCATGGGCCCCGGCGCGACCAAGCCGATCCATCTGCGCCTCAAGGGCGATAACTTCGACTTGCTGCGCCAGACGACTGCCGACATTCGCAGCCAGATCGAAGCGATGGACGGCATCGTCCTTGTCGAAGACACCCTGCCACTTCCCGGCATCGACTGGCAGTTGACGGTCGATGTCGCCAAAGCGGGGCGTTTCGGCGCGGACGTGGCCTCGGTCGGCTCGATGGTCCAACTTGTCACGCGCGGCGTGATGCTCGACACGATGCGGGTCGAAAGTTCGGAAGAAGAGATCGAGATCCGCGTGCGCCTTCCCGAAGAGGACCGAGTGCTTTCCACGCTCGACAGCCTCAAGGTCCGCACCCCCGCCGGCATGGTGCCCATATCGAATTTCGTCACCCGCAAGCCGGTGCCGCAGCTCGCCCAGATCAGCCGCGTCGATCAGACCCGCTATTTCGACGTGCTCGCCGGCGCCGCGACCGGCCTTATCAAGTTGACCGAGACAGAGACCGGAGAAAGCCTTATTCTGCCTGAAACGGAGATTGGCCCCGACCAGCAAGCCGATATCGACAGCGGCGCCGTGACCCGCACGGTCGTCAACGCCAACGAGCGGATCGAAGCAATCACCGAATGGCTCGATACGCCCGGAACCCTCCCCGCCGGGATCGGCTTTTCCTGGCAGGGCGATTTCGCCGATCAGGCCGAGTCCATCGCCTTCCTTCAGGTGGCCTTTGCGGGTGCACTTGGGTTGATGTTCATCATCCTCCTTGCTCAGTTCAACTCGTTCTACAACTCGGTCCTCGTGCTTCTGGCCGTGATCCTGTCAACCGCAGGCGTGCTCGTCGGCATGATCGTCATGGACCAGACCTTCTCGATCATCATGACCGGGACAGGGATCGTCGCGCTGGCCGGGATCGTGGTGAACAACAACATCGTTCTGATCGATACCTATCAGGAATACCGGCAATACATGCCGCGCACCGAGGCGATCACCCGCACCGCCGAGGATCGAATTCGCCCCGTCCTTCTGACCACGATCACCACGATGGCAGGCCTTGCGCCGATGATGTTCGGCCTCAGCCTCGATTTCATCAACGGCGGCTATTCGATCGACAGCCCGACCGCTCTGTGGTGGAAACAGCTCGCCACTGCGGTGGTCTTTGGTCTTGGCATCGCGACGTTCCTGACACTGATCTTCACGCCCTCGATGCTGGCCGTGCGCGTCTGGGTCACGACCTATGCCCGCTGGATCGCCCAGCTTCTTGCCAAGGCCTCGATGGGCCGCACGAGCCGTGCCGCCCGCGATTGGGCGCTGGCCCGCGAGGCCAAGCGGGTGAAATCGCCCGAGATCGTCTGGTCCGACCTGATCGAGCCCGCGCCGCCGCGCAAGATCCCGCCCCTTAGGGCCGCGGAATAGTCATCGGCCTTCGGGCCTGAGCAGTGCCGAGGTCTGGCGCTCTGTAAGAGCAAAGCCCAGGCGGCGATAGAGCCGCCCGGCATCTCCATCGGCCTCGGCAACAATCACCGGATGGGCTTGGGGCGCATGCGCTGCAAGCCAGTTGAGGGCATAGACCACCAGCGCCGAACATAGGCCACGACGACGATAGGCAGCGGCGGTCTCGACAGACTGGAAACGGGCGATCAGACCATCGGTGAAAAGCCCAAGATCGGCGGCAAGCGTTTCGCCTTCGAAGGCGCCAAACCACGCCCCCTCACCCGCAGCAATCGCTTTGCGCCAGCCGGCGCAACGCCCACGGATAAAGGCGTGATAGCCCTCCTCCGCATAGCCTTCCTCGACGCCAATCTCGACCTTGAGGTCGGCGACCTTGGCCCAGTCCCTATCGCTCTCCACCTTGCGCAGCTGGAACCCGTGAGGCACCTTGGCCTTTGCGGGCGGTGCCTCAAGGGACAGAACGTCATCTTGCTCGATGATGAAGCCCCGTTCCGCGAGGTTGTCGAGGTCAGCCGCAAGGCTTCGTTCCGGCGCGTCCCACGAAAGGGTGACGTGCTCGGCCTTCGGGAAAGCCTCTCGGAAGGCGGCAATCGCAAGGTCAGGCGCAGGCGGGTCGCCTTTCAGGATGAGCTGGTTGCCATACCAGAAATCCGGCTCGTCCGGCGTCCTGAGCACCCAACCCAATTCATGAGTTTCAACCCGCGCGCGGTCTCCGAGCACCAGAATATCGGTCGCAATGCCGAGCGATTTCGGCCCCGAGGTCACGCCGCTTCTTCCTCATCCGCCGCTTGCCTTTGCCAGAGCTGGGCATAGCGGCCGCTTTTCGAGAGAAGCACCTCGTGCTCGCCCCGTTCGACAATCTTGCCGTTCTCCAGAACAATTATCTCGTCAGCGTCGGCGATGGTCGAAAGGCGGTGCGCGATGGTAATCACCGTCCGCCCCTGCCCCATCGCTTTCAGCTCGGCCTGAATCTCGCGCTCGGTGTCAGTGTCGAGGGCGCTTGTCGCCTCGTCCAAGAGCAGGATCGGCGGGTTTTTGAGGAGCGTTCGCGCGATCCCCACCCGCTGCTTCTCGCCGCCCGAGAGCTTCAGCCCCCGCTCGCCCACCGCCGTCTCATAGCCCTTGGGCAGCGACGTGACGAAATCATGGATCTTGGCGGCCTTGGCGGCGGCGATAACCTCAGCCTCCGTGGCGCCGGGTCGACCATAGGCGATGTTGTAATAGATCGTGTCGTTGAAAAGGACGGTATCCTGCGGCACCACGCCGATCTGCTGATGCAGGCTTTCTTGCGTCACGTCGCGCACGTCCTGCCCGTCAATGGTCAGCGCCCCGCCGTTCACATCGTAGAAGCGAAAGAGAAGCCGCCCGATGGTCGATTTGCCCGACCCCGAAGAGCCGACGATGGCGATGGTCTTGCCCGCCGGAACCTGGATATCAACGCCCCGAAGGATCGGCCGCTCCGGCTCATAACCAAAGCTCACATCCTTGAGCGCAATGGTTCCGCCCGAAACGGCAAGCGGCAGCGCGCCCGGCTTGTCGATGATTTCGGCGGGCTGCCCAAGAAGGGTAAACATCTCGCTCATGTCGATCATCGCCTGCCGGATCTCGCGGTAGACCGAACCGAGAAAGTTCAGCGGCATGGTGATCTGGATCATATAGGCGTTGACCATGACGAAATCGCCCACGCTCAGGCTGCCGTTCTGAACCCCCAGCGCCGCCATGACCATCACCGCAACAAGGCCACCGGTGATCAGAAACGATTGGCCGAAATTCAGAAACGAGAGCGAATAGCTGGTCTTGAGCGCCGCCTGCTCATAGCCCTCCATCGCGCGGTCATAGCGATCAGCCTCCCAGCGCTCTGCGGCGAAATACTTGACCGTCTCGAAATTCAGCAGGCTGTCGATCGCCTTCTGATTGGCCTCGGTATCCTGATCGTTCATCTTCTTGCGGATCTTTACCCGCCATTCCGTCACCGCGAAGGTGAACCAGACATAGAGGGCGATGGTCAGAACCACGACCGCCAGATACCAGACGTCGAACATGTAAAAGAGGATACCGGCGACCAGGAGAAGCTCGAGCACCAGTGGCCCCATGTTGAACACGAGAAACCGCAAGAGGAAATCGACGCCCTTCACGCCGCGCTCGATGATCCGGCTGAGGCCGCCCGTCTTGCGGGTGATGTGATAGCGCATCGACAGGCTGTGGATGTGGACAAAGGTCTCGGTGGCGAGCCGCCGCAGCGCCCGCTGCCCGACAGGCGCGAAAACCGCGTCGCGCAGCTGCGACAGCCCCACGTTCATGAGCCGCGCCATGCCATAGGCCACCGTCAGACCCACCGCGCCCATCCCGAGCCAGAGCGCGGGATCAGCCTCCGCCGAGAGCGCATCAACCGCGTGCTTGTAGAACAAGGGCGTCGCCACCGAAATGAGCTTGGCCACCAAAAGCATAGCAAGGGCCAGAACCACCCTCACCTTCACGGCTGTATCACCCTCGGGCCAGAGATAAGGCGCGACCCTGCGGATCACGTTCCAGCCTTCGATCGGCTCATTGTTCAGATTGGCGTCGGTCTTGCGCAGGCGTCGCATGGGCGCTCCTTCATCTACCGCCCTCTAGGTAAGACCCGAGGGCGGCAATGACCAGAGGCGCTAGTTGCCTTCGGCTGTCGGCAGAACGAAAACCTGCCCCGGATAGATCAGATCTGGATTGCGGATCCGGTCGCGGTTGGCTTCAAAAACCATAACATACATGATCCCCTCGCCATAACGCTCGCGGGCAATGGCCCACAGTGTATTGCCCGGCTGGACCGTCCGCATCGCCACTTGGAAATCGGGGTTGGCTGTCTCTTCCTGCAAGACTTCAGCAACCTTCTCGGCCTCTTCACGCTTGAACGGGGTCTCGATGCGGCTGGTGACTTGGCCATCCTGCGAAACCTCATCGACGCGCAGCGTATAGACCCCGCTTTCGACCTCAGGCAGCGTCATCTGCCAATCGCCCTCGGGCGAAACGGGTGCCGAAGCGATAGAGGAGTTGTCGAGATAGATCTGGACGCTGTCATTGGCCTGAGCACGGCCCGCGAGAACCACATTGCCTTCCGAGTCGTAGGTGATCGTGTCGAGAGCCACGGCGTCGGCCACCTCGGGATCCGCTGCGCCACCAGACTGGATCACTTTGACGCCGCTCTCATCCGCCAAAAGGACAGGAGGAGCGGTTTCGGCAGCCGGAGCTTCAGGCGTCTGGGCCGGTTCAGCCGCTGTTGCCGGGGCGGCTTCGGTTGCGGCCACCTCCACGGCGACAGCCTCGGCTGTTGCCGCTTCGGTTGATGCTGGCTGGGCCGTTCCGGTAGTCTCAGGAGTTGCGGCAGGCTCGACAGCAGGAGCGGGCTCCACCTGCGCCGGCTCAGCAGCGGCGATAACAACGGGCACATCGACCGGCGCAACGATGACGGTCTGGCCCGAGGCGATCTCGGTTTCGCCAACACGGGCAACCAGCGACAGAACCCGTGGTTCCGATCCGGGCGGGACGTTCAGAAAAGCAACAAAATTGCCGCCCCCGTCCGCGACGGCCTCAGCAACCACTTCGTTACCCAAGAGAATCTGGATCATCGCGCCCGGCAGCGAGTGTCCGGCAATAAGTGCGGTGCCATCAGCCTCGATCCGAACCGTATCGAAGGTAGGGGCATCCGCTGCGGCAATTGTAGGGACAGAGGCGGTATCGGCGGCGGGTGCAGCATCGCTTGCTGGAGCAACCGCGTTCGGCTCGACGGTCAATTCCGGAGCAGGCGTTTCGGCCGATGGTTGCGTGGCTTCAACCGACTGCGCGGCATCGGCAGCGGGCGCGCTTTCGCTCGAAGCAGTTTCTGCATGCGCGGCCTCCTCGCCCGGAGCGCCGCTTTGCGACGACCACACGAGATAGCCCAGAACAATAATGACAAGCGCGGCGATTACGCCCTGCACCACACGGCCCGAATTCGGCCCAGTCTCCGTTGCCACGGCAGCGTCCTTCCCCAAGTTCCGCCCAAGCGCCCAATGGGCGGTTGAGAGACAATAGCAACGGGGCTATGCAAACTGAAAGCCCCGCGAATGCATCTATGCAGAGGAAATGACATGTCGGCCACAGTGAAATCGGTTTGCGTCTATTGCGGCTCGCGTGACGGGGCGCATCCGGCCTATGCAGCGGAGGCCGAGGCCACCGGCCAGATGCTCGCCCGCAACAACTGGCGTTTGGTCTATGGCGCGGGCGATGTGGGCCTGATGGGCCGCGTGGCGCGCTCTTGCCAGCAGGCGGGCGGCAAGACATTCGGCGTCATCCCGACCCACCTCATGCGCCTCGAGGTCGGCAAGCGCGATCTCGACAGTTTCGTGATCACCGAGACCATGCACGAGCGCAAGAAGGTGATGTTCATGAACGCCGATGCCGTGGTCGTCCTGCCCGGCGGCGCGGGCTCGCTCGACGAGTTCTTCGAAGCGCTCACATGGAGGCAGCTTGGTCTGCATAGCAAGCGCATCGTCCTGCTCAACACCGAAGGCTATTGGGATCCGCTCGCGGGCCTTGTCGATCACGTCATCAGCGAAGGCTTCGCCGACGCCTCGCTGCGCGACTATATCTCGATCGCCCCCGATGTGGCGGCGTTGGAGACAACCCTGCGCGCCGCCCTTTCCTGACGGATGGCGCTTGCCGAATAGATCGCCAGCGCCAGCCAGATGAGGCCGAAGGCCAGCTTGTGCCAGCCGGTGAAGGGCTCGGCAAAGATCACCGTGGCGCAGAAAAATTGCAGCGTTGGGTTGATGTATTGGATGAGCCCCACCGTCGACAGCCTCACCCGTCGCGCCGCATAGGCGAAAAGGATGAGCGGTGAGGCGGTGAGCGGCCCCGAGAGCATCAGAAGGAAATGCCGCCAAAGATCGTTGCCACCGCCCACGCCGGTGCCCTTGAAGGCGATCCAGCCTATGGCCAAGGGCGCCAATACGAGAACCTCGGCGGTCACCGAGACCACCGGCCCCAGATCGAGCCGCTTCTTGATTATGCCATAGATACCGAACGTTCCGGCGATATAGAGCGCGATCCAGGGCGCAACGCCGAGGCCATAGGTCAGCGCCACCACCGCCACGGTTGCCAGCCCGACAGCGGTCCATTGCGCGGGCCGCAGCGCCTCGCCCAAGACGAAACGCCCCAAGACGACCGCCAGAAGCGGGAAGATGTAATAGCCCAGCGAAGCCTCAACGGCATAGCCGTGGCCGATGGCGAAGATGAAGCCGAACCAGTTGCCCGCGATCCCCAGCGCCGCTAGCGCGATCACCGCAAACTGGCGCGGGCTTCCCAAGGCCTTGAACACGAGGCCAATCCGCCCCTGGAAGATCAGGATGCCCGCGAAGAACACCAGCGACCAGAGCGAGCGATAGGCCAAGACCTCAAGCGGCGCGATCATCGTCAGCTGCGCGTAGAACAAGGGCGACAGGCCCCAGATGGTGCAGGCCACCACCATCGCAATCGCGCCCTTGGTCCCGTCGGTCATCCCTGCCCCCCAAAGAAAAACCCCGCGCCGTGGCGCGGGGCTGTTTGTCTGTGCGGCCGCTTACATCCGGCCCGCGACGTTTTCCCAATTGACGAGGTTGTCGAGGAAGTTCGCGAGATACGCGGGGCGCTTGTTGCGGAAGTCGATGTAATAGCTGTGCTCCCACACGTCGCAGCCCAAAAGCGCGGTCTGGCCGAAACAGAGCGGGTTCACGCCGTTCTCGGTCTTGGTGACGGCGAGCGAGCCATCGGCGTTTTTCACAAGCCAGCACCAGCCCGAGCCGAACTGGCCCGCACCCGCGGCCGAGAAGGCCTCTTTGAAGGCGGCGACGGAGCCGAAGCTTTCGGTCAGGGCCTTTTCGAGGCTGCCCGGCATAGCCGAGGCGCCCGGACCCATCATCTCCCAGAACTGGTTGTGGTTCCAAAGCTGGCTGATGTTGTTGAAGATGCCGTTCTGCGCGACGGCGGTCTTGTTATAGGTGCCGACGATGATCTCTTCGAGCGACTTGCCCTCCCACTCGGTCCCGGCAATCAGCTTGTTGCCGTTGTCGACATAGGCCTTGTGGTGCAGGTCGTGGTGATACTCGAGCGTCTCGCGCGACATACCTTTGGCGGCCAGCGCGTCGTGAGCATAGGGAAGATCGGGGAGCGAGAAAGCCATGGGATGTCCTTCGGTCTGAGTTCCTGTTCGCCCCCGTAACAAAGCCTCTGGGGCGGCGGCGTCAAGGCATTATCTCAGATTGGGGCGCGGGGTGAAAGCACTAGAGCCGACAGAATGGACATTTCATCCGGCCGCACTATCCTGCCACAGGAAAAGAGAGGCAGAAACGGGCAGCCCATGACGCAGATCCTCGCCGTCACCTGTATGCGCGACGAAGGCCCCTATGCGGCCGAATGGATCGCGCATTTGCTGGCCGTGGGGATTGGTCATGTGCTGGTTTACAGCCACGATTGCGCCGACGGGACGGATCGCCTCCTTGATCTCATGGCGGCATCTGGCCGCGTGACCCATGTGCCCTTTGCGGCCGAAGGCAACAAATCCGTCCAGTGGCAGGCGCTGCGGCTTGCCGACAAACACCCGCTGGTGAGGGCCGCCGACTGGGTGATCTTCCTCGACGCCGACGAATACCCCGTCTTCGACGCACCGCTCACCGGATTCACCGACCTGATCGCCGCGCTTCCCGAGGAAACCGAAGCGGTCGCCCTGCCCTGGCGCCTGTTCGGCAGCGCGGGCAAGGAACAGTTCGAAGAAGGCCTGACCCCCGAACGCTTCACCCGCGCGGCGCCCGCCGACGTGCTCCTGCCCGCCGCGCATTTCTTCAAATCCCTGATCCGCCCCCGTGCCTTTCAGAAACTCGGCGTCCACCGGCCCAAGAACAAGAAGGAGACCGCGCCGCGCTGGAGCCTCGGCGGCGCTCTCGACCTCGACCCCCCATTCGCCACCGACGACAGTAGGATCAACCTCTTCGGCTACAACACCCCCGCCGCCAAGGCTCGGCTCAACCACTATTCCCTGCGCTCGGCAGAAGAGTTCCTCGCCAAACGCGCCCGTGGCCTGCCCAATCAAAAGGGCAAACCGGTGGACCTTGGCTATTGGGCGGAGCGGAACTTCAATTCAGTGGAGGACATAAGCTTCGCCCGACATCTCCCTGCCATGAAAGAGAAACTCGCCGAACTCTTGGCCCTTTCAGGCGTGGCTGACGCCATCACACAGGCAAGAGACTGTCACAAGGCCCAGATCGCCCGCCTGCTCACCGAGCCGGCAAACGCCCGCCTTCTGTGGCACATGATGCTTTTCGCCGGAAGCACCCCGCCAAGCCGCGAAGCGCTAGAACGACATATCAAGCGGCTGAACGCGCCCGAGCCTAGCTGAGCGCGCCCACCGGCCCGGCCTCCGCGCTGACGCGCAGGAGGTCGAAGACATAATCGCCCACCGACCGGAACGAGACGACGTGGAACGCGCCCGCCTCGTCTTTCCAAAAGGCCGCGGCCACCTGCCCCACGCGCGAGCGGCGGAAATCGCCCGCGCCGAAAGCGGCGGCGGAGAAATCGACCGGCGCGTTCTTGGCCATGACCTCGGCGGCACCCGCGCCCTCGACAGTCACATAGGCCCGCGCATCCGAAACGTTGACCGCCAGATGATGCACGCCCCTCAGCGCCTTGGTGATGGTCGCCACGGCCTCTTCGGCCTCCGCATAGGGCACCAAGAGGAGAAGCTCGTCGGGCGACATCCAGAGCGCCCCGCGCCTGCCCTCGACCAGCGCCTTGCGCTGCGCCGGAATGGCCTGACCCGTGACCTTCTTGACCACGTTCTTCACCTTGGTCGCCGCAAGATCGCCGCGCAGGGTGATCATCCCCTGCAATCCCGCATCGCGCACCGTCACCGCGCCTTCGGCCACGCGGCCGCCAAGGAAGCTTACCGGCTCAGACATCCTGCTTCTCCCCTGCTTTGTCATAGAAGACCTGATCGGCGATCCTGGCCTTCACCGAGGTGCCATCGACCTTCGGGAACTCGATGATCTCGCCCATCCGCTCCGGCCCGCGATGGACAAGGCCCATGGCGATGCCGCGCTTCAGCGTCGGCGAATAATAGGTCGAGGTCACGCGGCCCTGGGTCAGCCGCTGGCCATTGGCATTATGACCCTCGCCCACCGCATAGGCGCCATCGGGAATGACAGAACCATCCAGCGTCTCGAGGCCCACCAGCTTCCACCGTTCCGGATCGGCCATATGGCTGCGCTCCTGCGCGCGCTTGCCGAGATAGTCGTCCTTCTTCTTGGAAATCGCCCAACCGAGGCCGAGATCCTGCGGGATCACCGTCCCGTCGGTCTCGTCGCCGATCATGATAAAGCCCTTCTCGGCCCGCATGACGTGCAGGCCTTCGGTGCCATAGGGCATGATGCCAAACTCTTCGCCGTCCTTCAGGAGCCTGTCCCAGAAGGCGCGGCCGTGGCTTGCGGCGACGGCGATCTCGTAGCTCAGCTCGCCCGAGAACGAGATGCGATAGACCCGCACCGGAAATCCGCCGAGCGTGCCATCGGCCCATTGCATGAAGGGCAAGGTCTCTTTCGAAACATCCATACCGCCAAGCTTTTCCAGAAGCTGCCGCGCCTTGGGGCCGACCACGGCCACTTGGGCATATTGCTCGGTCACGTTGGCGACATAGACCTTCCAATCCCACCATTCGCACTGAAGCCAGTCTTCCATCCAGGCATGGATCCGGTCCGCGCCGCCGGTGGTGGTGTGGCACAGCCATGTATCTTCGTCGATCCGCGCCACAACGCCGTCGTCGGTGAGGAAACCGTTCTCGGTGCACATCAGGCCATAGCGGCATTTGCCGATGGCGAGGTTCGACATCATGTTCGTATAGAGCATGTCGAGGAACCTGCCCGCGTCCGGCCCCTTGACGATCAGCTTGCCCAGCGTCGAGGCATCAAGCAGGCCCACATTCGTGCGGGTATTCACGATCTCGCGGTTCACCGCGTCATGCAGCCCCTCGCCTTTGCGCGGGAAGCTGTAGGGGCGGCGCCAGTGGCCCACGGGCTCGAAATCGGCGCCGTTCTCGACGTGCCAGCCGTGCATCGGCGTTTTGCGGATCGGCTGGAACAACTCGTCGCGCGCCGAGCCGCCGATCGCACCCATCGAGATGGGCGTATAGGGCGGGCGGAAGGTGGTCGTGCCGGTCTGCGGGATCGCTTGGTTGAGCGATTGCGACAGGATCGCGAGGCCGTTGATATTGCTCAGCTTGCCCTGATCGGTCGCCATGCCGAGCGTGGTATAGCGCTTGGTATGCTCGACGCTCTCGAACCCCTCGCGGGCGGCGAGTTGCACGTCGGAAACCTTCACGTCGTTCTGATAATCGAGCCAGGCCTTCATCTTCAACTCGGCCCCGGCCCCCTGCGGCATGAGCCAGACAGCCGCCATCGGCGTCTCGTCCACGTCATTCGCCACCGGCGCCTTGCCGGTCTTGGGCTTGAGGCCCGCAGCCTTGGCGGCGGCGCGGCCAGCGGCGGTCGCATCGGCGAGAGCGGCGGTGGTGCCAAGTTCGCCGCTCGAGGTGCCGGCGGTCAGGACAAAGCCTTCGCCATCCGCACCCGTGGGCGCGCGGGCGGGATCGGGGCGGAACATGGCTTGGGCGTCGTCCCATTTCAGCTTGCCGCCGCAGTGCGACCAGAGGTGCACAACCGGCGACCAGCCGCCCGACATGGCGACGCAATCGCAGGCGATCTCGTCGATCACCGCGCCTTCGCCCGCCTGCAGGCAAAGGGCGACGCCGGTCACGCGGGTCTTGCCCTTGACCTTGGCGATGGCCTTGCCTTCCTCGACGCGGATACCCTTGGCCTTGGCCACGGCCCCCAAAGCGCCCGCGCCTTCGGGGCGGGCGTCGATGATCGCAGGGACCGAAAGCCCCGCATCCACCAGCGCAATCGCGGTGCGATAGGCATCGTCGTTGTTGGTGACGACCACGGTGCGGTCGCCCACGGAAACGCCCCAGTTCACGAGGTAATCGCGCACGGCACCTGCCAGAAGAACGCCCGGCAAGTCATTGCCGGCGAACGACAAAGGCCGCTCGATCGCGCCGGTGGCGGTGATCGTTTGCTTGGCGCGGATGCGCCACAGGCGGTGACGCGGGCCTTGCAGCACCGGATCATGGTCGGTCAGCCGCTCATAGCCGAGGATATAGCCGTGGTCATAGACGCCTGCGCCCATGCAGCGGGTGCGGAGCGTCACATTCTCCATCTTTTCAAGCGCTTGAACGACGCCCTTCACCCAGTCATCTGCAGGCTTTCCGGCAATCTCGACGCCATCGACAACAGCACGCCCGCCCCAGTCGGCGGTCTGCTCCATCACCAACACGCGCGCACCGGCCTTGCCGGCCTCGAGTGCGGCCTGAAGCCCCGCAACTCCGCCGCCGATCACCACGACATCGGCGTAGAAATAGAAATGCTCGTAGGTGTCCGCGTCGCGATCCTTCGGCGCTTTGCCAAGGCCGGCCGACTGGCGGATGAAGGGCTCGTAGATGTGCTTCCAGAAGGGGCGCGGGGTCATGAAGGTCTTGTAATAGAAGCCCGCCGGCAGGAACCGCGCGAAAAGCGCGTTGATCGCGCCGATATCGAACTCGAGCGTCGGCCAGTGGTTCTGGCTCGTGGCATAAAGCCCGTCGAAAAGCTCGGTCGTCGTCGTGCGCTGGTTCGGCTCGAACTTGCCGCCCTTGCCGAGGTTGACGAGCGCGTTGGGCTCTTCCGCGCCACTCGCCACCACGCCGCGCGGGCGGTGGTATTTGAACGACCGGCCGACCATCATCTGATCGTTCGCCAGAAGGGCCGAGGCGAGCGTGTCGCCCTCATAGCCCATCAGGCGCTTGCCGTTGAACTGAAACTCAAGGGCGCGACCACGGTTGAGAAGGCGGCCACCGGAGGCAAGACGCGTGCTCATTTAAATTCCCTCCACGACCAGCCGGGCCTTTTGGCGCTGATCTTGTCCCGCAAGTCTTTGGGCGGCTCTTTCGATTGCGCCGGATAGGTGCCGAAGACTTCGAGCGTGTTCGTATCCCGCGCCGCAAGGAACCATTTGCCGCAGCCATAGCTGTGGCGCCAGCGCTCGAAATGCAGCCCCTTGGGGTTTTCCCGCATGAAGAGATAGCCCTCGAAATCGTCGTCCGACGCTCCCACCGTTTCGCGCTTGAGATGCGCCTCGCCACCGGCGGTCAGCTCGGTCTCTTCGGCATCCACGCCGCAATAGGGGCATTGAAGAGTTAGCATATCCCTATCTCCTGCTTTCGGACCGGCTTGCGCCAGATATTGTGGGTAAAGGCAGCTGATGTACGACATCTGGTGATATCTCGGATATCAACAGATCATCCACAGAAACATACATTTTGCCGCGCGCCCTCCGATTCATTATTTTGGAACAAACAACGAACCTCGAGCAGAAACGAGATTGCATTGAAAAAGAACGAGAGCGACTGGGTCGTGGAATTGAAAGCGACCGGACAAGGCTGGGCGATGGCCGATCCCACTGATCCCTACAAAGCGAGGCTTCTGAAGCAGGCCCTGGAACTGAACTCGAAAGAAGGTTGGATCGAGTTGGCTCTCGAAATGGAGCGCAGCCCCTAGGCAAAGGACGCCCCAGCCCGTGCGCCAGCACGGGCAGCGCCCGACCCGCCCCCCCACGGGGCGGGCGCTTCTCGCCCTTCCCGTGCGGGCCGGTCGCTGCCCGCGCCGTGCAACGGTTCAGCAAGCCCCCCATCAGTGTGCCACCCCCGCGGCCACGCTCTCGTCGATGAACTTGCCCTCGCGGAAGCGCCACATGGAAAACTCGTCCGTGAGCGGCGAATAGCCCTTGGCCATCAGCTCGGCCATCGCCCAGCCCGAGCCGGGGATCGCCTTGAAGCCGCCGGTGCCCCAGCCGCAGTTGACGAAGATCCCCTCGACCGGGGTTTTCGACAGGATGGGCGAGCGGTCGCCGGTCATGTCCACGATCCCGCCCCACTGGCGCAGCATCTTCAGGCGCGAGATGATCGGGAAGGTCTCGTTCAGCGCGCGGACGGTTTCCTCGATGTGATGGAAGCTGCCGCGCTGGGTATAGTTGTTGAACCCGTCGGTGCCGCCGCCGATGACCATCTCGCCCTTGTCGGACTGGCTCATATAGCCGTGCACCGTGTTGGCCAT
>CAKZOU010000074.1 GCA_937138255.1 uncultured Paracoccaceae bacterium
GAGCCGCGCCGGAAGCCGCAGTAGCTCAGCTGGTAGAGCACGTCATTCGTAATGATGGGGTCGGGGGTTCGAGTCCCTTCTGCGGCACCACTTTCCAGAGCGGTGTCGGACAGATGGAACGGTTGCGTTTTTGATCGTTCTTGTGCTTCGAAGAGCATCGGTAGCAGGTTGCTGATCTAGCGTAGTTTTGCTGCCCGGGTTACGAGGGCTGCGAATCAGAACTGGGTCTACCTTGGCGCAGACTGTTACCAAGCGAGAGACAATCGACCCAACCAATCGCCAGATTTACCAACATTTCCGATCCAATCAGAAGAAAAGATGAGGAAAATGGGAGAAAAGCTTGTCGAAAATGTGGCTGCAACCTAGGATGGGCTAGAGAGAATAGTCCTATTGAATTGGGGGATACCATGTTTGAAGTAAAGAAATTCACGGCCTCCGCATTGGTCGGTTCGACAGTTCTGTTCGCGCCGGTCGCTGCGTCGGCTTTAACCGTCGGAATCTATGATACCGAGACTGGAACATCCAGCACGATCGTGGACGGTGGTGCTGGCGACTTGGATGGAGTCGTAAACGGCAAGATCCTCCTTCAAAATTTCGCGACCGGTAGCGGATATGTAAGCTTGGAAACCGCCTCTGCTACGGAGTCGAACGGTACTTCGAAGCTGCATCTGAACGTTACAGACGCTGTCAACGAAGGTAATGGAACGATCTTAATTGACGTGACCCATACGGGGTTCGGTGAAGGCGCCCAAGATCCTCTGGCGTCGTCGGTGACTTTCTCGTCGAATGCCAGCGACGTGTCGGGCGAAGGCTTCTCGTCGTATGGTTTCGTGAATGATGGGAACACCCCGGGCCTATTCTACGACTATCCGGGTATTACTGTTGGCTCCGGAACGATCAGCTCGATCGCTGACGATGTGTACGGGAAAATTTTGACGGTACTCAGCGACCCCTTCTCGATGACTATTCAAACGAATCTGTTCTCTGGAACAATGGCTTCGTTCGATGCAACGCTCATCGCCTCAATCCCGCTTCCGGCCGGTGGCCTGCTGCTTCTCTCTGCCCTTGGTGGTCTGGGTCTTGCCCGCCGCCGTCGGTCGGCGGAGCCCGTGGTCGCCTGAGCTATCAGTCAAGTTGAATTGGAAAAGGGGCCCTAGGGCCCCTTTATCGTCATGAGACCGGTTTTCAAGACCGCCAGCTGTGCGCACCTTGAACCACAGGTAGCGTTGAGCACATGGGTCCGGCAAACGGCGGTTTAATCATGGCTATGCAAGAAAGTGTATCTTGACCTGTGTCACGCATTCTTCAAAGAATTGCCACTTGTGAGTGGCAGGTTCTAGCCACCACCACCTTTATTCATTTACCAGGAGCTTTTGAATGTGCGGGTTTGCGGGCTGGTTTGGGCCTGATGCCGAGATCGCCAATCTTGAGGCCATGACCACCTCGATCGCCCATCGTGGACCCGACGGAAGAGGTGCGATCGTCATCCCGTTACAGTCCGGTGATCGGGTGGCACTTGGCCATCGTAGGTTGTCCATTATCGACATCGACGGTGGGGCGCAGCCGATGTCGAGCCCCGATGGCCGATTCACGATCGCCTATAATGGCGAAATCTATAACTTCCTAGAACTGCGCGCAGAACTGGAGGCCAATGGATCGAGGTTCCAAAATCGATCTGACACCGAGGTCATCCTAGAGTCTTGGCGCAGATGGGGCAAATCGGCGCTGAGGAAATTCCGAGGTATGTTCGCCTTTTCGCTTTTCGACGCGGAGCGCCAGGAACTCTTCCTTTGTCGAGATCATTTCGGGAAGAAGCCGCTCTACTTTGTTGGTGGGACACATTCCGGTCGCCAGATGACGATATTCGGATCGGAGGTCTCATCGCTGTTGTCCCATCCGATGGTAAGCAGCGAGATTGATCCAGAGTCAATCTACCGCTATCTAAAATGGAGGTATGCCCCTTCGCCCGACACGTTCTTTTCAAAGATCAAGAAAGTTACGCCTGGATCTTGCGTTACAATCTCGAGCGAAAAGATAGCAGAAGAGAGCTTCTGGTCGCCACCCATGGCTCCAGGGACATTTTCCGGAACCTACCAACAGGCCATAGATGAGTTCCGCGAAATCTTCGACGAAGCGGTTCGCATACGCTTGAGATCTGATGTGCCCGTCGGCGCGTTCCTCTCGAGCGGTATCGACTCTACAACTATCGTCGCCAGCCTTGCGCAACTAGGAGCGACCGATATTAGAACTTTCTCGATCGGCTACGCAGGTGATCCGGGATCAGAACTCGCACTCGCTGAACGGTCAGCTAGAGAGATCGGAACCAACCACACTTCGATCGAGTTCACATCCGAACAGCTGCTGCAGCAGTTGCCGCAGCTAACCAGACATCTAGGAGCTCCGCTGGCAGAGACTGCGGCGATACCGATCCATCTTATGTCGACGGAGGCGTCGCGGTCTGTCAAAGTCGTTCTGTCAGGCGAAGGTGCCGACGAGGTCTTCGCGGGTTATCCAAAGTACATGTTCGAGACTCGCTTGGGGTCTCTGCCAAATTGGCTTGTAAAACGATTTGGACTTGGCGTCTTATTCCTCACTTCTCCACGGTCGCAGCAAACGCACCGCATTCGAATTGCTGCTCGTGCTCTTGCAAGCGGTAGCTTTGAAGACAGGATGACTTCTTGGTTTGGCGCGTTGACAGAGAATGAAAGGGCTCGTTTCTGGCGCGGCCCTGAAACCCATTCAATCCCCTCGCGACGACCGTTTAATGCTCCTGATACCACCTCAAGTCTTGGACGAGTCCAATACTTCGATCAGACCTCTTGGCTGCCAGACAATCTTCTCGAGCGCTTAGATACAATGACAATGGCGGCCTCAATTGAGGCTCGAGCGCCCTATATGGATGTTAGGTTGGCCGAGTTTGCAGCCACGCTTCCGGATAACTTTAAGGTATCAGGTGCCACTACCAAGCGAATAGTTCGCGATGCGCTGGGTTCTAGGCTTCCTGACGGTGTTCTTTCCCGCCCAAAGAATGGCTTTCGACTGCCAATTGCTCACTGGTTCCGGAACGAACTCCACGATCAATTCTCGGATTTGGTCTTGGTGAAAGACGCGAGATTGGCGGCATTCATAGATAACCATATGGTCGGCAAGATGTTCAAAGACCATCTCGACGGAAGTCAAAATAACGACAAAACACTTTGGGCCTTCTTTGCACTTGAAGTGTTCCTGAGGGAGCTAGCTTAGCTTGCATTCTTCAAAGACCATATCCGTAATCATCCCGCACTTGAATCAGGAAGCGCATTTGGAGCGCTGCCTCGCTTCTCTTCATGCGCAGAGCGTTGTCCAGAATCGTGTTGAAATAATCGTCGTAGACAATGGCTCGGCTTCTTTGCCACTCGGAGTTTGCTCACGTTGGAGCGATGTAAAACTGCTCCAAGAACCTATCCCTGGGCCGGGTGCTGCGCGAAACACAGGTGTCTCAGGTTCGATCGGTGATATCCTGGCGTTCATAGACGCCGATTGTGTTGCCGAGGGAAATTGGCTTTCACAAATTTCGCGAAGTATTGAAGTGCAAGGAAATCGGGTCGTTGGAGGTGATGTTCGGGTCAACTATGTTATCCCCGACCGCCCAACTTTTCTCGAGCCGTATGAAAGCATCTATTCATATAGAAATGATGAACACATTGCAGAAGGGTATTCGGGGAGCGGTAATCTCGCTGTTGCCAGAGTTGTCTTTGACAGAGTGGGTCCGTTTGCAGGAATCGGAGTAGCTGAGGACTATGATTGGGGAATTCGAGCAACACGGCTCGGATTTTCTCCTACATATGATGAGGATATGATCGTCTATCATCCAGCTCGGACCAGCTTCTCAGAACTTGCTCGCAAGTGGGATCGACATATTGCGCACGAGTTCGCGAGAAAGAAAGGTGCAGCCGGATGGCTCAAGTGGATACTGAAAGCCCTCGCGCTACCTTTTTCCTGCTTGGCAGAAATACCTACAATCCTGCGATCCAATAGGGTCTCGGGGTATCGCGAGAGGCTCCTGGCACTTGTGTGTTTGGTTGGGGTTCGAACCTACCGTGCTAAGCGAATGTTTCAGTTCCTTTTCAATCGAGAATTTCGGCAAGCAGCCGATTTCTGGAATCGACACTAAAACTGTTGGGGCGGCTTGTTCTTAGGAATGGGGATAACGCTCCGGATTGGTGGCAAGGCCTTCAATCCAAGAGTCTTGGCCGAAAGGCGTCACTGCTTGCGAAGAGCTATGGCACGCTCAGTCGCCATGGGTCCTAGTAGTATCCGTACTCATAGCCATAGGCCCCGTCAAAGTAGCGACACTTGTTCAGGACGATCCCCATCACGTTGGTGATCTCGGCCACCTGCCGCTCAGCCACGTCAATCTTGTCGAGGCTCGTCTTTTCGGCCCCGGCGACGATCAATGCGCAGTCAACGTATTTGAGGAAGCCGAAATTGTCGTCCGTCGCCATCATCGGCGGCAGGTCGAAGAGCATGATGTCGGGGTCAAACTCTTCCTCGATCGCATCGAGAATCTCCGAAGTCTTTCGGCTTTGCAGGATTTCCGAAGAATGCCGGACGGGTCCGTTGTTGAGCCCAAAGGCCAACCGGTCGCCATAGCGCAACGCATGGTCATGGAACTGTATCCGGCCCTCGAGGACATCGGCCATGTTATGATCCGGATGTTGGTCGAGCGCCTTGGAAAGGCCGATGCGACGGAAATCGAAGTCAAAGGCGATGGTCCGGATGTCCGGCTGCCGCGCGAGGCAGAATGCAAGGTTGGCCGAAGTGACAGATTTGCCTGTACCGGTGTCGGGCGAGGTAATGGCGATCCGCTTCCAGTTATTGGTCGCGGCCTGGTGCAAGACCTTGGTCCGGAGCATGTCGTGGGGTGCGGCCTCAGGCCCTCCCTCGACAGAAACAACGCGGTTGGTCTGAAGCTTGGGCCTGGTGATCTTGATCGGTGCAAGCGCAGCCCAAACAGAGGTTGACTGGGCAACCGCTGGTTCGGAACTGCGTGCCTTGGCCGCCGTACGCTTGGGAGCAGCTTTGCTGCTGCTTCCCTTCTCACGTTGGGCGCGGGCTTTCTCGATTGCTTGTTGGAGCCGTTCCATCTGGTGCTCTCCGTTCCTGACGCTGCCTCGGGTGCCTTAGAGGCGGACACCCAGTTTGTTCATGGCCTTCTCGGCCAAAAGGTCGAGAGGCAGGTAATAAGTGTGAACCGCCCAGACCGCGGCTGGAACGCCGACAATGATCAACAGGGCAATCGTGACGCGCTTGGTTCTGCTGACAAGAATCTGTCGAGGCGTCTGAATCATCGGGATCGTGGCGATCGGCATAATATTGAACCGCTTCACAAGGTCTTCAGGGCGCCGGGCCGCGTTCTTCATCATCTCGAGCAGGAGAACGAGGCCCAATCCCAGAGCGATGCTGAACGCAACTCCACCCCCTGCGATCAGGATCCGGTTGGGCTTGGTCGGCTCGGTCGGGATCGCGGGCGGTTCGATGACCGAGATTTCCTGACCACGAGACCGCGTTTCGATCAACTCGCCAGTCCGGGCTGCCGCCAGACGATCTTGGGCCTGCTTATATTGCTGCTGCAGGTTCGAATACTGCCGGTTGAGTTCTTCAAGTCGGATGGAAACCTCGGGGGTCTTCTCGATACTTGCGTTGAGAAGCTCGAACTGCGTCTGAGCGGTTTGGCGCTGCTGATCCAGAACGAAGAGCTTCGAATCGATTTCCGAGATCTGGATCTGGAGCGCGACAGGGAGCTGGAGTGTAGCGGGATCTGTGACCGACGGTTCAACTTCGCTTGTCGCGGGTGCTGTCGCAGCAATTGTCTGTTCCAGTTGCTCGATTTGTACCCGAAGCATCCGAACCTTCACCGATTGCTCGGAGAAGACCGAAAGCGCCTGCCGAAGCTCGGCCTGAAGCTGAGCCAACTGCTGTTTCTCGGGAGAAAGTTGAACCTGCTGAGTCGTACTGGCTGTTCCAGTCGCCTCGAAAATTGCGATGAGCCGCTCTTTTTGGTCCTTGAGTGCAGCAGTGTCCCTGTCAAAGAGGTTGAGATTGGCCTGGAGCTGCGACTGCTGGTTCATTCTGAACTCCAGTGTTTCGGGCAGCGCGCCGGTATTTGCGTTCTTGTAGGCAAGAATCTCGGCGCTCAGAGCATCAAGCTCAACACCCAGATCTTTCGCTTGCTGCTCGAAGAAGCCGAGCGTTTCGGTTGCCCGACTTTGGCGAAACTCGGCATCAACCCGCTGAATCAGGGTCAGATACTCGCCAAGCACGGCAGCGGCAACGCGGGCATCGGGAGCCTCGAACGTTACCCACATCAAGGTCGCAGCATCACGATTGGTCGTAGTCTTGACAGTCGTCCGGGCCAACATTGCTTCGACGATTTCATCGGGGTTCATCTTGCTCATGTTTGGCAAGACTTCGAACCGACGGGCGATATCCAGCATATTCGCGCGAGTCAGCAGCCTCTGCTTCACAATCTCGAGCTGCTCGAGGGCCGGGATCCGCACCGTCGAAGGAGCAAGCTCATCCGGAATCTGCGGTGACTCTACCACGACTTGCATTTGGCTCTCATAGGCTGGAGGAAGCGCCACGGCGATAATCACAGCGATAGCCGAGAAGACCATCACCACGGGTAGGAACACGTTCAGCCGCCGCAGGAAGATTGTGAAATAGAATTTAATGTCGGTCATTCTGCTGCCGATCCTCTTGAAAACTCGGGGCCAAGAACGATCGGCGTTGCCTCGACAGAGAATGAGACACCATCGTTCAACACGTCTCGAACGATCGAAACGCTGACAATTTTTCTTTCCGCCGCCCATGCATAGAGAAGCGCAAATTCGCAAAGCTGGTTGACGAGGCGAGGAACGCCGCCGCTCGCGTCATGGATCAACTCCGCGGCCGAGCGCGAGATTTCCTTTCCCGTCCCGCCAGCAACCTGCAGGCGATGGCGGATATAGTCGGTTACAGCTTTCTTCTCGAGAGGCTGGAGGTGGAAGCTTGCAGTCACCCGCTGAGCGAGCTGGCGCATGCGTGGGCTCTTTACCACGTCGCGCAACTCTGGCTGGCCGACCAGCACAAGCTGAACAAGCTCGTCCTTGCCCGAGTTGATGTTGGTCAACATCCGGAGTTCTTCAAGACCTTCGATCGAGAGGTTCTGCGCCTCGTCGAATATCAAGACGACCCTGCGGCCTGTAGCGTATTCGCCGACAAGCGTTTCCTGCAGCAACTGGAACATGCTGACATAGCTCGATCCAGGCCCGACAGGAATCGACAAGGCATTGAGAATCCAATGGATAAGCTCGCCTCGGCCGCCTTGAGCGTTTGAAATGAGACCGACAGTGATGTCTGGATCTATGTCCTTAAGAAAAGCGCGGAGTATTGTGGTCTTTCCTGAGCCGATCTCGCCTGTGATGAGAGTGATAGGCGTTCGGGCCATCAACCCGTATTCAAGGACCGCAAAAGCGCGCTGATGCTGCTTCGACCAGAACAGGAACGAAGGATCAGGCGTCAGAGTAAACGGCCGCTCGGTCAGGCCGAAAAACTCGGTGTACAGCTCTTCGCCCGCCATTCGGAATCCAGCTCTCTAACTACGGATGCTTGGGCATAGCCCTTGAAGCACTTCACTACAATCTAGCACCCTCGGGTGCATCCCTTTTGCGCCCATATGGGCGAATCTTTCACAGTTTCTACGGGCTTGGTGGCGATTCGTGGGCACAAGTCGTGGAAAAAAGAGGCACCTTGAGGCAGATTGGGGAGAAAACGGAAACCCATACTATGTTTCCAGGAGCCCTTCACATAGTTTCCATTTTAGAATAAATGTTGAATTACAATACGTTACAAGAATATGGCTATAACAAGGCGATAATTAGTCAAGAAACAGATCAAACATCTTTTGCCCGGTGGCCTCTTCGGCAGTAACCTGAAAGTCGAGCCGGGCAAGTTCCAAAGTCTCTGTTTACACAGGCGATTTTCAAACGGTTCTGTGTTTTAGTTTCTGGTCTTTCAGGGAAGACGGCTTATGACGACGCACTATAAAGACCTTCACGCCGTCGCACCCACAAATATGGCGGTTTTTAGAAGAGTTTCACATCAGGGCGCCTACGGCCTGCTGTTCAAGCGCGTTCTCGACATCGCATTTGTGGTCGCTGTCGCCCCGATTGCCCTGCCGCTGATCCTCGTGGCCGCCTTGCTTGTTGCGACTGATGGCCACGCCCCATTCTATATGCAGAAGCGGGTTGGCCGCTTTGGCGGGGTTTTCGGCATGGTGAAGCTTCGGTCGATGGTTCTTGGCGCTGACGAGGTTCTTGCCGAGTATCTCGGACGCAATCCCGAAGCCAACGCCGAGTGGAACCTTTCTCAAAAACTCCGCAAGGACCCCCGGATCACCAAGGTTGGCCGTTTCCTGCGAAAATCTTCGCTTGATGAGCTTCCCCAGCTTTGGAACGTGCTCGTTGGCGATATGTCGGTAGTGGGGCCCCGTCCGATCACCGAAGCGCAGCGCGGACTATATCCGGGCCGTTCCTACTATATGCTGCAGCCCGGCATCACCGGACTCTGGCAGGTCTCCAAGCGAAACGACTGCAGTTTCAAAGACCGTAGCATTATCGACGATCAATATGCCGAGACCCTCTCTTTCCGTGAAGATCTAAGGATTGTTGTTCGCACCGTCGGCGTTGTTATACGCTGCACAGGTCTTTGATCGACCGACGGCCCTTTCGGGGCCGACCGCATTTCAGGAAGTCGAGGCCGATTGATGTCCGTTAGGGTATTCCCGACCATTGCCGCAGCTTTGCTTGCGACCACGTTTCTGACTGGCTGTAAGACGGCGGATCAGAAAGCCGAAGATCACTATCAGTCCGCTTTGGAGCTGATTGCGGAAGGCGACAGTGAAAGAGCGCTGGTGGAGTTGCGCAACGTCTTCAAGCTCGACGAAGACCATGAAGCGGCACGAGTTGCCTATGCGCGCATTGAGCTTGAACGTGGAAATGTTGAACAGGCCTACGGCCAATACCTTCGCTTGGTAGAACAGCATCCCGGCAATCTTGAGGGGCTACGAGAACTTGCCCGACTTGCACTTGAGGCAAACAGTTGGGACGAGGTGCAACGGGTTAGCCGCCTTGCAGATGAAGCCAGTCTGACCGATACAGATCCGGTTCTAAAGGCCGTCAAGGCCAACCTTGAATACCGGTCTGCGCTTTTGGCCAACGACACGGCGGCCCGGGATGCGGCTGCGGCACAGGCTCTTGAGCTAATCGGTGAAGAGCAAAGCACATCGATCGCCCGCCGCGTCGTGATCGACAACCACATCCGTCACGAAGATTGGGCCGCGGCCCTTGCCGAAGCGGACAGGGGCATTGAGGCGAACCCACAGGATCGCCAGCTCTACCTGATCCGGCTCGGCCTCTTCGAGAAGCTGGGGCGGTCGGAGGAGATCGAATCCCAGCTGAAGGATATAATCGTTCTCTTCCCGGAAGATGCGACGCCCACACAAATGCTGATTGGCCTCCTACTCAATCAGGGCCGGACCGACGATGCCGAAGCCTTCCTTCGTGGCATGGTGGATCCAGCCGTGGAAGGCCACGACGCACAGATGCAGGTGGTCAGCTTCCTTTTGGCGCGCAAGGGGCCCGAAGCAGCAATATCCGAGCTGGATCGCCTGATCGCGGCTGGCGGTTCGGAGACCGCCTTCTACAAGTCGGCGCGCGGCTCGTTGTTTTTCGATACTGGCCGGCATGATGAGGGGATTGCCGAACTCGAAACCGTTGTCGAAGGCGCGGAAGATACCGAGGAAGGACGTCGTTTCAAGGTTGCCTTGGCGCGGATGTATCAAGCGACCGGCAACATGGAGGGCGCGAAAAAGCTCGTTGGTGAAGTGCTTTCCTCTGATCCGACCGAGGTCGAAGCGCTCAAGATTCGGGCGGCTTGGCTGATCGATGAAGACAACCCGGGCGACGGCCTCGTCGACCTGCGCTCGGCGCTGGATCAGGCGCCCCGCGATCCTCGGATCATGCTGTTGACAGCCGATGCCCACAGCCGAGCAGGCAACACCGAACTCGTGCCCGATATGTTGGCCCGAGCCGTCGAAGCCTCGGGGAATGCACCTGAGTACTCGCTACCCTATGCCGACTACCTTGTCGGCAATGGCCAACTCTTGCCGGCTGAAGACGTGCTGAAGGACGCACTCAGAGTCGAAGCCGCCAACGTCGCGGTTCTCCGCGCGTTGGGTTTGGTTTACATCCGACTGGCCGATCGGCCCCGCCTCATGACGGTAATCGGCAGCCTCAATCGGGTCGGGACGCCTGATGCCAAATCCATCGCCAACGATCTCACAGCCCGTATGCTGGCAGCGCAGGATCGACGGGATGAACTGGACGCCTTCCTGCAAAGCCTCGCCCAAAACGGTGAAGGTGGCTTGCAGGCCGACGTTGCCGTGATCCAGAGCAAACTTGCCTCGGGAGATACGGCCGGTGCCCTAGCCTACGTTGACGATCTTATTTCCAAAAGCGAGATGAGCCAGGAGTTGCGCTATCTCAAGGCTGGTGTTTTGGCAGCCAACGGCAAGTACGATGAGGCAACAGCCGAGTTCGAGAGCCTGCTTCAGGATACCCCCGGCAGCACCGCAGTCGTGATGGCCCTGTCCAATCTCAAGGCTATCGAGGGTGACCGCGAAGCATCGCTTGCCGTCATCAATGGTGGCCTCGAGGTCAATCCAGACAACCGGGCGCTGCTATTTGCAAAGGCCGGAATGCTCGAACGGAACAGGGATTTCGAAGGCGCAATCGCGATCTACGAGAAGCTCTATGCCGAGAATAGCGCGTCAGTCGTGATTGCTAACAACCTTGCCAGCACAATCACCACCTATCGTGACAGCCGAGAAGATCTCGAGCGCGCCTATACTGTGGCCCGCCGCCTGCGCAACACCCAGGTTCCTGCCTTCCAGGATACCTACGGCTGGATCGCCGCCCGGCTTGGCAACTATGACGAGGCGCTTAGTTATCTCGAAAGCGCTGCCGCCGCGTTGCCCAACGAGCCCTTGGCTCAGTTCCATCTGGCTGAGACCTACGCAGGGCTCGGGCGCAAGGCCGAGGCGGTTGCGACCTACCAAGAAGTACTCGATCTGCAGGAAGAGGGATCTGAGCCGTCATATTTGGCCCGGGTGACCTCGGAAATGCAACGCCTGCAGGCCGAAATTGACGCCGAAGCCTCCGCCGCAGGCGCGGTCGAGGTGAACCAATAGGAACCTTCCGGCATGCAAAGTTGCTGCAGTCGGGAAAAATAGTCTGGACCCGGATTTATCCACAGGCTTTAAGAAGGCATATTTGCCTTGGGATTGGAGCGAGGTG
>CAKZOU010000075.1 GCA_937138255.1 uncultured Paracoccaceae bacterium
CGAACACCGGACATCGCATACTTCGGCCAAGCGGAGACACGAAAAGCGGCATGAACACAAACAAGATGCATCTTAGCCAAGCCGCAAACTTGTCCTAAAAAGCAGGACCACTTCATTCGGATGGTCCCGAGAGCCGTCAGCTCACATTGCCAAGCCTTGACAATGTCTTCTGCTTCAAGTGCGAATAGCTGGTGAAAGAACGGATTGATTTGATGTCTGATGCAAAAGAAAAAACTGTCTCGAAGGTTCTCGAGACGGCGCGTCGTAAGCTTCTGGACACGGGCACGCGGAACCGTCTGGTGCATGTGAACCGCGCCAATTCCCGCGCCAATTGCCTGAATGTCATCAATGAACGTGCGGACGAAGTCTTTTCCATCCTGCGGGTCCAAGGCCGCAAGATGCGGTTCAAGGCTATGGGCAAGGACAAGACTGCGGAAGGGCAGGAAATGCTGCTGGCCACGCCAGAGGCTGATCTGCCTTCAACTTCTGACAGGCTAACCGATAGCTTCCTTGAAACCCCTCTGGGCCCCGAGGCGCAGGCCCGGCGCCTGCTGCGTCTCGCGACAGATGCGCGCACGGCGGAAGAGGAACAGGGATTGAACATCCTCTACCTCGCTATCGGGTTTCTGCGCTGGCGCGAAAGCTCCTCGTCTGAAGTCGTGCGCGAGTCCCCGTTGGTGCTGCTTCCGGTGCAACTGGTGCGGAATGAACGAACCTCGACTTACGACATTCAGGCGCGAGAGGATGACATCAATACTAACTTACCCTTGCAGGAGCGCTTGCGGCAGGATTTTGGCATACAGCTCCCCGAGGTGGACGAGACAGAGGATTGGACGCCGTCGGAATATTTTGCCAAGGCGCAGGACGCGGTCTCCGACAAATCTGGATGGACTATTGACGGCGACGGGATGCAGCTTGGCTTCTTCTCTTTCGCCAAACTCTTGATGCACCGCGATCTAGACCCGGCTACTTGGCCGACGAATGCATTTGCCGAAAGCGATCTCCTGCGCGGGCTATTGGCTGAAGGTTTCGAGGAAGATACGCCGATCTTTGGTCCTGCGGACAAGCTGGATGACCTCCTTGACCCTGCACAAATCATTCAGGTCATTGACGCAGATGCCAGCCAGACAAAGGTCATTGAAGAGGTGCGCCATGGGGCCAGCCTCGTGGTGCAGGGTCCGCCCGGAACTGGTAAAAGCCAGACCATCACCAACCTGATCGCCGCGGCGGCCCATGACGGGAAGTCGGTGCTGTTTGTGGCCGAAAAGATGGCGGCGTTGTCTGTGGTCCATGACCGGCTAGTGCGGGCGGGGCTGCGGGATATCTGCCTGGAACTGCATTCGCGCACTGCGAATAAGAAGGCGCTGGCGCAAGAACTGGGCCGCACCCTCATGGCAAGCGCCAAGGCCCTTCCGGGCGCAGCAGACCCAACCCGGCTGCGTGCAACGCGCGATCAGTTGAACCAGATCGCCGCATGCCTACACGAGCCGTTGCCTCCTATGGGCGATACGCCATTCCATGCCATCTCTGAAATCATCGGTCAGATAGGCAAGGACGCGCCGCCACCCTCGGTTCCGCTGAAGGGGTTTGATGCACTTGATCGCGCTGCCAGGACCCGTGCGCTTGAAGCGCTTGCCGGGTTCGTAGGGGCACTCGGCCGCGCGGGTTCCCCGGACGAACATCCGTTTCGAGGGACTAACATGCTCGATCTGCAGCCGACCGATCTTGTTCGGTTGGAAAATGACTTGGCTGACGCGCTCCGGACCATGGAGATTTTGGAGGACGATTTAGGTGGTCTTTCGGCCGCGCTGGCTGTTGACCGCCCAGACACCCTCGCAGCGGTTTCTAAGCTTGCTAAAATACTTGACCAGATCGGGCCGGTTCCTGAAGGGGCGGCCGCCTTCGTAAATGTGCTTTTTGACCATTGCCAGCGAAGCGAATTCGACACAGCTCTGCAAGCTGGATGTCGTTGGCAGAGCGCGCGGAATGCTGCACGTGAAAGGTTTCGGGATGAGGCATTCAACCTTGATAGTTCGGCACTATCGGAGAGTATCCGTATAGGTTTGGAAGACCGTTTTGCTGGTATTCCATCGGATCTGTCTCACAATTTGTCCGATCTCAATGCAGTGCGGAACCGCCTTGTTTCCTTGCTTGAGGTGGCTGGTAAAATGGCGGCAGTCGTTGGCTTGCCGGTACCGAAAAGTCCTGAAGAGATTGTGCAGCTTGTCGAGCTTCACGATTGGCTTATGCGCCAAACCCAACGCTCTAAAGCCTTAATCCGATCTATCTTCAATGTCCCACAGACCCAAAGGCTGGTGGCAGCCATGGACGTGGGTGAAAAATGGCTTCAGGCGCGTCAGTCAGCCGAGGAGCGCTTCGTGGAAGCGGCTTGGTCGATAGACCCGGATCCATTGAGAACCACAATTGCGCAGGGCGCGGCCTCTATCTTTTCCAGGTGGTTCGGCGGGTATCGCAAGGCATCCACCCAACTGGCCGCTGTCTTGAAGGGCACCCTGCCTTCGGAGCCGACAAATCGTCTGAGCCTAATAACAGAACTGGCGGAGTTGGCGGCCAAGCGAAAGCGGCTAAATGAAGAGTCTGGCTGGCTGAGCAGCATTTTGGGCGAAGACTGGCACGGTGAGAGCACAGCCTTCAATGACATCAAGGCCGTTGGTCAATGGATGGGAGTGTCACAGTTTCGGGAGGCATTCCAAACAGCAGATGATCTTTTATCGGCCCTAGCACGGGTGCATCAAGCTAAATTGGATGCCCGTGCCCTCGGCAAGAGCTTGGAAGAAGCGTGCGATCAGGTTTCGATTTGCTTTCAGAGGCTGAACTTGATCGGGCCGGATTGGGAGGAAGGCAACTTACCTTCGAAGACTCTTTTTGAGGTCATCCTCGGTGATTTGGACGCGGTTGGTGAATACCACAACGGGTCCATGAGCCTTTTGGGAGATCTGCTTAGCCCGCTTCCGCCTGACGCGGCCGGACGGCTTCAGCTTGTCGCCGAGCTTCAGCAGGTTCAGCTGTTGAAGGCTGACTTGGATGCTCACGAAGAGCCCCTGCGTCACGTGCTTTCCGACGTCTGGGCAGGACTGGAAACTCCCTTTAGCGAAATCGCTGAAACCTCTAGCTGGTTGCAGCGGCTCAAGACAAACGGCCTTTTCACTTCTGCAGAAATGGCGGTACGGGTGCTCGAAAGAGTTCCGAATGCCGAGGCCGAAAGACTTCGGATTGAGGCAGCGACGCATGCTTGCCATGATCGAATATCAGCACCAGTCGACTTGCTACAACTTGATCTGCGCCAGGCGGGATTGGGAGCATCTATAGACACATCGCCTCTCGCCGAACTTCGCGCAGCTTTTGCACAAATGGCCTCGGACACATCGCGCTACGGAGATTGGGCGGGGCTAGCCCGATCTATCGCCACGGCTGAGAGTGCGGGAGCCGGCAGTATCGTGGAAGCGGTCTCCGAAGGACGGGTAGAACCGTCACGTGCGGAACAGGAGTTCGTTTACGCCTGCGCCGAGGCCCGCTGGAACGCCGCCCGCGCAGCAAGGCCTGATTTGAATACGCTCCCCCAGCTCGACCGGCATGATCTTGTCGCGGTGTTTCGTGATCTGGAAAAGGATCGGATCGAGACTGCAAAGACCTTAATCCTGTCGCGCCACTTTGATCAGATGCCGCGTGGCACCGTTGGAGAGATGGGGGTTATCCGGGGCGAGATTGGTCGGAAGAAGGGGCACAAGCCGATCCGCTGGGTGATGAGGAATGCAGGTCCCATGGTTCAGCGGATCAAGCCGGTGATGCTTATGAGTCCGATTTCCGTTGCGCAGTTCCTGCCGCCGGGGGGCGTGACATTCGACTTGCTGGTAATTGACGAGGCGTCCCAGATCCGGCCCGAGGATGCGTTGGGCGTGATCGCCCGCGCCCGGCAGATAGTCGTGGTCGGCGACCAGAAACAGCTTCCGCCCACGTCCTTCTTCGATCGGCTGGTCGATGACGTGGAGGAGAACGACGAAGACGAGGAAGTCCAGCTCGGTGCGACAGCCGCCGATATGGAAAGCATCCTTTCACTGTGTGAGGCCCGGGGCCTACGCCAGCGCATGCTCGAATGGCACTACCGATCTCGCGATCCCTCACTTATCAGAGTGTCAAACGCTGAATTCTATGGCGACGGACTCGTCCTGCCGCCGTCGCCCCTCCAGCTTGATCCCGACTACGGACTTAAGTTCCGCCGGGTTCCGGGTGTATATGCGCGTGGCGGGAGTGGCCTCGGGCGACAAGGCACCAATCGGATCGAGGCCGAGGCGGTAGTGCAGGCTATGGCTGAACATGCCCGCGCTTGGCCTGACCTGTCGCTTGGCGCTGTGGCCTTTTCCAAGGCCCAGGCTGACATGCTGACCGAGGTGCTGGAACTGCACCGTCGTCGCGATCCAGTTTTGGATTCCTTCCTGCGAGAGGGCAAGTCCGAGGACGTCTTTGTAAAGAACATCGAAAACGTCCAGGGCGACGAACGCGACGTGATCCTGATCTCCGTCGGCTATGGCCCGCAAGAGCCGAATGGGAGGCTATCGGCGATGACTTTCGGCCCGGTGAACGGGGAGGGCGGTGAGCGGCGGCTGAACGTACTCTTCTCCCGTGCCCGAGTGCGTTGTGAGGTATTCGCCTCCTTCGACCCCGGCGATATCGATCCGTCCCGCGTGAGCCGTGATGGGCCGCGCGTGTTGAAGCGCTTCCTTGACTACGCCAAGACCGGGGTCATGGACGTCCGCTCCCCCACAGGACTAGAGGCTGATAGCCCGTTCGAGGAGGATGTCGCCGCGGTCATTACCTCACTCGGGTTTCTGGCGGATACGCAGGTCGGTAGCGCGGGGTTCCGTATCGACATCGGCGTGCGTCATCCGGACCGGCCTGGGCAATACTTGGTCGCCGTGGAATGCGATGGCGCCGCCTATCACAGCGCCCTATGGGCGCGGGAACGCGATCGGCTGCGGCAGGACATTCTGGAAAACCTCGGTTGGCGGTTCCACCGGATTTGGAGCACCGACTGGTTCCATCATCGCAAGCGTGAGATCGAACGGCTGAAGGCGGCGCTTGAACTTGCCCGCGAGCAGATCGAGACCGGCATCCGTGTGCGTGGAGCAAATCAAGTGAGTGCGCGCATGGTTCCGGAGACGCCCTCTGAGGCATCGCCCGAAGCTATCAACATTGAACACCTGACCCTCAAAATGCCGGCTTACGTTCGGGCAGATCTGACAGTCCGGTCCAGTGTCGAACCTCATGAAGCACCAGTCGCGCAACTGGCGGACCTCGTGACCAAAATCGTGAGCATCGAAGGCCCGATCCATATAGATGAGGTCGCCCGTCGGATCACCACAGCCTTCGGCAAAACCAAGGCTGGAAGCCGTATCGTCGAGGCAACTGGAAAAGCTGTCAGACAAGCGCTTCGTCAAGACGGAACGCTAATTCAGGACGGCCCTTTCCTGGCGACGAAGGATCAGGCGGCTGCGCCGGCTGTCCGGGACCGATCGGCGGAGACAGGCAGCCTGCTCAAAGCTGCTTACATCCCGCCCAGTGAAATCGAAGCCGCGGCCAAGCTTGTGTGGCAAGAAAGCGGAGACGTGATGGGTGAAGACCTAATTCGCGCAGTAGCACGGTTGATGGGGTTCCTGAGGGTGGGAAGCGAGTTGTCCGCAGTAATCAATGAAGCGCTTTCGAGGTAAGAGAGGTAAGAGAGGTAAGAGTTGTGTCCTAGGGCTCGAAAGTGCTTTGTTAGAGGAACTGTCTTTGAGGCTTCCTCGTGCCCTCTATATCATGAACGAATGACCTAACTCACATCCTCCGCTACTTCTAAACCGACCTGATGACCAAACGGCGTCCGGTGATGATCGTGGGGGATTAATTATAATAATTTCAATAGGTTAGAGCGAGAGAGAGTTGGGTGCCAGATCCACTCCCTCCGCCACCAACCATTCGCAAACCCGAGATGAGGTCCCTAGCGGGGCCTTTTTTCTTTTTGGTTCAAAGGGGTTTAGCGATGCCATCCGACTTTCGGAGACTGGTTGTTAGGCCGAAATCTTTCTCTGAACGCCCGGCGGCTCTTTCCACCCGCCTTTCAACCAAATCGAGACGCATTCAAAAACAGGCGTATTTTCAGGTGCTTGCCGAAAATAGATTGCGCTGCAGTTTAAGCGGGTTCGTCTGCTCTCGGTGCGAACAGAGACACCCGAAGGCGGCGTGGTTGTGCGCGCTGGTGCGAACATCAGGACGGGCTCAGCCTACGGTCTTGTCAAAGGAACTTCTCTTGAGGCGGGGCAGGGCGTCGGGTAGCGTCCGG
>CAKZOU010000076.1 GCA_937138255.1 uncultured Paracoccaceae bacterium
AGCCCTGCCGAGATCAACCTGCGGGCCGGCGACATTGCCAATATGGGCTTTGCCGAGGCGGCGAATGTGCCGGTGATCCTTGTGGGGGATATCGACCGTGGCGGGGTCATGGCGCAGCTTGTCGGCACCCATGCGATCCTGCCCGACGAGGACCGCGACCGGATCAAGGGCTTTGCGGTCAACAAGTTTCGCGGAGATCCGACGCTCTTCGCTGACGGCATGGACTTCGTCACAGAGCGCACCGGATGGACCCCTCTCGGCATCCTGCCGTGGTTCCCGCTGGCCTGGAAGCTCCCGGCTGAAGACGTGATGGACATCGCAAGCCGGCCCGGCGGCCCCCTCAAGATCGCCGTGCCGCGCCTGTCGAGGATCGCCAATTTCGACGACCTCGATCCTCTCTCGGCAGAGCCGGGCGTGACGGTCGAGATCGTCGAACCGGGGCGGCCCCTACCGGGCGACGCCGATCTCGTCCTGATCCCCGGTTCGAAATCGACCATCGCCGATCTGGCCGACTTTCGCGCGCAAGGCTGGGACATTGACCTTCTCGCTCATATGCGGCGCGGCGGGCAGGTCTTGGGGATCTGCGGCGGCTACCAGATGCTCGGGCGCGAGATCGTCGATTCTGACGGGATCGAAGGCGCACCGGGGCGCGTGGCGGGGTTGGGCCTTCTTGATGTCGTGACCGAGATGAAGCCCCTCAAACGGCTCGCCCTCACAGACGCGGTTCATATCGCCTCGGGCGAAGAGGTCAGCGGCTATGAGATCCATATCGGCGAGACAGAGGGGCCGGATCGGGCGCGGGGCTGGCTTCGTGTCGGTGATCGCAGCGAGGGGGCGGCAAGCGAGAACGGGCGCGTCCGCGGCTGCTATCTGCACGGGCTCTTCACCGCCGACGGTTTCCGCGCGGCATTCCTCAAAGAGCTCGGCCTTGCGGGAACGCAAGCCAACTATGGCGCGGACGTGGAGAACGCGCTCGACGCTTTGGCCGATCACATGGAAGCCCACCTTGACCTTGATGCAATCCTGAGCCTCGCGGCCGAGGTTTGATCACTCGGCCTCGCGACTTTCCAGAATGCTGAAAACCTCGCGGCGGACAAGCTTGCGGATATTGCGGGTCATCCGTTCGCCCAGCTCACCCTCAAGTTCGCTACGGACAACCTGCGTAATAAGATCCCGGAGCATATCTTCGTCGAGCTCGGTCTCCTCGCTCAGATAGGCCGCGAGATCTTCATCGATCTCGTCCTCGATTGCACTGGCGGCGCCTACAATGGCGGTTTCAGTGATCGCATCGGCGATCTGATCGATCATCTGATCCGTATCGACAGCTGCCTGCTGCGCCTCGTCCTCAACCAAGTCTTCCTCGGTCAGGTTTTCTTCGACAAGGCCCGTTTCCGGCTCTTCTACAAGAGCCTCAATGCCCCCAAAATCGTCGGCCTCTGCCTCGGTCTTGGTGTCCTCATCCTCGGCGTCGTCGGAATAGTCAAAGGCAGCGTGGCTGAACGACAAAGAACTCTCGTCAGCGGCCCCCTCTTCGACGTTATCGCCCGGCTTGCCTTGGGTCGGCTCCGAAAACGTTTCACGGGGGCGCGCAAAGAAAGCAAGATCGAGCGGAGCCGCGTCTGACGAGGCCTCGCCGTCGAGCATATCCATCGAGGCCTCGTCCTCTTCTAGGACCGTTTCCCCAATTCGAGAAATCTCAGGCTGAGGCTCGTCGATACCGTCCTCGTCGTCGACGATGTCGGGCATATCCCTCCCACCGACCGCACGCAGCGGGGTGGTGAAATCATTCAGGACGGTCTCGCTTCCGTCCGGTTCCCAATCGTCGGACTCGCTTCCGACGGCGGCTTCCAATTCCGCGATTGCCGCACCGAGGCTCTGATAGCCGCCCCGCTCCGCCTCGTCTTCCTCCGAGCGGTCCTCGACACTCTCGTCCTCATCCTCATCGAACATCTCGAGGATATCGGAGATGGTTTCCGGATCGGCGGTGGTCTCTTCGTCCGAGTCCTCGTCCAGAACGTTGTCAAAGGTTTCGGCGCGATCCGTCGCCTCGTCATTCACCCCGCGCGGCGCTTCAGCGGCTTCAGGCTCTGCTGTTTCCGCTTCGGGCGTGACGAGCGCTTCTTGATCCGCATTGTTCATGGCCTCGGGCTCAGCGTTGCGGCGGAACCGCAAGAGCGATTCGCCCTTGCCACGAACTTCGGCGCGGCTTTCGATCACGCGCAATGCAGGCGTGAGCACGAATTTTCCGGCATCATCAACAGCTTCGATCACAGAGACCGCCGGTTCAACGCCCTTTGCTGCATTGGTTTCGGCCGCACGCTGACGAATCCACTCACCATCAGCCACAAGCTTTCGAATAGATGTCAGCACATCTTCGATTTCGACGTTTGTGACGCGATCCGACATAATTTTCCTGCCTTGCCCCAATCAGAACTCTAGCCGCTCAGAAAATTTCAGACAACTGATAGCGGCAAAAGCCGAAGGAGGAATTAATTGCCGCCGATGGCCTGCAAGACACGATCAAGCGCTTCGCCTTGCGGCGAGGTAGTCGAGGGGGCGTCTTTCACCAGGTCATAATAGGCTGCGGGATCATAGATCTGCACCGCGAGCTTCAGATGCTCAGCCGTCAAAAGGCCCATCGCCGAAAGAACGACATAGCTCGCGATGACCTCGTCCGACTGCGCCGACAACAGGCTCGCGCGGGCGTCGAGAAGACTTTGCTCGGCGTTTAGAACCTCAATCGAGGTGCGTCCGCCAAGTTCGGCCTCTTCGCGGATTCCGTCATAGGCCACGCTCGACGCTGCGATCTGTTGCTCGAAGGCCTGCCGTCCGGCCCGCGCCACCGATAGATTGGCAAAAGCATTGCCGATCCCTTGGCTGACCGAGCCGCTCGCAAGGTGAAGGCCGGCGCGCGAGGCATCGCTATAGGCAGCAACCTGGCGGATCGAGGCTTCGATTGCCCCGCCGGAATAGAGCGGCCCGCCGATCGTCACTGAAAACTGACCAGCGGTATTGCCATCGCCATCGACACCAACCTGCGCCGAGCCGTTCACTGTGGGGCGGAGCGACAACTCGGCCCGCTGCAGGTTCAGCTCTGCCGCCGAAACCTTGTGCTGTGCTTCGGCAAGGCTCGGATGGTTCTGCATCGCGATCTGGCGCGCGGCGGCCTCAGAGTCAGGAAGCGGCGCTGCGGGAGCCGGGTCAAGCCGTCCGGGACGGTGGCCGACAACGGCGGCGTATTCCTCGCTCGCGCGGGCAAGCGCACCTTCTGCGGCCGCAAGCTGGCTCTTGGCTGCGGCAAGCCGCGCGTCAGAGAGGGCAACATCGGTTCGGGTGATTTCGCCCACGTCAAACCGATCCTTGGCCGCGCGGGCCTCTTCCTCGATCACACGAAGCGCACTGCGGCGCAGTTCGACAAAGGATGTCTCGCGACGGACATTTTCATAAGCCTGGACCGCGCGAAGCAAAACCTGCTGCTCGATCCCGCGCAGCTGTTCGCGCGTCCCAAGGACGGTTTCGCGGGCAGCCTGCACCGCAAGATCGCCGGCACCAAAATCATAAAGCGTCATCTGCGCGGTGATGGCCGCATAGGTCTCCCAGCTGACCTGATCGACCATCGGCGGCGGATCGCCAAGGACGGTCGCCTTGATATTCGCCGACCAGCTCAGGACAGGCATCAAGGCTGCCACCGAGCGGGCCACGTCTTCGTCAGCGGCCCGCAAGAGGGCGCGGTTCTGTGCCAGAAGGCCACTGGTCTCGTAGGCGCTTGCAAGGGCCGAGCCCAAGGTTTCGGCGCGCGCCGAAGGGGCGCCAAAACCAATCGCCAGAGAAAGAGCGAAAATCGCGAGCCGTCTTGTAACCATACCTGCCTCCGTCAACCTTTACGCTTCCGGCACGTGACCGGATTAGTCTCAGAGCGCGAAGGCCGCTTTTCTTGCAAAACCGTGTAGCACCGGCGCACCCGCATGGAACACATCGCGCCAATTCATGCGACCGTCGATCTTTTGGCCGACACGCGCCACCTCAAGTCTGCCGTCTGCCATGAGGCAGCCAATCCTGCCGCCATCTTTGAGCTGGGACAGAAGGGCATCAGGGATCACTTCGGCAGCCCCTTCGAGAATGATGACGTCATAGGGGCCAGACTTGGCCGCACCTTCCGCCAGCGCACCGGAAATCACCGCCGCATTGTCGACGCCGTGCTCGGAAAGCAGCGCCTGAGCTTCGTCGGCGCGGGTCTCGTCATCCTCGACCGCGACGACGAATTCCGCCAGACGCGAGAGGACCGCTGTCGAATAGCCAAGACCACAGGCGATATCGAGCACCACCTCGGTCGGCTGAATATTCAGCGCATCCAGCATCTTGGCGAAAGTGCGCGGTTCCAGAAGGGTCCGGCCGCCACCGAGATCGACGTTGTCGCCGATATAGGCGGCTTCACGCTGGGTCGAGGGCACATAGTCCTCGCGCGGAACGCTCAGCATAGCGTCGATGATCGGGAACTTGGTGACATCCGAGGGGCGAACCTGGGTGTCGACCATCATGGTCCGGCGGGTGGAAAAATCGGCCACGGGCAAACTCTTTCATTCAGCTACCACGGCGTGGTGATGCCACAACTCGCCCCGAGGGGCAACGCCTGAAACACCGCCGATTTTTGCCCCCACGGCCGCTTGCACAAGCCCGGGAAGCAGTATATCCCACCCCTGCTCCGGCGGGTTGGCGGAGAGGTTACGCAGCGGATTGCAAATCCGTGTAGACCGGTTCGATTCCGGTACCCGCCTCCAGAGCACCTTTCCTTCAGCGCCTATTCCTCTTCGCCCTTCCACACCCAGGGATGGGTAAACGAACCGAGCGCCTTCATCACATCATCGTCGGTCGCCGTTCCGCTCCGCTCAAGCTGCGCGACGAGGCCGCGTTTCTTGTCTTCGACGACATCAACGACCGAGGCCGCAATGCCGCCGCTGTGAAGGGCGTGATTGTAGATCCGCTTGATCGCCATCTTGCGCAGGTCGGGCTTGAAGATCTTGCCGACTGCGGTTTTCGGCAGCTCAGCCATGATCTCGATGTGCTTGGGATGCGCGGCGCGCTCCTTGATGTGCTCCTGCGCATAGGCCAAAAGCTCTTCGACGCTGACGGTCGCCCCGGCGATCAACTCGACGTGGGCGATGGGAAGTTCACCGGCATGGGCGTCAGGTTGGCCGATGGCGCCGACAAACGCCACCTGCGGGTGGCCCGCAAGCACTTCTTCAATTTCCGAGGGGTCGATATTATGGCCGCCGCGAATGATGATGTCCTTGGCGCGGCCGGTGATCCAGAGATAGCCATCGGCGTCGATCCGACCAAGGTCGCCGGTACGCAGATATTGGGTCTTGGAGTCTTTGCCCGGATAATACAGATCCTTGTTCTTGCTCTCATCCGTATATGTGTTGCCCATCGAGACGCCGGGATTGGAGACACAGATTTCGCCCTGTTCGCCGGTTTTGGCCTCTTTTCCGGTCGCCAGATCCATGATCTTGACGTCGCAATAGGGAAAGGCGAGGCCGATCGAGCCAATCTTCTTTTCCCCGTCGGGGGGGTTGATCGAGACAAGGCAAGTCGCCTCGGTCAGGCCATAGCCTTCGCAGATGGTCACGCCCGTCGCCTTCTCGAACCGCTTGAATAGCTCGACAGGTAGCGGCGCAGAGCCGCAGAAGGCCAGACGCAAGGTCGAGATATCGGCATTCACAGGGCGCTGCATGAGCGCCGACATGGCTGTCGGAACCGTCACCATGAAGGTGCATTTATAGCGTTCAACCAACTTCCAGAAATTGTCGAACACGCCTTCGCCGCGATAGCCGGCGGGCGTCGGGAAAACGAGATGCGCCCCCGAGGCCAGCGACGCCCCCATCAACACGATCGCCGCAAAGACGTGGAACATCGGCAGCGGGCACATCAGGCAATCGTTCTCGTCGAACAAAAGCCGCTCGCCCAGCCATCCATTATAGATGATCCCACTGTAACGCAGCTGCGCCAGCTTGGGCATCCCGGTTGTGCCGCCGGTGTGGAAAAGCGCCCCCACGCGGTCGCCTTTTGCATCCTCGAAGGTCAGGTGGCCGGTATGCTTGGCCATCTCACGATTGAAATCGAGAACCTTGGCGTTGTGCTTGACCGCGACCTTTGGGCGGATGAGCGGCACGATCAGCCGTTTGGCTCCGCCGAGATAGCGCACAAGATCGACCTCAAGAACGGTCGTCACATTCGGCGCGAGGCGAACGGCCTCGGCGGCCTTCTGCGCGACATCCGTTTTGGGGAATGCCTTGAGCGTAACCAAGACCTTGGCGCCCGTCTCTCGCAGGAGGGCCGCGATCTGCTCGGGCTCCAGAAGCGGATTGATCGGGCTAACGATGCCGGCGATCTGGCCGCCCAGATAGGTCAAAACCGTTTCGTTGCTGTTGGGCAGAAGATAGGCGACGACATCATTCTCGCCGATGCCAAGACTGCGCAGCATGTTTGCTGTCTGACAGGTCTTTTCAAAAAGCTCGCCCCAATAGAGGGTTTCGTTCTTCGATGTCGGGTCAGACAGGATCTGAAAGCTGACGGCGGGGCGATCCGAAAACTTCCGCGCCGTCTGCGACAGAAAGCCGAAGGTTGTTGTCGGCATATCCCGATCGGCCCAGGAGCCTTCTTTTTCAATAGCCTTGATGTCAGCGATGCTGGCGAATGTCATGGTGGTCTCCCTTGATGCCGTCTGCGCGGCTTTCCCATGACGATAGTTGATCTGCGCCAAGGTTCAAGAATTACCCAACGACATTTACTCGGCGGCAATGCCTTCCGTGAACTGGAGCTTGGCCAGGCGGGCATAAAGCCCTCCTGCCGCGACAAGATCGTCGTGCGTGCCTTCCGCGACGATCCGACCTTCGTCGAAAACGACAATCCTGTCGGCTTTCTTCACTGTGGCCAGACGGTGCGCGATGATGAGGGTCGTGCGGTCTTCCGCCAATTTATCGACGGCATCCTGAACCAGCCGCTCGCTTTCGGCATCGAGCGCACTGGTCGCCTCGTCCAGAAGCAGGATCGGCGCGTTCCGCAGGATCGCGCGGGCGATGGCGATGCGCTGCTTCTGACCGCCCGAGAGAAGGACACCACGCTCGCCCACCGGGCTTTCATAGCCCTCGGGCAAAGCCGACAGGAAATCATGCGCCGCTGCGGCGCGGGCCGCATCCTCGACCTCGGCATCGGTCGCATCGAGCTTGCCAAAACGGATATTTTCACGGGCGGTATCCGCGAAAATCACCGAATCTTGCGGCACCAGTGCGATGAATTTGCGGAAATCCGAACGCTTGAGGTCGCGCAGTTCGACGCCTCCCATTCGGATCGCGCCGCTCTGGGGATCGAAGAAGCGCAGAAGAAGCTGCATGATCGTCGATTTGCCGGCACCTGAAGGGCCAACGAGCGCGACAGTTTCGCCCGGCTCGACAGTCAATGTCACGCCTTCAAGCGCTGCCGTGTTCGGACGCGAAGGATAGTGAAAGGTGACATTGTCAAACTCGATCCGGCCCGCACGCATATCCGGCACAGCCTTCGGCGCAGCCGGATCTGCCACGGTATCAACCGTGTTCAAAAGCTCGATCAATCGCTCGGTCGCGCCAGCGGCGCGCTGCACCTCGCCCCAAATCTCGCTGAGCGCGGCGGTGGAGCCGGCGACCATCACCGAATAAATGACAAACTGCACAAGCTCGCCCACGCTCGTCGCGCCGGAGCGCACGTCCCACGCGCCGATCCAAAGAACGACCGCGATGCCGCCAAAGATCATGAAAATGATGATCGAGGTCATCACCGCCCGGGTGACGATCCGGTTCAGGGCGGCGACAAAGCTGCGCTCTGTCACGTCGTCGAAGCGGACAGAGGCATGATGCTCTTGGGTAAAGGCCTGCACCGCCTGTGCCGACAAGAGCGCCTCGGAGGCATTGCCCGACGAAGCGGCGATCCAGTCCTGGTTTTCACGGCTCAGGGTCCGCAGGCGGCGGCCGAGGAACACAATCGGAATGATCACCGCCGGCACGATCAGCAGCGCAAGGCCGGTGAGCTTGGCCGAAGTGAAGAACATCAGGATCATGCCGCCGAACAGGATCAGCACATTGCGCAGCGCCACCGAAATGGACGAGCCGATGACAGACAGGATCAGCGTCGTGTCGGTGGTGATCCGGCTCAAAACCTCGCCGGTCATGACCTTCTCGAAGAAGGCCGGGCTCATGTTGATCATACGCTCGAAAACGGCCTTGCGGATATCGGCCACCACGCGTTCGCCGAGGCGGGTCACAAGATAGTAGCGAACCGCCGTCCCGATCGCGAGCAGACCGGCCATGAGAAGGGCCATGGCGAAATACTGATCGAGGAGCGAACCTTCGCCGATCTCGAAATTGTCGACCACGCGGCGCACGGCGAGCGGCAGGACAAGCGAGATCATCGCAGTGAGGACAAGAGCGATCCCCGCGGCGGTCATCATCATGCCATAAGGTTTCATGAAGGGCCAAAGCCCGCCAAGCGAGCCCACATGGCGCGATGTCGGACGGTCTTGGGCGGCGTTCACCGATGCGTCAGCCATGGCTCTCGATCTTTCATTGCAGAGCCGACATAGAGATCGCGCCCGACTTGCACAACCCGCCAGACCTCAAATCATAAATTCAATCGGAAAACCTGGAGCGGGTGACGGGAATCGAACCCGTGTCATCAGCTTGGAAGGCT
>CAKZOU010000077.1 GCA_937138255.1 uncultured Paracoccaceae bacterium
ACCAAGTGCGCCCTAACTTAACCGGCGCGCCTGCCCGTCTCTGCCTCTGATTTTCTGCGTCTCGTTGCCTTGCGGCTCGTCTGGCGCCCCGTCGTGCGCCTCAGCGCCGCCGGTGAGGGGCTATCTACGGATTGCTGCTGTGGGCCGCAAGTGCTTTTTCGTACAAAACTCGATTTTTTTCCAGTCGGACAGATTTTCTGTGGAAACCCTGTGGAGAACTTGGCGGTTTGCGCGGATTCCCCCGAAAAGCCCTGTGATTGACGTCATGCACCCCCTTCAAAATGCGACTCGGGCTATGGAATCGCCCCATTCGCCCGAGTCGGCTGGCATCCAGCCGTTGCGAAGCGCGACTCAGGGGGTAAGGTAGCGCCAAAGCATCGAGCGGGTCCCTAATGGCCGAGACGGAATTCTACTGCATCGCGGATGGCGACAAGTATCACGCGCAAGCCGTGCTGCTATTCTCGACGCTTTCGGTGTTTCACGGGCTCGATAGCGCCCTGACCGTTTTTCAGGCCCGCCCGCCCGAGGGTCCCATTGCCGATTTGTGTAACGAGGCCTTCGATCGCTTGGGCGTGCGCCGCAAAGGTATCCCCGAATTTCCGGCCGGCAAGTATACCGGTTGGAACGGCGACTATCCCATCGGGAACAAACTCCTGGCCGCGGCTGACGCGCGGGACTGCCACTATAGTGTCTTTCTCGATAGCGACACGATCTGCATGGCGCCCTTCGACCTGCCCCACCTCGAGCCCGATCAGGCCTTTGGGGCGGTCATGTCGGACTATCTGACATTCGGCGCACCCGGTCAGTGGGAGATGGTCTATGACCACTTTGGCCTAAAGCCGCCCAAAAGGACTGAACGCCTCTTGCGCGGGCGCCGACTTCGGACACCGCCTTATTTCAACGCGGGCATGATTCAGTCGAACGAATCCCTCACCATTGAGGGCAAGCGCGTGACCGAGCTATTGCTCGAGGTCGCGCTCGAGATCGACTGGAACATCGACACCGACAAGCGGCGACCGTTTCTGGACCAGATCGCGCTGGCCGTCGCGCCGCGTGTATACGGCCTTAGGAACCGGATTCTCGATCCCAGCTACAACCTCAACATCATGAACCGGAACGTCGAGCGGCCAAACCACCCACGCCTGCTACATTATCATATTCCTTCCGCGCTCGAGCGTTGGCCGCACGGTCAGATTGCCTTTGATATGTGCCGCGTGCAGCTTGGCGACGCCCTGTACCGCCAGATCGCCACCGCCGCGCCCGAGCCGTTTGGCGCCGACCGACGTCTGTTTCCCGCCACCGCGACCGCGAATCCGGCGGCTGACTAGGTGATAAACCGCCAGTATTGGCAAAACGTTAGCGACTCACCCTTCCGCTTGATCTTCTAGGCCAGTATAGAAACCCATCAGGAAAGTTTTTTGCAGGGATCCCGCCATGTTCGGAATCGGAGGGCTGTTTTCGTCTGATATGGCGATCGACCTAGGTACGGCCAACACACTTGTATACGTGCGCGGCAAGGGGATTGTTTTGTCGGAACCTTCCGTGGTCGCCTATCATGTGAAGGACGGCGTGAAGAAAGTGCTCGCTGTCGGCGAGGATGCCAAGCTGATGCTCGGCCGCACGCCCGGCTCGATCGAGGCAATCCGGCCGATGCGCGATGGCGTGATTGCCGATTTCGACGTGGCCGAAGAGATGATCAAGCATTTCATCCGCAAGGTTCACCGTCGCACGACCTTTTCAAAGCCCAAGATCATCGTCTGTGTCCCCTACGGTGCGACCCCGGTTGAAAAGCGCGCCATCCGGCAATCCGTCCTCTCGGCGGGAGCCCGTCGCGCTGGCCTGATTTCCGAGCCGATTGCAGCAGCGATCGGGGCCGGGATGCCCATCACCGACCCAACCGGTAACATGATCGTCGACATCGGTGGCGGCACCACCGAGGTCGCCGTGCTGTCACTCGGCGATATCGTCTATGCGCGGTCCGTCCGCGTTGGTGGCGACCGGATGGACGAGGCGATCATCAGCTATCTGCGCCGCCAGCATAACCTTCTGATCGGCGAATCCACCGCCGAGCGGATCAAGACATCGATCGGCACCGCCCGTATGCCCGACGATGGCCGCGGCGCGTCGATGCAGATCCGTGGTCGCGATCTTCTCAATGGTGTGCCGAAAGAGACCGAGATCAGCCAGGCGCAGGTTGCCGAAGCGCTGGCCGAACCGGTGCAGCAGATCTGCGAGGCCGTGATGACAGCGCTCGAAGCGACCCCGCCCGATCTGGCCGCCGACATCGTCGACCGCGGCGTGATGCTGACCGGCGGCGGCGCGCTCCTGGGCGATCTCGATCTGGCGCTGCGCGAGCAGACCGGTCTTGCAATCTCGGTGGCCGACGAGTCGCTCAATTGCGTCGCCCTCGGAACGGGCCGCGCGCTGGAATACGAAAAGCAGCTCCGCCACATTATCGATTACGATAGCTGATCCGGCCTTATACGCCGGCAGCCGCCAACCCTTGCAGGGGGTGCCCGAGCCTTGGCACGCGACAGACAGACCGACGAAGATTATGTCGGCCCGATCCGCCGGTTGCTGATCGGTGTGCTTCTGCTCGTTCTTGCGGGGACATTCATTGTCTGGCGGATCGACAGCCCGCGGGTGGAGCGATTCCGCGCCGCGGTGATCGACAGAGTGGTGCCCAACATGGATTGGGCCCTTGCCCCCGTGACCGGGCTCATCAACCTTGTCGCCGATTTCCAGAGCTATCAGGGCCTTGCTCAGCAAAACGCGGACCTTAGGCGCGAACTGCAACAAATGAAGGCCTGGAAAGAGGCGGCCCTTCAGCTTGAGCAGGAAAATGCAAAGCTGCGAGACCTTAACAACGTCAGGCTTGATCCTCAGCTAACATATGTGACTGGGGTGGTTCTTACAGACAGCGGCTCTCCTTTCCGGCAGTCTGTCCTTCTCAACATCGGCTCTCGCGACGGGATAATTGACGGCTGGCCCGTGATGGACGGGATTGGCCTTGTCGGAAGGATCGCGGGCGTCGGACAGGAAACCTCGCGCGTTATTCTTCTGACCGACACCTCAAGCCGAGTCCCGATTCTCGTTCAGCCCTCGGGGCGACACGCGATCCTTGCCGGCGACAATGCGCTCGATCCACTGATCGACTTTCTCGAGGATCCCGATCTTGTTCGACCGGGTGATCGTGTGATCTCGGTAAGTGATGGCGGGGTCTTTCCTGCCGATCTTTTGGTGGGCCAGGTTGTTCTTGGTCCTGACAGACGCCTGCGCGTTCGTCTTGCTGCCGACTACGAACGGCTGGAATTCCTTCGGGTCTTGCGCAACCAGCCGCGCGAAGCGATCAGCGATCAGGGCGGGCTACTAACTCCGTTCACTTCGCCGCAAAGCCCTGCCGAGCAAGACGGGGGCGGGAATGGCTGATAGTCCGGTCGCACAACGCTGGTTTGGTCGCTTCTGGTTTGTCGTGCTGGCACTCGGCCTCATCTTTCTACAGCTTCTGCCGCTACAGACGATCCCCCGGTCTTGGGCGCCGCCCGACATGATGCTGGCGATCACTTTGGCATGGGTTGCCCGCAGGCCCGATCTAGTCCCCGTGCTGTCGATTGTTTCTGTCTTTCTTCTGGCCGATCTGCTGTTCCTGCGGCCCCCGGGGCTACTTGCGTTCGTGATCCTCGTGGCGACTGAGTTTCTTCGGTCCCGTTCGGAAACGCTTCGCTCGGGCAGTTTCCCCTTCGAATGGATCACCGTCGCATTGATCATCGTTGCGATAACACTGGCCAACCGGGCAATTCTTGCCGTGACCGCGACGGATCAAACCCCTCTCGCGCTTGGTATGTTTCAGATGATGATGACCGTCCTGACATATCCGGTCGCGGTCCTCTTCTCGTTCCTCGCGTTCGGCATACGGAGGCCAGCGCTTGGCGAGGTTGACGCCTTCGGGAGGCCGGTATGAGGCGGCCAACCCGCGATAGCGGCGAGAGCCTGCGCGGAATCAGCCGGCGCGCTCTTGTTCTTGGCGCCGCCCAGTTCGGCTTTATGGGTGTCCTTGCAGCACGGATGCGGTCAATGCAGGTGGAAGAGGCCGAGCAATACCGCCTTCTTGCCGACGAAAACCGGATCAACCTGCGCCTCCTCGCGCCATCACGCGGACTTGTCTTCGATCGCAACGGCATCCCGCTCGCCGTTAATGAACAGAACTACCGCGTTGTCATGGTTCGCGAGGACGCCGGCGATATCAGAGAAGTTCTCGAGCGGCTGCGGCGCCTCATCCCGCTGTCTGACGAAGACATCGAGCGGGCCATCGAGGACATGATGCGGCATTCGCCTTTTGTCCCGGTGACTATCGCGGAGCGCCTTACATGGGAAGAAATGGCGCGCGTCAACATCAACGCGCCGGCCTTGCCGGGCGTTCAGGCCGAAGTGGGCCTTAGCCGCGCCTATCCCCTCGGGTCGGATACCGCCCATGTGGTTGGATATGTCGGGCCGGTCAGCGATTTCGATCTGAGCCGGATCGATGATCAGGATCCGCTGCTGCAGATCCCCAAATTCCAGATCGGCAAAACCGGGGTCGAAAACAAGCTCGAAAAGACCCTTCGCGGGAGCGCCGGAACACGGCGCATCGAGGTCAACGCCCTTGGTCGGGTCATGCGTGAGATCGACCGGGTCGAAGGTATGCCGGGCAGCGATGTCCAGCTCACACTCGACGCAGCACTGCAAAGCTATGTTGAAGCCCGTCTCGAAGGTGAATCCGCGGGTGTTGTCGTCATCGACCTTGAAAACGGAGATCTGCGGGCGATTGCCTCAGCCCCTTCGTTCGACCCCAATCTTTTTGTGCGCGGCATTTCGACCAGTAACTGGACAGAGCTAAACGAAAACCCCTACAGGCCCCTTGCCGCAAAGGCAATTCAGGGCACCTATCCGCCGGGTTCAACCTTCAAACTCGCCACGGCATTGGCCGCGATCGAGGCTGGCGTCCTCGATCCTGAAGAGACGATCTATTGCCGTGGCTTTGTAGAGGTCTCGGGCAACAGATTTCACTGCTGGAAGCCGACAGGTCATGGCAACATCAACCTGCACGAAAGCCTCAAGCAGAGCTGCGACTGCTACTACTACGAGGTTTGTCAGAGGGTCGGGATCGACCTCATTTCCGAGATGGCCGTCCGGCTCGGCCTAGGCCAGCGCTACGATCTGCCGCTTTCGGCTGTGGCAGAGGGGCTGGCTCCGACGCGCGACTGGAAACTCAAGGTCAGGGGCGAGGAATGGCGGATCGGCGACACGGTCAATGCCTCGATCGGACAGGGCTTTGTTCTGGCCTCCCCGCTTCAGCTTGCTGTGATGGCCGCGCGGGTCGCGACCGGGCGACAGATCACCCCGCGCCTGGTCCGCGCTATCGACGGGATTGAACAACCGTCGATGAGCGACGCGACGCTTGGCCTTAACGAAAACATCCTCAGGCGACTGCGCGCGGCGCTCGATGCCGTTTCCAATCATACGCGGGGTACGGCCTATGGATCTCGTATTGTGTCTGACGATCTGAGACTGGCAGGAAAGACGGGCACAAGTCAGGTCCGGCGGATTACACAAGAAGAGCGCGAAGCTGGCATCACCCGCAATGAGGATCTTCCGTGGGAGCGGCGGGACCACGCGCTTTTCGTCGGCTATGCGCCAGTCGAGGCTCCGCGGTATGCAATTTCTGTCGTCGTTGAGCACGGCGGCGGCGGATCAGCGGCGGCCGCCCCGATCGCTCGTGACGTGCTCTTGCAAGCGATGTTCGACGGCCCACCGCCCTTAAGCGCCTATCCCGCCAATCTTCGCAGCCAGATCGAGGCGCAACAGCAGCGGATCAAGGAGCGCGTCGCGCCCGGTAGCAGCACGAGCGGAAGGGCATGAGGGGGGCGGCATGAGTTACCTTGAGTATAACGCCAAATATGTCCCGTCTGGCCTTCGCAAGCCGCTCTATCTCAACTGGCCAATTGTCCTTCTGCTGACTGCTGTTGCCGGAATTGGCTTCTTGATGCTCTATTCCGTTGCCGGCGGATCGGCCTCTCCGTGGATGGAACCGCAAGTCAAACGTTTTGGCGTTGGCATGGCGGCGATGTTCGTGATCGCGATGGTCCCGATCTGGTTCTGGCGCAATATGTCGGCGATGGCCTACGCTGTCTCGCTGGTCCTGCTTCTCTATGTCGAGTTCTTCGGCTCGGTCGGCATGGGCGCGCAGCGCTGGATCGACCTCGGGTTCATGCGGCTTCAGCCCTCGGAGCTGATGAAGATCGCTTCGGTAATGGTCCTTGCCGCCTACTATGATTGGCTGGCTCCAAGCCGAACGTCGCGGCCGCTTTGGGTCATCCTTCCGGTTCTTTTGATCTTATTGCCGACCCTTCTAGTTCTCAAACAGCCCGACCTCGGCACCGCAATCCTGCTCCTTGCGGGCGGCGGCGCAGTGATGTTTGCGGCCGGCGTGCACTGGGCCTATTTCGGCAGTGTGATTCTCGCCGGGATCGGCGCGGTGGTCGCTGTTTTCCAAAGTCGCGGGACGAGCTGGCAGCTACTGAAGGATTACCAATACCGGCGGATCGACACATTCCTTGATCCCTCGAACGATCCCCTCGGCGCCGGCTATCACATCACGCAGGCCAAGATCGCGCTTGGTTCGGGCGGCTGGACCGGCAAGGGGTTCATGCAAGGAACCCAGACGCGCCTGAATTTCCTGCCTGAGAAGCACACCGACTTTATCTTCACCACTCTCGCAGAAGAGTTCGGCTATATCGGCGCCTCCGCACTTCTCCTGCTCTATGCCCTGATCATCGTCTTTTGCGTGATCTCGGCCCTTCAAAGCCGCGACCGATTTTCGAGCCTTCTGACCCTCGGCATCGCCATGACCTTCTTCCTCTTCTTTGCCGTCAACATGGCTATGGTCATGGGCCTCCTGCCGGTTGTTGGCGTGCCTTTGCCACTCGTGAGTTATGGCGGCTCGGCCATGCTCGTCTTGCTTGCCGCCTTCGGCCTCGTGCAAAGTGCCCATGTCCACCGACCAAGATAGGCCAGCCATGATCAAAGCCCTTTTCGCCGCATCCGACGCCGATTGGCGCACCTACAAGGCCGCGCTGATTATCGCTTTCGATAAAGCCGGGCTGACGGTCGACCTCGCCCGCAACCACGCACCGGAAGACGTGAGCTATATCGTCTATGCGCCAAGCGGCCCGCTTCAGGATTTCTCACCCTATGTAAACTGCAAGGCGGTCCTGAGCCTCTGGGCCGGGGTCGAGCGCATCGTCGGCAACCAGAGCCTGACCCAACCCCTTGCTCGCATGGTCGATCCGTCGATGGCGCAGGGGATGATGGAATATGTCGTAGCGCAGGTTCTGCGGCATCACCTCGGGATGGACCGCTACCTGCGCGGACAGGACGGAGTGTGGCAACAAGGCGAGATGCCTCCAGTGGCGCAGGACAGCCCAATTACCATGCTCGGCCTCGGCGAGCTTGGACGGGCAGCGGGCCTTGCCCTTTCGTCCCTCGGGTTTCCGGTGCGTGGCTGGTCGCGCACCAAGCGCGAGGCGGCGGGGATCGACTGCTATCACGGTGATGGCGGGCTCATCGCCGCGCTGAGCGGGACCAGAGGAATTGTTCTTCTCCTCCCCGCGACGGCCGAGACCGAGAATATCCTCAATGCCAAGACCCTTGCCCTCCCGGCGAAAGATGCCTTCATCGTCAATCCGGGGCGTGGGACGCTGATCGACGATCAGGCCCTACTAGCCGCGATCGAGGCCGGCCAGATCGGCGGGGCAACCCTCGATGTGTTCCGCGCCGAGCCCTTGCCGAAGGATCACCCCTACTGGTCCAACCCCAGGGTCACAGTGACCCCGCACATCGCGGCCTTCACGCGGCCCTCTTCGGCCTGCGACGTCATCGCCGAGAATATCCGCCGCTCCGAAGCGGGTGAGCCGCTTCTCTATCTGGTTGACCGCAAGCGCGGCTATTAGCGCAGCTTGGGCGGGCTGTCGGGATCCATTCCCGGCGCCTTCGGGGCGTTTGTCTCGATGTGGACTGGCTCGGGCAGATCGAAACGCAACCCCCATTTGGCCAGCGATGCCGCGATCGGATCCTGTGCGCGGACGAAACTCACATCCAGCGCGCCGGCCTCGATCCCGGAAAAGGTCAGCGCTTCACTGACCGCCGAGGCAAGCGCCGGATGAGCCTCGTCAATAGCGTCGAGGAAGGCCAGCATATGCCCGCGGCCACCGTCTTCGTAGGATACGGACACGAGATACGCCGCCCGCGCAAGGCCGCCAGCGGTTGCAAGTTTGCGGTCAAGGCCGAGGAGAAGTTCTTGCGGAACATCCTGCGGTGCGCCGACCTCTCTGATCTGACCCGAGGTTTCTTCTGGCCCTTCCGCAAGCGTCCGCGCCAGCCAATCGACCGCATCGGAGGGGATCAGCATGGCGGAGGGCGCCACATCGGGATTAAGCGCGAGGCCCGCACCCTGCCCTGCAAGAAGCGCACAAAGCCCGCGCCCCGAGGTTGCGGCGAAGGGGGCGACGTTCCCTACGAACTCGGCAAGACGATCAGCCGTGTCGAAGACGAGAACATAGTGCTGATCGCCCACATTGAAGAGCTCCGGCATGATGCTGTCTCCATCGGCTTCTTCGGAGAGAAGCAGGAACAGCTCGCTATCCGCCAGCCTTTCGAAGAACTGAAGCCGTAGCCGGTCATCGGCAGGATCTGCCTCCATCGCTTCATGGGCTCGGTCTAGATCTGTCAGGTTCATCGTTGATCCTTTCGCCGCTCATATGACCGCCATACCCGATCGGTTCAATCCCATTCGCTCCTGCGGCCTTTTGTGCGTCAGATCGGCGATTTTACGAACCCGCAACGAACTTGGTCGCGTTGCACAGCCTGCAACTTTGCGGTAACCGCAGTTCAACGGGAGAAATGAGGCAACCAATGTATCGCGTCTGGAACTTTCTGGCGAACTATTCGCTACTTCTCATCCTTGGCGCGCTCATCGCACTGGTCTGGGCAAACGTCAGCCCGGACAGCTACCACCATTTTGTTGAGTATCCACTTCTCGATCATTCGTTCATCGGACACCCCCACTATGGGCCGGACGGCGAGGTCGAATACCGGACCCTGACCCTGCACTATCTGATCAACGACGTGCTCATGGCCTTCTTCTTCGCCATTGCGGCCAAGGAGGTCTGGGAAGCGATCATCCTCAAGAACGGCTCGCTGCGCGGCAAAAAAGCGGCCACGCCGCTTGTTGCCACGCTCGGCGGCATGATCGGCCCGATCGCCGTCTATCTCGGGCTTGCCGCTTTCCTTGGCTCTGATGTTTATGACGCTGTGGCGCGCGGCTGGGCGATCCCGACAGCGACCGATATCGCCTTTTCCTATCTGGTGGGCCGCCTTGTTTTCGGTGCGGGCCACCCCGCTGTGCGGTTCCTTCTGCTTTTGGCCATCGCCGACGATGCCGGCGGCCTGATCATCCTTGCGATCTTCTATCCTTCAGGTGCTTTGGCCCCGCTTTGGCTTTTGGTTTCACTTGGCGCCGCTCTGTCCGTATTCATTCTTGCAAACTGGCTGCCGCGGTATCTGGATCGCGGCAAGGAAGCCCGCCCCAATTCGACCTGGATCCGCAACACCCTCGGCTTCTGGCCCTATGCCATCGCCGGCGCCGTCAGCTGGTATGCCTTTCAGGAAAGCGGCATTCACCCCGCGCTTGGCCTTCTGCCGATTGTCGTGACCATCCCGCACGCCGACCGCGCCTTCGGCATCTTCTCGGAAGCCGAGCAGTATCTGACCGACCTTTTGAACCACATCGAACATATCCTGAAACATCCGGTCGAGATCGTCCTGTTCTTCTTCGGCCTCCTCAACGCCGGGGTAGAGTTTTCGGCGATCTCCGAACCGACATGGCTTGTTCTTGCGGGTCTTTTGATCGGCAAGCCGGTGGGCATCCTCCTCTTTGGCTGGTTTGCGGCTCAGATTCTCAAACTTGGCCTGCCCAAGGGGATGCGGATGATAGATCTATTCGTCATTGGATGCGTTGCGGCGATCGGCTTTACGGTTGCGCTTTTCGTGGCTTCAGTGGCCTTCCCCGGCGGCCCGGTTCAGGATGCCGCCAAGATGGGAGCGCTGCTCAGCTTTGGCGCGGCAATCATTTCGGTCATCGCCGGCAAGATGACTGGGGTCGTCAAGCAAGACGGATAGCCCCGCCCCGGCTCCTATCAAGGCCAAGCCCGCGAGGGCTGCAAAATTCTATGTATTTCGTAATCTCTTTCCCACATAATGCCGCAAAGCGATGCTGCGGTGGCTAACTGCCCGGCACAAGAATAGATAAAGCCCGAGCAGTGGGCACGTTGGTTGGCAGATGCTCGAATTCAGGAATGTGAGCAAATCCTTCTGGACCGGAGTCCAGCGGAAAGTCATCCTTGACCGGGCGTCTTTTCGCGTCGAACTCGGCCAGTCGCTCGGCATTCTCGCGCCAAACGGCACAGGCAAGACAACCCTGGTCAAGATGATGGCTGGATTAGAAAAGCCTGATGAAGGCGAGATCCGGCGTGGCTGCCGGATTTCGTTTCCGCTGGGCTTCATGGGCGGGCTCGTTTCCCGGCATTCAGGGCTGGAAAACAGCCGTTATATCGCACGGCTTTATGGGCTCGACCCCGACTATGTCGAAGCCTTTTGCCGGTGGCTTTGCGATATCGACGAGTACTGGGAAATGCCGGTCGGCACCTATTCGAGCGGGATGAGGGGGCGGCTTTCCTTTGCCCTTCTGCTCGCCCTCGACTTCGATATGTATCTTATCGACGAAGGTATGCCGACCAACACAGACGCTGAATTCAATCGCAAGGCTGGATCGCTTTTGCAGGAACGGCTTGATAAGACCACCATCGTGATTGTGTCGCATCAGCCAGAGACTCTGGAAAAATACGCGAAATCGGCAGCAGTGCTTCGCGACGGTCAATTGATAATGTTTGATACTCTGGAAGAGGCGAGGCAGCTTTATGACTACCAAACCCAGAGCTAGGAAATTCCGCATCCGCCGCGGAGGGTCACTTGGATCAGCTGGTCCGGGCCCCGATACCACGTCGCATGATGCGGAAGCGGAGACAAACGAAGCATCCAATAGCGAAAGCACAGCGGTTGCACCCATTGAGGCCCCTTCGGACCAAAATGTGCTCGACGCTATCCGACAAGAGGGCCTGACCGGTCGCCAACTTCGCATGGCGCGCAGGATTGCACAGAAGCATGGATTGGCCGTTATCTCTGATTACGATGCGGTCCGCCGTCTCCGCGAACGCGGCATCGACCCCTTCGACAGGGCCGGCGTCCTGGAATTGGTGATTACAGGGGCAAAGAGTGAAAGCGGGCCGACGCTTCTACCCCAGACGGTTCCAAGCAAGTCATCACATCTCAGCAAGACCAATAGTCAGGCGATGCTTTCCTCCGAAGAGCGCGCCCGCGAAATAATGAAAATCCAGAAAGATATCGCCCGGCGCCGGCGTCAGAAGCTCGTCCTTCTGTTCATGCGCCTCGCGGTCTTTGTGCTGCTCCCGACACTTCTGACCGGCTATTACTACTATCGGATCGCGACACCGATGTATGCGACCAAGGCCGAATTCGTTATCCAACAGGCCTCGTCAGGGGGGTCGTCCGGCGGCGGCTTGGGTGGCCTTTTCCAAGGCACATCGATGGCCACCCAGCAGGATAGTATTACTGTTCAATCCTATCTCGCTTCTCGCTCTGCGATGATAAGGCTCGATAACGACCACGGGTTCAAAGCCCATTTCAGCGACCCGAAAATTGACCCGATCCAGCGCCTTGATGTGGACGCCACGAACGAACAGGCATTCAAAACCTACACGAAGAGGGTTCGGGTTTCCTATGATCCCACTGAAGGCATCATTCGGATGGAAGTCATCGCCACCGATCCTGCCACGAGCCAGGCCTTTTCCGAAGCACTGGTCGGCTATGCTGAAGAGCAGGTCGATCAGTTGACTGCGCGGTTGCGGGCAGACCAGAACGCAAGCGCTGAGCAGAGCTACCAAGAAGCCGAGGCAAGACGCCAGGAGTCCTTGGCGGAGCTTCTGCGCATTCAAAACGAGCTCGAGGTTCTGAATCCGCAAGGCGAGATCTCGGCCGTAATGGGCCAAATTGGCGGCCTCGAGGCAGACAAACAGCAAAAGGAGCTTGAGCTCGCAACCTTGAAGTCTGTCGCCGAACCCAATCAGGCGCGGGTGAACGGCGTCGAACAGGACATAGCAAGGCTCGCAAGCTTCATCGCAGATCTGCGGGGGCAGTTGACCGAGAAGAACAATGACGGCTCGACCCTTGCCGCAAAGACGACTGAGCTGCGGCTAGCCGAAGAAAACTACCAGTTCCAGATCACAATGGTCCAAAATGCCTTGGCCATGCGCGAGTCGGCTCGGCAGGAGGCGGACCGGCAGGTCAGATATCTGTCGATGGGTGTTGAGCCGGTCGCACCTGACGAAGCCACATATCCACGAGCATTTGAGAATACACTCGTCTCTCTTTTGATCTTCGCGGGAATCTATCTGATGATCTCGCTTACGGTCTCGATCCTGAGAGAACAGGTCTCGTCGTGACCCGAGAGGTCGAGGTCGGCAAGATCAGGATCGGCAACACCTTGCCGCTCACTTTGATCGCTGGCCCCTGCCAGCTTGAGAGCCTGACCCACGCCGAGGCCATTGCGGGGCACCTGCGCGATCTCTGCGACAAAGCCGGATTGGGCTTCGTCTTCAAAGCCAGCTTTGACAAAGCCAACCGGACCTCTCTCTCTTCGGCCCGCGGCCCCGGCATCCGTGACGGCCTCACAATTCTCGACCAGGTTCGGCGCAATATCGGCTGCGCCACGCTGACGGATGTGCATCTTCCCGAGCAGTGCGGAGAGGCCGCCGCTGCCGTTGACGTTCTTCAGATCCCGGCCTTTCTGTGCCGACAGACCGATCTTCTTTTAGCGGCGGGGCAGACAGGGGCCGCAGTCAACGTCAAGAAAGGCCAGTTCCTTGCGCCGTGGGACATGGCCCAAGTCGCTGCCAAGATCGAAAGCACGGGCAATCATCGGATACTACTGACCGAGCGCGGAACAAGCTTTGGCTATAATGCCTTGGTCACCGATATGCGCAGCCTGCAGATTATGGCGCAAACGGGCTATCCGGTCGTGATGGACGCGACCCATGCTGTCCAATTGCCGGGCGGGCTTGGCAGTTCCTCGGGCGGCCAGCGAGAATTTGCGCCGGTCTTGGCGCGCGCTGCTGTTTCGCTTGGGATCGCAGCTGTATTCCTGGAAACGCACGCAGCGCCGGACCGTGCCCCCTCGGATGGCCCCAACATGATTCCCCTTGCCGAAATGGCCCGACTTGTCGACGAACTCGCTGCCTTTGACGCGCTCGCCAAAGCCCACCCCCTGATCGCTTGATTTCCCTTTTTTGACGGACGAAATCTGTTGTCTTCAACAATGATTTTTTTGCGCCGGAAGGGGTTGAACAGGATCAGGCTTCCGCGTATCTAGCGGCACCGTGTTGGGGCGTAGCCAAGTGGTAAGGCACCGGTTTTTGGTACCGCGCACCGTAGGTTCGAATCCTACCGCCCCAGCCAAACACTC
>CAKZOU010000078.1 GCA_937138255.1 uncultured Paracoccaceae bacterium
GTGTCATGATTTTCCGGGGGTGGCCATTCCTCAACCCTATAGGCGCAGGGCGAGGTAAACTCAATTCGCATTGCTGCACGGTCGAAACTACGCCCGCGGACGTATTTGCATCTACCACATTGGTGGGTGCTGACGTCAGACACACGAAAACCTCGTCGAGATGCCTCTTCAAATGGCTCGTTCTCATCCCTTCGATCCGGCGTTTCCGGATCTCGTTGGCGAACATCGGGCCGAACCGACGCCACCAGTAGCGCACCGTTTCATGGCTGATATCGATGCCGCGTTCGTGCAGCAAGTCCTCCACGTTTCGCAGTGACAGTGGGAACCGCACATATAGCGCCACAGCCAAGCGGATGATCTCGGGGCTGGTTTTGAATTACCTAAAGGGAGAGCATTTGGTCATGCCCGGACGCTACCCGGCGCCCTACCCCGACTCAAGCGAAGTTCCTATGACAAGACCCCTTTAGGTGCTTGGGATCGAGATTCTCGTTCACCACAGCAGCGCTTTTACAAAGTCCGTCAGCTACTTTGACATCCGGCACCACATGGCTTCTTTGCGCAATTCCCAGACAACGGCTAGTGCCTTGATTGGCTCTCGATCAATTCGCTTATTCTCTCAGCGATCAAGAAGCTCGCGATGCGCGATGGGTGTATTCTGTCGAACGATAAATAGTTTCTTGCTCCGAATGGAACCAGATCGGCGAGCGAGACAAAGTATATGTCGGGATTTGATCTTGCGAATAGCTCGATGCGCCGTTCCAGTTCATCACCATCCGCCTTACAGTGTTCAATCGGCGTATCTATCCCCGGACTCCGCAAATAGCCAACATAGATAACCTTGGCTCCTCCGTCTCTGGCCCGCAACAGCAGATCGGCGATCATGCCAGAACGTCCATCGGACGAGATGATCGTATTGAGGCTGTTTTCACACCTGCGACAGCCGCACCCGAGCCATAGATCGTTGCCGCCGCCATTGGCGACAACCCAGTCCCAATCCCCCTCGGAATATTGGCGATCAATGCCTCCAGTCATTAGAAAACTGGCGATTGTCGAGCGGTCCACTACTTCGGCCCCGGAAATCATCGACATTACGTCTGCCACACTGCCATTTCCTACGGAATTCCAGGCCATCAAGGAATCGCCAATCGCAAGTATCTTTTGATTTCTACCTTCGGCGCAGGCGTATGCGGCCGGCATCAGGCCAATCAAAACCGCGAACAGAGGGGCGACTATATTGAGCATATTGAGCATATGTCGAAGGCAGCTTCCATAGATCAAACTTCCAGACAAATGTGGCGTGACAATGTCAACTTCCTTGAAAAAGATGAATAGCGCGCACCCCAAACAGAATGGGGCTTCGCTTTCTTCGACTGACGATTTCTTCGAATACCAAGGCTTCGCTACGGCGTGATAAAACGCGGGGGGGCATGCCTGATCCTAATATCTAACATCATCTCCCCCCTAGGTTGTGTACCATCCTACATTTGCCCTTTTTCTTTGCAACAACCCATTATAGTCTGGGGGCAGCAAAGCCCCACACTTGGAGGTAAGGCTATCCGATCGCTACTTAGGTTTTCTCCAAGTCGAACCGCCCTCATCGCTTTCGTTGTTTGTTTTGTCTTGGTGGGTGCAGCAAGGCACTGGGCGAATCTTGCCTGGCAGGCCCGCGGTAGCGAGCAGTTCGAACAGCTGGTCGTGGAGCAACAATCCGAGATTGTTTATCAGTCAGAGCGGCTTGGAAACACTCTCGCACCGGTGGCGGACCATTGGAGCGCGAATGGCGTCATAGATCGTGATGATCTCCAGACTTTCTACACCCTCATGTCCAATGACGCCTTGTATTCTTCACTTCGCGGCATCGGGGTCATTGTCGCGGAACAACCCTCAGGCGCGGAGTTTCTGATTGAAACAGTTGTGCCGGTCGGCGCAAGTATCGGATTGTCCAGCGCAACTATCACAAACATGCCGACGCTGGCAGAAGCAGCAGCCGCGGCTCGAACCACCTCACAGCCCCAACTCTTCCATAGTGGGACTAGCAATGCTGAGGGAGACTTCTTTCTAATTCAGCCTGTTCTTGGCAATGCCAACGAACAAGGTTCGCAAGCGATCAACGAGCGTCAGAGCTCTTTCCTCGGCTGGCTGCTGGCACCAATAGATACAGAAAGATTTTTCGAAGCATCAAATATGCTTTTCAGGAAAGAGTTGGGCATCATGGCATATTTCGATGTCGAAATGCCGGCCCATTCGACCGTTCCAGTGAGCAATGTCAGCGGAGAGGCGGCACACGACGCCAAATTCACTGACACAATCGAAATTTCTTTGTTCGGGCTGGGATGGAAGATTGAGGCCTATAGCCTGCCTGATCTCGAGAGGCTGGCAGAAAACCCCGTTCAAGGGATGCAGCTTCTGGGCACAGCTATTGTGTCTGTAGCGATTGCAGTCTTGTTTCAAGTGCTCTCAGAGCGCGTCAAGGTCGTTCGACGGCTGGTCAAAGAGCGAACTCGCGAACTTTCACGTCGGCAGCGACAACAACAATCCATCCTGGACAACGCGCTTGCCGGGATCATATCGATCGATAGTAGCGGTGAGATCTTGTTTCAAAACCGCTACTCCAGCGACCTTTTGAACCCGAACAACAACACCCCGGCCCCCAAGTACATATATGAGCTAATACCAGACATTGATTGCGTCTTGCTCAAAAGCGAGAAGCCGATTTCCTTTGACGAAGTTTTGGTGGCCGGACGGACTTTGCGGATTGGCGGTTCTCGCTGGAGCGCGCACCAGGAACACGACCGCATTACTCTCATAGTCCTGGATATCACCGACCAAATCGACACACTCCTTCGGTTTGAAGCCGTTCAGAAACGCCTCGATGCAGCAGTTTCAAGCTCGGAAATCGGCGTTTTCGATTTGGATCTTGCAAACAACGTATCCATCGTCTCGGAGACTTGGCTTAGAATGATGGGGCTGGAAAACGTCCCACCCGATTTCGATGCACAAGCCTACTTCCTTGCGTGCCTGCATGAGGAAGATCGCAAAGTGGTAGAAGCCGCGGACCTCGCCGTTATTGAAGGGAGGGCCAAGCGTTCAATCGCCGAATACCGCATCACCATACCAGGCCGCGGCGAGCGATGGATGCGATCAGACGCAGCGCTGCTTGAGAAAGGGGTCGACAATACACCCACTCGATTTGTCGGCACCCAGATCGACATCACCGACGAAAAGAGGGCGCAGGCCTCGCTGTCGGCCAGTGAGGATAGGTTCCGACGAATCTTCCATAACGCGCCAACGGGGAATATGCTCGTCAATCTCGACTTTGAGATCATTGAATTCAATCAAGAGATGGGGAGACTTTTCAGCCAAGCGTTGCGACTATCCGGCAAGACCCTTTTGCTTTCGCAAGTATTTGGGAACAGTTGGCGCGACCTCGAGGTCAGATTGCACGACCTGACAAGTCGGGAAGACGCCCGCATCAGATCAGAGCTTTGTATCGAGTGGGCCGACGATATGGTGGCTTGGCTCGATGTTGATGTGAGTTTGTTTCAGGACCCGGTAACAAACCAGCCAATCTTCTTCTTTCAGATCATCGACACAACACGTCTTCACGCGGCCGACAGAGCCAAGGACGAGTTTCTGGCGACCGTGAGCCACGAATTGCGCACACCGATCACATCGATCAAGGGTGCCGCAGGTTTGCTTGAGGTGTCGTCCAAGGAGCGGATGAACCCAACCGAGACCCGTATGCTTGAGATCATAAACCGGAATGCCGATCGGGTGACCGAGCTTGTCTCCGATATTCTGGACATCGAGAGCCTGAGGACCGGAACGGTCGAAGTTGATGTGGCCCCCGAACCTCTCGATCAAATACTGGAGGAAACGGTGCATGACCTCCGACCCTACGCCGAAAAGTTTGGGGCCAATCTAGTAATTGAGACTCGCGAACGCGGCTTTCAAATTCTTGCAGACCATAGGCGGGCTGTGCAATGCCTTACCAACCTCGTGTCCAACGCCTGCAAGTATGGAGATCACAGCTCTCCGGTTCTGATCCGCACCGATTTGGACAAAGGTTCAAAGGTATGTGTCGAAGTCATCAATCAGGGGCTCGGTGTCCCAGAACCGTTCGAGGACAGACTTTTCACAGCGTTCTCTCGGGCCGACACCTCAGACACAAGAAAAACTGGCGGTACGGGGCTCGGCTTAAAGATCACCAAAGAACTGATGTCTCGAATGGGTGGCGATGTGACCCACCACCGAGACCCCAAAGGCCGCACTGTCTTCACCCTATGCTTTGTGCGAGCCGAATAGCTTGCACTGACCTCGCTGCGCCCACCATTGCGAGCCAAAGCCCCAATAATTTCCCTGCGATTAATTGATTGTTTCCCCAAATGGCCTCGGTTTTGACCGATTTCGGGCCGCAAATTACCCAATCTACCAGGAATATTGATGATCGGCACAACCGCCAAACAGCACGTTTTCTGAGCTTTTCGCGATGTTTCGGGATAATTCTGGGTAGTAAGACATGACTTTGATGGCGCTCAAACAGGCTTTGCAAGTTGCTCTGACGTTCTTTGCGTCGACTCACCTTGCTCCGGCGCTTGGTCTCGACGGGTTGAACGACCGCTTGCCATTCACGATCCCCATCTCCTTGGTGCTCCTGCTGTTTCTCCTCGTCACGATGTATTTGGAAAGGCGCCGCCGGACGCGGCAAGACAGCAGCAACCAGATGTTTGCACAAGCCACTCTGGCACTGTTTAAACACTCCATGGTTAGCTTTTCGAACCTCGAAGGCAAACTCAGTTTTGCAAACGAGAATTTGCTTCGGGCTACTCAATTCGAAATGGATGAACTGGTAGGGAAATCAGATCGCGTCCTGTTCCCCCTCGATGAGCGCGACCGCTTTGACAAGATTAAGTCAAACATCTCGTCGGGATCGCCTTGGCAAGGCGAAATTCAGATTTGCAGCAAGTCAGGCAAACCAATTTGGGCCAGCGCCACGATCATGCCATTCCTCAATGGTAAGGAGCAGATCGAAGGATACTTTCTCGTATGCAGCGACATTACGAACACAAAGGTTACACAGACCCAGAAGACGATTTTTGAGGCGCTAGAAACGCTTCAAGACCAAGTTCTTGTGCTGGATTTGCAGTCACTGGAAGTGTGCTACATGAACCGTGCAGCGATCGAGTTTAGTGCTGTGACCGGCGATTCCTACGTCGGCAAGACACCTTCAGACCTATCAATGGGCTATTCAGATAGTTCTTTTAGACAAGCTATCGCTCCGGTGATCGAGGGCGAGAAGGAGTTCGTCGAACTCCCCGCCAGAATTGGGTCGCGAGACTTCGAGTTGCGCGTTCAAGCCATCGACAACCTCTCAGCGACCAGGAAGCTGATGATTGTGATGATCGATCTGACTGCGTGGAAAGAGGCGGAACGCCAAAAAACCGAGTTTGTTTCAAACGTCAGCCACGAATTGCGCACCCCGATGACCTCAATCAAAGGCGCGGTTGGGCTCATTCTTGCCGGTAGCACCGGCGAGGTGCCACCCAAAGCACGGAAAATGCTGGAGATAGCACATCGCAACGTTGACAGGTTGGTCAACCTCATCAACGATCTCTTGGACCTTGAAAAGCTGACCGCTAAGGAGATGGTGTTCGAGTTCGCTCCGGTCAATGTTGGTGAACTTCTGCGCGAGGCGGCTCTGGCAACCGAAGGCTATGCCAACCGCTTCGATGTCAAAATTTGCATGGAAAACGTGTCAACGCGCGTCATCGCAGAGATCGATTCCGATCGCACCTTACAGGTCCTGACCAATCTGTTGTCGAATGCCATCAAGTTCTCCAAGCCCGGTGGACAGGTCGAGCTGACATTGGAAGCGACGGACACAGACTTCACAGTCGAGGTTCAAGACCACGGCGACGGAATTGCGCCTGAACGGCAAAAAGACATCTTTTGCCGTTTTTCTCAAATCGGTGGCGATAAGTCCTCGGTCGTTCGCGGCACAGGATTAGGGCTTTCCATCGTGAAAGAGATCGTCAACCAGCAGGGTGGCCAAATCTTTGTCGAAAGCGCCCTTGGTGTTGGTTCACGGTTCAGTGTAGTTTTCCCGCTAAAAGGCGCCCGCAAAGGCACTGAATCTCTAGGCGCAAGCGCCGCATAAAAGGTTGAAATCGATGATACGCATTCTCCAACTTGAAGACGATCCCGATATTCTCGAGATATGCGAAATGGCTCTTGGTATGGAGGAAGACTTAGTTCTCCTGCAATGCACGTCTGGCGATGAGGCCATCGCCAAAGCACAGGAATTCAAGCCCGACCTGCTGCTATTGGACGTAATGCTACCAAATATGTCAGGAACCGTTGCGCTCGAGCATCTGAGAAAACTATCAGGTCTTGAAACAGTGCCAGCTGTCTTCTTCACAGCGAGGCTTCAGAATGGTGAGGTCAGCGCGCTGCTAGCTCGGGGTGCTTCAAAAGTGATTTCGAAGCCGTTTGATCCATTATCGCTGGGTCAAGAAATCATAGAAGTCGTCAATCGCCGCTAGGCAACACCGTCCGAAGGCTGTTGGAGCCCGGCCGCAGTTCTAATGACCTCGTCCAGGAAATCTTCGATTGATCGTTTGATCTTTGCGACAGAGGTCAACTTCTGTTCACTAAACCGAATTATCTCTGCCTCAGCGTTCTGAGCCCTCGCGCCAAGGGCAGTGAAACCCAGCGTTCCGGCAGAACCTGCAATGCTGTGAAGCGCTCTCTGCGCTTGAAAAGCCATTTCACCTGGCGGTTCCGAAGCGCCGCTTTCCAAGATTTCCAAGAGATCTTCGAGCACTAGGATCTTTTGATCGAGCCGCGCAAGAAAGCGCGAACGGATCTGGCTCAACCCCGGAAGTTCGGCAATATCGGCCATTAGCCAACCTCGTCCTGGTGGCCCGTAAACCAGAAGTCATCTAGCCTTTTCTCAATGTCCATAGCTTCGCGCTCCGCACTTTGATGCGCGTCGGCTAGCGCGTCGCATATCGATCCAGTTGCGCGCCAGACCAAACGCAAGAAAGCTCCGCACGCGACGCGCAATTCAAGAGGGTCGCCGTTAGAAAACCGAAGATCCATTCTCTGAATCTGAAGATTGATCCGATTCACTAGTCCACGCAGATCCGGTTTGTAGCCTCCATGAATAACACAATCGAACGTCCCATTTCCACCATAGGCCATCAGGAATTGTTCGGGCTTGAGACAGTCTGAAATAGCCTCAGCAACGTCTGCGATCATACTTTCGAACTCGAATCCACTACAGCGCTCATGCAGCTCTTCGATCCGCCGAATGGAAATCGCAAATACGCCCGAACCAAACAGATTGCCACGAGATAGCTGCGTTAGGTAGTTGGTCAAAGCGTTCGGCTCTACCAACCCATCCACATCGAAAATGGAAATCGGATCGAGGATGTTGACCTTACCGTCGGTCGCATTCACCTTATAGGCTGTACGAGAAGACACATACAAAGATTCCTCGAGAGACATAACACTCTGGGTTCTCTGATGCGCGATCCGTATGCGGGTCTGCACTTCACCGATATCAAAAGGTTTGGTCAGATAATCCGTCGCTCCGGCCGCAAAGGCTGAATCGATGTATCGCTTGTCTGACATTGCGGTGATCATGACGATCGGCGTAAGCCGATATTGATCGATTGTCCGAATTTCTGCGCAAAGCTGAACGCCGTCTTTGACCGGCATTTGGATGTCCAACAAGAAACAGTCGAACGGTGTTTCCGAGTTGGCAATTACTTCCAGAGCTTCGTCCGAACCAGGAGCGGAGGTCAACTCAAACTCAGGCATCTGGGCGACAATCGCGTCCAGAATTTCCAGAATGATTGGATCATCATCAACCGCTAGAATACGCATATGTGACCCCGCTTTCTTTTTGCACTTGAACCGGTCGTCGCCCTTCACGACTCGAGCCTCAAGGCGTTGGCTTGCGAAGCAAGATTGTTGCAGCTTATGGCAACTATATGACGTGGAACGTCAAATTAGCAAGAAAGGCTCACATCCATAGATTGTGTTGCGGTCAAGATACACTATCGGTATGCAATTGCATAGAAATTCAGCTTTCTGACCCGCGGCCCAATGGGCCACTCTTTTGGATGACAAGCTCGCACAGTTGCCGATGCTCATGACGGTTTCTGCGTTGGAAGAACAAAGGTTATCTTGCTTCCATTCTTCCCATCGCTTTCCGCCCAAATTCTTCCGCCATGCATCTCTATGATGCTGCGTGCAATCGAAAGACCGAGCCCGACGCCCCCTGCCCTACGTGTCGACGAACTGTCGATTTGAGAGAACCGTTCGAAAATCGCCTCAAGTTTGCTAACTTCTATTCCACGCCCGGTATCTGTCACTTCGACGATGATCCTGACATCTTCTAATCGACTACTGACCAGGATTGAGCCCTCATCCGTAAACTTGATCGCGTTTGACAACAGGTTGCTCAAGACCTGGCGAAGTCGAACACTATCCGCCCGCACCCATGCCCCTTCAACCCCGCCCGCGAAATTGAGGGCGATCCCCTTCTCTTGAGCCGATACGGCGAAATCACCCACTACAGCTTTGAGATGGGGATCAATGAGAACCTCTTCGAGGTTGAGGATCATCTTTCCAGCGTCGATCTTTGATAGATCGAGAACATCATCAATCAACTCGGTCAGGAAATCGGCCGAGCGAACAATCTTTTGGCCATAGCTCGACATTTCCGCTATGACAGACTCCGCCGCTTGTTGGGGGCTCGCCGGCCGGTCTCCAGTGCCTCTGATTTCTGAAAGGAGGCGCCTTACCGACTTCATCCGTTGGGGCGCTGTCAAGAAGGTCGCATAGCCTTTGACCACAGAAAGTGGCGTCCGAAGCTCGTGGCTCATCACGTTGAGAAAATCGGATTTCGCTCGGTTTGCCCGTTCTGCTTCTTCCTTGGCATTTATGAGTTCAGTGATGTCAACCCGAAAGCCGACCACGCCGCCATCCGGGGTCCGCGTTTCATTGATTTTAAGCCAGGTTCCATCGGGCAATTTCTGTTTGAGCGAGGCATCAGCGCGCCGATGTGCAGCCATCCGCGACTTGATCCATTCTTCCTCGCGTCCGGCCGATTCAGGGTATTGGCCCTGAGCCACACCGTATCGCAGAATGCTCTCGAAAGTTGCCCCGCTTTTGATAGCCGGCTCGGATAGGCGATAGAGCGCCCGATATTTCGCATTGGAAACGATCAACCGATCGTCGGCATCGTAATAGGCAAAGCCGTCTTCGATTGAGTCTATTGCATTCATCAGCTGTGTGCGGGCCTCAAGCCTCTGTCGAATGGCAAGGGCCATCGCCAGAGCAAACCCAACAAGAACCACTCCGAACCCGAAGAACTGACTCCGCACCATGAGGTTTGCACCGTCGCTAGACGACCAACCTCCCACCGGAACGGCTCCAATGGTCCAAGAGCCCTCGTTGACTCGGACCTCATACAAGACGGGCTCTTGCTCAAAAATCTCGGCGCGGCCAAAAAACAACTCGCCCTTTCCGCCCTCGGCGTCTCTTCCGAGGATTGCGAATTCAGTGGACACATTATCGATCAGTCCAGCTGCGCGATAAACGGACTGCGCGTCCAAAACGACCGAGACGATCCCCCAAGGGTTTCGCAGATTGGAAACTTCATCGGTAACAAAAACAGCACCGCGTGAGATGAATGCTTGCCCGCCCTGGACGAGATCAACCGGGCCAGCCAAAACTATGCCTTCTTCCTCAACGGCGCGCACAGCGGCGTCTCGCTGCTCGTCATTGTTGGCATAGTCGAGACCAATTGCAGTCTCATTGCCTTGCAGCGGGTAGACGAATTTCACGATCAAGTCTGGCGCGGCTGCGACGTGTCGGATCTCGGGGAAGACTTCAATTTGTGTTGCCGCCAAAGAGGAGAATTTCGCCTCGTCTAGCATCGGCGCCGAACTGATTTCTTTGACCAGAAGCCTTGTGGCAATTGCGGACCTTTCCGCAATATTTTGCAACTGGCTGCCGACCTCGGTAAGATCGGCCCTCGTATCGCTGCGCGCCTCAGATACGCGGCGATCTTCAATGGCATTCTCAACATACCAAAAGAGCGCAGCTACAGACGCTCCGACTACGAGTGTAATCCCGGCGTAAGTCAGCCTCCAGTAAAGACTACTCTTTTTCAAGACAGATTACCCAAAGTCAGTCCTCTGGACTTTATCTTGTCAGTCCACGTAGTTAGGCGTCGGCCGCTGCCTAACAGCATATTCGCCGATCGGCTGAAGATGCAACCAGAACACAACTTAAGATTGCCAATCTTTTCTAGTTCCTACAGCTACCAGCAAATCAAGGACTTAAAGCCCCATCTCTCGCAACTGGAACAGGACAAAACCTTCGCTGCGCGGGGCAAATGACAAGACGCCAGAATTCAGCAAAGACTAGCCGAGAAAAGGTATCTCGTAATTATTCGCACGCTGGATATAGGTTACGATTGAGGTTCCATAGGGATCGCGCAAATCCAACTGACCGCCCGAAGAGATAAACTCCTTTAAAGCGCCCGCTCCAAGTAGATGGCTTGCAGCCAACATTCCGCTTGCAGTCAGAGTAAGTTGACCCACTTTCTTGCCTGCGTAGTCGTCTATTGAGTGCATCTCAATATATGACCACATCACCCTTAGCCATTCTTGCATCAGGCGGTCTTGAACCTCAGGGTTGGCAAGAAAATCATTCGCCGAGCGTATGCCATATTTGCCGGTCCAACCCCCACCAAAGTCATTGTCATAAGGATCACGATCGCGGCGAACCAATCCAAGATCGATCAACGCAGCTTCGCCGAACTGATAGGCTCCCAGAAAATTCAGGGTATTCACGGCCTGATAATCGCCGCCGGATTCCAGAAGCCGCATAGTGACCAGAAATGCTGCAAATGTGTTCATCGCTGGAGCCCGTTATCGTGCCGCCGGTTCGATCCCGGGGCCCTCGAAAACCACAATGAGCAGTCGCTGGCCGTCGTCAGTCCGGAACCCGGATCGCTTGCCTAGCCTTTGTACTGGCATCGGCGATCGTAGGGCAAGTCTGGGGCATTTTTGAGACGCCCGGGCCAACGGTCTAGCTCCGATCTTGAGATTGGGTTTCGGGCAACCTGGCATCTCCGGTTCGCGCAAGTTTCTGCCAGCCGCGCATCTGCCCCTTGATCGCGTGCAAGATCGAGCGAAAAGACGAAACATAAAGCAATTGCCGATACCCAAACCGCAACAGCGGCACCAGCGCCACAAGCCTCCAATCGCCTTTGCCATCGAACCAAAACGCCGCCACAACCAAGCTTGCATCGGCAAGCACGATAAGAAGCAGAGAGGCCAAAAAGAACGGTGAGATTTCCAGAACTGCTGCGGTCTCGCCTAGCCAGAGGTGGATTATGCTGTCAACGACCAGAAGAACCAAAAAACCATCTACGATAGGAAATACAACGCTCGAAGTAACCCGGAACCACAAGGCATCAATGATCGAGACAATCCCGACACTCCTGCCCTCGAAAATGCTGCGCGCGTGTTTGCGCGAGACCTGAAGCATCCCCAAAGACCAGCGCAGCCGCTGTTTGAGGAATGCAGATGCGGTTTCAGGCACCTCGGTATAGGAAACTGCCTTGGGCTGAAACGCCACCTTGTAGCCTGCCCGGTGAACAGCGACGGTCAGATCCGCGTCTTCTGTAATGGTCTCGCCAGAAACCAGCCCGGCCTTTCTGACAGCCTCGACCCGCCATGCACCAATGGCACCAGGTACAACCAGAATCCCGTCAAATACTTCGTAGGCGCGGCGCATGACGCTTTGGCTGATCAAATATTCGAGCTTCTGGCAAAGCGCGATGAAATTGATCGGATTTCCAACCTCCACAGTCCCGGCAACGGCACCGACCCTTTCGTCTTTGAATGGCCGCATCAGATACATAAGGGCATTGGGATCAAGCAAAGTATCGGCATCGACGACCACGAAGAATTCGGTATCTATCAAATCGATTGCCGCATTTTCCGCATACCACTTCCCATGATTGGACTGACAGATCAACGCGACCCTATCCTCGCCATGGAAGGCAGAACGCAAGACATCGACTGTTTCATCAGTTGATCCGTCATCGATCACGAGCACCGAAAGGTTTGGATAGCGCGAAGCCAGGATTGATCGAACTGTTCGTTCGATAACTGCCGACTCGTTATAGGCCGGAACAATCACTGTAACGGTTGGCTCAAAGGCTGGCCCAATTCGAAAACGATCGCGCCAAAAGAGGGCCAGCCCAAGAAAGGCCGGAGCCCGAAGAGCCACGACCAGCGCCAAGAGAGTGACGAAACTCTCAACCCCCCGCCAACTGATGCGCAAGAATGCGTAGACCAAATCATCGCTCTTGCGCGGAGATGACCTTACTGTCGGTTGTAGAGATTCCCGCTCTGTTCCCGCAATATCAGGAAGGCTCAGGATCGCGATCCCGTCATCTTCTACTGCGTCCAAAACTTCATCAAGCACTCTGGCTGCTCCGGTCGCAATGCCTTGCGACAGATCGAAGCGGAGTATCTGGATATCCTCAGTCAGTATCCGTTCCTGAACCAAATCGACATAGGCTCCATTTTCCATTGGGTCTGAAGGGGCGGTGAGACCGATCCTGATCGGAAGCAATCCTGCCGACTGGCTTTTGTACAGTTGGTCAAGCTCAGCGATCGACTTGATATTCTCACTGGCGACACCGGGTTCGCGAACGATCAGCGCGACGATACCCAAGTGATGAGCCAGCGCGTGTTGGGTAAGCTTGGTTCTAATCCGGAGAAAGACAGATTTGGTGTGGGACAAATGCGGCCGGATGCGTGTCAGAAGCGCAACCGTATGGCCCTGTGCTACAATGCGTTCAATCTGATCCTTACGGAAAAGCACATCAGCGACATCGAGAAAGAAAGTGGCCTCGACAGCTCTGGCCGACAGGCTTGCCAAGATGCTGTCCATAACTTCAGGTGGGCCGACTCCGTCGAAGGTAATTGCGACCGTAGCACGATCCGCTTGACCGATCAGATCTATCTGCGAGGGCGCCGGGAAGGCGTCGTAGATCACATCTTCCAATTTCCCATCGGTCGTGAAAATGGCCCTGCGCGAACCAAGCTGAGAACCGCTCGCCAAGACCGGAAATGGCCCATCTCCAACAACAGCGACGAAGTTCGAAAGATCAATGTCACGCGGTAGATTGGACAGGCTGTTGTCAGCTTCCCAAAAGGTTGGATCTTCTCCACCGATTGGCCACAAAATAGCGCCCCCAGAGCCGCCAATAGCGTCAAGCCCGGCCAAAAGCGTGGCCGCGTCTGGAACCCAAAAGTGAGTTGGTCTTCCTGATCTATCGACAAAGTAGAGCTTGATTGCGTTCTCCGCGGAAATGAATGCTTGGACCGCACCGTGTTTGGAAGCCGAGAGCATCGCTTCAGGATAGGTGAGCGAGTCCGAAGTTATCCATCCTGACTTCCAGACCGTTGCCTTTGTGGCGAGGGCCATCCTAAGCTTCCCAGGCGGGATATCCGCCTCTAGCCGCGCGATGTGTGTTTGGCTCCAACTGATTGGCGCTGGGGCATGAGCCGGCGAGGGGCTGTCTTGCTTCAGAACCGCAATGATCCTGTCGCTTAGCGCAATAACAGCAGGATCTAACAGAAAGTCGGCACTTGCCGTTCCGATTAGGCAGGTTTGGAGACCCGACCCCGAAACGGCCGATCTCAGTTGGTTGGCCAGAGCCAAAGCCCCCCAGATCGGTGGCTCAACCAGAGTCGTTAGGTCAAGACAGAGGCCCGCAACTCCCGCCCTTTCGGCCGCTTCCAGTTGGGCTTCCGACAGCAGACCGTTCGTCTTGGTATAATCCAGCAACTTCTCGATATCCGCCCCAGACTGCACGGGAATGACCGACCACAGTTTGGGACGGTCGGCGAAACGGCTCGGATCTTGGTATTTCTCGATGGGGAGCGAAAAGGGATTGGGCCCCGCGGCGACGGTGGCGTTCACCCCATTTTCACCTAGAACATGACCGGCAAAATATACGTCGTCCAGCTTCCCACAATGGAGGGACAAAGCGGCAATAGCCGCGCGGTCCCCGGCCGGAACAAAGGCCGAAAGGCCGGAACTCGGTCTGTTCTTGAGCCAGGCATTATCTTCACAACTTGGCGAACGACCTTCGTCCAGCTCAAGCACTGTCAGATTGGGGGAGGGATCTTGGCCAACCACGATTTCCAGTCCGATCGGCAACGAAGCCCCATCGGGGCGGCTGTAGTTATTGATCCTGTAAAAGAATTCGCCGAAGACAAGGATACCGAGGACCATCACCACAAGCAGCGAGACATCAAAGATCCTCCTTCGCCGTCCGCTCTTGTCTTCAAAGACCAGACGGACCGGCGCCAAATCTTCCCGATTTCTTGGCTTCAGTTCTCGCACTCATCCTCCATGCAAAGGTTATGGCGTCCTTTTGCCCCAATATCTAGCGGTGCAGCCCGGATGTGTTACATATACTTTGAATAGGTAAGATCCCTGAAAGGATTGCGCCCGGGTGCCACACTGCAACATATCAAACATCAACCGCCGCACCTTGTTCCTGTCCGCGACAGCAGCTGCAATAGCGACGCGCCTCGCTGCGCAGAATCCGAGTAGATCGGCCGCAATCGTCGTGCTTCTGGAAAGCATCGATCCCAATCTGCGAGCTGATCAACTAGAAGCCATAGTGCGCGAGTTCACTTCCCGAGGAGTGCCGACGGCGATCGAAATTGGGCCTCAAATGCCACGGGAGCAGGTGGCGGTATTGGGCTCACTACAACTCCAACAACCCTGGCTTGTCGAATGTGCCGGCGTGCTCGAAATGGAGGCTGAATCTCCAAGGTATTTTGTACTCCGTGCAGCGTCAGATCTCAAGTCGGATCTGGCTTACCGCGGCTGGCCCAAAGAAGCGGCGATGCCGTGTTGTGTTCCTGCGTCGCCTGTGTCTGAGGGCAATTCCTATGCCTTGCGTGCGGCAGGATTCAGAATTCGGATCTCTCGCATTTCTGGCGATTTGCGCGGGCCGACTACAATCCGGCAGACGGATTGGGGGCAAATCGAGATCGCGGGCGGAATTAGTCAGGGTCTAGGTTCGAGCCAACCTTTGCCGGCCTCTCTGCCAGTGGCTAACGATACCCTGTTTAGGCTTTCGGTTTCCGCTTCTGACCGTGCCGAGGATGCCGCAAAGTGGGCTGAGGCGCTTCGAATGCTTTTTTCGAGCGGCACAAATGTTGTTACCAGACCTTCAGACCTGCTCGGCTTGTTTGGGGGGGGGACATCTTCGTTCCTGAGCTGCGTTGTCGATGCAGAAGGAGAGTATGGGTCGGACGGCCCGGTCGCTCAATTTCTGGCCGATCTTCAGACCGAGGGCCTGCCCTACGGCTTGATTGCCGAACCCGGTTTACCAGAACCAAATCCTTTGGGCGTTTGCGGCCCGAACAACCAGATCTCCCTCGACAGTCTCTTGAGGAATTGTGTCGTAGCCGACCGTGATGAAGACGACCTTCTACTGGCCCCAGATATTCGTATTGTGCTCGTCAAACCTGGCGCAGACATCGCGTGGACCGGACAACGCAACGACGGCCGATTTCAAGTCGCTTTGGCTGAATGGGCAGAAGGTTCCCTCGCTGAGCGACTAGAGCGCTACCCGCTCAGCGACTATGTCATGTTGTTGCGGCCAAGTGATCTTGCCACGCCAGTGCAAAGGCGCTCGGTGGTTACTCAAATCGTATCGGCCGTGAAGGTTGGCCGGGTCCATGTCCGATCAATCGACGGTTACTTGGACGAGATTCTGGCCCCCGACCATCAACTTGAACATCTGTGGTCCGTTCGCGAGCGATTTGGCAAATTGGCTTTCAACTACCAGATTGCCGGGCGGCTTGAGGAGGGCGAGCAAAGGCTAGACGCGCTAACAGCTTGGGCTTTCATGGACCGTTATTCCGACAGCGGCACTGGCCTATGTGCTGGAACGGTGAATTTGGGAAAGAACCCGGTAATTGACCGCAATATCACATTTTGGGATGTCGGCAGTCAAATCCAGGGCGTCTTGTCAGCTCACGGACTCGCAATAATCTCCTTTAGGGAAGCACAAGAAAGACTCGCGACCCTAATTGCCTCACTTCCCACTACGACGATAGATGGCCACCCCTTCCCACCATCGATCATTGACGGGCGAACGGGCAAACCTGTCTCCGACGAATTTGATTCATGCGATATTGGCCGATTTTTGATCGCCCTTAGGCAGGCGGTACATAAAGGCCTGATCGCTGAAATCGATGCAAGCGCGCTTGTCGAGTCCTGGTCCCTTTCCGCAGCAATTCGACAGGGACGAATCCACGATTATCGTGGGGGCAAATGGGTGGATGCCAGTTTGACCCACTGCAATACCTACGCTCTACGGGGTTTTCGGCAGTGGGGAATGAGTTTCGTCAGGTCCTATCCGCAGATGCCGACAAACCCGACAGCCGACGATCTTATGAGGCTCTATTATTCGGCCACGGACATTGGGCACTTTGGAACAGAGCCTGCGCTTTTGGATTTGATCGAAACCAATGCCGAAGCTGCCACCAAAGAACTGGCAAAGGTCTTGCTGACAGCTCAGATGGACTGGTTCCAAACGACAGGACAGCCAAAGTGCGTTTCGGAAAGCCCACTGAATTCTTACCCCTGGTTTGTGTTTCAAGGGCTGCGGCTTGATCGGATTCCCGAAGAAGCTTGGGTCATCCGCCCGAAGACAGACAGTAAAGTCCAGGAAACCTCAGACTTTCGAAGACGCGCTGATATTATTAGCAGCAAGTCAGCTTTTCTATGGCATGCACGCTTTCCCAATGAATACACAGAAATGCTCGTCTCTCTCATCCGCGAAAAGGGTCGAATGGAAGGGTATGGGTTTATTGCCGGACTCTTCGCCGCAGACCAGTCACCGATGAGCAACTATGGGGACTTGAACACCAATGGCATCATTTTGAAGGCGCTAGACTATATCCGGCGCTGGCCGGACTGAAGCGTTTCAGCATAGACGGGCTTCAAACGAAGTGGGAAATCGGCCGCAATTTCTCCTTCTTTCTTGCTAAATTGGAGCACACAAAATCTTCAAAATCTCCAATAGGTTGCATTTCAAAGTGGAGACCCCGATGAAGATTCTCGCAATCGACGATGACCCGGAGATCTTGGAAGTTCTACAAGTTACATTGTCTTCCCATGGCCATGACGATGTCCTTCTGTGCGGCACGGGGCAGGAGGGACTGGATGCCATCCATGGTTCAACCGAGAAGTTCGATTGCATATTTCTCGATATCGTCATGGATACACTCGACGGAATCGAACTTTGCCGCCGAATTCGAAAGATCAAAGGGTACGATGCCACACCGATTATCATGCTTACGGGCAAGCGAGACAAATTAAGTATCGACACGGCTTTTCTCGCTGGGGCAACCGACTATGTTACCAAACCCTTTGATATCGTAGAATTCGGCGCACGTCTGAGGGTTGCAAATGCACTAGTCGACGCACAGTCAGCGATCGTCGCTGCACGGGTCGCGGGAAAGCAGACCGAGCCCTATTTTGTTGCAGACTTTGATGAGATCTACCAAGTCGGCGGACCCGACAATGTGATCGAGTTTGACGCTCTGGAAAACTATGTGCGTCAACTTCGAAGCAGCAAGATTCAGACCGCCAATATTTTTGGCGTTCGGTTGAACGGTCTGGAAGATGTGTTCCGGATCGCCGGGTTGGCGCGCTATATCGACATTCTCGATCGAATTTCTGACGTCCTTTCCTCGTCAATCGCCGAAAACGGTGACTGCTTTATTTCTTACGCTGGGCAGGGAACCTTCGCTGTTGTTCTGCACAGTGTGGATGACGTCGACAATGCCAGACTTGAATTCGCAATCCAGCAAGCACTTGATTCCAATCGCTTGGCTCTGGGCGACTCCGCTGGGCATGACCGGTTAGATGTCTTTGTTGGTGCGCCGCTCACGTCGCTGTCTGGCAAAACCAACCTCTCAGGCCGAATTCTTCGCGTGGCTGTAGCGCGAGCGAAGACGCGCATAATGACCAAATCCCGCTATTCAACAGGCTGGCAGCGAATTCTGCAGGCCTAGGAGAATGAGGATCTAAATCCTGAAGCTGGCATGTTGGTAGTGTCAGACCAACTCGAACTGGTCTCAGTTTACCTCCAAACACGCGAACCTATGCGGAACAAAGCAGCCGCCACTCAGCGAGAGCGGCGGCGCGGTTCAGCTTGACGTTGGCACGTGAGTAGAGACGACGCTCCTGATTGAAGTGGTTGAGGATGGAGGCGTGGACGGAGGCGAACTTCTGGAGCGTTCGCATGCGCCTGAAACGGAGCATCGCCCGCTCACACCTTCGAAATGGTAGGTGTGAATTCTTGGCTCGGTTGTTGAGCCAACGGCCGGTCTCCTGCCGATCTGCGGCCCCGATCTCTCTCAACGCTGCGCCGTAGGGCCGAAGTCGATCTGTGACAACCACCTCCGGGCGACAGTGCTTGCACAACGCTTTCTTGAGGAATTTCAATGCGGCCTTCTTGTCGCGGGTCTTGGTGACAAAGCTCTCCAGCACCTCGCCTTCGTGATCCACCGCTCGCCAAAGATAGTGCCTCTCACCGTTGACCTTCACGAAAACCTCGTCGAGATGCCACTTCCAATGGCTCGTTCTCATCCCTTCGATCCGGCGTTTGCGGATCTCGTTGGCGAACATCGGGCCGAACCGATGCCACTATAACGGCACCGTCTCGTGACAGACCTCTATAACGCGTTCGTGCAGTAGATCTTCGACATTCCTGAGCGAGAGCGAGAACCTAACGTAGAGCATCACCGCTAGGCGAATGATCTCGGGGCTGCTTTGAAGGCCCTCGAACGGGTCAGATTTGGTCATGCTCAGACGCTACGAGGCAGCTCTGCCCGTCTCAATTACAAACTTTCTGACGAGACCTCGTCCATTGCCCTTGCATAACTTCAACTTGCCATAGCTTAAATCCGATCTCTTCGAGCTTCTCTCGTCTTCCAGCCACTGCTGATCCTCCAATTTGCGAGACAAAACTATCGGAGGGAGCCAACCTGGCACCCAACTCTCTTTCGCTCCAAGCCATTGAAATCATTGATGCGTCCTGAGGGCTGTAATCCCTTTTGGTCGCTTACCTCTAGCAGCGAACCTCGCCGGCGCTCCCACATTTCATCCCAAATGAGTTCCGTGCGCCGTCGTATGAAGAGTGGCATTGCACCGCGGCTCCACAGTTGGCCGCGTCGCGATCAAGGGGTTAAGCGGGATGAAACTGCCCCATCACCTCCCTGCCCCGTTCTTATGGCGGCCCTCATACGCCCTACGCGCTTTTGGCCTTCCCTGAGAGGGGTGCCAAAATGTAAGCGAGGCCCATCACGTTGACATAACAGCATTTTTTAAACGCCGTGGTGGAGCCCGGCAAGATGAATTCGACCATATCCCTCCTTCTGGTCTTCCTGAACCAGTTCTTCATGCCGCGGCACAACGCGCAACTGAGGCTGCTGAAAGCCCAGATCACGATCTTGCGGGCACGCATCCCGACCCAACGGATCATCCTGTCGCCTGCCGAGAAGGCCGAACTGCTGCGCCTCGGGGAAGAATGCGGGCATGATGTCGACGGGCTGTTGGAGGTGGCCAAGCCCGCGACCTACAAGCGCTGGCTCGCCCAGATGCGTGGTGGACGCCCCTTTCAGGCCGTGGGACGGCCGCGCCTGACGCAGGAACTGCGCGACGTCGTCATCCGCATTGGGTCTGAAAACCTCCTCTGGGGCTACAAGCGGATAGCCGGCGAGCTGAAAAAGCTCGGGCTCTACGCCGGCGCCAATTCCGTCAAGCGCATCCTGAACGAGGCGGGCATCCACCCGAGCCCTGAGCGGCGAAGGAAGAAGCCCGCCCTGCCGTGGACCACCTTCATCAGGGCACACATGGAAACCATGGTGGCCTGCGACCTCTTCTCGAAGACCGTGTTTACGCTCCGCGGGCCGAGGACGGCCTATGTGCTGATTTTCATCCATCTCGGCAGTCGGCGCGCCTTCTGTAGCGCACCGACCTATGCCCCGGACTCGGCGTGGGTCACCCAGCAGGCCCGCAACACTCTGATGTGGTGCGAAAAACAAGGCATCACGCCGGAATTTCTGATCCGCGATGCCGACACCAAATTCAGCGCCAGCTTCGACGCTGTCTGGGCGTCTGAGGCCGCTCGGGTGATCCAGATCCCGCACAGGGCGCCAGATGCAAACGCCTTTGCGGAATCGTTCATCGGCACGCTAAAGCGCGAATGCCTCGATTTTTTCATCTGCTTCAGCCGGTCCCAGCTCGATTACATCCTTCGGACCTGGGTGCGCCACTACAATGTCGAGCGCCCGCATCGTGGGCGGGATATCGGCAACAACGTGCTTCAAGTCGATTTCAGGCCCGTGCGGGACGGCCCAATTCGGCGCAATCGCCAGCTTGGCGGCATTGTCACATCGTACACCCGCGAGGCGGCGTGAACGCCATGGCCGAGCAAAAATCCCAAAGAGAGACAGCGCCCATTTCATCTTGTTGGATTTCACCACACCCTATATCGTTTCGCGATAACAACACATTAGGCCCTGCTTACATTTTGGCACCCCTCTCAGGGAAAGCCAAAGACACTAAGGGAAGCACAGGGCCGGGGCGATCCGTTTAGGCCGCCGGATTGCGCCAACAAAGCTAATCCGCCGCACGATACTCTCCCGAAATCATGGCGCGCGAACGCCATGGTGATACGGGTTGGTGCGCCCTTCCATGACGGTTTCGATAAAGAAAATCAGAAAGCGCGGTTGGCGCCCTCCGGCTCTCCGTTGACCTTCACGAAAACCTCATCCAAGTGCCACTGCCAGCGGCTGGATTTCAAACCGGCTATCCGGCGCTTTCTGATCTCTGATGCAAACATCGGTCCGAAACGCTGCCACCAAAATCGGACTGTCTCGTGACTGACTTCTATACCGCGTTCGTGCAGTAGATCTTCGACATTCCGAAGCGACAGCGGAAACCGAACATAGAGCATCACTGCCGGGCAGATGATCTCGGGGCTCGTTTTGAAGTACTTGAAGGGGGAGCGTTTGGTCATCCAAAGACGTTACTGGGCGCCCTGCCCCGCCTCAAGTGAAGTTCCTTTGACAAGACCGAAGGCGGAGCGTTTTGTCATGTGCGGACGCTATCCGGCGCCTTGCCCCGTCTCGAGAGAAGTTCCTTTGACAGGACCCAGCCGGAATAAGAGCTCGGCTCATGCGCGTCGCTTGAGCGAGACTTTCTTAATGTTTGATGTATTGACAACCCGCATTATGAATTCAGTCATCCTCCAATATTTGTACGGAGACGCCCGCTTCTATAAGCATTATTTCTGAGACCGCAAAACTATGATCAAGTTTGCCGTCGCGCTCTGGGCGCGGTGGGCAGATCACTCTTTGAATTCCCGACTGAATGATAGCGCGCGCGCAGTCTGCGCAGGGAAAACGGTTCACCACGATGCTGCAACCTTCGATCGCGGTGCCAACCCTTGCGGCGTTGTAGATCGCGTTGCGTTCGGCATGTTCGAACCAGTGGAATTTTTCTCCGCTCGTCCGGTCAAATCTGCTGTCGTCGGAGGCGGAGACTCCACGCGCAAGGCCATTATAGCCCAGCGCGCGGATCTCGTTTGCCGCGCCAAAGATCACCGCGCCGACGTGAAAATCGCGGTCCTCGGACCAACCGGCAACATAGTTGGCAAGCCCCATGAAGCGGTCGGCCCAGATCCGTGGTTTCCCGGAGTCAGACATTCCGTCTACCCTGCGAACACATAGGCCGTCTTGACCGTCGTATAGAATTCGGCGGCATATCGACCTTGTTCCCGAGGCCCGAAGGACGAACCTTTACGGCCGCCAAACGGCACATGATAGTCGACGCCTGCCGTCGGCAGGTTGACCATGACCATGCCCGCTTGCGCACGGCGGCGAAACTCGCGCGCATATTTCAGGCTTGAGGTGCATATCCCGGCAGACAGTCCAAACTCCGTATCATTGGCAATAGCCAGGGCCTCTTCGAAATCCGCGACCTTGATGACCGAGCCACAAGGGCCAAAGATTTCCTCGCGATTGATGCGCATATCGTTGGTCGTGCCAATGAACAGGGCCGGTGCCTGATAAAAACCGGGCGCATCCTGATTCAGCAGGGCGCCACCGATGACGGTTGCGCCTTCTTGTCGGGCCAGCTCGACGTAAGACAGATTGCTCTTGAGCTGCTTTTCGTCCACGACCGGTCCGATTTGCGTCGGCGGGTCGAGCGCCGGACCAACCTTGAGTGCCTGCATCTGCTCGCTCAGCCTGGCCACAAAAGCATCGTGAATGCCTGCCTGGACGATCAGACGTGACGAAGCCGTGCAGCGCTGTCCGGTTGAAAAGAAGGTCCCGTTGAGGCAAGCGGCGACGGCGACGTCCAGATCTGCGTCATCCAGAACCACCATTGGGTTCTTGCCTCCCATCTCGAGTTGTACCTTTTTTCGCATCCTGCCGCAAACCTCGGCGATGTGATGGCCGGTCCCGACCGATCCCGTGAACGAAATCGCGCTGATTTCGGGATGGGTGACGATGGCCTCACCGACGACTGACCCACGACCCATCACGAGGCTAAAGACACCGGGAGGGCAGCCGTGTTCGTGCAGCAGTTCAGCGATGACATGGGCGCAGCCCGGCGTCAGATCGGCCGGCTTGTGAATAACGCAGTTGCCATAGGCAAGTGCTGGCGCAATCTTCCAGGCAGGGATCGCGATCGGAAAATTCCAGGGAGTCACCAGCCCGACAATGCCGACGGGTTCACGGGTGATTTCCACGTCGATATCGGGACGCACCGACGGTTGCAATTCGCCCGTCTGGCGCAATGCCTCGCCTGCGAAGAACTTGAAAACCTGCGCTGCGCGCATGGTTTCACCGATCCCTTCGGCTAGGGTCTTGCCTTCCTCACGTGAAAGCAGTTCACCAATTTCCCTAGATCGCGAGGCCAGAGAGGCCCCGACCTTGTCCAGAAGGTCATGGCGCTGTTGCGGCGTGCTTGCAGCCCAGCCGCTTTGTGCGGCCTTGGCGGCGGTGACCGCCTGATCGACGGCAGCTGCGTCACCATAAGAGTATCGGCCGATCACATCGCGCGTGTCAGACGGGTTGATGTTGTCCTGGTAGTTGCCAAAGCTGACCCATTGGCCACCGATTAGATTGTCATGATCTTTCATGGATATTTCCTTTTTGTTATCACAGCCCGGGCAGGGCCAGCCCGTCCAGCACGCCGATCTGGCTGTCGGACAAGGGCAAGAGCGGTGGCAGCACGGCGGCGATGCGAGCATCGTTCAATCTTTTGCCAACAAGATACTTTATCCCCGGGATCAGGGACTGGTTCGCGACCGTCGTCCGGATATGCGCGATGTCGCGATGCAGGTCTTCGGTCTGTTCGCCCTGCCAGGACCGCTGGCACAGCGGCGCCGAGAGGTTGGCCGTCGCAGAGATACAGCCGGCGAAGCCTGAGGTCGCTGCCTCGCTCAGCGCGGTCTCCGAACTGGGCAGGACCACAAAGCCGGGCAGAGCCGCCGCGATAGCGCGGCAATAGGCCAGATCGCCCGATGAATCCTTGATGCCCCGGAACCGTTCTGGCGCTGCGGCGACCAGCCGCTGGATCAAGGCAAGTGACAGGGTCAAACCGGTCATCTGCGGGAAATTGTAGAAATACACGGCAATCTGGCGATCACCCAACGCGTTATGCAGTGCCATGAACCACGCGAACAGGGCTTCGTCACTGGCCGGTTTATAGTAGTATGGCGGCAGGATCAGCGCGACGGGATAGCCCAGATCGTCGGCATATGCGGTGAGGTGCGTTGTTTCCGCCAAGGACGGCGTGCCGGTTCCGACCATCAGCCGCTGCCGTTCCAGCGCTTCGGCCGCCCATTCCATCACCTGACGGCGAGACGCGACATCCAAAGAGTTCGCTTCGCCCGTTGTGCCAAGAATGTTCAACCCGTCGCAGCCATTGGCCAGTGCCCAGTGGCAATGCGCCAGAAACGGATCGCGCAGGGGGGCACCTGACGTGTCGACCGGCGTTGGCACGGCGGCAATTACACCCTTCATCATGCGTCCTTATTCTGTGTGTTGTTCCAAGCGGCAATGACGCCCGGATCTTTCAGTGTCGGCGCGCCCTTGTGCCAGCCGCCGGGTTCCTCGAGCGTGCCGTCCAGATTGCGAAAAGGCGTTGCGTTCAAATCGATAAAAATCTGCTCCTCGGGATCCAGTTCGTCGTCGTATCGGATCGCATCCACCGGGCAGATGGTTTCACACATGCCGCATTCGATGCATTCCGTCGGGTGGATGTAGAACATCCGCTCGCCTTCATAGATGCAGTCGACCGGACAGGCCGTGGTGCAGATTCCGTCCTTGATGTCGATGCAGTTGCTTTTGATCACCAGAGTCATCGGCGGGTCCTATCTGCCGCGCCAGACCGGCGGGCGTTTCTCGCGAAAAGCAAGGGTGCCTTCGTCCGAATCCTCAGATGTGAGCGCCGCCATAAGTTCAGGCGTTGAAACGGCCTGGGCCTGTTCGGGCGGCAAATGCCCGGTATGACGCACTGTCGCCTTGATCGCCCGCAAGCACAGTGGCGCGCTTGCCGCGAGGTCGGCAACCCAGCGATCCACTTCGGCGTCGAGTTCCGCAGCAGGGACGACCGCGTTGACCAACCCATAGGCGGCCATCTCGCTGGCCGGTGCCATGCGTCCAGTCATCATCATCCCGACGGCGATGTTTCGCGGAACGGCGCGCTGCAAAAGGGTCATTCCTCCGGCGAGCGGCAGGTTGCCGACCTTTGCTTCCGGCAGGCCGAACCGCGCCGTATCCGCCGCAATGACGATGTCGCAGCCCAGGACCATCTCCAGCCCGCCGCCAAGTGCCAGGCCGTTGACCCGGGCGATGACCGGCGTCGTCAGCGACTTACGCAGGGCGATGCCACCGAACCCGTTCGGCAGCGCCGCGGTCCAATAATCGACACCCGACAAACCATTGTTTTCCTTCAGGTCGGCCCCGGCCGAAAAGGCCCGGTCACCAGCGCCGGTTAGCACGACGCAGCGGATGTCCGGGTCTTGCTCGATCCGGCACCAGGCGTCCTCGAGCGCCAAAGACGTCGCAGAATCAATGGCGTTCATCCGCGTCGGCCGGTCGATGGTGACGCGCGCAACATGGTTGCTGACTTCGAACAGGACGCTCATGTCGCCGTCTTTGGCTTGGCCGGCGCGAGGCCGAACTCGTCTATCACAGCTTCTGTATGTTCCCCCAGCATCGGTGGCACATGGCGAATGACGACGGGCGCCTCGCTCAGATGGACAGGTGAGCCCAGCAACGTGATCTTGCCATGGATGGGATGCTGCAAGTCCAGCAGCATGCCGTTGATCGCCGTTTGCTGGTCGTCAAGCGCCTCGCCCAGCGGCCGAACCGGAGCGCAGAGCAGGTCCTGCGCTTCGAGCCGTTCAAGCCAATAGGCGGTTGAATTGGTGGCGATCCGCTTGCGGAAGGTGTCCTGCAGGAACGGTTTGTTGGCGCGCTGTTCCCTCAGGGTCGGATATGTCGGCGATAGATCATCGATCTCAAGTGCCATGCAAATGTCGCGCAAGGGGTTGGACTTGAAGGCACCGACGAACACGATCGCACCGTCGGTTGTGTCAAACGCCCCGGTCAGCGGCATCGCAGCCCAGTTAAGAACTTCGCCGTGGTGTTTCCATTGTGCCGCTTCCTGCATCTGCATCGCCAGCATGGAATCGTAGAGTGAAACTGTCACTTTCTGGCCGCGCCCTGTCTTGGTACGCGCCAAGAGAGCGGCCATCACCCCCTGTACCAGGTGCATTCCAGCGGTGTAGTCACATAGTGTCGTCGGATAGATCGACTTGGGAATCGACGGATCAGCCGTCTTTTCCATAACGCCGCTCATCGCCTGGGCCAGCACGTCCTGGCCACCCTTGTGGGAATAAGGCCCGACCTCTCCGAAACCCGAACCCGAGGCACAAATGATGCGTGGATTGATCTGTTTCAACGCGTCGTAGCCGAACCCGAGGCGGTCCATGACACCGGCACGGAAATTGTCGATGACGACGTCGGCATCGCGCACCATATCAAGCACCATCTGGCGCCCGACCGGGTTCTTGGTGTCAATTTCAACCGACCGCTTGTTGCGGTTCAGCGAGGCATAGACGACATTGTTCATCGCCTCGGTCGAGGTTTCGCCAAAAAAGTTCCGCGACAGGTCGCCGGAACCGGGGCGCTCGATCTTGATCACGTCCGCGCCGAAATCGGCCAGCATCTGCGTGGCACAAGGGCCCATCATCACTTGCGTGAAGTCGAGAATTCGGATGCCGGACAGCGGATAGCCTTCGATATCCATTGTCATGCTCCCTCATTTTGGTCGATCAGCGCGTTCGCCGACGGAATGTCACCCGGATCAGCACCTTGTGCTCGCAGTTGCGCCTGAATCGCGCCCACATTCACGTCGCGCAGTGCGCAGTCGGATTGCAGGGCAAGCGCCACCGCGACACCGGCCGCTTCACCCTGTGCCATGCAAGGCGGAATCTCGCGCGACATCTTTTGTGCATCGCTGTCGACCGAATAATGTCGGCCTGCCACGATCACGTTGTCGAGGCTCTTTGGCAGCAAGGCGCGGTAGGGCGTGTAATAATCTCGACCCCGGCAGACGCTGTCGGCAAAATGCCGACGTTTATGGACGTCGTCCTTGGTAACGACGTATTCGCCGCGCAACAGCCGGGTCTGGCGGATGCCCAGCTGCTCGGCAGCGCCAAGCATTTTGGCATTCTCGAAACCTGGGATGTTGGCGCGGGCGAAGGCCAGCAGGTTCATCATCCGCTCGCGGCCCTCGTATTCGGCCGCAACCATACCTTCTGGCGACAAGCCATCATAACCCGTCATGTGTGGGCAGTTGCACCAGACGATGCCAGGCAGCGGTGTCTTGAGCCACCACATACCCCAGGCTCCACCGATCACGCGCCGCGCCTGACGGTCGAGCTTCTTGTATTCTTCGGGATTGGCATATTCAAAGGCTTCTGCCTTGTCCGTGTCCACGTCGCACAAGCGGAAAACGGTGGTCACGATATATTCGCCCTGGATGAATTCAGCACCGGCCGAGGCGGCAAGATCAAGATCGCCGGTCGCATCGATGACCATCTTGGCGCGAATTGCCTGCCGACCTAATTTGGTTTGGCAGATCACGCCTTCAACCCTGCCGTTTTCGACAATAGCCTCCGAGAACCAGCTGTGGAGCCGCAGGTTGACACCGCAATCCTTGACCAGATCAAGGCTCACGCGTTTCCAGGCGTCGGGATCAAAGGCGACGGCGTGGATGATTGGCTGCGGGGTTCCGGTTTCATGAAAGTTGATGCAGCCCCAGCGGGACCATTTCTGCCACATCTCCCAATTGGTCACGCAATCTTCGGGCGGCGGGAAAACGGCGGCGTTCTGCGCTTTCATCCGATCGACGAACTCGGAAACTATTCCCGTAGTGACAATTTCGTCCGGGCGGTTGCCGTGGCCTGGGTTGACCATGTCGTCCAGCACCAGGACCATACCACCCGAAGCCATTCCACCAAGGTGGTGATAGCGCTCGACCAGGGTTACCGAGCACCCGTTTCGGGCGGCCGAGACTGCTGCAGAAAGACCCGCCGCGCCGCCGCCAACCACCACGACATCGGATGTCGCAACCACGGGGACCTGCTCCGATTTGGTCATCACAAAATCTTTGTTTCGTCCGGTCATTTTGACACACTCCTTCTGTCGCGCCTGAACCGGCGCGGTATTCTTGATTGACGATTCGAGTTTCAGAGATCCACTACCAGCGGATCACCAGCCGCTCAGTCAGAGCGACGAGGGCAAACATCAGGACTGACAGACCCGACGACAGGAAAACAGTGGCGTAGAGAAGCGGCGAATTGAAGTTGAACGTCGCCTCGATGATCAACGCGCCAAGACCACGTGTCGCACCGACCCATTCGCCTACGATGGCGCCGATCACGCTGGTCGTCGCCGCAATGCGAAGTGCCGAAAACAGGAACGGCAAAGACGATTGCAGTCGCATCTTCCAGAACACTTCAGATTTTGATGCCGAGAGTATGCGTGCAAGTTCCAGCGCCTGCGGACTTATCGCCTGAAGGCCACGTACCATGTTCACTAGTGTCGGGAAGAAGCAGATCAAAGCGGCGATGACCACCTTGGCCGACAGACCCGGACCCAGGATCAGCACCAGGATCGGTGCGATCGCAAGAATTGGAATTGTGTTGATGAACACCGCAATCGGAAAGAAGGCGCGTTCGACCGTCCGGTTGTGAACAAAAGCAATGGCAATCAGGATCGCCGAAAGGTTTCCAACCAGAAAACCGGCCAGCGCTTCGGTCAAAGTCGGCCAGAAGTTTGCCATTAGAAGAGGGAAGCTGCCGACAAGGGCGTTTCCGACATCGGACGGCGCCGGGGCGATGTAGATGGGCACTCCGAAAAAACGAACCCCTGCCTGCCAGATGACCAGCAACGCAACTGCTGTTGAAAGTGGGATGATCCAGGCAAATATCTTAGCGCGGATGGCGGCTTTTTTTTCGGCCTCGATGATTTCTTCTTCCGAGACCATTTCCAGAGTTGTCGACATCAGCAGGTCTCCAGCAATTTGCGCAGATAGGATGAGTACCGGGTGAATTCGGGCGTATCGCGCATATCGATTGTGCGCGGCCCCGGCAGATCGATATCGACGACTTCGCGTAGCCGGCCAGGATGCGCCTGAAGCATCATCACCTTCTGGCCAAGAAACACCGCCTCGGCGATGGAATGGGTGACAAACAGGATAGTGACGCCGGTTTCTTCCCAGATCTTCAAGAGTTGCAGGTTCAGGTGGTCGCGGGTCATTTCATCCAGCGCGCCAAACGGTTCATCCATCAGCAGCAGACGCGGCTGACAGACCAAAGCCCGGGCGATCGCCACGCGTTGACGCATGCCGCCGGACAACTCATGCGGAAGCGCGTCCTCGCGACCCTTCAGACCAACCAGTTCCAGCAACTCCAGAGGTGTCCGGTTGCTCTTGGGGATCTTCACGCCGCGCTTGCGACCGATCTCCAGCGGCAATTCAACATTCTTCAGAGCCGATCGCCATGGCAATAGGGCAGCATCTTGAAAGACAAAGGAAAACTCGCGAGCCAGTCGCGCCTCTTCGGTGCTTTTTCCGAATATTGAAACTGTTCCGCCAGCGGCCGGTATTAGATCAGAAACCAGCCGCAGCATCGTCGATTTGCCACAGCCCGAAGGGCCAAGGATGGTGTAGAACGCCCCTTCCGCGATGTCGATCGACAGGTCCTTGATCGCTGTGTAGCTGCCAAAGCGGACTGATGCCGACTTGAGTGACGCGGCGATCGCCGACCGGGATCCGGTCGGCGCCGCGGACATGGTGTTCTGCCCCTGCATGTCGCTCAGCCCAGCTTGGGTCGAGAGTCGGCGGTTGCTGCGAGAACGTCCAGTGTCATGACGTCCCCAAGCGCTGGCGCGCCGTTGGCAAACTGGCCAAGTTGGTCGTAGATGTCGATCTGGGCCTGCCAGTTTTCAGCATTCATCGCGCCCCAGCCCTGTTCGGCCGTTGTCGCGTTGAACGAATAGCCCACTACCAGCGGAACAGCGGCCAGTTCGTTGGCCTTGTCCATGTTGGGGAAGCGCTCAACCAGAATGTCGACGGCAGCTTCGGGATTGTCATGCACCCATCCCCAACCGCGCGAAATGGCACGGATCATCGCCTGTACCTTGTCGCCGTGCTCGGCCAGAGTCGCATCGGTAACGTAGTAGGGGTTGGCATAGAGCTGGATGCCCGCGTCCCAAAGGGTCATGTCAACGCGCTGATCACCCAGGATCGACAATGCCGCGGTGTTTGTGTTCCAACCAGTGATGACATCGACTTGGCCCGTCATTAGCGGCGCCATATCGCCACCGATGACGACGACCGTCACCTGATCTTCAGCAATTCCATTCTTGGCAAGAAGCGCACGAAGCAGGATCTGAGCAGTTCCTTGGGTCCCCACAGTCTTGCCAATCAGGTCCTCCGGCTTGGTGACCGGGTTCTTCTTCAATGAAAAATACGTGAAGGGATGCTTTTGATAGCCAGCCGCAATCGCCTTGATCGGGAGTCCGGCGGAGCGCGCCAGCATGAGCGACGGGCTGGACGAGATCGAACCCAGATTGGATGCCCGACCCGAAGCGACCGAAGCCACACCGTCAATATTCGGTCCGCCTGGAACGATTTCCAGTTCCAATCCTTCTTCGGCAAAGAAGCCGTTGGCGTCGGCCGCCACCTCGCCCAGGATGCCGTTGCTGGCCAGCCAGCCAAGCTGCATCGAGACTTTGAACGTGCCCTGCGCCGCCGCAGGCATGATGTTGATCAATGTTCCCGTCGCAGCGAGTCCCGAAGTGGCAGCTGCGGACTTCAAGAAAGCGCGACGGTCGAGGTTGAATCTCTGAGTCATCGTCATGGTGTCCTCCTGTTGGGTTTTGAACCGAATTGGCATCGGCCTTCATCAAATTTAGGACTCTGTCGCCCGTGCGGAAAGTGCTACATTGAGTTAACAGTGAGGCATTTTTTGCACCACCCCGTGTGCGCGGATCTGATGCTGGCTCCGGGAGGCGATGTCAGGAGAACCGGCACATGCACTCAATTTTTCTACGTTACTTCGACGAAGTTGTGCGGCAAGGTTCCATCCGCAAGGCCGCGTTGATCCTTAACATTTCGTCGACGTCGGTGAACCGCAAGATATTGAGCGTCGAAGAGCAGCTTGGGGTCAAGCTGTTCGAACGCAATCCCGAGGGGATCAAGCTTACCCAGGTCGGCGCGCTCGTGTTGGAGCACTGCCGCAAGACACTGTTGGATTACGATCGCACCCGCGTGACTATCGACGAATTCCGTGACCTGAGGACCGGTCACGTTTCGGTTTCCACGGTCGACTCGATAGCAAACAGCATCCTGCCGGAGGCTTTGGAGCGGTTTACCGACTCAACGCCGGGGGTATCTATCTCGGTTATCGCGGCTCAGCCTGACGAAGTGCTCGAAGCAGTGGCGTCTGGAGCGGCAGATATCGGCGTCGGTTTTGGATACTCTACCCATCCGGATGTCAGGATCGCTTCGGAAAAGTCATCGCCTCTCGGGGTTCTATTGCGAGCCGACCATCCGCTTTCGGAGCGGCGGAGCCTGATGCTTGAGGATCTGACTTCTTACAATCTGGTCCGGACGATTGATGCGCGCGGACACAAATCGATCATTGACCAGAACATCAATGATATGACGGCACATCTGACGACGCGCTACTTTACCAATACCCTAAGCCTCGCCAAGAGAATGATCCTAGATGGCAAGGGGATCGGGATCTACACAAAGATCGGATTTCACTCGGACGTCGCTTCCGGATCGCTGAGGTTCATCCCGCTGCTGGACAAGGGAATCGTGGATCTGAAGATCGGCGTGTTTGTTTCCTCCAAACTTGGGATGGATCCTGCAAAACAATTGCTTTGCGCAGCCATTGAAAGCGCTCTTTCCCCTTTGATTCTGGATTCTTGAGCGTCTTCCGGCCGCGCTCGTGATTGCAGGATCGGTGCTGGCTGACATGTTACGTGCGGCATTATTCAGTCGTGCAACTGGTGGTGTCAGACAAATTCGAGCCAGTCTCAGTTTACCTCCAAACACGCGAACCTATGCGGAACAAAGCAGCCGCCACTCAGCGAGAGCGGCGGCGCGGTTCAGTTTGAAGTTGGCACGTGAGTAGAGATGACGCTCCTGATTGAAGTGGTTTGAGACTGAGGCGTGGACGGCGGCGAACTTCTGGAGCGTTCGCATTCGCCTGAAGCGGAGCATCGCCCGTTCCCGTCGTCGAAATGGAAGGTGCGAGTTCTCCGCGCGATTGTTCAACCAGCGGCCAGTTTCCTGTCGTTTTGCCGCGCCAATCTCTTTCAAGGCAGCGCCATAAGAACGAA
>CAKZOU010000079.1 GCA_937138255.1 uncultured Paracoccaceae bacterium
GGATGATCGCAAAACCTGCCCTGCCAGCAATGGCGTGTGTTTATGTGGATGATGGAAACTTCAGGAAATAACCTGTTGCCATTCATACTGACGCCCAAAGGGGCGTTGGTATGAAGTGTGCTTAGGAAATGGGCCAGAAGATTAGAGTTAAACCATTAAACCATTAAACCATTGAAGATTAATATAAAAAGCACAGTGATTAGAAGAAAAAAGCCAACAAGTGAAAGCAAAACTTGCGGAGCAAGTTGAAGCTGAAACGAAGTTGGATGCAAGCTGCGGAGTAGCTGGCAAAGACAGTTAAAGGATTGACCCAAATGACATTTTTAGAAAACATTTACCCTCAAGTAGCAGCCATAAGACAGATCTCCACAGATGAGTTCAGCAAGGACTTTTTAGGTATGGGTGCAAGTTACTATAGATCAATGAAAGCAAGGCAGTTGAACGCAAGCACCAGTGTTTTGGTGACACTTATGGAGCGTTTAGGGGACCAGGCGATTGTGATGAGAAGTGGCAAACCACAAACACTGCTGCTGCGTGTAGCGGAAAAATATGAAGCACTTGGTGAGGAAGTGGGGCGTGAGATTGCAAGACGCAGTTTGCAGCAGGCTCAACACAGCAAGTGGGTAAGGGAAACGCTTTACCGCATAGTCAACAACATCAACAGCGAACGTGAGCATGAACGTGATGCTGGTATGTGGTTAGCACCTCCAATCATCATCTGCTAACCAAAAAGACCGCTGCTTCATGTAGCGGTCTTCATCCACTATTTGCGCCTATACGGGTCATACAGGGGTCATCACAGTTTTCTACGCAACTGAGTAGCGGAGATGGCACACAAGCACTGCTAAAAACTCTAAAAATGGTATGTTTTTAAAATCACTTGAGCGTAAAATGCTACTATGAAAACACGCAGCATTCACAAGGTAACCAAGCAGCTTGCACGGGAACTCAAGCATAGGGCTTGGTTGGAGAAGAACTTGAAGGGCACAGAACTGCTGAAGCGAAGCAGACGTAAGGTCTTAGAGCTTTACACTGAAAAGAATACCAAATGCGGTGACAGTGAGGATGCGAGAGATGACAGCGGTCTTGTTGAGACAGTTGTGTTTAGTTAAAAGATTTAACAATCTTAGAGTAATTGACGTAGCAAAAACGTAGCACTAATCTCTCTAATGCCAAAAACGTCAATGAAAACAACGTTAACAGCCAACGATCCAGTTAGCCAAGCGCTGATCCTTTTCAGAGCTTTGGCACTGCCAAGAGAAGGGCTGCGGGTTCCGCGGCCCTTTTTTGTAGGGGGATTTGATGATGTATACGCCTGCCCATTTTCACGAGACCGATGCCGCCGCCATCGAGGCGCTGATCGAGGCCTATCCTCTGGCGGCTTTGGTGGCGCAGACGCCCGAAGGGCTTGTGGCGAACCATGTGCCGCTCTTGCGTGAGGGGGATGCGCTTGTCGGGCACATCGCGCTGGCGAATGATTTGCATCGCCTGCTGGACGATGGCGCCGAGGTCTTGGCGATCTTTCGGGGCGAAGACAGCTACATCTCGCCCAACTGGTATCCGACCAAGGCCGAGACTCACAGGGCTGTGCCTACTTGGAACTATCAGGTCGTCCACGTCCATGGACGCATCGGCTTCCAGCATGACCGCAAGGCCAAGCTTGCCGTTGTGGGGCGTCTCACCAAGCGGCATGAGGACGCGGTGAACGGCGCAGGGGGCTGGCGGATGGCGGATGCGCCGAAAGACTATCTTGAGACGATGCTCGACAATATCGTGACCTTCCGGATCGAGATTGCGCGGGTTCTGGCGAAGTCCAAGCTGAACCAGAACCGTGCGGATACGGATTTCAACGCTGTCACCGAACAGATGGCCGAACAGGGCAAGGCTGGTCTTGCGGCGCGGATGAAAGAGCTTGGGAAAAGCCGTTAGCTGTCAGGTGGAATGAGCCCGAGCCCGCGCAGGTAGACGCCGATCCCCGATTCCAAGAGATCTTCGGGCGGGAAGGGCGATTTCGTCCCCGGCGAGCCGCGGGCGAAAAGTTCGACCACACCGTGGCTCATCGCCCAGATATGGGCGGCAAACATCTGCGGCGGCGGGCGCTTTTCGGGCGGGATATGCTTTGAAAGCTCGGCGGCGGCCTTTTCCAGAACACCAAGACCGCGGCTTGCGACCTTGTTCAATTCGGATGTGCGCTGGATCGAGATGCCGCTTTCAAACATCGCCACGTAATGGCCCGGAAAGCGGCGGGCGAAGGCGAGGTAGGCGCGGCCAGTCCCTTCAAAGGCCTTGAGCGCCGAGGGTAGGCCCTTGGCATAGGCCTCTTCCATCATGTCCGCAAAGATTTCATAGCCCTGATGCGCGGCGGCGGCGATCAGGTCTTCGCGGCCCTCGAAATGGCGGTAGACGGCGGCAGGGGTCACGCCCGCCACGCGCGCAGCTTCTGACAAAGTGAAACCGGTCGGCCCCTTCTCTTCGACAAGCCGCAGACAGGCGACGATCAGAGCCTCGCGCAGATTGCCGTGGTGATAGCCCTGCTTAGCCACGGAGCATCTCCGGTCCACCAGTGATCGCAGGGTCAGGCGGGGCCGACACAGCCGCATCCTTGCGTGCATAGTCCAACTGCGAGAGAACGGCACGGATTGCCGCGACCCGGGCCCGCCGCTTGTCGTCGCCGCGGATCACCGTCCAGGGGGCATGGGCGGTATGGGTGCGGGGCAGGGTTTCGCCGATGGCGGCGGTATAGGCGTCCCAGCGGTCCAGGCCCTCAACGTCGATCCGGCTCAGTTTCCACTGGCGCAGCGGATCGCTTTCGCGGTCGAGAAAGCGGTCAAGCTGCGTGGCTTGTCCGATAGTCAGCCAGAACTTGAAGAGGCGGATGCCATCGTCGACCAGCATCTTCTCGAAATCAGGAACTTGGCCGAACCACGCGCTGCGCTGCTCGGGCGTGCAGAACCCGAACACCTGTTCGACAACGCCGCGATTATACCAGCTACGGTCAAAGAAAACGATTTCACCCGCCGCCGGAAGATGCGCGATGTAGCGCTGGAAATACCACTGCGCCGCCTCGGTCTCGGTGGGCTTGGAAAGTGCCACGACCCGCGCCCCGCGAGGATTAAGATTCTTGCCGAACCTCTTGATCGTGCCGCCTTTTCCCGCCGCGTCCCGCCCTTCAAATACAATGGCGACACGCTGGCCGGTGTACTTGACCCAAGCCTGAAGCCGCGCCAGTTCGATCTGCAGCGCCTCCATCTCGGCCTCGTAATCCTTGCGCGCCCACTCCTCTGTATACGGATAGGTCGGATTGAGGATCGCCTTCTTGCCCTTGCTTTCGATAGCCTGCCGGACCGTGGGATCGGCCTTTTCGCGAAAGTGGCGGCTTATCGCGCCGTCAAAGGGAAGATCCATCATCAACTCCGGTGGCTTCCACACCAATATGGGGGCATGGCGCCCGCCGCGCAATCGCCACGGCAGGCCGTCGCCTATTTGCCGATCTTCGAAAGATCGTAGGGCGTACTCTGATAGATCTCGTTGATCCAGTTGCCATAAAGCAGATGCGCGTGGCTGCGCCAGCGGTTCTGCGGCGGCTGGGTCGGGTCGTCGTCGGGATAATAGTTGGCGGGAACGTTGATCGGCGTGCCGTTGGCAATATCACGATCGTATTCTTCCTTAAGCGTGCCGCGGTCGTATTCAAAGTGGTTGAATACATAAAGCGCGCGCTTGCCCGCATCCTCGATCAGGCAGGGGCCGCTTTCGTTGCTGTCGATCAGCAGGTTGAGGTCGGGAACCTGCGCCACATCTTCGCGCCGGATCTCGGTCCAGCGGCTGACGGGGACGACCATTTCATCCGAGAACCCGCGCAAGAACGGCGAGGCAGGCGCCAGATTGGCATGGCGGAAGCAGCCGAAGGCCTTGTGATCAAGCATGATCTTCGGGACGTCATGAAAATGATAGGCCATCGCCATCCCGCCCCAGCAGACGCCGAATGTGGAATGCACATGGGTCTGGGTCCAGTCAAAGACCTCGCGCAGCTCTTGCCAATAGGTCACGTCCTCATAGGGAAGATGCTCGATCGGTGCGCCGGTGATGATAAGCCCGTCAAACTTATCTCCACTTGCCTTCACATCCGCGAAGGGGCGGTAGAACTCTTCCATATGCTCGGCCGCGGTATTGCGGGTCTGGTGCTCGGACATCCGGATGAGGCTCAGCTCGACCTGCAGGGGTGTCGCACCAATAAGGCGGGCGAACTGGTTCTCGGTCTGGATCTTCTTCGGCATCAGGTTGAGAAGGCCGATCCGCAGGGGCCGGATATCCTGATGCGAGGCCCGGTCGTCCGACATCACCATCACGCCCTCTTTGGAGAGGACGGAATAGGCGGGCAGATTCTCGGGCAGTTTGATGGGCATTTGTCAGGGTCCGGTGGGTGGAAAAAGAGGAGATAGGCCGCTCAGCCCCGCATCTCAAGGGCGCGGGCGATGGCGTCTTCAAAGTCCTGAGCGGTTTTCACCGCCATCATATCCTCGGCGGTAACCGTCACGCCCCAGCGTTCGGCCATCGCCGCATAGCGCGGCTGGCGATGGGCAAGCGCACGGGCATAGGTCCAGCGGATGAAGGCATCGGGATCGACCTTCTCAGGCGCCTTGCCGGTCTCGGCCAGATATTCGTTCCAAGCCGCTTCGATAAACTCGGGCTGATAGGCCATCGGTTTCGGCGCGCGGTCAAAGCGGCGGACGAGCTCGGCCGTGTGCGCTTCGCTGCCCTTGATCCAGACCATCAGCGTCTGCGCGGCCAGCTCGGCCAAGATCGGGTCGTTCGGATCCTCGGGATCGACCCATTCGCAGATCGACCCGCCGGTATCGCAGACGAAATGCGGATAGCCATAGAGCGCCTCGGCGCGGCGGATGAAATAGCCGGTGTCCATCAGCGCCGAAATCTCGGCCTTGCGAAACTGTTCCTGCCGCTCGCGGTAGACATCCATCGGCAAGCCACCCAGCGCCGGATCGCCCGGTTTGCCGAGATAGGAGGCGACGGGGGTGAGATTGTTGAAGGTGATGTTAGAGCCGATATAGATCGAATCCGTCCGCAGCAAATCCCGCAGGAACGGAACCTTCATCGCCTCGCGCTTGGCGTTATCGACGATCAGCTCGCCCATATAGCGGGTGCCGATCCGGTAGTCGATCGAGTAGTGGAACCAGTGCCCCTCGGCCCGCAGGATGTTGGAAACATGGGTCTTTCCCAGCCCGGACATACCGAACAGGAGGACGTGTTTGCGCGGCGCGGCGCGCCAGTCTTGGGGCGTTTGATAGATCATGGCAATTGCCTAGCGGGGGGCCGATCCGAGGTCCAGCATTATCTGGCGCGGCGAAAGAGCCGCCCGTCGATGACCAGAAGACCAAGGGCGATCACGGCAAAGCCCAGATAGGCATTCGGCGCCAGCGCCTCGCCATAGACAACGGCCCCGAGGACAATGGCAATGGGCGCGATCAGTAGGGTGACGAGGCTGAGATTGCCCGCGCCCGCCATGATGAGGACGCGGTAGAACAGGAGATAGGCGACAGCCGAGGCCATGACGCCGAGATAGAGGAGCCCCGCCCATGTGGTCGCTACCAGATCGAGGCTCGGGATCCCTTCAAATGAGAGGGCCAGCGGGATCATGATCAGGCTCGAGACCGTGAGGGTCGAGGCGGCGCCGACCTCGGCCCGCAGCCCGGCCATGGCAAAGCGCCCTACCGCTCCGGCCACCGCATAGCTCATCGTTGCGCCCACCACGGCGATCTGGCCGAGCGAGAAGGGGTCGAGCTGCTTGAGCGACGAGACACCGATTGCAAGGACAACGCCCACGAAACCCAGGGCCACACCGCCCAGTTTGCGGATGGTCAGCCGCTCATCGGCAAAGACGAGCGCCGCCAAAAGCACGGTGAAGATCGCCGTCATCGAATTGAGAATGCCCGCGAGGCCAGAGGGGATATGCTGCTGCCCCCAGACGATCAGGGTAAAGGG